>JADKBL010000005.1 GCA_016718875.1 Bacteroidota bacterium
ATATCGCTCATAAGATATATCAAAGTAATAAAACGATTTCCCGGCTAAATCCAGAACCACAACATTCTTTTTATACTGGGAGTAGCTATTGAGGCAGATAATTAAGCAGAGAGCAGTACATAATTTTTTCAAACGGGACAGGTGCTAAAATTAAACTAACTAAAAATATGAGGTTATATATAACGTTCTTAATCTACTTGATTTTTCTATCTGTCAACGCATTCAGTATGGGTGTAACCCATTGTTCCTTATCGATATCGTAAACAATAAAATCGCTGTCGAACTGCCAGTATGCCCAGCTGAATCCAAGTTTTTCAGCAGTCCGTGCAACATACGAAGTGTATCGTGCACGTGATTCCATATCAGCTTTATCATATGACCCGAACTCACCAAGAAATATCGGACGATTATTTACTTTCGACCAGTCAGCAGCAACCTTCAGCCTTTTGTCGATAAGCTCCTTTTCCTCCTTTGTCCCGGTCCACGTTATTCCGCTTAAGTTTGCATTATCCTTTGACCATGGTGCTCCCTGATGAGTAAATTTCATAGGGTGATAAAAATGTACTGTAACAATGATGTTTTTGTCCTGCTCAGGTAAACGAAGCGTTGGCAGGGTTTCAATTCCATTCCAGTTACCTGGACCAATTATCAGGGTTCTGTCAGGGTTAGTGGAACGTATGATACTTACCGCATCAACAAGAAATGAGTTCCACATTTCAGGAGTAAGCAGCCTGTTAGGCTCATTAAGTACTTCAAAGACCAGATTGGCAGACTGGTCTTTATATCTTGGAGCCAGTTGTTTCCAGACAGAAAGGAACATTTCCTTTTTGGCAACCGGATCTGCTGCCATTGCATTAAACTCATGAAGATCGAGGATAACCATCAGGCCTGCATCAAGTCCGTTCTTTACAGCCCAGTCGAGAGTCTTAAGCCATTCAGGATTAATTTTAAATTCACTATCCATATGTGAAAATGGATGCAGGTTAATACGAATGTTTGAAAAGCCTGCCTCTTTTATCATGGCGAAATACTTTGCCTTGAAACGGCCTGTTGTATAATCCTTCCAGAGTTCTTTATCATAACCAATGATGTTCACTCCTCTTCCAAGCTTTTTATTTTGTTCGATGGCAGATATTTTCTGCCCATACATATTGCCGCATACTAAAAAAAGAGAGAACAGTACAACTCCAAAAAATTTGAGATTTTTCATAATATATTTTTAAGATTGAACTAGTTGTGAATCTATGTTGATTATCAGCTATATGTAATATCACCTTCCGGCATGAAAGATGCATCCATATAATATCTGGAAGGATCGGCAGGATCAATAAAGACATCAACATATCTTCGTCCGGCCAGATACTCTTTAGGGTCAATTGTATAGTCCTTGCTGACAAAAAAATACTCCCGGTTATTCCTGATGTCGGTCCATTTACATTTTATAATCCATGGATTCTTGTCACCCATCCTGTATTTTTCATTTCTGTCTATTACCACAAATTCGGCAGATATTTTCATACCTGATTTAAGCAACTTCTTCTTCTCAACATCTGCAAGTAAAATCTTTATTAAAAAGTAAAACAACAGAAGGATGACTAATCCGGCAATAACAACAACACGCATATTGTATCCAATGGTATCACCGAAATCAATCTTCTGCGGATCTGCGGGATCATACCATAGCTCTGTTTTATCTCCGGTTCCGACAAAATTGCGTTTTTGTGCCTGAGCTGTAACTTCTGATCCATCCTGTGTTACAAATACTACAGTAACCCTTGCCAACCCCTTTTTACGGGTATCTCTGTCTGATACTGTACCCTGGGTTTGAATTCCGTTTTTTTTGAATTTTACAGATTCAATAACAGAGAGAAGAGGCCAGATAATAAACAATCCTAAAAAAAGTGCAGCAACTAAAATAACTACTTTCTTATTCATGGTTTTTGCCTGTTTAAGCACATTTATTATAATACAACCAAATTAGGAAAAAATATCAATATGTTCCTATCCCGGATTGCGATTATATGATTAGGTAAAATGATTTTGATTATTTAACTTTCATTTATCTCTCGTCGTTGTAATCAGTCAAAAAATTATGGACAGAAGAAATTTCATAAAGACAACATCCGTAGCCGCAGGTGCATTTCACTTTTCAGCTCCTTTGCTGTTTACAGGTGGTGAACCTGCTTCACAGGAATCATGGTTTAATAAACCCATGAGATGGGCACAGCTGACACTTGTAGAAAACGACCCCGGAAGGTTTGATCCTGATTTCTGGCTGAGTTATTTCAAAAAAATACATGCTGACGGAGCTACTCTTAGTGCCGGCGGCGTTGTAGCCTACTATCCGACAGATGTGCCAATGCATCACAGGAGTAAATGGCTGGGAGACTATGATTCATTCGGATATCTGCTTAAGGGATGCAGGCAAATGGGAATGTCAGTGATAGCCAGAACAGATCCACATGCAACCTGGCAAAACGTATTTGAGTCTCATCCGGACTGGATAGCAGTCACCTCAAATGGTGAAAAGAGACGCCATTGGGCAAATCCTGAGCTTTGGGTCACCTGTGCACTGGGTCCGTACAACTTTGATTTCATGACTCTTGTGCATAATGAGATCATGGAAAGATACCAGCCCGATGGAATCTTTTCAAACCGATGGGCTGGTCATGGCATTTGCTATTGTGAGCATTGTGTAAAAAATTTCAGAGAATATTCGGGAATGAGCCTTCCTCAAAGCAGCAACGTATCAGATCCTGTTTACAGGAAATATTCGGAATGGAGTACAAACAGGCTGAAGGAACTATGGATTCTCTGGGATAATATCATAAGAAAACAGAGATCCGAATCACGGTTTATTCCAAACGGATTCCCGGATAAAGTGATTACCGGTCAGTTATCTGATATTGTTTTCACAGATCATCAGGCCCGCAGTGGTGTGACAATGCCCTGGTCAAACGGCAAGGTAGCCAAAGAGCTGCGTGCTTCGATAGGGATGAAACCCCTTGGTGGCATTTTCAGCGTTGGTGTTGAGGAACAATACAGATGGAAGGACTCTGTTCAGAGTGAAGCTGAAATCCGTGTATGGGTGGCAGAAGGTACAGCCAACGGGATGCGTCCCTGGTTCACCAAGTTTTCCGGTGTTCTATATGACAAACGATGGCTTGATACCGTGGATAAAATATACCAGGGCCATTTTAAAAATGAGAAATACCTCCGTAATACAGAACCTATGGCCAGGGTTGGGATGGTGTTTTCGGAACAATCAAGGGGATCCCTGAATGAAAAATGGCAGAAAAAAAGTGAAGACCACTCCTCTGGAATGTACCATGCATTAATTGAAGCGAGAATACCGTTCGAGATGGTTAATGATCGTTTACTTGATCCTGAACATCTGAAACCATTCAGGCTGCTTATTCTGCCAAACATAGCTTCTCTTTCTGATGAGCAGTGCAACCAGTTGAGGAAATTTGTTAAACAGGGAGGAAATATTCTTTCCACATTTGAGACCTCTTTATATGATCAGGAAGGAAAAAGACGATCCGATTTCGGTCTTGCCGATCTCTTTGGCCTATCGTATGATAACGCGGTTGAAGGACCTATGCAAAATAGCTATATCCGGATAAAAAAGGATCCATCAACTAATACATATCATCCGGTCCTCAACGGACTTGAAGAGGCCTACAGAATAATCAATACCACTCACAGAGTTAAAGTACGACCTGTTTCAAACTTCCCCTCTCCTGTCACTCTCATACCCTCATACCCTGATCTGCCTATGGAGCATGTCTATCCCCTGATTGAAGATACAGACATTCGGGAACTTTATCTTCATGAAACATCGAACTCCAGAATAGCTTATTTCCCCGGTGACATTGACCGGACATTCTGGCAAATTATGAGTCCAGATCATGGGAAACTGCTCTCCAATACAATCCGGTGGGCACTTAACGAGGAGCCGCTGGCAGAGGTAAAAGGTCCGGGAGTTATAGATGTTACAATGTGGAAACAGGAGAATTCGATAACACTGCATCTTGTTAATCTAACAAATCCTATGCTGATGAAGGGCCCTTTCCGGGAACTGATTCCTGTTAAGGAAAAGGTAATTATTAATTTGCCGGAGGGAATAAAAACGAAGGGAATATATCTGTTGGTCAGCGGACTAAAGCCTGATTATGAACTAAAAGGGAGCAGATTAATAATATCAACTCCGGATATTTATGATCATGAAATTATAGGGATAGATCTGTAATTAACATAAATATCAGGACAAGACAATTGTATCAATACAGCATTAATATTAAATACCTGATTTAATCCTGGCTGCTATTTCCATGACAGTTCTTTTCAGGAAGATATCTCCAGAATCTTTTGGGAAGCATCTGACGATGCAGCTTATAGTTTCTTCTCTGATCAATTGTAATGGAGTCATAATACTTTCTCCAAAGCTTCTGGAACTGTCTCTCATCAGGATCATGATAAGGTTCCTCCAACTGGCCGTTAACCGGATTAACCGGAAGATTTTCAAAAGTAATCCTGACTGTTTCCTCCTTGTCGGAATAGAAACCATAGTTGCGTTTCAGATCATAGATAATCCATTCCTGATCGGCAAAACGGTCCGTAAAATGGGGGATTATCAGAGGAAGTACATTATACTGTGGTGAAAAGGAGGCGAAATAGCTGTTCTCTGCAGTTTTCTGAAACCGGGTAAACATGCGAATCCTGTCAGCCTCACGGGCTACCTTCAGATGGAGTTTGCTTATTGACAGAACAGGTGCAAGTGAGAAATCAGTCTCAATATTATAGGGTTTATCATTCATCAGACGGATAAACTCATAGATCATTTTTGCTGAATCAGGTACCTCCGACATGAAGACCCGGTATATCCGGTCGGCATTCGCCTTAGATGTTTTTTCAATAATCTTCCTCCAAACCCGGTCAGCTTTTTCTTCTTCAGCCGTAATATAAAGAGTATCTGAAAAGAGATATGACTGGTTTTCGCCGGTACGTATAATTACATCTGGGATAATCTTCAGCCTGTAACTCTCAAAAACCAGAGTCAGAAATCCATCGAATGTATTATCAAAACTCAGAATTGTCATGGCAATGCGGGATAAAACATCTCAGCTGACTGAAACAAAGGAAGCTGAATTGCATTGGCAGGCTTCTGACCTGTGAGAAGAAGATGACGGACAATTTCAGGTTTCAGATTCAGAGCAGTCCTGGAAGCTTCGAGCTCATTGCAGGTAATGAAGTATTGAGCACGTTTAAGAACAACACCCATTTTCTTCAGATGGCCCGAATTGAGGCGGGAGTGAATACGTGACGCAACAATCAGATCAGCCGATCGGGGACCTATTCCCGGCACCCTCAGAAGCAGGTAATAGTCTGCCTTGTTAATATCAATAGGGAACAGATCAGGATTCCGGAATGCATAACTGACTTTCGGATCTAAAACCAGGTCGAGGTCAGGAAAATTATCATTCACTATTTCATCAACTTTGAAACCATAAAAGCGAAGAAGCCAGTCTGCCTGGTAAAGCCTGTGCTCTCTTTGCAATGGAGGAACTTTAAGAGCAGGAAGACGTTTGTCATAATCGTTTACTGGAATATATCCCGAGTAATAAACACGCTTTAGATTTCTCTGTGTATAGAGCCTGCTGGCAAGCTTCAGGACAGTACGGTCATTGTCATTTGTAGCGCCTACAATGAGCTGAGTACTCTGACCGGCAGGAGTGAACCTATCCACTTTTCTGAATTTTCTTTTATCCTCCTTGTTTTCATGAATCTTATCTGTTATCATCCTGATAGGTTTCAGAATAGACTCATAGTTTTTTTCGGGAGCAAGGTATTTCAGATTATCCTCTGTTGATATCTCCAGGTTAACACTAAGCCTGTCAGCCCATTTCCCGGCTTCTAGGATAAGTTCCTGTCCGCAGCCCGGAATAACTTTCATATGTATATAACCGTTATAACTATAACGCATACGAAGGTCCTTTATGGCAGCAATCATCTGCTCCATTGTGAAATCAGGATTACGGATAACACCGGAACTCAGGAAAAGACCTTCTATATAATTCCTGCGGTAGAAACCGATTGTCAGGTCAGAGACCTCCTGGGATGTAAAAGTAGCACGGGGATGATCATTGCTCCTTCGGTTTATGCAATACGCACAATCATAAATGCAATGGTTGCTCAGCATCACTTTCATCAGGGAAATACAACGCCCATCTTCCGAAAAACTGTGGCATATTCCCCAAGCTGAGGTATTACCAAGGCTTCCTGGTTTATTTGTACGCTGGGTACCGCTCGAAGCACATGATACATCATACTTCGCCGATTCTGCCAGTATCTTTAATTTCTCAAATATTCTTTCAGATATCATCTAATATTCGGATTAAATACCATTATGAGTATTCTAAAAAGGATGATTAATTTTTAATCATTCCTGTGATTAAAAATATAGCGAATATTTTCCGATAATAAGTAATTTCTGAAAAAGAATTTATCAGAATTACACCTGAAACCTGATCTAAGCAGCTAAAATACCTAAACCGGCAATCTGCCTACATGGAGTTCCTTCTGGGCTGTTGAAAGATATTCGAAAAGAGGCAGATTTCTGAGCTGTTCGACATCTTTTACCTTATTGACATTTACTATAACAATATCTCCCTTTCCTTTGCCGAATTCACCTTTGAAATCATAGATGGCAGCTATTACAGTTAATTTTCCATCCTGAATCAGATCTTTGTACTTTTTACAGGCAATATTAACCTGGTAATCAAGATTTTTCTCAATAATATGGGAATGAAGCTTGTCAAAGTCCTTAATCTCCTGTTCTTTAATTGTTGGCTGCAGGAAATCAAGTTCATGTTTGATATTGTATGATTCATCCTGGAATCCCTTCAGATAAGCTTTTATTGCTCCGCAATCGGAGTGCCCCAGGAATAAAAGTATTTGTGTTTTAAGATGAAAAATCCCATAATCGACTGATCCTTCAGTTGTTAGGATCTGGTTGCCAATATTCTGAATTGTAAATACCTTATTTGAGGTGTCAGGCAGAAGGGAATTAAGAGGCACGCGTGAATCTGCACAAGTTACGAGTGTGATATAAGGTTTCTGTTCAAATTTGAAGCTATCGAAATACTCTTTCGGATGAGTCTGGGTGAAGTAATTGTTCCCCAGTACAATCTGTGTAATAATCTCCGGAGGTAAAAGTTTTGTTGGCTTTACTGGCGCTTTCTTGATATCCGGTTCAATCTCTCCAACTGCCTCAACCACCATATCATGCAGTGAATCACGACGGCTTACATGACCAAGAAGATGTTCAATTTCTTCAAGTCGAAGTGTGTCACGTACAGAGGAATGAGCTTCACAAACTTTAAACACAATTCCATGTTTAGCCATATCTTCCTGAATCCTCTTTATAAGCCTGGCCCCGCTTGAATCTATATATGCAGAAGTGCTCAGATCGAATATCACTGTCTTTATAGGGTGTTCCGATTCCTGATCTTTTGCCTGACGACCCTATAGATATATGCAACATTAAAATAAAAGAGTGAGGCATGAACCCTGAAAATAAAGACACCAGGAATAAGCTCATTGTCAGGGTGCCTTTGCAGACCGGTATATCTGTTGGTTCCCGGAATCCTGCCCAGAAAAGCTATATGTGGACTCGAAACAGCCCGTATAATAAGAACTAGGGAGAAGAGAGCAGCAATAAGTACACCTTTCAGAATACCAAACACAATTACTGCCAAAAGAGCCGTCATAGCAATAACAAAGTCAAACCTGTTTACTCTGTACATCCGCTTCATCTCCTTAATATCAATAAGCCCTCTGATTGCCACAAGAACTATGGCTGCAAGTATTACCATCGGAAGGTTTTTAAGCAGCCCTGTGAGAAAAAGCAGACAGATTCCAATAGTAATTGACGCTATAACAAGTGATAAAGGTGTTTTTGCACCTGCTTTATCATTTACCGCTGATTGGGATAATCCACCGCTTACAGGATATCCCTGACCTAATGAAGTTGCCAGGTTGGCTACACCGAGTGCAAGCAGTTCCTGACCGGCATCAATTTCATAGTCGTTTTTCTGTGCAAGTGACTTGGCGGCAGATACACTTTCAATATAGGCAAGGAGAAAACATGCAAAAGCAAGGGGTATAATGTTCATCATATCATCCATTAAACTGGATGAACTTAAATCCGGAAATCTGAATTCAGGCAAACCGGAAGGAATGACTCCGACTGTTTTAAAACCCATTGTACTTAAAGAGGTGAATGAAATTGCCAGGATTGAAATGATTACAACCACAATGGCAACAGGCTTGCCGGGAAAGAACTTATTCCCTGAAACGAGCAATACTATTGCGGCAACACCAAAAAGCAATACAACAATTTTTGTATCAGGTATTTGCTTAATAAGCTCAAATAATTTGTTAAAAAATGATTCCCCTCCACCAGAAACTCCGAAAAGCTTAGGTAACTGAGTTAATCCGATTGTTACAGCAGCCCCTGCCTTGAAACCAACAAGTACAGTTTCACTAATGAAGTTTATAATACTGCTCAGACGAAGAATATATGCCATTACAGATATTATCGCAAAAACCATTGCTGAAAGAGAGGCAAGATCGACCCAGCGCTGAACATCTCCGCCTGCCATATCGGCAAGGCTGACTCCGATAAGCATTGAAATAGCCGATGTTGGACCTATCGCCAGCTGAAGACCTGTTCCGAAAAAAGCATAAAAAAGTCCTCCGAGAAGATAGCCGTAAACACCATACTGTGGCGGCAATCCTGCAAGTGTGGCATAAGCAAGTGAAACAGGGATGGCATAAGCAGCCAGAGTTACACCTGCAATAGAATCTTTCATAAAAAATTCCCTTGTATAATTAGGAAGCCAGATTAAGGCAGGGATATACTTTTTAAGCTTATCCTGTATGAATTTGGTTGAGCTCATAGAAGAAAATTTTAATATTCAATTGATGCAATTATGCTAATATAGTTAAATTCAATTGATTATTCAAATAGAAGAAGAATGGGAATGATCCTGACTATTTAGGACCTTGTTTTTTAAGATTAAGCTCATAACCATAGAACTGGAACTCAGTCTGGTCGGCAAACGCAATATTGATAAAATAAGTCCTCTTCCCAAGTTTTTCAAGGCTCCCGTCAACATATTCTTTCATTATATAAGCGTTCCTTATGCCTTCCTTAATCCGGCTTACAAACATCCAGTGAAAAAACTCCACATCTAAACTTGCTGTTACAAATCCCGGGTTATCAGTTTTGACAGCCATTCCCATGAAGAATACCTTGTCAGAACCACCTATGTGAATTGAAATTATAAGACTGTCCTTTACAGGTTTGAAAATAATATTCATTTCCTGCTCAGTCCAGTTTTTCAGAACAGTGGAACTGTCATCCTGTATGTAAAAGGCATCATCTATCCTGTAATTCCTGGAATTACCCGATGTTTCAACAGCTGCAACCTGCGCATTAATTAAAATATGAGGCAAGAGACTCAACAGAAGAATTGACAGATTTATAAGCAGGAATTTTCTCATCCAAATAAAGTTTCAGTTGCAAGCTATTCAGCCGGCAAGATAAAGATATTTCCATTTAAAAACCAACAGACAGAAGCCTATGAAAAAAGGAAGCCGATCTGTTTCCGGCTAATTCTTCAATAAAAAGTTTCCATTATCATCTGTTTTTATAAATTTGAAACAGCAACGCATTTAGTTATTAAAGTAATGCTGTATAAAGCATTCCTTAATCTGTTAATTAATGAAATAGCATCATTTGAAAATTATAATTCCAGTATGAAACCTGAATTGGAAAAAGCTGAAAAGCTACAGTCAGTACTTGATAAAAGCATTGATAAAAGCAAAGTATTCGGTACTTCATTTTGCATAAAGTACAATGAGGAAATATGGCGTGGATCGGCCGGAAATATTCAGAATGAAACACAATATTTTATTGCCAGCACCACAAAGCTATTTGTCACTGCAGTTATCCTGAAATTAAGATTAAAAGGCATATTGAATCTTGATGATAAAATCAGTAAATACCTTGACGATAATCTGATGAGAGGTCTGCATGTCCTTAAAAATGTTGAATATTCTGCTGATATAAGAGTTTGCAATCTTCTGGCTCATACTTCGGGGCTGCCTGATTATTTTCAGGATAAGGATTCCGCCGGAAAAAGTCTGGAGGAAAAGCTGAAATCAGGGGAGGATAAATACTGGACCCCGAAAGAGGCCATTATGCTGAGTAAATCAATGACACCTTTATTCAAGCCTGATACTAAAGGCAAGGCTCATTATTCAGACACAAATTTTCAGTTGCTTGGATTGATTATCGAAAGAATTACAGGCAGGTCTGTTGAGGAGAACTTCGATGAAATGATTATCAGACCATTGAAACTGACTAACACCTATTTATATAATCAGATAACTGACAACAGGCCGGTTAATTTCTATTATCAAAAGAGGGAACTTAATATCCCAAAGGCAATGACATCATTTAAATCTGATGGGGGAATCGTATCAAATTCATCTGATATGCTGGTATTCATTGAAGCCTTTTTCACCGGAGCTCTGTTTCCAAAGGAATACATAAAAGAATTGGAAGTCTGGAACAGGATATTCTTCCCGATGCAGTCAGGAACCGGCATTCATCTTTTTAAACTGCCCTGGGTTTTCAATCCTTTTGGAACAATTCCCGATCTCATTGGCCATTCGGGATTATCAGGTGCTTTGGCATATAGCTGTCCTGAAAAGAATCTATACATTGCAGGTACTGTAAACCAGGTTGCCTATCCCGATACCTCATTCAAAATAACTATTAAGCTCATTCAGACAATATTGAAAAAATAAATTGATTAATTACTTCAATAATGATACACAAATACCCTAATAGTTTTGCCCGTTTTTATGATACCATCTATCACCAGGTAAGAGATTCAACCGATCATGAATTTTTCCTGCAGGAGATAAGAAATACAAAAGGTAAGATCCTTGAAGTAGGCGTTGGTACCGGCAGAATGTTTTCAGATGCACTGAACCTTGGGGCTGATATTTACGGACTTGACATTAGTGACTCGATGATTGAAGTCCTGAAAAACAAAATACCTGAAGATCAGCACTACAGGATAAGTCTCCAGAATATTGTAGATTTCAGCTTCGACTTCAAATTTGATCTCATAATTGCACCCTTCAGAGTTATAATGCATTTACTTGAAAAGGATGAACAAATCAGGGCTTTAAATAATGTATACAATCATCTTAATAAAAACGGACAATTTATATTTGATGCCTTTATTCCAGACCTTAACCAGATTATAAATGGTTTAAACAATAAGTTGGATTTTGAAGGAGAATATGAACCAGGAAAAATAATCAAAAGGTTCGCCTCTACAACTCCAAGTCTTATTGACCAGACCATTACTGTCAATTTTCACCTGGAATGGCAGGAGGATGATGGACTAAAGCAGGATGACTGGGCCTTACCGATGAGATTTTTCTTCAGGTTTGAACTTGAGCATCTGGTAGAAAGATCATCATTTGATAATTATAGGATCATTGGTGATTATAAGGGGAATGAACTAAATAAAGAGTCGAAAGACTTTATTGTAATCTGCCGGAAAACTACTGAATAACATTTCTTTGAAACCACCGAGTTACATGGAGTAGCATGGAGTGGACAGGTTAAATAAAAACAGTGAAACTTCGTGAACAACTCCGTGTCACTCGGTGTTTAAATTCTAACTTTGGCAATTCAATAATTTTAATCCGGTATGACGAAATCTCTGGTACTATCCTCTTTGACAAGCCGTTTTGCTGAGAATAATTCTCAACTTCAGGAGCTTGCCGGCACCCTGATAATTATAATGATTTCAGCTGCAATAATTTGTTTTATTGTTAGCGAAATAACACAGAACTACAGCCAGGTTGACAAGCTATGGAGCATAATGCCAATAATATACAGCATAATTACACTGTTCCTGTTTCCATCACCAAGGATACTGATAATGAGTATTCTGATAACCGCCTGGGGGCTCAGGCTCAGCTTCAACTTCGGAAGAAAGGGAGGATATAACCTAATTCCCTGGAAGGGTGAGGAAGATTACAGATGGAAAATTCTGCGCCAGCATCCTTCTCTCAAAGGGAGGATGAAATTCGGGCTGTTCAATCTTCTCTTCACCTCATTTTATCAGCAATTTCTCATCCTTCTCTTTTCAACGCCTCTACTGATGGCAGCAAAATACAACACCACGGAACTCAATACTCTTGATATTATTTCAGCATTGCTCATCCTGATTTTCCTGTCTATTGAGACTTTAGCAGATAACCAGTTGTTCAGGTTCCATAAATTAAAAAAACAGGGTTCACAAGAAGGCTTATACAGTGAATCACTGAAAAAAGGATTCATGTCAGAAGGATTCTGGAGCTATTCCCGACATCCTAATTTTGCTTCTGAGCAGGCTATCTGGATCAGTTTTTATCTGTTTAGTGTATCTGCTTCCGGTCAATGGCTTAACTGGACTCTCTCCGGATCGGTCCTTCTTGTACTTCTTTTTGCAGGAAGTACAATAATGACAGAAAACATCAGTCGCAGCAAATACCCTGAATACGATAATTACCGTAAAAAAGTTCCCAGGTATATACCACGTATTTTAAAGTAACTTTTACTTTTTCAGGTTACTCCTTAATCTGCGGAAGTGTTTCAAAATCGGGAACATCTACCATGCAAACATTGCAATACCCTGATACATCTGTTGTATATATTACCCTGGTTCCGTCTTCTGTAAAACGTGGATGTGGATGCGACTGCTGAATATGCATTGTTGAATTATGCCTGCAAAGCAACCGGGGTCCGTCGTATGAAGTACCATTCCATTTCCATAGCCTTATATCACCACCTCCATCACCAACAATAAGGTTTCTGTCATTGGAGTGAATATGTCCTGTAAATTTTGAAAACTTAACTTCTGTCTGCTCTGTGTTATCAAATTTCACATGGCCTAAAAAAGAGCTTCCATCCAATCTTGTACCGTGATAACCAATAGTTACTCCATCAGCGAACCAGTATTCATGTCCCACTCTTTCACCCTCGTCTGTCCGTGGCCTTACTTTCCAAATCTCTTTGGTTTCTACATTCATGCACCAGATACGGTTATCAACCTTCTCCCATGGCCCTTCGTGACAGAATGTTATAAGATCGCTGCGCGTTGGTGATGTATTTATATGCCCTATCCAGTAATCTTCTTCAAAAATGACTTCACTCCCTGAACCATCAGTGGCAACTCTGATAATCCTGCTTTTTGGTTTTGCAGCCCATGTCTCTTCAAATCCTATATAATTTCTCATCAGGTCAACTTCAAATCGGTCAGACATATCCTCCCAAACGCCAAAATACAGGTACCTGCCATCAGCTGAACAGTTTGTCATTGAGATGTTCCAGATTGAATCAAGAACCAGTAGTGTTTTTTGTTTCAGTGTTTTCAGATCAATTGAAATAATGCTTAGATCATGGAAAAAATATGCTTCATCTTTAACAGGATTCAGGGATGCTCTCTGGAATTCAATTTCCCGTGGAAGCGGAACAGGTGTAAGGTCCGTAAGCTGCTGTATTTCATAGCTTGAAAGATCAATACCAAAAAGGTTGGTCCGGTTGTTTCTGGCTGAAGAAAGGAGCAGTTTCTTCCCTCCGGCATACCATCCCGGATTAGTAAAGTAAAAATGATGACTATGCCCCTTATAATCTGTAAGTTGCCTGATTAAAACACCTGTATTCCTGTCTTTGATCACTTTCATTTCGGAAGCCCATATATCTCCGGCTCTGGGGTCACATTTTTCAGATGAGGAATTGCAACTGATAATTATTACAGAAAGCAATATGGTACAGAAGATCTTCATTAATAAGAATTTTAAACGATATTAAATACCTCTAATGTCCAAAAAGGATATACATTCCTGCAGCAATTGAAGCTCCTGCCAAAGGCCCCACTACCGGCACCCATGAATATCTCCAGTCACAATCCCGCTTTCCGGGTATCGGCAGTAAGAAATGCATGATTCTGGGACCAAGATCACGGGCCGGATTGATGGCATATCCTGTTGGACCTCCAAGAGATAATCCCAGCCCAAGCACTACAATTGCAACCGGAAGTGCATTAAGCGATCCAAGACCAACCTCAGGTGCAGCCATGTATAAAACTGCCAGTGCAAGTACATAGGTTCCGATCACTTCTGTTAGGATATTGAACCAGTAACTCCGGATATTGGGGGATGTGCAGAAAACTGCAAGCTTAATGTCTGCATCCTGTGTGGCATCAAAATGCTTTTTATAGGCAACCCAGACAAGAAATGCCCCGAACATTGCTCCCAGCATCTGGGCACTAACATAAAGTGGTAAAAGGGAAAATGAGAACTTGCCTGCAAGAACAAGAGCAAGAGTAACTGCAGGATTAAGATGCGCCCCGCTGACTGGAGCAGCTATAAGAACTCCTGTAAAAACCCCGACTGCCCAGCCGAAGGTTATAACGATCCATCCGCTATTGTTTCCCTTTGTCCCGGTAAGAAGAACATTTGATACAACTCCACCCCCGAATACAATGATCATTGCGGTTCCGAAAAATTCTGCAAAAAATGCGTTCATAGATTATAAATGGTTTTAATTATTTGTTATTCAGTCCATGCTTTTGCTGCCTTAACTGCACGGTGCCATTTTTCGATCATTGCACTTGTTTCCTTTTCCCTGGCTTTTGGTACAAATGCCCTGTCGACCTGCCATTGCTTCCTGATTTCGCTGACACTTCCCCAGTATTTAACTGCCAGTCCGGCAAGATAGGCAGCACCCAGAGCCGTTGTCTCAGTTATCTTCGGTCTCACTACTTTCGAATGAAGAATATCTGACTGGAATTGCATAAGGCTGTCATTTACGGTTGCACCTCCGTCAACACGAAGCTCCCTTATCTTTATCTTCGAGTCTTTCTGCATTGCAAGCAGAACTTCAAGTGTCTGGTAGGCTATGCTGTCGAGTGCAGCCCTGGCTATATGGGCAGAGGTCGTACCTCTTGTAATACCTACAAGAGTCCCCCGTGCATGCTGGTTCCAGTGAGGGGCACCAAGTCCTGCAAATGCAGGTACAAAATATACTCCGTCACTGTCATTCACCTTAGCAGCAAGTTTCTCAACCTCAGATGATTTCTTAATTATACCAAGACCATCCCGCAGCCACTGCACCACAGCACCTCCGATGAAAATGCTCCCTTCAAGTGCATAGGATGTTTCGTTTCCTATCTTCCATGCAATTGTTGTAAGAAGTCTGTTTTTCGATTCGATGGGTTTGGTCCCGATATTCATCATCATAAAGCAACCTGTACCATATGTATTCTTGACCATACCCGGTTCTATACACATCTGTCCGAAGAGTGCTGCCTGCTGATCACCTGCTATTCCTGCTATTGGGATCTCAGTATCAAACAACCCGGATGTCGTGCCATATACCTCACTGGATGACCTTACCTCAGGAAGCATTGATGCAGGAATATTGAAGATCTTCAAAAGCTCATTATCCCACTTCAGGGTATGTATATTGAAGAGCATTGTCCTTGAAGCATTTGAGACATCAGTAACATGCAGTCTCCCGCCTGTCAGGTTCCAGACCAGCCATGAATCAATAGTCCCGAATGCAAGCTTGCCTTCCTCAGCTAGTTTTCTGGCACCTTTCACATTATCGAGTATCCATTTCACCTTTGTTGCTGAAAAATATGCATCGACTATCAGACCGGTTTTCTTAAGTATTTTCCTGTCCTCTCCTTCTTTTCTGAGCTTGTCACAGAAATCAGAAGTCCGTCTGTCCTGCCATACAATTGCTTTATGGACCGGCTTTCCTGTTTTCCTGTTCCACACAACAGTTGTCTCACGCTGATTTGTAATGCCTATTGCTTTGATATTTTTGCTCCTGAGTTTTGCCTTTTTAATCGCCTCAAGCGCCACACCTGATTGTGAAGCCCAGATCTCATCAGCATCATGTTCCACCCATCCGGATTTAGGGAAATACTGCCGGAATTCCTTCTGGGCAGTAGCAACGGGATGGCCATTATTATCAAAGATAATAGCCCTTGAGCTTGTTGTTCCCTGATCCAGTGCAAGTATATACTCTTTCATAATGAGTTATTTAATTGATTATCTGATTATTATATATATTTGACTATCAATTCATTATAGGACCTGATCTGATCCCTCTGCCAGTTCTTATCAAAACCCATTATATCAGCCATTATACCGGCAACTTCAGGTGCCATTTCTGCACTTGCCCGGGCATTAAGCAATAATGCCCGTGTTCGCCGTGAAAGCACATCATCAAGATTAACCGGCATTTCATTCCGGCATATCCATGATATCTCCGCCCTGGTATATGGCAGATCTTTGTGAACTGGCAAACCTGAAGATGGATCTTTCTTTATATCCTGCTCAATTGCAGTATAACCTGAGCCATAGATTTTAAATCGTCCTCCAATTTTTGAAATAGTATTGTCAGAAAGCGGAAGACGATGAGTCTGACATTTTCTCTTCTCAAGGAAACCGGCTTTAATAGCCCTGTCAATAGTCTCTTCGGCCATCCGGCGGTAGGTGGTCCATTTGCCTCCTATTACAGAAAGAAGACCCGATCCTGAAAGAGTGATTTTATGTCTTCTTGAGACCTCTTTGGTAGCTCCCGGATTTGAATGGTTTGCAGCAAGCGGACGAAGGCCTGCATAAATACTTAACACATCTTCCCGCTTTGGAGATCGTTTAAGGTATGCATCAGCTGTACGAAGAACAAAATCAATTTCCTGATCAAGGGCTTTTGGCTCCATCGATATCTCATCAAGAGGGGTGTCAGTAGTGCCCACAACTACCTCATCATACCATGGAATAGCAAACAGCACGCGCCCGTCTTCAGTCTTTGGGATCATTATTGCTGAATTGCTCATAAGAAAAGATTTGTCAAGAACAAGGTGGATCCCCTGGCTTGGTCTTATCGATGCAGGCGCTGAAGGTTCATCCATCTTTGATACCGAATCGGCAAACACACCTGTGGCATTAATAACAACCTTTGCCGTGAAAGAAAATTCCTCACCGGAAATTATCTCCTTTGCTTTTACTCCTGAAATCTTACCACCCTCATTTTTAAGAAGCGAGGTCACTCTGAAATAATTCAGAACTGTTGCTCCTCTTTTTACACACTCCTCAGCGAGAGAGACTGCCATTCTTGAATCATCAAACTGTCCGTCGTGGTATACAATACCTCCTTTAAGTCCTTCACCTTTAAGGTTTGGGAGTCGCTCAAGGGTTTTCTTCCTGCTGATATAATAGGATTTCCCCAGGCTTAAACGCCCTGAGAGAATGTCATAAAACTTAAGTCCGGCATAGTACATCAGAACATCGAAAATGGAATAGAGAGGAATTACAAATTCCTGGTCTGATGTCAGATGCGGGGCATTTTTAAGCATCAGCCCTCTTTCGTGCAGCGCTTCCATCACCAGCCACAAGTCACCTTTGGCCAGATATCTTACACCTCCGTGTACAAGTTTGGTGCTTCTTGATGAGGTGCCGGATGCAAAATCTGCCTGCTCAAGAAGCAGAGTTTTATACCCTCGTGTTACGCCATCAAGGGCTATCCCTAAACCGGTAGCACCTCCGCCTATTACTATTAAATCCCAGATTTTACTTTGATCTTTTTTCAGGTTGCTGATTAATTCAGGACGATTCATTACTGAGGCATAAATGATTTGGAGTAATAATATTACAAAGAAAAAATGAGAGAATTCTGGAATAGTAGAAATTAGTTAATTTCTGAGATAAAATCTTCCAGCTTAAGTTTAGGTTTGCAGAAAGTAAAAATCCGTTAACCGCAAAGATCGCAAAGAAAATACGCAAAGATCGCAAAGAACTGTATCTGAATGACTTGACTTTGCGGCCTTTGCATCAACTCTGCGTACTTTGCGGTAAAAAAAGAATTTTGATACAAAACAAGGAGCATTATTTCAGAATTTTTCTGACAATTTTGGAATTGCCGTCATTTGGGGAGGGTTTAATATCAATAATCCGGCAGACAAGATTGTAAACATCTACATTTTTCAGCTCTCTGAAAGTGTAATTCTTCTTAAAGGCAGGACCTGCAGCAAAAAATATTGAAAAGAGATCAGGATTATAATTATCGTAACCATGTGCCCCTTTGTTGGCTGATGCAGTAGTCCTGGTTCCGATGCTCCAGGAACTGTCAGCCACAACCACTATCTCAGGTATTCTGGAATGTGTTCCGTAATTCCATTTTTGTGGCAGCTGAGATTTTCTCCAGGCTCTCACTCCGGTTGAGTTGTTGATAAGCAGAAGGAGACTGTCGGCTTTTCCTTCAGCAGGATTAATAAGGTAAACAGGGTTTCCTCCAGATATGGATGCTATCATCCTGTCCGGTACCAGCGACTTAAGATTGACATACTTGTCAGGAGATACTGAAGCCATTCCATGATCAGAAAGTACAATGAGGTTTATACGGTCACCATAAGGAAGGGCTTTAAGCTTATTCCTCAATACTCCTATCAGACTGTCGAGGTTTTCCACTACTGCTTTTGTTTCTTCGGATACAGGTCCAAAATCGTGACTGGTTGCATCCGGTTCATCGAAATAGAGAGTTACAAGCTCAGGTCTTTTCTCCTCAGGATAACCAAGCCATTTCACAACAGTATCAATCCTTTCTCCATACCCTGTAGAATTGTCATATCTTTTCCAGTAAGAAGGATGCATTCCGCCGACCGGGGCTTCTGATCCGACCCAGAAAAATGAAGCAGCCTTTACTCCCTGTTTCTCTGCTGTCACCCACATTGGCTCACCTCCGTAGAAATCGGGATTCTCCACTGCATTCCTGTCACCCATCCTGTAAAACATCCCAAGATCAGGTGCAGGAAAACTGTTATTTATAAGTCCGTGATGATCTGGATATAAACCCGTGGCTATAGAATAATGGTTAGGAAAAGTATTTGTAGGAAATGAGGAAAACATACGGTCGGCTTTAACTCCGTCCTTTGCCAGCTTATCCAGATTCGGAGTGTTGTATATATCAGGGTAATCCCATCTGAAGGCATCGAGCGAAACCAGAAGGACATAATTTTTATGCGGTTTCCGTGATCCGCTACCGAAGCCTGAAACTATTACTATGACAGCAGATAAGATGAAACAGATAATAGTATTTCGTTTCAGGATAAACCCTGGAATTGATAATTTAAATTTTACTTGCATAAATCAGATTGAAAATGAAGAACAAATATAGCTTAACAAACTAATGATGGTAATATATGAACAGATAAATTCAGTGTTATTCCGACAGGCTGAAAATCACCGGATACTGGCAGTTGTATTCGAAGCTTATCAGTCCATTTGGATCCGATCTGTATACACTTGTTTCGGTTCCATCTACAAAAAGCTTATATGAAGAATCCGGTCTCAGATTCTTTACTGAAAAAGAAAATAATCCGGAAGTCCTGATTTCCCATTTTCGAATTTTATCACTCCACTCCGAGATATTAAGACTCACAGGAAGAGTGGATGATCTTGTTATTGTAAGTTCATCCGTATTGCGGTTCCCGGGGTAATAAATCAAAACATTTCCGCTCATGCTAACCCCGAAATCATTACTGTCCTCTATTGTGAAATCGGATGCTGAAATTTTATACTTATTCTCACTTAAGTGTACTTTATACACTTTATCTCTTAATGAATAATTAAATTCTGTCCCGTTAAGTTCGGAGGACATGTCAGGCTCAAGACCAAACCTGTTCCACCTGGGTCTGATTCCATAAATATCGCGATACAAAGCTGTAATTGTTGTGCTTGAACCAGCAAGAATATCCGAACCAACACCTGTCTGTGTAATGCGGCTGAAACGCTGAGATGAGAGGCCATCCTTATTGTACTGATTCAATAGATTCTTAATATACTTCAGAGCAATCTCTTTGTTATACTTCACATATGATCTGACACCCAGGTATCCCCATGTGGGAAAAATATCCCCATTTTCATAGTTAGGAAACGGCCAGTTAACAGGTTCATGCACCTCTTCCTTTTTGAAAGACTCAAAGCACAGGGGCCAGTGAAAAAGTTTTTCAGCTGAAGTTTTTTCCTCTATCTGGTCTAGTATTGCTTTTATCCTGGCCTGGTCATCACATATACCAAAAGCTATTGCTGCGAAGTTAACAGGTGTAACAAGGTTATCTCCATGAAGTGATCCGTCTTTATCCCTCCAATATATATATTGACTTTTTTCCTCGGACCAGAATCCTCCGTATCTGGCAGGTTTATTGAAAGACTCCTTAAGCCTTGCTGCTACTTTCAAATAGTAAGCAGCTTTTCCTGTATCGCCAAGTATTATTTCACAATCTGCCCACTGGTTCAGGGCCTCATACATGAGTGCATTAACAAAGGCATTCTCGAAACTTGCCCAGACAACATCAACCCAGTCGCTGCATTTTTTTTCTTCAGTATTATCATTCAGCATCTCAAAGATCCCGTTGTTATTGGAATCTCTTTTAATCAGCCAGTTAAGTACTTTTTCGCAACTCTGCTTATGTGATTTCAGCCATTCAAGGTCACCTGTCTGGTGGAATAGTTCAACGGTATTTATTACCTGGGAGGGCTGGGCATCAATTGTGTATCCCCATGGGCAATCGTAATATCCTGTTTTGAAATCATAATTGCTCTTTTCTGCTTCAGGAACATCATGCCACCTGGCAAGGACCCTGCCATCACTCTCAATTGCATGGTCTCTTTCCTGATCAAGCATTGATGCCATATTCTTCAGATAGTTAATGTCATTTACCGCTAATCCTATCTGCGCAAAGAATGGCTCATGCAGGCATTTCCAGTTTGTTATCCAGCCATTGCCTCCAAGAATGCTTTTGTCAACAACACCATACCTCCCTGTGGTGTTCAGGAGTTCTCTCACAGCTACAGCATCAACACCCGGAAGAACACCTCTGTCGTATTCTTTTTTATAATCAACATAACTCAGATTAATAGTCATTGAAACAGCTCCTGCCTCAACATCAAAGGGAGAAAACACATCCTCCTTTTCACTGACAAATCGGCTTAGGTTATATCGCTGACCTAACTCACTTGAAGTAAGATACTGGTTAAATTTAAAATTCTTTTCGGGAGAGTGGCTGAATGAACCTGCAATTTTGCCACCCGAAGAAGATGCAGCTTCAATCTTCAATCCGTTACCCGACTCAGGCTCCCAGAATGTTACACCATTAGTGTGAACCCCGTATGTATCATTGAGATTTCTGAAGTATTTGCACCAGACCACACCACCTGTATTAAGTATTCCACCCTTCCATGTATCGAGGCTTTCGAAGTGCCAGGCCGGAATTGACATATTATCAATCGTCCCGTTTTTAGAATACACACGTTTTATTTCCCAGGTGATATTATTTCCTGAAGCAATAAATATCCACGTCTCGGAAACACTTATGTTATCATCACCAAATAAGATATTGCTTATTGTAAGACTGTTTTTACGTTTCCTGACAACTACTTTTGCAGCAGATTCAATTGATGTAAATACTCCTGTGCCGGTTTTAATTGAGGTGAAAGCACCATCAGGGGAAAGAGTGTTTTTTCCTTTAATTACCAGACTGCTTACCCTGCAACCCATTCCATAATCAACCTTAAGCTGCAGGTTCCCTGATGAATCAGATAGTGTAATATTTTTCCCGTCACGATCGAGGTTCAAAACCTGTGCGTGCAGCGAAAAAGAAAACAGCAGCATCAATATAGCGGGTATGCTGCGCATTGTGGATATTAAGTATTTACTCAATAAACTTCAGGCAGGAAGGGGACTTGATCTTATAATCCTTCCCCGGAAGAACCGGAAGTCCTGTTTTTTTATCCAAAGTGAATAAGGAAATATTTCCGGAATTCTGGTTTCCTGATATCAGGTATTTTCCTGTCGGGTCGAGGACAAAATTCCTTGGCCATTCTCCCCCGCATGAGGTATGTCCGGCAACAGTTACTTTGCCATCAGTGCCTATTTTAAAAGTAACAATGGAATTATGACCCCTGTTGGATCCGTAAACAAACTTGCCATTTTTTGAAAGATGGATATCAGCGCAGTAGTTTTTGCCTGTGAAATCAGCCGGTATTGTGGAAAGAGTCTGTATTTCACTCAGTTCACCTGTTTTTGCAACTTCAAAAACTGTAAGAGTGGAGCCCAGTTCATTTATCACATACATTTTCGATCCGTCCTTACCGAATGTAAAATGACGAGGACCTGATCCTTTGGTCAGCTTTGCATAACCTTTGTTTATCAGTTTCCCTGATGCCTTGTCAAGATCGTAGATAGCAACCCTGTCAAGGCCAAGGTCAGTAAGATATATTTTGCCATTTGGTCCGGGTGCTATCATATGGGCATGTGAACGTGTTCCCTCTTCGCCCTTAAACATAATTGTATCACTTACTGCAGATGGTACTCCGTTTGCATCAAGTCTTACAACTGCAACTGAACCTCCTCCATAATTGGCAATCAGGAGAAAATCCTCCTCAGGAGTCAGGGAAATATAACATGGTCCTCCGTTGGGAACTGCAAGTTCCTTGATCTTCTCCGTAGTGCCAGATTTTACATCAAGCCTGACAGCTGTTACTCCTCCGGCTCTCATACCATTTACCCTGCCAACTTCATTTACTGCATAGATAATGCTGCGTTTCTTTGAAATGCAAAAATAGGAGGGATTATTACCCGCATCATTTTCAGAGACCTTTGAAAAGGTGCCCTTTGCAAAATCAACATCAATAACATGTAATCCCTTTTCACCCTGCCCTGTATAAACTCCGGCATATAGCCTCGTCGTTTGTGCATTTACAGTAACGGAGAAAACAACAATAAGTGCCGATATCAAAACTGAACAAATACTTTTTTTCATTTTTTATTATTTATTATACTTCAAAACTGTCACACTCCCTGTATGCCTGTATCACTCTGGCTTCACCCTCTTTGGTCCTGTCTTTCATGCCGTGCTCCATACAGATGACTCCCTGGTATCCTTTATTATAGATAAACTTAAACACATTCTTATAATTTATTTCGCCGGTAGTTGGTTCCATTCTTCCCGGATTATCGCCACAATGCAAAGCTCCGATTTCACTCCATGAGGCATCCAGATTCGGGATAAGGTTCCCTTCTGTAATCTGCTGATGATATATGTCCAGATTTATCTTACATGAAGGCCTGTTAACCGCCCTGCAGATAGAATAGGACTGTGGCACACCGGTTAGGAACAAGCCCGGATGATCCCTCAGAGTATTGAGGGGTTCCAGCACTATTGTAAGACCCGCCGGTTCAACTATATCGCAACAGTATCTCAGGTTATCAATAACATTGGCTGTCTGGTAATCACGATGAAGCTTTTCATCATACCGGCCCGGAACAACAAGCGCTTGTTTTGCCCCGGTACGTTTTGCTACCTCAACACCCTCTTTCATCTTGTTTATCAGCATTTCACGTACTTCAGGCTTGTTAAGAACAAATGAGGTGACTGAGAAATCGGCGTAGAGAACAAAAGGACCAAAGTCCATTCCCAAACGTTGCAACTCATTCAGATACTTAACCTGATCCTCCGGAGACCTGCTCATAAGTCCGTTATCAAACATAGCCCTGAAACCCATATCGTGACAAAATTTTATGTTGTCGATGATATCTGTCCCGGCATGTTCACGAAACATGCCTACCGAAGGGGCATATTTCAGCTTGAAAGGAACAACAGGATCGGGTGTTTTTTCCTTTGTCTTCTTCTTACCGTCCTGACCAAAAACTGCAGGAGCAGCTAAAAGAGCGGCTCCTGCGAATGTGGCTTTCTTTATGAAGTTTCTTCTTGAATCTGTCATTTCAGAATTTGGTTTTTAAATTCTCAATACCTGATCAGGTCAACCCTGGCCCGGAACATACGGAAGTCCTGCAACAGGAACTTCTTTGTTGATATTAACAGGACCAAATTCAAATACTGTTGGTCCGATCTTGAGGTCCGAGTTCATCATCTCGTCGTAAGTTGTTTCTTTACCGGTATAAGCTGAGATACGTCCCATGATTGCAACCATGGTTGAAATAGCAGTATTTTCCAGTTCGTTGAATGTCTGGCCTGTACGTATTGCTGTAACCAGGTCGATATGCTCCTGAACATATGGATCGACACTTACATTGTCTGTTGGTTTTCCGTCCTTGTCAAGAGGATACTGATATTTCCAGAGTTCTGCACCTGAAAGGTCAACAACAGCGTTACGGCAGTTTGTAGATCCTTTTGCACCCTGAAGTCTTTCAGATACATTATTTACACAACCGTTTATCTGACGGCACATACTGTGTACATGAATCCCGCTTTCAAATGAAAAGTCAACACTGAAGTTATCATACTGGTCACCGGTAACACGACGAAGTCTTGAACCAAAACCTACAGCTTTAACAGGATGAGAACCTGTAAACCAGTTTAGAACATCAAGATTATGAACATGCTGTTCAACAATATGGTCGCCTGATAGCCAGGTCCAGTTAACCCAGTTGCGGATCATATATTCCATTTCGCTCCAGCTTGCATTCGGATCGCGGTGCCACAATTTGCCACCGTTCCAGTAAACATTACCGCCAACAACATCGCCCATCAGTCCCTGTGCCACCTGTTGCCATGTAGCAACATAGTCGCGCTGGTGTCTTCTCTGTGTACCTGTTGCAATACTAAGCTCAAGTCCCTTGGCTTTCTGTGCTGTAGCCATAACTGACCTTGCACCTACGGGATCTACGCATACAGGTTTCTCTGAAAAAATATGTTTCTTAGCCTGAACACATGCTGCGAGGTGTTCGGGACGGAAATATGGAGGAGTTGCGAGAATAACAATATCCACTCCTGAATCAATTACTTTCTGATAAGCATCAAAGCCTGCAAAACAATTCTCAACTGGAACATCCTGTCCCTTCTGTTTCTTAATTGCTTCCCTGCAAGCGTCAACTCTGTCCTGGAATGTATCGCCCAGGGCAGTAATCTGAAGGTTAGGCCCTGCACTTAAAAAATTTATTGCAGCTCCTGTACCACGGCCTCCGCAGCCAATAACACCTGCTTTAAGAACAGGTCCGTCAGGAGCCTGGTCAAGCATCGTTGGCATAGCAACGGTCTTTTTTGTTTCGCGTGAACAGCCGGCGATGATCGAAGGAACCACCACGCCTGCTACACCTACAGTTGCTGCTTTACCAAGAAAATTACGTCTTGAAATGCTGGAATTTTTCATGATGATAAGGTTAGTTTTATGAAAATAAATAATTGCCTGTGATTTGGATGTCCTCTGTAAATATATATAATAAATGAAATATTAGCCAGTAGCTTTAATATTTTTAACTATTAAAACAGCTAATTACTGCCTGCAACATTGCCCGTATTCTTATCAAACTCACAGACAACCCTGAATCCAACATTAAAACAGTCGGAGTACCACCATATGCTCTTTGGCATCTGGGGATCCGTCTTAAGCCATGCTGCGGTCCTTGTATAGTCGCGTTTGGCTGACCTCAGAAGATCAGCAGTACTCTGGAATGATCCTCCTCTGACAACTCTTTCTTCACCGCTCTCCGGACCTTTTGGATCCTTAACAACACCCTGTGGATAAAGAGAATACGTATCTTCCCTGTACCAGTCGGAACAGAACTCAGCAACATTGCCAAGCATATTCTTCAGACCGAAAGCATTTGGTTTAACTCTATCAGCTAATTGGGTCTTCGACATACTGTTTCCTTTGTAAACAACATAAGTATTTATTACAGCTGTATCGTTTTTAGAAAGCTTTGCCCTGATACCGGTTTTATGAAACTTGTCAGGATCACCGGGGAAAAAGTAAGGACCCTCACTGCCTGCACGGCATGCATACTCCCATTCAGCTTCGGTAGGCAGGCGATATGTCTTTCCAGTTACCTGGCTAAGCCACCTGCAATATGTTTCAGCAGCATGATATGAAAATGAAATAGCAGGCCTCTGTCCCATTCCCCATCCCTGGTCGGGCTGACCGTATGGAGGAGTTGCACCTGAAATGGCATCTGTTTTGCTTTCCTGTTTCTTACGTGTCCCTTCAGTGTCAGTTGAACGACCCTCCGCTGCTGTCTGAACATAAAATGCAAGATATTCATCCCATGTAACTTCTATCTCTGCCATAAAGAAAGGAGAAAGCTCTACCTCCCTTACCGGACCTTCGTCAGGCTTTCTGAATGGCTCATCAGCATTGCTACCCATCTTAAACTTCCCTCCGGGAATTGCAACCATATTGAACGCGATTGATGAATTCGGGATCTTTTCTGTATAATTTTTTAATTCTGTTACATGTGTCGGTTCTTTAAAGATCTCCTTCGGAGCAGCAGATGCAGATCCAAATGTGGCATTGCTGCCATGTGTATATCCTGCAATGAAATGGCCTGCATTCAGATGGCAGTTTATACAATGAAGCTCATCTGTCTTTTTGGTCTGTGTATAGTAAAGATGAGCATTCTCTCCCTCCTTTGTAAGCTTTGCAGGAAAAAGGTTAACATGGCATTTTTTGCAGCTGGTCTCAAATACATGCCCCCTTGCTACTTCGAGCCTGCCACGCTCTTCCCAGTTAAATGATAATGAGTCTTTTGTCCAGTAGCTCCAGAGATCCCTTAATCCTGTTGTGGCTTTATGGTACAGGTAGTTTTCTCCTTTAGGCGGCAAATGGCAATCAACACATGCAATTCTTGATCCGGATTTTGTATCATAATGGACCGATTTCTTCCAGGCGGCATCAGCCTGGGGGTGAATATGGCACGACATGCAAAACTCATTCGACGAGGTTGCATCAATTGCCTTTCCCCCTCCAAGTATCAGTAATACACCCACAATCATACCGGGAACAAACCACAGGAGAACCTTCTTCATCTTTTAAAATTTTAAGGGCTTAAGATATATAATAATATTTCACACGCTACGGGGTGTGAAATATTTCACAATAAAATCCGTCTTAATCTGTTTCTGATTGTTATTGTAATAATAGTAATTTTATGGTCCAATTTTATCATGATGAAAAGGACTTTTTTACTTCTGCTGATAATACTTTTTACAATTAACGGGTTTGCTCATCCATGGAAACCAAGGCATTATATTATCATTGATACTGATGCAGGCATTGATGACATAAAAGCTATTACGATGCTTCTGGCCTCACCGGATGTGAGGGTTCTGGCGATAAGCATATCTCCCGGAGCCCTGAATACAAATGCCGCATATATAAAGGTTAAGAGTCTGCTTAACAGCTTTTACCACGAAGGTTTGCCTGCTGGCATCAACAAATCCTGCAGTTTTAAATCACCTGATTTCGCCCAGGCTCTCTTGGTAAAATGGGGAAATGAGGGATCTGTCATCCTTATTGAGGCACCTGAAAGTATTTCCATGCTTAGTGAAATTTTTGAAGTTGAGAAGAATAAAGTTACAATGGTATGCCTTGGAGGGCTGTCAACTGCAGCCTCTGCAATTACACAAATCCCTCAGTTTAAAAATATTGTCAAACAGATAATATGGAGCGCCGAAGGACTAAATGACAAGCGTGGTTTCAACTACAATATTGATTCAAAAGCGGCCTCAAGCGTTGTGGGCAGCGGTATTCCTCTTACAATTGTCAGAGGCAGTCCTGATGCTCAGTTCTATGACTCTGAACTGACTAAGAAGATTTCTGAGATCCAAAATTCATATTCCGGCAGGATATCGGACTTCCTTGTATCAGAAGCAGGCAGACAGCACAAATACTCATCGACACTTGCAGATGATGCCATACCCTTATATCTTCACTATCCTGAATTATTCTCTGCCGATACTGCAAAGAATGGAATTGAAGCATCGCCCCGCGATATCGATCAGATAAAAGAGAAAACAATTAAAATATTAAAAGGTGAGACAGTAGAAAGAAACCAGGTTATAAGAGAGCTTCCGGTTACTCCCTCTTTCTATTTTGATGATATTGAATCATCTGTGTCTGATATAATTACTAAATATGGCAAGGATGAATGGGTTTCCGGAGTTATTGCCAATGAACTTCACCGGCATCTTGGAGTTTTTGCAATTGTCGGAGTCAAAATGGGCATAAGGGCAAGGGAGTATTTCAATACCGGGGTCGATGAATTCAGTGTTACTTCCTCTGCCGGGTCCAACCCTCCCCTCAGCTGTATGAATGACGGGCTCCAGGTAAGTACCGGTGCAACACCCGGTCATGGTTTACTGACGGTCCTAAATGAATCTCCTGTACCATCTGCCGAATTCACTTATATTAATCAAAAAATCAGGCTCACCCTTAAGCCTGAAATTGCTTTAATGATCAGCAAAGAACTTAAGGAGATAAATTTTGTATATGGCCTCGACAGTGATATTTATTGGGAGCTTGTGAGGAAAAATTCCATAAAATACTGGTTAAATCTCGACAGGCATGATATCTTTATTTTAGAAAAACTTTAGAGGTTGTTTTTGCAATATTGAAATTTTATTGTTTTCAAACATCCGGGCATGATTTTTGTTTATTCATAAAAGCTTCTGCTATGCTATGAAACAACTCTTTATAATATTGACTCTGTATTCATTGCTTGCTTCAGGGTGTGAGAAAAGCAAATATGATGCTCCGGGATGCATTGAAGATAAGATTGACGAGTTTGTTGCCAATGTCATATGCGATAATGGGGCATATGTGGCTCTGTACAAATTTAATGATAAAGATGTCTACCTTTTTTATGAAGGATATTGTGGTGCCGATCTGGGAGGTACAGTCTATACAAAAGATTGCCTCTACCTCGGTTTTATTGGTGGGATATCAGGCAATACATTTATCCAGGGCGTGAACTTTTACGATAGCGCCCGTTATATTAAAAGACTCTGGGAAAATTAAGTTGCCGGTTTCCCGGTCTGGGATTCGGCTATTTATTGTAATTGTCAAAGAAATCGTTCCCCTTGTCATCAGTAATAATAAAAGCAGGCATATTCTCAACCCGTATTTTCCTGACAGCTTCCATTCCAAGATCTTCAAAATCAACCATCTCGACTGACTTTATATTCTCGGCAGCAAGAATCGCAGCCGGCCCTCCGATTGACCCCAGGTAGAAACCGCCGTATTTTTTGCAGGCATCAATAACCTGTCTGCTTCGATTTCCCTTGGCAAGCATGATAAGAGATCCGCCCATGCTTTGAAACAGATCAACATATGTATCCATTCTTCCTGCAGTTGTAGGACCGAAACTTCCGGAGGGCATACCTGCAGGTGTCTTGGCTGGTCCTGCATAATAAACCGGATGATTTTTAAAATATTCAGGTATAGGTTTCCCATCATCAACAAGTTTCTTGATGCGGGCATGAGCAATATCCCTGGCAACAATCAGAGTTCCGGTAAGACTTAACCTGGTCTTGACCGGATATTTTGTTAGTTCTGAAAGCACCTCTTTCATAGGACGGTCAAGATTGATCTCAACAGGCTTTTCAAGTTCCGGTGCTTTTTCAGGCATAAATCTTTCGGGATGACGTTCCAGTTCTTCCAGGAAGATCCCGTCAGAAGTTATTTTTGCTTTTATGTTCCTGTCGGCGCTGCAGCTTACTCCAATTCCAACGGGACATGAAGCCGCATGCCTTGGGAGCCTTATTACCCTTACATCATGAACAAAATATTTCCCACCAAACTGGGCGCCAACTCCATACTCGTGACATATTTTCTCTATCTTCTTTTCCCAATCCAAATCGCGGAAAGCACGCCCCCCCTCATTTCCATTTACTGGAAGATGATCGAGGTAACCGGCCGAAGCTTCCTTCACTGTCTTAAGAGTGGCCTCCGCTGAAGTTCCTCCGATGACCAGAGCCAGATGATAAGGAGGACATGCAGATGTTCCTAAATCCCTGATCTTCTCCTTAACAAATTTAACAAGGGACTCTTCGTTCAGAAGTGATTTGGTCTGCTGGTACAGGAATGTTTTATTGGCAGATCCCCCTCCTTTTGTAATAAAAAGAAAATCATATGAATCTCCCTCTTTTGAATAAATGTCTATCTGGGCTGGAAGGTTCGATCCTGTGTTCTTCTCATCGAACATTGTAAGAGGAACTATCTGGGAATATCTCAGATTTTTATTTTTATAAGTTTCATAAATACCCCTGGAAAGGTATTCCGCATCATTGACCCCGGTCCAAACCTGTTCTCCCTTCTTTGCCATCACTATTGCAGTTCCGGTATCCTGGCACCAGGGGAGGTCTTCCTTTGAGGAGATAACAGTATTCCTGAGCATAACATATGCAACAAACCTGTCATTATCAGTTGCCTCCGGATCCTTAAGGATTGAGGCAAGTTTCTCGAGATGAGAGGTCCTCAGAAAAAATGAGATATCGGAAACAGCTTCCCTTGCGAGTAGTTCAAGCCCCTTCGGATCAACTTTGAGAATCTTTTTTCCGTTAAATTCGGTTGCTGTCACACACTCTTTCGTAAGTAGACGTTACTTTGTGGTATCCTTTTCCAGCTGAAAAGGTTTCTCATATCTGAATTCAGGCATGGTTTGAGAATTTTGTTAGTAGTGAAAGAACTTTATGGAGGTGCTTTATCAAAAATACACAAATCAGATTAAAGAAACAATGAAGAAATTCATAAACGGCAATGACATAAATAATTTTCAGATATTGCTGAAGAGGATCTTTTCTCCCGGCCTGATACCCTTCTCAGTCATTCTGAGTTTACAGCATTCAATTTTTTCATCATGCTGAAAAACAAGGATATGGTTATTCTCCACTGCCTCCTTAAGAATTTTTTCCTTTTCACTGATCGTCTTCAGTGACTCAATATCGTAACTCATATTCCAGATCAAAGGGATGTGTGCACTTGTCGGTATAAGATCACCGGTAAAAACAATGGTTTGATCATTATACCTAATAACAGGTATCATCAGTCCCGGTGTATGTCCATGGCAAATTCTTACTGAAAATCCCGGGAATAATTCTCCTTCAGCATCAATCTGATTGAGTTTCCCGCTATCCTTTAAAGGCAGAATGTTTTCAATAGGATAAGCATCTTCTTCCCTGATATTGTTCTTTAATGCCCAATCAAGCTGAACCCTGCTGACATGGTACAATGCCCCGGGAAAAGTAAGCTGAAATCCATTGCCGCCACTTCTCTTTTTAACACTGCCTCCGCAGTGGTCAGCATGCAAATGCGTAAGAAATACATCAGTTATGTCCTCAGGTTTATAACCCCGGGCAGCAAGACCCCCGATAAGTCCTTCCCCTCCATGTATAAAAGAATGTCTGAAGAATTTCTCATCCTGTTTGTCTCCCCATCCGGTATCAACCAGTATGACATGACCTGCTGTTTCAACAATGATGGAACGAAGACTGATTGTGACAAGGTTCATCTCATCGGCAGGATAAACTCTCGACCATAGTGCCTTGGGAATAACTCCAAACATTGCACCCCCGTCTGCTTTGAAATTTGCGATATTGAACAGATGGATCTTCATCAGATAATTATTATTACACAATATTAAGAATTTTAATACCTTTAAAATCGTTATCAGGTATCATTAATAAAACCTCAAATCATGAAAAAAGTTCTTATAGTTCTGTTTTCTGTTATTAGCACTTCTCTTCTTGCAGCTCAGACGGGCAAGGTTTCAGATGACCTTTCAATGCCTAGCAAGATCCTGAAAATGGATCGTAAATATGCTATTTATTTACCTCCCGATTATGAGACGTCAAACCGAAGCTATCCTGTTCTCTATCTGCTTCACGGAGCAGGCGATGATCAGACAGGTTGGGTACAATTCGGTGAGGTTTTGAATATTGCCGATAAAGCCATAAATGAAGGGACTGCAACACCTATGATCATTGTTATGCCTGATGGTAATACAGGCAGGCGCGGATATTTTAACAGTCCAAAGGGTGATTGGCTTTATGAGGATTTCTTTTTCCAGGAATTCATGCCATACATTGAAAAAACTTACCGCATAAAAGCTGATAAGCATTACCGTGCAGTTGCAGGTCTTTCGATGGGAGGATATGGTACCTTCGTATTTGCACTTCACCATCCTGAACTGTTTGCTTCAGCATGTCCGCTAAGTGCTGCAACAGGACCAAAAACCATAGATGAACTTAAGGTTGACAGGCTTATGCAGACTGCAGAAACTATTTCAGATGCACAAAAGGAAGCTTATTTTAAACAGTACAGTGTGCTCAATCTAATTGAAAGCATACCTGATGATGTTATAAAATCAACCAAGCCTGAAGACCAGAAGAAAAAGGTCAGATGGTATATCGATTGCGGTGATGATGATTTTCTTTATGAAGGAAATGCCCTGGTGCATATTGCAATGCGTAAAAAAGGAATTGCCCATGAATACAGGGTCCGCGATGGTGTTCACAACTGGGTTTACTGGCGTGCGGCACTGCCCAAAGTACTGGAATTTGTTACAATGGATTTTCACCAGTTCTAAACAGAATGCTTTTTCGGGCCCTTTGAGGTCAGAATGAACATAATCCTAAGCATGAACCTTATCAGCTGGTATGAAGTCCAGTCAATGAGTCTGCTGGGCCATCTCTTCCTGTGGATATAGTTTTCGAAGGTTACCTGGCGGCAATCCTTCTTTATAACCATTTTAAGAAGCTTTTCAAATTCGCTTGTGAACTTCTCATCCAGGATATTAACATTCATCTCTATACTTCCGTAATCGCTGAGGTGATTCAGGTTATAGCTTCCTATTGTGCTCCACTTACCATCCACTACTGCCACTTTTGCATGCAGATTTGACGGAAGGTATTCAAAGATTTTTATATTATTCCGAAGAATAAACCTGTAAAGGAAGTTGGTGGCTCGCTTAAATACAGGAGCATCTGATTCCGCTGATAATACAATTGTAATATCCACTCCCCTGCGGCTCGCATTCCTGAGTAGCTTTCTCTCGTTCCTGCCCGGAAGAAAATAGCTCGCCATCATAATCATACTTTCCCTTGAATGCTTCAGGGCTGACCTGTAACTTTTCAAAATTTCTATTTTATTCCTGTACCAGTTATTCTGCACAACTTTTACCCTTACATTATCCTCATGAACAACAGGATTATGAATTGTTTCACGTGATCTTTCCCATCTGGTCATAAATTTCTTGTTCCACAGTTTTTTAAGGATAAACAGCACATGAACACACTCAGGTCCTCTTATAGAAACAGCAAAATCAAGCCACTCTTTCTTACTGTGACTTCCCTGATAACGATTGGCAATATTCATCCCCCCTATTATTGCCAGTTCACCATCTACCAGAAGAACCTTGTGGTGTAACCTAAGACTAAACTGAAAGCCCTCCGACATCAAACCGGGAGAAAACCTCCGGAATATTATGCCTGCCCTTTCAGCCTCCTGTTCAAGATGATACGGGAAGGACTTACCGCCATAGGCATCAATAAGGAAATAAACCCTGACACCTCTTATTGAAGCTCTTACCAGAGCATCCAGTATTTTCCGGCCGGTCTCATCATTATCAACAATATATGTCTGGAAGTGAATAAACTGCCGGGCAATGTCAATAGCCTCTACGCATGCAGCAAAATATGGTTTGCCACTTCGAAGCAGCTCAACTGAATGACCGCTCTGGTATTGATGTAATGAGGGCAATTTCATCAGCAGTACGTGATTCGGTTCCTCTTTACAAATATAGGACTTTACACAAGATGAAAACTGTTGTACAGAAATACAAAAATTAAGTAGTATTTTTAGGATGATTTTCAGAAAAAGAAATATGAAACGAAGAAAAATGATAGAAAGTATGGCAGGTGCAGCTTTAGTTACAGCAGTCACTCCGCTAAACATGGCCTTTTCAGGTAATAGCGAGGGAAACAGCCCTTTGAAAGGGAATATACACCACTCTGTAAGCCAGTGGTGTTATGGAGATATTCCGCTTGATCAGTTTGCCAAATCATGCAAAGAAATGGGTCTTGAATCAATTGAACTCCTGGGCGAAAAAGACTGGCCTGTGGTTCAGAAAGCTGGTCTTAAATGTGCTGTGGGTTATGCAACTGAGCTTGGGATACCGAAAGGATTCAATCGTACAGCCAACCATGAGCAGCTTATTTCTGACTTTACCAAAATGATCCCAAAAGCTGCCGCAGCAGGAGTTCCAAATCTGATTTGTTTCTCAGGCAACAGGGAGGGGCAGGATGACAATGAAGGGCTGCTGATCTGTGCAAAAGGGATCAGGCAGATCATGCCACTGGCTGAAAAGCATGGCGTTACAATCATTATAGAACTTCTAAACTCATATCAGCATGAAGACTATCAGTGCGACAGAACCAGCTGGGGTGCTGCCTTATGTGAAATGGTAGGCTCGGAACGATTCAAATTACTTTACGATATATATCATATGCAGATAATGGAAGGCAACATTATTGAAAACATAACTAAATACAACCAGTATATCGGACATATTCATACCGGAGGAGTACCGGGAAGGCATGAACTTGATGAAACGCAGGAGCTTTATTACCCTGCAATTATGAGTGCTCTCATTAAATCCGGCTATAAAGGATTTGTGGGTCATGAATTTGTTCCGACAATGAAAGATAAACTTGAATCGCTTAGAAAGTCTGTCCTCATCTGTGATGTATAATATGAGAGTTCACTTTATTGCAGTAGGTGGTGCAGTGATGCATAATCTCGCAATTGCACTTCACAAAAAAGGATACAGGGTGACAGGTTCTGACGATGAAATTTATGAACCTTCAAGGTCGCGGTTGCTTAAATATGGTCTGCTTCCGGAAAAGTCAGGATGGTTTCCTGAAATGATAACCGCAGACATTGATACAATAATCCTGGGCATGCATGCCAGGGCTGATAATCCCGAACTTTTAAAGGCAAAAGAGATAGGGTTGGAAATAAAATCTTTCCCTGAATACCTTTATGAACAGACAAAAAACAAAAAGAGAATTGTTGTTGCCGGAAGTCATGGAAAAACAACAACCACTGCAATGATCATGCACGTATTCAGGACTCTGGGCATCAGATTTGACTATATGGCAGGTTCACAGATTGATGGATTTGAAACAATGGTTGGCTTGTCGGATGATTCGGAAATCGCTGTTTTTGAAGGGGATGAATATCTGACATCACCAATTGACCGGAGACCAAAGTTCCATCTTTATATGCCGGATATTGCTATACTTAACGGAATATCATGGGATCATATGAATGTATTTCCAACATTCGAAAACTATGTGGAACAATACAGAATTTTTATTGACAAAATAACCGAAGGAGGTTTACTTATTTATTTCGAAGGCGATCCAGAAGTGAAAAGAATAGCTGCGGAGTCAGGAAAAAATATCAGGAAAATACCATACAGTGTCCATGGATATTTTCAGAACAAAACTGGATTTTTTGCAGCAACCCATAACCGGATGGTACCGATGAAAGTTTTTGGCGAGCACAATATGCAAAACCTCTCTGCAGCAAAGGAGGCTTGTATTGCTGCAGGTGTGGATGAGGATGATTTTTACAGAGCAATTTCAGATTTTGAAGGAACATCCAGGAGACTCCAGAAAGTCAGGGAGAATGAAAAAGGGATTATTTACCTTGATTTTGCACACTCTCCCTCCAAGGTAAAGGCAACAGTTGAGGCGATTATATCAAGATACCCTGGCAGGAATATACTTGCCTGCCTTGAACTGCACACATATTCAAGTCTGAATATTGATTTTCTGCCTCATTATGAAGGAACTATGTCAGGTTCAACGGCTTCATTTATTTACTTTAATCCTCATTCAATTGAAATCAAGAAACTTAAACCCGTTTCAAAAGAGGATGTAAGGGCTGCTTTCGGGGATTCAAACCTTAGGGTTTTCAATGACTCAAAGGAACTTTTTGAAACCATCAGAAATACAGGGTTAACTGCTCCTGTTTTCCTTTTCATGAGCTCGGGGGACTTTAATGGTCATGATATTACAGAGCTTCTGGATTAAAAAAAACTGTATCAGGAATACATTTTTATAGAAATATTTGGCGGATTTAAAAAAACATCGTTTCTTTGCATCCGCATTTTAAAGTTCTTTGATGGTCCATTCGTCTAGTGGTTAGGACGTCAGGTTTTCATCCTGGTAACAGGGGTTCGATTCCCCTATGGACTACAAATTTTTATACTGAAGAAAAATAATATAAGAAGCATGGCAAACCATAAGTCATCGGAAAAAAGGATCAGGCAGACTGAAGTAAGAAAGGATAACAATAAGTATTACGCTAAAACCACGCGTAATGCACTTAAGACCCTTCGCACCACAACTAATAAGGAAGAGGCCTCAGCTCAGCTTCCAAAACTTACATCTATGCTTGACAAACTTGCCAAGAAGAATATCATTCACAAGAAAAAGGCTTCGAACCTTAAATCATCTCTTGTAAAGCACGTTAACGGATTATCGTAAACAGAATAAATTATAATAAGAAGGCTGTCCTGCATTTGGAGGACAGCCTTTTTTATTATATTTAAACTGCATTTCGAAAATTCGTGCTACATGTCTATTAAAATTACCGAATGGGCTGTCGAGGACAGACCCAGGGAAAAACTTATCCAGAAAGGCACATCGAGCCTTAGCGATGCTGAACTGCTTGGTATACTTATAAGTTCCGGGACTAAAGATAAATCAGCAGTGGATTTGGGCCGAGAATTGCTGGGCCTTGTTAACAATAACCTGAACAGCCTGGGAAAACTATCAATCAGTGACCTGAAAAAACTTCATGGTATTGGCACTGCACGGGCAGTTACAATTGCAGCCGCACTTGAACTGGGGAGGCGCAGGAAACTGGCAGAGGGACCCGAAGTACCACAAATCAAATGTTCCAAAGACGTTGCAGATATTTTCCAGCCATTGCTGGCTGATCTCCTCCATGAAGAGTTCTGGATACTCTTTCTCAACAGGTCAAACCGCGTGATCAACAGGATGAAGTTAAGTCAGGGCGGAATAAGCGGCACTGTAACAGATGTCAGGATTGTTATGAAAAAATGCTATTGAATATCTGGCTTCCGGAATAATTGTCTGCCATAATCACCCATCAGGAAACCTGAATCCCAGCGAGTCAGACTCTAAGATTACACAAAAGATTAAAGAAGCTGGTAATCTTATGGATATCCAGCTGCTTGACCATCTGATAATTTCAGATAAAGACTACTACAGTTTTGCTGATAATGGTCTAATATAATTGTCGTGCTGTCTTACGGTCCTGCAGTCTTGCAGTCTGAGAAAGTCAGAGCTTTAATACAGAGGAATGATCTGAGCAGGATTCAAGCAGTGAAGAAATCGTTTTATTAAGAACAGGATGAATGAAGCCTGGGGCTATTTCGCAAAGAGGTACAAGCACAAACCTCCGCTCATGAAGATGAGAATGAGGAATATGAAGATGATTTTCATCAATTACCAGATCACCGAAAATAAGAATATCTATATCTATTATACGTGATGAATATTGTCTATTACCACGTATCCTGCCCATCGAAATTTCAATTTCCAGTATTGCCGATAACAAAGCCCCCGGAGAAAGTGATGTTTCAATCCCGGCCACCATATTTAAAAAACTTGTTTCTGATGAAAATCCCCAGGGTTCAGTTTCATATACAGACGATAAAGATACTGCATTGCCTGTCACCTCCTCAATCCTTCTAATTGCAACCATTAGGTTTTCTCTCCTGTTTCCAAGATTGGAACCAATGCCCAGGAAGGCTTTATTAACATTCTGTACTTCCATTTTTCAAAAGTATTAAATACATATGTACCTTTACAGAATCATTCACTTTTTTATATATTTAAAACCAATAAATAAACCTGCAATACATGAAAGATTTTTTTAAGTATACGCTTGCTACTATCACAGGCATTATTCTTGCTTCAATTATCTTTTTCATAATACTGATAGCAGCCCTGAGTGCCATTGTTGCATCAGGTGACAAACCAGTTACAGTAAGTGAAAACTCAGTCCTGGTACTTAATGCCGGGATTATGATCCCCGACAGGGGTACTGAAAATCCATTAGCAGGTCTCGATTTCACTGATATGTCATTTAATCCGACGCCCGGACTGAATGAAATTCTCCGTAACATACGCAAAGCCTCAGCAGATAGTAAAATAAAAGGCATTCTGATTGAAAATGGCCTGATCCCTTCAGGTTGGGCCACAACCGGTGAAATACGTGAAGCATTACTGGAATTCAGGGATTCAGGAAAATTCGTTATATCTTACACGGACTACCTGCTGACACAACAGTGCTATTACCTCTCAACAGCTGCAGACAAAATCTATGTCAACCCTGATGCAATGGTTGAATTCAAAGGCCTTTCCAGCGAGGTCATCTTCTTCAAGAATGCCCTAGAAAAACTGGGAATTGAGGTTCAGGTTACTCGCCATGGAAAATTTAAAGGGGCAGTCGAACCTTTTATCCTCGACAAACTCAGTGAGGAAAACAAAGAACAGATCAAAGATTATACGGGTTCAATCTGGAAGCATGTTATTGAGACAATTTCCGAAGCTAGGGGTATTCCGGTTGAAAAACTCTCAACTCTTGCCGATAATCTTGCCGGTAATATAGCTGCCAGTGCATGGGACAATAATCTGGTAGATGGCCTCTTGTTCAGGGATCAGATGATCGATACTCTTAAAACACTTGCTGGCGTTGAAAAAGACAAGGACCTCAAACTTGTATCTATGACAAAGTATGGAAAGGTTCATGATCCCGCCACTGTCTTTTCAACAAAAAACAGGATCTCTGTAATATATGCTGAAGGGAATATAGTAATGGATAAGGGAAATGAGACAAATATCGGAGGCAGGCATTACGCAGAAGTTATAAGAAAAGAGAGGCTGGACACAGCAGTAAAAGCAATTGTGCTGAGAGTTAACTCACCCGGAGGAAATGCAATTGCATCAGATGAAATATGGAGGGAAATTACCCTTGCAAAAAAGACTAAACCTGTTGTAATTTCAATGGGTAATTATGCAGCATCAGGAGGTTATTATATCTCATGCCCAGCTACAAAAATATATGCAAGCCCGGTAACCATTTCAGGATCTATAGGTGTATTCGGACTCCTTCCAAATGCTGGTAAGCTTATGGAAAAGAAGCTCGGACTAAATACTGAAACTGTTAACACCAACATGAATTCCGATTTTCCATCGGTATTCAGGCCTATGAACACCTATGAAAAAGAGGTAATGCAGTTAAGTATTGAAAAGATCTACAGTGAATTTGTTGATAAAGTGGCTAGCGGAAGAGAAATGACTTATACAGAAGTTGATAATATAGGCCAGGGAAGAGTATGGAGCGGCTCCGGAGCAATGAAAATCGGTCTCGTTGATGAAATCGGAGGACTAAAGGATGCCATAAAGGGAGCTGCCGAACTTGCATCCATAGATAAATACAAAGTAAAAGAATTACCTGAACTGGAAGATCCCTACACACGCTTACTGACACAGCTTAGCGGGGATGTCAGGATGAGTATTCTCAAAAAGGAACTGGGAGAAGCAATGGTATACTACAAGAGGTTAATAGAACTTAAAGAACTTTCAGGGATACAGGCAAGACTTCCATATTTTATTGATATCCGTTAAATTATGGGAAACAGCAGGATACTTCTTTATCCGGTTTCGGTTATATACGGACTGATAACCAGTTTAAGGAATTTCCTGTACAATACAGGGATCCTGCCTGCTGTTGAATTCAGCATTCCTGTAATCTGCGTTGGAAATATTACAGTCGGAGGAACAGGCAAAACTCCGCATACCGAATATCTTTCGGACCTTCTCAGAAAACAGTTCAGAGTAGCCGTTCTGAGCAGAGGGTATAAAAGAAAATCAGTCGGGTTCAGAATAGTTACGCCTGATTCACTTGTATCAGATACAGGTGATGAACCGTTACAGATATCCCGCAAATTTCCCGATGTACTGGTAGTTGTCGACAGGAACAGGGTTAACGGAGTCCGAAAAATCCTTGAGATACAACCTGAAACTGAAGTAATAATACTTGACGATGGATTTCAGCACAGGCGAATTACTCCCGGATTTTCAATCCTTTTATCCGATTTCGAACGACTTATTATCAGGGATCACATGCTACCATACGGCAACCTGAGAGAGAGCATTTCAAATATAAGAAGGGCAGATATTATTCTGGTTACAAAAACTCCGGCTGACATAAGCCCAATTAATCGCAGACTAGTTGTTAAAGAAATAAATAAGGCTCCTTATCAGAATCTGTACTTCACCTCCATTAAGTATAACACTCCTGCCCCCCTTTTCCCTAAAACTGAACCCTCAAATACAAATCCTGACCTAACTAAACTTTACGGAGCTGGTATTGTCCTTGTTACAGGTATTGCTAATCCATTACCGCTTAAAGATCTGATCGATTCAACAGCAGGAGAGGTGATCCACCTTCACTATCCTGATCATTACAACTTCAGGGAAAAAGACCTGCAATCAATTTATGAGGCTTTCAACAGACTTCAATCACCTGTAAAGTATGTGATCACTACTGAGAAAGATTCTGTCAGGTTGAAGGAATTTAGTAATATTGCAGAGCCAATTAAGTCGGCAATGTTTTATATACCTGTCGGAATTTATTTTTTGAATGATGACAGTAATGAGTTTGATAATCTGATCATTGAATATGTTAGAAAAAATAAGCGAAACAACAGAATTTCTGAGATCTGAGGGATTTATTGATCCCGTTGCCGGTATAATACTTGGAACCGGCCTTGGCGGACTCACAGCAAAAATGGTTAACAGGAAAGAAATTGACTACAGGAATATTCCCAATTTCCCCGTGTCTACCGTGGAAGGTCATGAAGGCAAGCTTATATTCGGTGAATTCGGCGGCAGAAAAATAGTCGTCATGAAGGGACGTTTTCATTACTACGAAGGTTATGGCCCGGAACAGGTTTCATTTGCAGTAAGGGTTCTGAAATATCTTGGAATAAAATGCCTCTTCCTATCAAATGCTGCGGGAGGTGTAAATCCTGATTTCCAGATAGGCGATATTATGGTTATTACTGACCATATCAACCTTCTGCCAAATCCTTTGGTCGGTCAGAATGACGAAAGAATTGGCGTAAGATTTCCCGACATGGGTGAAGCATATGACAGGTATCTGATAAAGAAAGCCCTTCTTATTGCAGCTGAGCACCATATGAGAATCAGGAAGGGAGTTTACCTGGCCACCAGCGGCCCTACATTTGAAACTCCTGCAGAGTACAAATATTTCAGGATAATAGGGGCAGATGCTGTTGGAATGTCGACAACTCCTGAGGTAATTGTTGCCCGTCATATGGGACTACCTTGCTTTGCAGTAAGTGTAATAACCGATCTCGGAGTGGAAGGAAAGATAGCATACACGACTCACGAATCTGTCCAGCATGAAGCTGAAAAGACAGAATCGAATATGACAATAATTATGACTGAACTGATAAATTCATTATAATTTTTTACCCCTAAATCCCCCAAGGGGGACTTTTAAATAGCTGATGTTTTGAGCCTCCATGGCGGATTGGGAGTCATCTTAATACTGTACAAACTTTCTTCAATCTCACTGTTCTACCTTTGTCATCAAATAGATTAATGAGGATTATATAAATCCCCGATCTGACGGGTGTCCCATCATCTGCAGTTCCATCCCATACCATTGATACCTCACTTCCTGCAAGCAGATTTGAAGCTACTTTCCTGATTAGTCCCCCGGTTTCATCAAATATTGAAACAGATAAAACATTACCGCTTCCTCCGGGTTTTATAATGATTGTCAGAAGATCCTCATAACCATCATTATCAGGAGTGATCTTTGTCGATGAAAAAACAAGAAATTCATCTTCACCAGATGTTTCAGAAATGACAGAATTAGGACCTCCCGGGGTACCCCAGCCGGAAATTTCGGTTGCCGAATGCCAGTTTACAGCCTGGTCTGACGGATTGCATTTTATTGTTTTTTCAAGAGATATGCCTTCAAAGCCTGAAAGGATGGAATAATGCATCGCTTCATTGTATGACATCTTATCAATCAGGTCCAGCTCATTGTTCAGGAGAAGAATATTTCCATCATCATCAGGCATTGACGGCAAAGATGGTACTTCAAATATCCTGTCGGAAGATGATGAAGAATACCGGTCAATCAATCTCTCCCGGTCAGTGGTAATTGTGTAATAAGTACCTGGCAGAATACATCGTCTTGTCATCGACAATTGAACAAGCTCACTTGTGTCAGAGGTGAGAGGATTTACGCCTGCAAGCATAAGCATTGACGCATCAATGACCTTTTCCGAACAATTGAAAAATTCAATATAATCAGGATCTCCAGGAAAAGGATTAAAGAGAAGTTCGTTAAAAGAGACATCGCCTACTGACGGTGGTTCCGCAAGTCCGAAAGTAAATTCAGAGTCTGTTGCAGAGTTACCCGCAAAATCAGTCATAGTTTCAGGCAGTTCCAGCTTGTAAAGGTTTTCTATCTCCATATCTGCTGAAAGCCTGATAACAAATTCCCTGAACAGAGGATCCGATGCTGAATAGCTTTCTATAACCGGCCCTCCTTCAATCTTAGAACTGCCAATTTTGGTAAAGTCTTTTACAGGTTCAGAAAACCTGATAGTAAGAGACTTGCTGTCTCCAGGAAAAAGATTCACTATCCCTTTAAAATAATTGTCTTTGTTGGCAGCCGAAACCGAGTTAGTAGTTCCGGGTGTTCCCCCTTTCCTTGATACTGATGACTTCCAGTTACCCTCATAAAAAAACGGGAATGCCTCATCTATTATCTCAAGTGACCAGCCTCCCTGCGATTTAAGATCACTCGCATACCAGTCATCAGAATATTCAACTCCATGCATCAGCATTCCGGAGCTATCATAAAGACAGAGCAGCTTGCCCTCATCAGTCAGAGAAGGAAATTGCCTGAGCCCTGTTACCATTCCAAAATCCTTAAATAATAAGGTATCCTGTACAGAAGTTAATATTCGTATCTCCCCAGGCGCCATAATGAAAGATGGCAGAGCAACAATCTGTTCTCCTGCAACAAGTCTCCAGTTGTTAAGATTGAGAGAAAATGAACTCCTGTTTTTTATCTCAAAATACTCACCGGAGGGCAGTGATACTGAGGGAGCCGGATCAGCCATTATTTCTGTCAGAATTATATCTCCTGTTTCAGCCCATACAGGTGTAAATTTTATAGTAGTGTCATTCCGGCAATTTTCAGATTTATCACATAACTGCGTGATTGTCAATATATTTAACTCTTTATTAATGAGTTCTTTAGCAAATGTAATTCTGAATAAAAAGTTATTCCGATTTATAACTGAAACCGGTTTATTTATTTCATCATTCAATGAAAAATTAATTACAGAAAGAAAATCAGGTTTTGGATCCTCACTAAGTTTTATTTCAACAGAATTCTTTCCTGAACCAACACAATCCTTGATGATCGGAGCTTCCAGATCTTTATTAAAATTCAAAGCACCCGGGGTACCCCACCCCATACTCTCGGATTCAGAATACCAGCTAAGGGCTTCTTCAGATAAGTTCTGCGGATTATCCTTTGCAAGAGCAACGCCTTCATTATCTGGCAATAACGCATTATGCAAGCTGTCATTGTAAAAGACCTCATCAATCTTATCCAGCTCCATGTTATAGAGTATCAGATGTCCGACGGCATCCGGCATTGAAGGAAGATTTGCAATTTCAAAAAGATGATCCGGATCTCCTGATTTGTATCTGTCATATATTTTTTTTCTGTCAGTAGTTATAGCATAGTATGATCCCGGCATAATGCATCGCTTATCTGGGGAAACATTAATTGGTTGAGAAGGCTCTCCAGAATCTTCATTAACAGAAACAATCTGAAGCCGTGAAGCATCGATTATTTTATCTGACTTGTTATAAAACTCAACATAATCAGGATCACCCGGCAATGGATTAAAGAGAAGCTCGTTAAACAAAATATCCTTAGAGTGGGATGGTTCTGTTATCCCGAATTCAAAATTTCCTGTTTGAATCCGGTTGTAGGCAAAATCTCTGATATTATCCGAAACCAAAAAATTATAAATCTTCTTCCTGATCAAAGGAGATGTGGTTCTCGCAGCAAACTCCCTGAATAACGGATCAATTGGCAGAATTTCAATAACTTCAAGATCATCTATCCCAACATCGCGGATTGCATTCGAAAGATTGATTACCGGTTCTGAAAATCTTACAATAATTTTACTGCTGTCATCCGGGAAAACATTCAGGATCCCGTAAAATGAAGTATCCGGATTGTCAGAAGAGACAGAATTGATCAATCCGGGGCTTCCCCCATTTCTGGAACATGATGCAATCCAATTCCCTTCATCATAGAACGGAAACTTTGTATCTTTCATCTCAAGCGACCAGCCACCTCCCGATTTTAATAAATCACCATACCAGTCAGAAGAGTATTCAACACCATGTATCAGAGTACCCAGACTGTCAGTGAGCCAAACTGCTTTTCCTACATCGGTAAGAGATGGAAATTGTTTTAAGCCTGTGACCTTCCCATATTTTGAAAACAAAATCGTATCCTGTAATAAACATATAATTCTTCTTTCCAAAGGCAACAAAACTACCTCCGGGAAGAGGATATTCTGATCTTCAGATGAAAGTTTCCAGTTTTTCAGATTAATTGAATATCCTGTCCTGTTAGTAATTTCCAGATATTCTTTCGTAGGAAGTGAAACTGATGGAAAAGGATCTGCCATTATTTCCGAGATTATCACATCTCCTGTTTCAGCCCATACCGGTGTAAAAGTTATGGCTGTGTCATTCAGGCAATTACCTGCTTTATCACATATTCGCCGGATTGTAATGGTATTTATGTTCTTGTTTTTAAACTCATTAGCAAATTCAAGTTTAAATGACAAGCCCCCTTTCCGGCTAACAGTAAAAGGATTATCCGATAATGTTTCCATATAGAAATTATCAGCAGCAGTAAACTTATCGTCAGGTTCTTCACTTAGAGTAAACTCAATTGATTTTCTCCCGCACACTGTGTAACCTGTTACCGCCGGAGGAGATGTATCCTCATAGAACACACCATTAATCATTATATCATCGATCCACAACAGGCGATCACGTGTGGAGGAGTACCGGTAATATATCCCAAACCAGGAAGGTTTAATAATTCAGGATCATAACCTGAGGACATTCTGATAAGGCTATTATCCAATCGTAAGATCTTTATTTTCCAATGCCCTTCTTTATCTCTCTCCACAACGATTTTAACCGGTTTAACAGTTCCAATTTCGGTTTGCCAGTTAACTGCACAGTTAACGACAACCGAAAGGGTGTTGCCTTTTACTCTCCAGAGTCTCAAAGTATCATCAAAGCCAGTCAGATTAACACCCAAAGAAAAACCATTTGTATTGCCATCAGCCGACATAACAGCAGGTGAAACATCAGACATCAGGAATACCGACCAGTTATTTGAGGAAGAAGGATCATATCCATGCCTTACTAACAAATGACCAGGCAGTGATCCCTTCATCTGCATGAAGATTTATTAACGGGATCCCAATCCTGTCAGTTCCTGCATCTGTATTATCAAATGAATGATGTAATGAGAACCTACCGGAGATGGCTCCGGCAGAATCGGCTGACCATCTTGCCGGTATAGCCTGTACCCATTTATCTGACAATCCGTTTTCGAAATTATCAGATACCTGACCTGCTGCCATATATGGCAACAGCATCAACAGCAAAATAACTTTTTTCATGCAGCGGGACGAATAGAAAAAAAAGCTAATTTTGACGCTCTTAACAATTAAGTAAATTTAATAAAACTATTAAATCCAAACAAATTACTATCATGAAAACAGCAGTCGTGGGTGCCACCGGAATGGTTGGCCAGACAATGATCAAAGTACTCGAGGAGAGGAATTTCCCTGTAACACAGCTTATACCTGCAGCATCTGAGAAGTCGGTTGGTAAAGAGATCATGTTCAGGGGTAAGGCTGTGAAGGTAGTAAGTGTACAGGATGCCGTTGATGCAAAACCTGAATTTGCCATTTTTTCTGCCGGGGCAGGTACATCAAGAGATTGGGCACCTGTGTTTGCAAAAAACGGTACTGTGGTAATCGACAATTCCTCATTCTGGCGTATGTATAATGAGGTACCGCTTATTGTACCTGAAATAAACAGCCATGTAATCAAAAAAGGTGATCGCATCATAGCTAATCCTAACTGTTCGACAATACAGATGGTTATGGCACTGGCTCCTCTTCACAGGAAATACAAAATAAAAAGGCTTGTTGTTGCAACCTATCAGTCGGTTACAGGAACAGGCGTCAAGGCTGTTGCTCAGATGGAAAATGAGAGAGCCGGTATCAAAGGGGAAATGGCCTATGCACACCCAATTGACAAAAACTGCTTCCCCCATGGCGGATCATTCCAGCCAGATGGCTATACAACCGAGGAGCAGAAGCTGATAGATGAGACCAGGAAGATACTTGAAGATCCTTCCATCATGGTTACGGCTACAGTTGTCAGAATACCTGTTGTGGGAGGTCATTCTGAAGCTGTGAATATTGAATTTGAAAATGATTTTGATATTGATACTGTTAAGAAATTAATAGCAGATTTCCCGGGTGTTGCAATCTATGATGATCCTTCAAAGAATGAATATCCGATGCCTCTGATGGCGCATAACAGGGATGAGGTTTTTGTCGGAAGAATAAGAAGAGACCTTTCAAAGGATAAATGCCTCAACCTCTGGATCGTATCAGACAACATCAGGAAAGGAGCTGCAACCAATGCAGTTCAGATTGCAGAATATATGTCAGCGAATAAGTTGTACTAGTATTACTCTGCCTCAAACAGGAATTCATTGTAAGGATACCTCACTACATGTATCTTCTTTACCTCTTCGTAAAGCATATTACGTAGCTCCTCTATGTTTTCCTTTCTCTTTGCAGAAATAAAGACGCTTTTCTGATTTCTGTCCGACCCCATCCATGTCTTCTTAAGATCGGATAAGGAATAGTTTTCCCTCAGAACGGGAGTCAGATCAAATTCATCTTTTGCATTGTATGAAAATGCATCTATCTTGTTAAATATAACTATAGTTGGCTTGTCTGCAGATCCCAGTTCTTTCAGTGTTTCATTAACAACCGTTATCTGCTCCTCAAAATTGGGATGAGAGATATCCACTACATGGATCAGCAGATCAGATTCCCGTACCTCATCAAGAGTTGATTTAAACGATTCAACCAGATCATGAGGCAGCTTGCGGATAAAACCAACAGTATCTGAAAGCAGGAAAGGAAGATTTGTGATTACAACCTTGCGAACAGTTGTATCAAGTGTAGCAAAAAGTTTATTTTCCGCAAAGACATCTGATTTGCTCAACAGGTTCATTATGGTGGACTTCCCAACATTCGTATATCCTACAAGGGCTACCCTTACAAGCTTCCCACGATTCTTCCGCTGGGTCGCCATTTGTGTATCAATCTTCTTCAACTGTTCTTTCAGCAATGCAATCCTGTCTCTTATTATCCTCCTGTCAGTCTCTATTTCAGTCTCTCCCGGTCCCCTCAGACCAATACCACCACGCTGTCTTTCAAGGTGGGTCCACATACCCGTCAGACGGGGAAGAAGGTATTGGTATTGAGCAAGCTCGACCTGTGTCCGAGCATGAGATGTTCGTGCCCTGTGGGCGAAGATATCAAGGATGAGGTTTGTACGGTCGAGAATCCTGCAGCCCAGCTCTTTCTCGATGTTTCTCAACTGGCTCGGGGAGAGTTCATCATCGAAGATGGCAATATCTACCTTATTCTCAAGGATATAATCTGCTATCTCCCTGATCTTTCCCGTACCTACAAAAGTTTTGGATTGGGAGTATCAAGACGTTGTATGAATCTCTTTAGTGGTTCAGCACCTGCTGTTTCAGTAAGGAATGCAAGTTCATCAAGATAATCGTCAACTTCACGATCGGCCTGCCCGGAGTATAAAATCCCGACAAGTACTGCTTTTTCAGTCCTTTTCTTTGTTTCTATCATTAAAATCGTACCTGCCCTTCTCCGGTAGCCGGCAGCCTTTAGCCGGTTGCCTGTTCTTAATATATAAATCTCCTGTTATTCTGTATTGCACCTCTGATGGCCATTTTCAGGTTTTCGGAACACATAATTACCATATCAAGATCTGTAGGAAATGGCACAGGCTGCTTTTTAGTTCTTGCCAGTAGTTCAGGTGACAAGGCCTGTGTGTCGCCAATTGCCCTCGAGGATACATTCTCGAAGTTCGACTGAGCTCCGATCGGATCTTTTTTCAATACCTTATTCGGATTTACCTGTATTACATCAACATCACCATCAATTCTGCATGCCTTTAACTGTACGGTTTCAACCAGGGCACACTGAAGTGTCTTGTACTTCCTGATTTTTATGTCATTCCCAAGAGTATCTCTCATCACATTTCCCTTTTTATCAAGCTTATACTCAAATCCGTCATCAATATCCCTTTTGACAATTGAATCTTTCTGCAAAGTCTGATCCGGGGAAACTGCAACATTCTTGATATTGACATTTACGAAATAGTCATACTCAGTAGTGTTGTTCAGATTCTGGGTATGATATTCAACCCATTCAGAATTAAGGGAAGGAAGATCAAGAGCAAGCATGTCCTGTTCAAATTCAGGAGGAAATTTTATTATAGAACTATTCTGAACCGAGACAAAAACCCTGCTCATTCCCTTATATTTTGCCTCCTCAATTTTGTTGTCGATCCCCGGATAGTCGCCCATATATTGTTTTGCTCTGAGGAACTCACCGAAGGCCTGCCTGTAATTTTCCTTTATCTTTCCTTCCATCAGCTGGTTCCCGTGTGCAAAATAGAAATCAGCAGCCTTCCTTTTGGCCTCAACCATATCAGATATATAATCGACATATGGAAAATCCACAGGAGCACCATTCAGATTTAGAGGTGTAACAGTTCTGACAAGTGTCTGCCTGGAACTTAGAGCCTGATATATCTGATAAATCTCATCCCAGCTGTTTGCACGGCCTTCCATTTTCAGATAACGGATCCTCTCTTGATCCAGCTCATTTGCAATTCTGTATGATTCGGAAAGAATCTGAATCTGCTTCTCATCATCACGGTCCCGTCTGAGTTCCTTAACTGCTTTATCAATTGCGGCATCGTAGTTACCTTTGCTCAACTGTTTCTTTGAGGAACTGCACCCTGCTGATAACAGAATTGAAAGAATGATAAATATTTGTAAAATCCTTTTCATAGAATTGATATTAACGTTTTATAAAAATTGTAAAACAAAAAAAAGCAAAAACCCTGTATTTTATTGTAAACATTTCAAATATCAGAAAATAAAATTGAGCCACATTGAATATCTTACTCTAACAGGCTGTCCCCTCTGAAGACCAGGACTCCACTTTGGGGAAGCCTGTATTGCTTTAACAGCCTCATCATCAATTATTGCAGCCACTCCCTTAACTACTGTAACATTACTTAAGGATCCGTCAGGTTCAATAATAAAGGTAAGGAAAACCTTTCCCTGGATCCTTGCATCTATTGCAGCCTGCGGGTAGTTTGTACGCCTCTGGACCCATTCCCGGAATTTATTAATATCTCCTCCCCTGAATGAAGGCATTACCTCAACCAGGAAGAAGGGATCATCTGTTGCAACTCCGTCTTGTCCGCCGGAAATATCATCCCCTGCGCCAAGCCCATCAATTACCGACTGGTCAACAGTTGTCTGTGCAAGAACTTCATCAGTAGTCACCTGCTTTGCTTCATCAGGCAGTAAAGTATCAACAATAACGGGTGGAACATACTTGACTATTTCCTGTACATGTACTGATCCCGGAGGTGGCGGAGGCGGAGGAACAATGATCTGATCTATTGGAGGTTTAAGGTCTTCCATCTGAAAAGAGACATACCTTATATCTCCTGAAAGTAAATTATCTGACTTTGGGCTGAGAACAAAAGGTAATATAACAACCAGGCATGCAAGTGATGATGCCATAAGTAACCCGGCAAAAACAACTTTTTTATACCGCTTCCTCAATTGAAAAGCACCATAATCCCTGTTCCTGTTCTCAAAGATCAGATCATCAAGATCAAACACGTTTCTGAGATTATCGAACATTCTAAAGCCTGATTATAAACTATATTAAAAAGTCTGCCAAAATTACTAATAACAGCCATTATGCCAAAACCATGCCGCAATTATTATTTTTCAGAGGTTTGAGAGTTCGCTCTTTTTTACCACATTTGTCAGGATAGATAATATGATTCATTAAAAGAGGGTTATGGCAGCACAAAGAACTCTTATAAGAACTCTTGGATTAGGTTATGTAATAATTGTTGTAATTGCAAACATTCTTGGTTCAGGAGTTTATAAAAAGATTGCCCCGATGGCAGCTGAGCTTAACTCCTCATTATGGATTCTTCTTGCATGGGGGGTTGCAGGGTTGATAACTCTTTTCGGAGCCCTTGGAAATGCTGAAGTTGCCGGGATGCTTGCTGATACCGGCGGAGAATATGTTTATATCAAGAAAATTTATAACAGGTTTTTCGCATTTATTTATGGATGGTCCCTTTTTACAGCAATCCAAAGTGCTGCAATTGCTTCAGTTGCTTACGTCTTTGCCCAGTCACTTAATAGCCTTGTATCCCTTCCTCAATTATTTCCCAACCTTAATGACTTTTCAATTGGCGGGATTTTTACCCTTTCCAGGAGTTCAATATTAAGCTGACTGCCATCCTTCTAATTCTGATTCTTACATACCTTAATATATCCGGTTTGCGGGTAGGTGCAGGAGTAAGCAGGGCAATAATATATCTTGTTGCAGCAGGGCTGTTAACAATTGTTATTGCCGGTCTTACAAGTACGGGCTCAAAGACATTAAATATAACATCTCCTTCAATATCAGGAGCAGCTGTAACTCTTTCATCGTTTTATACTGCTATGCTGGCAGCCTTCTGGGCATACCAGGGATGGGTATCTGTTGGGTTTATCGGCGGGGAGGTAAAAGACCCGACAAAAAATATTCCTAAAGGAATTGTGATTGGAGTATTAATAGTTATTACCATATACCTTATTGTAAACTTTACCTATCTGACAATTCTGTCCATTTCTGATCTTACAGATATCAATGCTTCCGGAATAAAAATTGCTGCTGTAGAGGCTGTCAGAAGCTTCTGGGGATCAGGCGGGGCTTTGTTTATTTCCCTTCTTATCCTTGTAACAACACTCAGCTGCACCAACGCTTCGATACTTACAGGAGCACGGCCTTATTATGCAATGGCCCGTGATCAGCTCTTCTTCCCTTCGCTTGGGAAGATCAACAAAAACAATGTTCCCGGAGCCTCTCTGCTCTGGCAGGGAATCTGGTCATCAATACTAATTCTTTCCGGCAATTTCGACCAGTTGACTGATATGCTGATCTTCACAGTTTTTATTTTTTATGGAGCTACCTCATTGGGGGTCTTCATACTGCGGCGTAAAATGCCGGATGCACACAGGCCATACAAGGTTTGGGGTTATCCGTTTGTTCCTGCAATTTTCGTACTCTTCTGCATTGGACTATTCTTCAACACAATAATTACCCGTCCACGAGAGGCAGCTATCGGTATGACACTGATTATTGCAGGAATACCAGTTTATTTATACCTGAAAAAAAAATATAAAGGACTCGATTAAATATTTGTAATAAAGGTTTTCCTGACGACTGACTCCTGTAGCCTGACACCTTTGTTCTCTTTCATCTATGATTTTTTTCATGAATTTATTATATTTGTGGCCTTGACCGGGGGATTAGCTCAGTTGGCTAGAGCGTTTGACTGGCAGTCAAAAGGTCAGGGGTTCGATTCCCCTATTCTCCACCTTCGCCCTCCTTATCCGCCATCTGGTAGAGAAGGAGGGTTTTTCTTCCCGGATAACTCAATCGTCTCATTCGAAGTTCTATGTAAGGTTTTGTAAGAATCATGTAAGAAAGTGTAAGGAGATTATTACATCCTGCCCGAAGTTTTAAATTCATCTTTGTAGGGTAAATTTTAAAACAGAAAAAATGCAAAACAGGAATAACAAAGCGATGAACAGCCAGGCACGGTTGGAGATGCTTGATGAGAATTATGATCTATTCCTTTCGGGGAAAATTACACGCTACGAATTTAGTAATTTTGTATGGGCGCACCTTATTGAAAGAAACGGGTCAGAAACTTCAAATAATTGTTTTTGCTGTAATTCCGCGAAATAATAACCGTAAAATCCGGTTTCCGTTTCTTCATGAAATTTTTTCTGCTAATACCAGAAATATTTCAAAGGATCCATATTTTTTATTTTTACTAAATTCCGGCAAGTTCCTTCTTCTTTCTTTGGGAGCTTATTAAAAAAAGTACACCTGCAAGCACAAAGGGTAAGCATAACATCAGTACAATTGAAAGACTTATCCATACCGAATGATTCCTTCCGAAATTCGTTATAAATAGAAGGACACTGAAAACCAGTCCAACAAGTATAAGTATAATACCCCCAACCATTTCCCACTTCCATGCAATTATTAGTATTCCTGCAAGAATAAATGAAGGGATCAGATGCATCAGAAAAGCACCGGCATTCTGCCAGACTGTCCGTTCAGATGAAAAAGAATCGAATGCAAAAATGCTGACAAAAAGGATGGCAAGAATTACAATTATCCTTGGTAACCAGAAAAGCAGCTTTAAAGATGTTTTCATGATTTATTCTCTCTTAAATATAGCAAGTTACAAAATAATATTTTCGATGTCAATTTTTTCTGGTATGTATAAGCCAGCTGATATACCAGTAAGCCAGGCAGCCTTGCCTCATTTTTGATCCGGGCTGCTTTCATTCTTTCTTTCTTTCTCATAATTGACAACTTATGGCAACAGAAAACTATAACAAAATATAAAAAGAATTGCATGTGATAAGAGAATTTTCATTCTTTTGCTAAACAATCTAAAAATAAAAGCTGTATTTTGCCGGCAGGTTTGCGAAGAAACAATGCCCTAGTGATTTCAAAATGAGTGATAAGAATCTTTCATATGAAGATCTGGAAAAAAAGTTCTTCATCTGGAAACAGAATTAGCTCACGAAAAAGAGACTGAGCTCAAATTTAAAACTGTTTTTGACAACTCAGTTGAAGGGATAATCCTGACCGACGAGACAGGAACTGTTACTGACTGGAACAAGTTTATTGCAGGCAAGACAGGCATAACCCAGGATTATGCCATCGGCAGGAAACTCTGGGACCTTCAGTATAGTCTTCTGTCAGACGAATGGAAAGAAATGTTTCCTGTAGAGACTCTTGAACAAATATGGCTAAATCTTATTGAGACGCTTTCAGAGGATAAGCCTAAATCCAATGAAGGACAATACTTTGGAAAAAACGGGCAACTAGTTCTTACTGAAGATATTGTATGCCCGATAATCCTGAATAATAAAAAGTGTCTCTGCATCATACAACGTGATCTGACTGAAAGAAGAAATGCAGAGAATGCTCTGAAAGAAAGTGAGGAAAAGCTGAAACAGCTAAATGCCACTAAAGACAAGTTCTTTTCAATTATAGCACATGACCTGAAAAGTCCATTTAACACTATTAACGGATATTCTCAATTATTAAAGAAAAGCATCAGGGAAGCAGATATTGACAGTTCGGAGAAATACCTGGAAGCAATTATTTCTTCATCACAAAACACATACATACTGCTTAATAACCTACTTACCTGGGCAAGAAATGAGCTGGGAATGGTGCCTTACAATCCTGTAAATATCTCCGTACACAAAATGGTTGATGATGTTAATAATCTCCTTATTGCTTCTGCCCGGTTAAAAGAGATAATAATAACAAATAGTATACCTGACAAATACACTGTTATCGCAGATGAGAATATGATTAAAACCATTGTACATAACCTGATCTCAAATGCTATTAAATATACCTGCAGGAGTGGGGAGATAGCTATTGATATAATTCAGGAAGAAACGGAAATAAAAATTTGTATTTCAGATAATGGTGTAGGAATCAGACAGGATGATCTTAAAAATCTCTTTAATATATCTAAAATCCATACCACCAGGGGAACAGAAGAGGAAGGCGGAACCGGATTGGGACTTTTGATCTGTAAGGAATTCGTTGAGAAACATGGAGGTAAGCTAGGGGCTGAAAGTGAATATGGGAAAGGTTCAACGTTCTGGTTTTCGCTGCCATATAATACAAACCAATAAAATTGAATTGATGAAAAGCTTAAAGGTTCTGATTGTTGATGATGAGCCGCATGCCAGGAATCTTCTTGAGATCCTTGTAAAGAGCTATTGCAGAGAAATTCTATTTGCCAGAAACGGATCCGAGTCTATTGACATATGCAAAAAAATAAATGATATTGACCTCATATTTATGGATAAAAAAATGCCTGAAACTGATGGATATGAGGCAACCCGACAGATTCGACTCTTTAATAAAGATGTAATAATAATTGCACTTTCTGCCTCCCATGAAGAATCGGAGAAGGATCATGCGATTATTGCAGGCAGCAATGGTTTTCTTTACAAACCTGTAGACATAGATATGCTTACAACTTTGATAGCGTCTTTTTTTAAATAGATCAGGATTATCTGCAGTAATATCCTTTCGATTCAAGATTCTGAATCATAGCAGGGTCACAGGCTGTAAGTTCATCCGTCTTTTGCCCTGTCTGGTTATCAAACTTTCTGCAGGTTTCACACTTGTTGTAACATGAAACTGAAAAAAACAAAACTAATGCTGCCAGAAATATTATTCTGAACAAAATAATTCTAAATTTTCTATTGTACCCTATCAAAGCCATATTCTATAAAATTACGAAATACTAACTTGATTTCAAATAACAAGTTCAACAGCATTTTAAAATGTATTACAGAGATTAGAAAGACACACGATTTTACATCAATTGCTTTTTCCTTAAATTATATATTCAATCTCGTGTCAGATAATATTTGAAATGTTTAATTCAGCAAATCTAAATTCGACTTATTGTAATCGAAAACTTAACCCTAAAAGCAGACTGGCTCCTAATGATTCCAGCAGGTTTTAATTAAAGAATTTTTTCTGAAACCATAAGTTCAGACTAAATATCTGGTCCTGCCTTGTTACTGTTATAATTGTCTGTATAGAATAATCCAAATAAATAAATGTATAAATCACACTTATTAATTTCTCTGAACCAGGAATATGTTTAATGGATCAAACCCCATGGTTCATCAGTTTATATTGCAAATTCTTGGCATCTAATTAAAAACCGCTTACCTTAGTAAGCTCGGTATTAAAAAATCTATCATTGTTATGAAATACAGGAAACTCGGCAGAACAAACTGGGAAATAAGTGAAATCGGATATGGCATGTGGGGCATGGCAGGATGGACAGGATCTGATGACAAAGAGTCGATGGAAGCAATGCAGCTTGCAGTTGACCTGGGATGCAACTTTTTCGATACAGCATGGGGCTATGGAAAAGGAAAAAGTGAAGGACTCCTTGGTGAACTTGTGAGATCTAACAAAGGGAAGAAACTCTATACGGCCACCAAGATGCCTCCTAAGAATTTCAAATGGCCAAGCAAAAGAGAACATACACTTCATGAATGCTTCCCTCCCGATCATATCGAAAAATATGTTCACTGGAGCTTAAAAAATGCTGGGCTCGACTCATTTGACCTTATGCAATTCCATACCTGGGAAGACAGCTGGCTGAAAGATGAAAGAGGCATGAACAAGATGCTTGATCTGAAGAAACAGGGACTATTTCATGCCATTGGAATTAGCATAAACAGATGGGAGCCATGGAATGGTGTCAAAGCCGTTAAAAGCGGACTTATAGATTCGGTACAGGTTATCTATAACATATTCGATCAGAATCCCCAGGATGAACTCTTCCCTGCCTGCAGGGAAATGAATGTAGGGATTATTGCAAGGGTTCCCTTCGATGAAGGAACGCTTACAGGTACTCTGACAAAAGATACCCGGTGGCCGGAAGGGGACTGGAGAAACACACATATTTTGTTCCTGAAAATCTTATCCCGAGTGTAGATCGTGCTGATGACCTTAAACCCCTTGTCCCAAAGGGAGTAACAATGCCTGAAATGGCTTTAAGGTTTATCCTTGGAGAACCATCGGTAAGTACAATAATACCGGGGATGAGAAAACCGGGACATGTAAGGTCAAATCTTTCGACCAGTGATGCAGGACTTCTTGATCCGGCTTTAATGAAAAAACTTGAAAAACACCGCTGGGACAGGGAACCCAGTGATTGGTCGCAATAGATTTGCTATTAGTATATTAATACAATCGGTAAATGACAACGGACCACCATTACAATCTTGTCAGCAAACTGAAACCTGGAAGAATAATCCTTCCGATTTTTCTTGGGCTGGCTATTGTTGGATGGTTTATATTCACTGAAATTAATACAGCTTTTATAACCCGGCTAGTATTTACCTGGAAATCTGCATTCTGGATACTTGTTGCCTGGTTGTGCATGGTCGGTCGCGACCTTGGCTATATGATCAGAATAAGAATTCTTACCGAAAAGGATTTAACATGGCGTCAGGCTTTCAGGGTAATAATGCTATGGGAATTCACTTCAGCAATAACACCTTCAACAGTTGGAGGAACTGCGGTTGCTGTTGTATTTCTTCACAAGGAAGGAATAAGCATTGGACGAAGTACATCTGTAGTACTTGCGACTTCGTTCCTTGATGAACTCTATTTTGTTATTATGCTGCCCCTCATAATTCTGCTTGTTGGCAAAGATGCATTATTCATAACCTCTCTTCAGGGAACCGGAATGGCATTTCTGAATAAGCTTCTTATCTTTACCGCCATAGGGTATGGTATTATCTTATTGTGGGTCATACTTGTAGGATATGGTCTTTTTATAAATCCCGAAGGCATACGTAAACTTCTTACAGGGTTTTTCAAACTACCGTTTTTAAAAAGATTTTATAATGCTGCTTTGAAAGCAGGAGATGATATCGTTGAGAGTTCAAATCAGCTGAGCAAGAAAAACCTGATGTTCTGGATTAAGGCATTCACTTCAACATTCCTTTCATGGACATCAAGATACTGGGTAGTGAATGCTATACTTGTTGCGTTTTTTTCTGTTGGTGATCATTTTCTGATATTTGCCCGACAGCTGGTAACATGGATTATGATGATAATTAGCCCTTCACCGGGGGGGAGCGGTTTTGCTGAACTCATACTTAGCCGGTATATTTCAGATGCAATACCAGGAGAAGCCGCTATAGCTGGCAGCATAGCCCTTGCTATTGCAATTATTTGGAGATTATTAAGTTATTACCCCTATCTGATTATAGGTGCATTCATCGTACCCGGATGGATAGAAAGAAATTTTATCAAGCCGGTCAGTAAAAAGAAATAGTTTTTTGCTAAATTAGGTGTTTGGTCAAGTAGCAAGATCTGCTGAAGTATGAGTGAGGAGATTCTGAAAGCACTAATGGAGTTGTTTGCCCTGATCGTCAAGCAGGATGGGGGTATGACTTCAAATGAGAGAGAGTATGTGTTTGATTTTCTCAGAAAACAACTCACCAGTGAATCTGTAAAAGAATATCTTGGCTTGTTCGATGAACATGCCGGACCTGTAACATCTAAACTTACTGAGAAAGCACCTGCGGTCCCTTCTGTAAAAGATTCCGTCAAGATCTTTGCAATCTGTAAAAAAATAAATAAAACACTGAATCAGGTACAGAAAGTTGTCGTCCTGGTGAGGCTCTATGAACTTATCAACGCTGACGGGCAGTTCACTCCACAGCGAATGAATATTATAAATACTGTAGCTGAGGTATTCAGAATTTCCGCTACTGAATTTGCGGCAACAGAACAATTCGTAAAGAACGAAACCCCTGATAAATTATTTAACCCTGTAATTCTGATGCTCAGTCCTGAGGATGAGGAATGCGATTATTGTAAAAAGCTCCTTTCAGGATATCATGAAACCAGGATCTATGTTCTCAGAATTGCAAGCGTTGATCTGTATTTTGTCAAGTACTACTCAAAAGATCAGCTTTATCTTAATGGTCTTCCGATAAGTGCCGGACAGGTTTATACATTTGCCAAGGGTGGATCTATCAAATCGCAGTTTGGCCAGCCGATTTATTACAGTGATGTAAGTTCACACTTCCTTTCTGATATTATCATACACAAGATATCTTATAATGTCGAAAATCTTTCCTATAAATTCGGCGAAGGACAAACTGCAATTAACAATATCAGTTTTTCGGTTGAAGAGGGAAAGCTGATCGGAATTATGGGAGCCAGTGGTTCAGGCAAGACGACCCTGCTCAACCTGATGAGCGGTATTCAGAAACCTACTTCCGGAAAAATCAGGATCAACGGGCTCGATTTAATTGAAAACAGCAGAAATCTTGAAGGCGTCATTGGATATGTACCTCAGGACGACCTCCTTATAGAAGACCTTACCGTTTTTGAAAACCTCTTTTTTGCTGCCTGCCAGTGCTTCAGAAACAAGACAAGGGAAGAAATTTCATTAATAGTAGATAAAACACTTGCCAATCTTGGCCTCCTTGAAAAGAGAGAACTCAAAGTTGGTTCTCCTTTTAATAAGGTCATCAGCGGAGGTCAGAGAAAAAGACTCAATATCGCCCTCGAGCTAATAAGAGAACCACTGGTTCTGTTTCTGGATGAGCCTACATCCGGACTTTCTTCAAGAGATTCTGAAAATCTTATGGATCTCCTGAGGGATCTCACCCTTAAAGGAAAACTTATATTCACTGTAATACATCAGCCTTCTTCGGAAATATTCAAGATGTTCGATAAGGTTATTATACTCGATCAGGGTGGATATATGGCATGGTTCGGCAATCCTGTTGATGCTGTTGTGCATTTCAAAACATCTGACCTGCAGATAAATTCAACTCAGGGAGAGTGTCCATCCTGCGGAAATGTTAATCCGGAGACTATATTTAATATAATTGAAACCCAGGTTGTTGATGAATTTGGAAAATATACAGAACGAAGAAAAGTAAAACCTGTTGAATGGGCAGGCAGTTTTAAATCAAAATACCCTTATAAATCAGTACCTGAGGTAAAAGAACCTCCTCATAAAAACCTTGACAGGCCTGGAAAATTAAGGCAGTTCATTATTTACCTCGAAAGAGATATCAGCAGTAAAATAGCTAATCGTCAATATCTGTTGCTTACACTTCTGGAAGCACCCATACTTGGCTTTGTTCTTTCATTTATTATCAGGTATATCCCTGATCCGAAATCAGATATTTATATTTTTTCAGAAAATGAGAATATTCCGATCTATATTTTCATGAGTCTTATTGTTGCACTTTTTCTGGGACTTACAATCAGTGCCGAGGAGATTTTCAGGGACCGGAAAATTCTAAAAAGGGAAAGATTTCTCAACCTGAGCAGAGGCAGCTACCTTATTTCAAAAGTGGCAATTCTTATTATAATATCAGCAGTCCAGTCACTACTTTTCATCATAATTGGCAACCCGATACTGGGAATCAAAGGACTTTATTTCAATTACTGGCTTGCCCTGTTTACAACGGCGTTCTGTGCTAATATGCTTGGCCTGAATATTTCTGCTTCATTCAATTCGGCAATTACAATTTATATCGTTATCCCCCTTCTGATAATACCAATGATGGTACTCAGTGGAGCCATGTTCCCTTTTGACAAGCTTAACAGGGTGATCGGCAATATTGATAAGGTTCCTGTTATAGCGGAGATCATGCCTACAAGGTGGACATATGAAGCACTGATTGTAAGTCAGTTCAAGGATAACAAGTACAGCAGGGTGCCTTACACAAAAGAGGGCCGGACTTATTTTCAGATCCAGATGGACATCAGCAGGGCTGAATTCAATAAAGTACATAGGATTAAAACTTTGCGGGATGCACTTGAAATCACATTGTCAGAATACAGAACCCATATTAGAAATTCAAGTCTGAATTCTGATCAGGCTGTCAGAAAAAATAATACTCAATATAGCAAACTTGCACTATTGAGGAACGAATTCTGGAGAATGGCATCTTATTACAAAATTGAACAATTTGTTTACCTAGACAGGCTCAACACGGGTAATTTTGATCTTGAGGTTGCAGATTCGGCCGGGAAATACCTTGACAGGCTCGACCGGCATTTCAGTATAATATCAAATAGTTCAAGTGATATTAAAGACAGATTCTATAATGCAAATTCTGCCCTGCTCAAAAAGCTTGAGGATGATTATTTCAACTATAAGCTGCAGGAACTTGTTACCAAACCATATGAGAGAAAGAAAATACTTGAATACAACAATACCCTGATTCAGAATACTGATCCTATATATCTGGAGCCTGATAAAAACGGGCCCTTTGGATTCAGAACACATTTTTATGCCCCTTCAAAGAATATTTTCGGTTTTAAAGTCAACACATTTATATTTAATATTATCCTGGTCCTGCTTAGTACAATCATACTCTATGGAGCTTTATACTATGAGCTGCTGGGCAAGGTTGTCAGTTCTATTGATAATTTAAAATTCCGAAAAAAGGTTTTATAGTGTTGTTAGGTAGTTTTTTTGTATTTTTGTAATATAAGGAAGCCTATGAAGGGTAAAATTATTTTCTTAGTTATTACTATCGTTCTTGGGATTTCATGCAGAAACAGCGGAACGAAAGGAGCAGAATTTGTATTCCCCGAGGCTGACTCTGTTCCATTGTCAGAGGCTGAAAAACTTAGCCCTGAGGCGATCGAGGATATTGCAAAGAATATATCCTCTCCCGTAGAGATTGCTAACCTCCTGCAAATGCTGGAAGTTCCATTCTCCCAGGATTACCTTGCTGCATCCATTGATGCCAACAAGGAGAGTACTAATTTCAACAAGGCAATGAAGCTGGGAATCCTGGGTGCAGACCTGGGGTACCTGAATATGTATGAAAAAACAGGCTCATCCCTTGAAGTGCTGTCATCCATCAGAAAACTTGCTGAAGATATCAAAGTTGGCCAGTTTTTTGATTTCGAAACAATTAAGAAACTTTCACAAAACAAATCCAATCTCGACTCTCTCCTGTTTATTTCAATTGATTCATATGAACAGATAGATAATTATCTACGGAGCAATGACCGGGGGCATCTTTCAGCGCTTATGATCATAGGTGTTTGGATCGAAGGTCAATATCTTGCAACTCAGGTTGTGAACAAATATCCCGATAAAATCCTAAGGGACAGAATAGGCGAGCAAAAGATCATTCTTAACGACCTTTTAATGCTCATTACCCCTTACTGCAATAACAGTCAGGAATTTACATCGCTCTGCAAAGACCTTAATATTTTAAAGGATAAATATCGCGACATAAGGATTACCTATACCCAGGGAGAACCTGTTGCATCTGAAAAAGATGGAGGACTAGTTATAACACAAACTGAAACCAGTGTTGTGGAAATGACCGACGAACAACTCAAAGGTTTGATCGGGATAACAAGCGAGATCAGGAACAGACTGATATTAAATGATTAACATGAAAAGATATTTAATTACCATTTCATTATTGCTTTCATTTGGATTGCTGCTGACCGGCCAGTCATCAGATCCTTTTGTAAGCAAATGTGTGATGAATGCCGGCAATGATGCCAAGTATCTTAAAGATTTCAGAATCCAGCTCGGTAAAGCCACAGCACAGAATGAACTCAGGTACAAGGCAAACATGTCGCTCTGGAAAAATACCAAGTACAGATTCACAATGTGCAGCACTGACGACTCAAAAGGTCAGCTTTTCCTAAGCATAAAGGATGATGCCAACAAAGTGGTTCTGTCATCTTATGATAAGAACAGCGGGAAAACATATCCCTTTGTTGATTTTGTATGTAATAAAAGCGGTATCTACCAGCTCAACTTCGATTTTACTGATGGGCAGCAGGGATCAGGGGTAGGTGTAGTATCAATGGTAAAATAAAGGTCCCTAAAGAAAGATATACAGAGATTGGATCAATAAAACAAGGGCGAGTAAGGCTGTAAAAAATATTTCTGAAACAATTTTCCTTTTGCCATAAATAAACTGGTGCGACAGAAAATAGCTTACCGGAATTCCTGAAATCCATATTATCTCAACTGAAGCAGAAGGAACTGCAAGGTATACAGCAAGTGATATTATAAAAACCCAAATCAGGAGAGCAAATGTCTTTCTTGTTTTAATCTTTTTTGTATTCTGAAGCATAATGATATAGCCAATACTGATAAGAATTATTATTGCCTCAAAAATCAGGGTCACAATGGTAAGCCTCGGAAAGTTATAGACAGATGACCTTGAGAAGAGATTATCATAAATCAAAGTCAACAGTTCATTAAGATTATTCCCAAGAACATAAAAAAGTCCGAAAGTAACAAGGTAAGGTGTAATAAGCCCCAGAAGAGTAATTGCTATTTCTGATAAGGTTACTGTCCTTAAAAGTAAAATACCTGTAATTACAATTACTCCAAACCAGATAAGATTGGCATAGAAAAGGCTTCCTGTGCTTATCAGTATACCTGCATCAAAAAAGTTATATCCAACTCCCTGTTTGTGATACCCTGCCATAATCCTTTTTATGGCAAACATCAGCAGTAATGAGGCAGGTAAAGCAGGATTCAACTTTTGGTACTCAGGGAAAATAACTACAATCAGAAGATACAGAAGAGCCGGGAGGAAGGTTCGCTCATTGATAAAGAAAATATCAGTATTGAAATTAATTATCAGGAATACAAGTAAAACTGCTATTGAAAGGGAAAAGATAACTGAAGTTAAATGACCTTTACCCAGGAGATTAAGCAGCAAGCTGTAAAGTGGCATATGAATTTCATTCCCATTATTTTGTGCTAATGATACAGGATTAATGAATGCGCTGACCCAGAGAACTGCAAAGGCAACAGCAATAAAAAAAATTACAGCCGGACTTGTCCCTTTAAAGAATTTTAATAACATGAAATTTTATAAATCAAATCCAATATCATTCCGGAAATACATTCCTTCGAAATTAATAAATGATAAATTATGATAAGAAAAAGCAAGAGCTTCCTTGATAGATTTTCCCCATGATGTTACAGCAAGTACCCTTCCACCTGATGTAATAACCTCATCAGTTTTCTTACTTGTTCCAGCATGAAATACGACGCTTCCTGCTACATTATTTAATCCGGTTACAACTTTCCCTTTGACATATTCACCTGGATAACCGCCTGATACTGCCATTACAGTTGTTGCAACCCTGTCGTCAAATTCCACAGTTCTGATATGCAGATCGCCCTTTGCAACACCCTCTATTAATTCGAACATATCTGATTTGATGCGGGGAATTACAACTTCCGATTCAGGATCCCCAAGACGGGCATTGTATTCAATAACATAGGGATCCCCTTTTACATTTATCAATCCAAAAAATATAAACCCCTTATATGTAATATTTTCTTTTGCCAGTCCTTCCATAGTCGGATCAATTATTCTTTGCCGAACCTTATCCATAAATTTATTGTCAGCAAATGGCACCGGAGATACTGCTCCCATTCCTCCTGTATTCAATCCTGTGTCTCCCTCTCCTACTCTTTTGTAATCCTTTGCTTCCGGTAATAGTTTGTATGTCCTGCCATCAGTAATTATAAAGACTGAAAGCTCAATTCCTTTGAGAAACTCCTCAATAACAACCTTATTTCCTGCTTTCCCGAATTTTCCGTTCAGTATCGATTTAACCTCTTCCTCAGCTTCCTCCAGGTTTTCAATAATCAGCACTCCTTTGCCAGCTGCTAGCCCATCAGCTTTAATAACATAAGGAGGGGATAATGTCTTAAGAAATGAATGAACTTCACCAGCCGTTTCCTTATCAAAACTTCTGTATGATGCAGTAGGAATATTGTTTCTGGTCAGAAATTCCTTGGCAAAATCTTTACTGCCTTCAAGTCTGGCTGCTGACTTATCAGGACCAATAACCGGAATATTTCTGATATCAGGGTCCGCAAGAAAGAAATCATGAATCCCATCAACTAAAGGAGCTTCAGGGCCTACAATTACGATATCAATCCTGTTTTCAAGTACAGCTTTCTTAACCTCAGTAAAATTTCCGGGATCAACGTTCAGATTTGTTCCTGATACCGAAGTACCAGCGTTTCCTGGTGCAATAAATATCCTGCTGACTTTTTTACTCTGTGCCAGTTTCCATGTAAGTGCATGTTCTCTGCCACCTGATCCAAGAATTAGAAGATTCATCTGAACGGGTTTTTATGTAATTCAAATGTAGCATTTCAGACGCAGAAACAAAACTGCAATCTTACCTTGAGTCAGCCTCCTTCATTCATCTGATAATACTTCGAAAATGTCTGCATTACAGTTTCAACATAAGTTTTCGAAACAGGAATATCTGTAATTGATAAATTGTCAAATTCGAGTTTTAACCCGTCCCTGTCCCTTCGGATTACCTTAACTTTCTCAAAATTAACCATATAAGAACGATGACATCGTATAACATCTGATCCTGCAAAACTCTCCTCAACTTTTTTGAGAGTATCCCTCAACAGGTACTTTGAAACCTTTCCCTTATTCAGATAACATATTGAAACATAATTTTCGGCAGATTCGAGATATAAAAGATTTTCCTTCTTGACTGAAAACTTAAGTATTCCCTTATCATCATAAAAAGGGATCATATCTCTCGTATTCGTAGACATTGACTGGCTATCTGCAAGCCTTTCTATTTGTTCCTTTTTATCCCGCCATGAAAAATAAAGCCATAGAACTGAATACGGAAGAAGCAGAACCAGGGCAGTATATCGTGATGACGATTTCACAAGATCAGTAAATAATCTCGGGTCCTTTAAAACTACTTTCTGAAATAGTCCGTAGAACAATGACATTGAAAGGACCTCTGCTAAAATCCAGACCAGGTATTGCCAGATCCTGATCGAATTCAGCTTGCTGACATTATACATTATTATACGGCTTACGACAACGACAAGAACACCTGTAAGAATGGTAAGACTTGAAAAGGTGAAAAACTGGAGTTTTGTCAGAATGTACCATTTATCAGCTCCGAAAGGCTCATAAATATTTATGAAAACTAATGCAAATAACGATGTGAACATAATCAGCCTCACAATATTACCCTTTTCATTCAAATAGGGAGGAGCCGGTTTTTCAAAGTCAACCATCGGTTTTCATTTTGATTTGACAAATTTAACTTTTTTACCGTCAGATGTGAATTCAGTTATCCTTTTTGGTGTAAAACTGTTACCTGTTTCATCCCAAATAGATAAATTCTGTCACACATTTGATCATTTCATCCCTCTGCAGGGCCGCTTGCAACATAAATTTGCGAACCATTTTTCCCTGGTTTTTATTTGCACCATAAATTCGCCATCCGCTAACATGAACTATACAAATAGCTATACTGAACTGAAATCACAATTTAATCCGGCCCTGAATCAAATTTACCTTTCCCGTTCAGGTGTCAGAATTAATAATATTAGTTTTCAGACAGGTTTCGCACAGGATGACTTTGTTAACTGCAATGACCAGTTAATATCTGAAAACAGTTCCTTTTCATATCCTGTATTCTCTCCGCCTGTAAAAAGTAATAAGGTAATTCTTCTTCTTCACGGACTAAATGAAAGAAGCTGGGTTAAGTATCTTGCCTGGGCACAATGGCTTTCAGAAAATACATCAAGCTATGTAATCCTTTTTCCGATTGCCTTTCACATAAACAGATCACCCGAAGCATGGAAAGATCCGAGAAGCATGGTGCATGATGTACAGACCAGGAACTCAGAAATCGGGAAAAGTGAAATGTTAAGTTTTGCCAATGTTGCCTTAAGCAACAGGCTGACTGAAGATCCTATGCGTTTCTTCAATTCCGGACAGCAGACAGCTTCTGATCTGGTCAGGCTGCTTAAGACTATCCGGACAGGCAGACATGAAATAATTCCTGAAGGCTGTCATCTTAATATTTTCGCTTACTCCATAGGTGCGTTCCTCGCAGAAATCCTGATGTTATCAGATCCTGAAAACCTCTTTTCAGAATCCCGACTCTTTATTTTCTGCGGCGGATCGGTTTTCAGCAATATGAACGGGCGATCCAAACTTATTATGGACAGCCATGCGTTTGATAAAGTGTATAACTTTTATCTGAATGAATTCGAGGATAGTATTAAAGTAAAGAGCAGAATTTCTGAGTTTCTCAGCTCCACACAAATAGGAATGGCATTTCGCTCAATGATTGACAAAAGCAGACTGAGGTCATTCAGGGAAAACAGATTCAGGAAGCTAAAAGACCAGCTCCGGTGTATTGTTCTCTCCAGGGATAATGTTATACCTGCAGCCGGAGTAATTGCTACATTAAGTGAAACCAGCTGCAGGAATACCGTTAAAGTTCTTGATTTTCCATTCACCTATTCACATGAAAATCCCTTTCCTGTCTTCAATACATCAGAAAGTGACCTTGTTGACCGAAACTTTGAGTTGATTTTTGAGGAGGCTGCATTATTTTTCAGCTAAACTCATACTGAAAATTATTCAGGAAGGACAAAACTGTAACCATTTTTCTTTGCTTCCACGATAAACATATCGAGATACAAGTGAGAGCTTGAATCAGGTGAGTCATGAAGTGCAATAACCGAACCTGGTCTGATCCTGTTCATAAGCACTTTGAGAGACTCTTCCCAATGAAATGATTTGTCATAATCATAAGGCATTACATCCCAAAATACTATTTTAAAATGCCTTTTCAGCTTAAAATACTGGCATAAGCTCAGTCTTCCATATGGAGGCCGGAAAAATCTGCCCTGTATAAATTTAGAAGCTTTTAAAATATCATCTTTGTATTTCTTTTGTGGGGTTCGCCATCCATCCAAATGAGAATAACTATGATTGCCTGTAATATGCCCGCCTGAAAGGATTTGCTGAATCAGTTCAGGATATCTTTCTGCATTCTTTCCGCAGCAAAAAAAAATAGCTTTAATGTTATGATTTTCCAGTATTCTGAGAATGGCAGTCGTAGCTGAGGGATCCGGGCCGTCATCAAAAGTGAGGCATAAAACTTCTTTTCCGTATTCATCCGGAAAAGAGCTTCAGGATAGATCCACCTGGCAAAGAGCCATGGACTGAAGATCCTCATATCATTGTTTCGCAGAGTAGAGTCTGCTGTAATAGTTGTTTAGTTCAGGTTCCAGCTTCGCACTCAGTTCTTCAAGCTTCAGCCGTACTGACATGTTATAAAGATCAAGAAGCGCTTGCATGTTTATACCAGTTGAATAATCAAGCCCGAATCGATCAACAGCCCTGAGTGTAAGAGTATAATCGAGGTACCCTTTTGAGTAATTCAGAATTTCATCTACAAGTAAGTCAGCCTCTTGCTTTCTGCCTGCCAGATATAACACTTCAGCAATGCCAATTGAGAAGAAATCATTCGGAAGCTTGTCTGCAGGCACAATTTCAAGGGCGCGATGAGCAACCGCCAGAGCTCTTGCGGTATCTCCCTTTGCAAGCAATTCATTGGAAAGAGATGCAAATACCCTTCTGAAGTTACTGAACATACGCCTGTTATTCTCATCAAGATATACATCCGGATCTTCTGCATTTCCCCATTTAAATCTGTTCATCAGGTTATTGTACATTTCCTCCGGGTCGATCATACCAAACTCTCCCTTCTCCCTGGTTTCCGTTTTTACAGGTACAACCCTGTAGGCTAGTCCTTCCTGAATGAAATATTTCTCCAGCCCTTTATACTGACTTGAAGGTACAGTTGTAGAATAATATACAGGACGTTCCCATTTATTTGTTGAAAGAAGGTCCATAATCGCAAGGTCTCCTTTGAATGCATCTGATTCTGTATATTCCCATACCATCGGAGAAACTATCCTGTCTTTATAATATGGTTTAACAGTTCCATTTGCGAGAACCTTTGCTGTATCGACATCTATCAGAAACTTACTGGCCGGAAGGTAATTCATAAAATCTCCTCTCCCGCTGTAATCTATCCTGTACTTATTATCATCCATGCCGGCAAACTGAACTACCTGACTGAGTTCAACCGGTTTCTCAACCCTGTTGTTCACAGGCAGCTGTTCTCTTTGACCTTCAGTGTATTTTTCAGGTCCAAGTGACAATGGCATGGGGTCTGAGCTAAAAGATTTCTGCCTCATCATCTCAATATACCATCCGGCCTGTATATAACTAAGGTTAGCGACCCTGACGTCTGGTCTCACCTGTTCAACATCCTGGACATACCATACAGGAAAGGAATCATTATCGCCATAGGTGAACAGAATGCTGTTTTGTGCTGTGGAGTTAAGATAATTAGCACCAATATCTCTTGCAGTATAGCGACCCGACCTGTCATGATCATCCCAGTTCTGAAATGCCATAAGTACAGGGGCAGCAAGAAGAAGTACAGCAAACGTTACGGCAAGAGATCCTTTTTCATTAATATACCTCCGAAGCTGTTCGTAGAAAAACATATATCCCATTCCGATCCAGATTGCAAATGCATAAAAAGAACCGGCATAGGCATAATCTCTTTCTCTGGGTTGGTTTGGATATTGATTGAGGTAAAAAATAATTGCAAGACCTGTCATAACAAAGAATGCCATCACCAGCCAGAAACCGGTATTATTCCTCTTATATTGCCAGAGCAATCCTCCGAGTCCTATAATTAAAGGAAGTAAGAAATATTTATTTTTTGCAGGATTTGATTCAAGGTCTGGTGGCAGTGACTTAAGGTTCCCAAGCCTTGCCTCATCAATAAATTTAATGCCGCTTATCCAGTTTCCATGTATCATATTCCCATCCCCCTGGATATCATTCTGCCTGCCGGCAAAATTCCACATAAAATAACGAAGATACATGAAACCGACCTGGTACCTGAAAAAATACCTGAGGTTTTCACCAAAAGTCGGGCAAACAACTGTTTCAGATCCAACAGTGTACTTTCTGCCCTTCACCTGTCCCCAGTATTCATAGGATTCCCGGTGATCAGCATCAGCACTGTACATCCTTGGAAATATGGTTACAAATTTTTCACTGTACTTATATTCAGGACGATAATATGGCTCATATTTCCCATTGATTTTATTGTAACCGGCAATAACCTTTGTCATTCCCACTACAGGTGCACTGTAATAATTGCCGAAAAACTTGGGTGAACTTCCGTACTGCTTCATATTAATATAATATGACAGGGAGAAAATATCTGATGGATTGTTCTGGTTCATTGGCGGACGGGCAGAAGATCTTATCATTATCATCGCATAAGATGAATATCCGATCATCACAACAAGAACAGCCGTAAAAACATAGTTCAGAAATTTTCTGTTGCTTGTAAGCGAGTAATATATCCCATAAGACAATCCTCCAAAAAGCAGAAGAATAAAAATAATAAGTCCGCTGTTATATGGTAATCCAATACTGTTTACAAAAAAGAGTTCAAACCATCCGGCCGCCTCAGGAACTCCCGGAATCAGTACAAATACCATTAACCATAAAAGTAGGACTGACGAAATCAGTGTCTTGAAAATACCCATTGCCGTTACCTCATATTTCCTGAAATAGTAAACAAAAACCAGTACAGGTAATACAAGGAGATTCAGGCGGTGGATTCCAAGGCCCAGACCCATTATATAAGCAATTAATATGATCCATCTTCCTGCATTCGGCTGGTCAGCCTCCTCTTCCCATTTTAGCATTGCCCAGAATACCAGTCCGGTAACAAGTGAGGAAAGAGCATATAATTCGCCTTCTACAGCTGAAAACCAGAACGTATCTGAAAATGTATATGCAAGGGCTCCTATAATACCACTTCCAATAATTGCAGGTATTTGCTTTGGTTCAAGATTATTATCAATTGTATACACCCTTCGGACAAGGTGAGTTATTGTCCAGAAAAGGAACAGAATTGCAAAACCACTGCATAGAGCCGACAGTCCGTTCATCATAAGGGCAACTTTCGATGTATCCCCAAAAGCGAAAAGAGTGGCGACTCTGCCGATCATAAGAAACAACGGGGCTCCGGGAGGATGTCCTACCTGAAGCTTAAATGCAGACAATATGAATTCTCCGCAATCCCAGAAACTAACCGTAGGTTCCAGGGTAAGCAGATAAACCGAAAATGAGATAACAAAGAGAATCCATCCGGTTATATTGTTCAGGCGGCGATAATTGCCCCAAATTGAATCCATAGATAATATATTAATGAAATTATGAGCAGCAAAGAACGCAAAAAAAAATTATCCGGCCATTAAAACAATTCTATTTAACAACATTTTAACCAAGGTTAATGCCTTCCGGCAGATTTTAAATGATTTATAAAAAATATCTCCATGGTACTGATTTCCAATATTCTCCGGCATAATCAATTCCTATCCTTGGACCAGTCTTATAAGGAGGTTTTATTCCAGTATCTTCCAGCCATATCCTTTCAGAAGTAACCAGATCTTCGCCATAAAAGGATCTGTCGATCCCAAGAATTTTTGTAAGCTTTCCAGGACCGGAGATCCCACCAATTCCTCTGATTAATGCTGCCTGGGGTTCTTCGTTAGTTCCTGTTACTATATTAAGCATCCAGTACATCCCATATATTAAATATATATACAGGAGGCCTCCATTACCGAACATAACTGAAGTTCTCGAAGTTTTACCTTTTGATGCATGGCATGCCTTATCTTCAGTCCCCCGATAAGCTTCCACTTCTGTCAGGGTATATCTGAAATAGCTGCCGTCTTTATATTTTAAGACAAGATTCTTTCCAATAAGATCAGGGGCTACATCAAGAACATCACGTAAATAAAAATCGCGTGGAATTCGAATTCCAGGTACCATCAAATCAGTAGGTGATCCTGTTTTCATGCTTTTCCCAAATTTTGAAAACTTCCTCTCCTCCGGTATTTTCAATCCTGACAAAACTTATATGCCTGTCTGAAGGACTAAGAATTATCTCGTCGTAAATATATCTGTCACTGAAACCAGCAAGTTCCGCATCATGCCTGTCGCTGGCATAAACTACTTTACCAATACCAGCCCAGTATATTGCACCCAGGCACATAGGACAAGGTTCACATGAACAATAAAGAGTGCAATTCTTCAGGTCATGTGATTTGAGAAGAGATGCTGCTTCTCTTATTGCCTGAACTTCTGCGTGTGCTGTCGGATCTGAATTTGCCACAACCCGGTTTACCGCTTCAGCCAAAATCTGTCCCTTAACGGCTATTACTGCTCCGAATGGTCCTCCCCCGTTTGCAATTCCATCTTCTGCCAGTTTTATAGCACGTATTAGTAATGATCTGTCGTCTTCCATCTTTTCAGAGATTTCCTTCAATTTGAGACTATAAAATTAAGCTTGTTTTGATTAACTGGAATAAATTCTGGTCAATATTCTTTTTTTTTATGAAATATGTTGTATTTTTGCAGTCCCGAAATTAAAAGGGTTTATTGGATTAACAGAAAGAATATCAATTAAAAAATAAGTACAAGTGAACACCTTAAGCTACAAAACAGTATCAGCGAATAAGGCTACTGTAAACAAGGAGTGGGTCATTATTGATGCTGAAGGCAAGATTCTCGGAAGGCTTGCATCAGTTGTTGCATCAATGCTGAGAGGCAAACACAAAACCAACTTCACCCCGCATGTTGACTGCGGTGACAATGTAATTGTTATCAATGCTGAGAAAGTTGCCCTTTCAGGAGAAAAAATGACTGATAAGGATTATATAAGGCATACCGGTTACCCTGGCGGACAGAGATTTGTCAAGGCAGACCAGATGCTGAAGAAGAATCCAATCTCACTGGTTGAGATTGCTGTGAAAGGAATGCTTCCCAAGAACAGACTTGGAAGTGCTCTTTACAGAAACCTGCACGTTTATGCGGGAAGCGAGCATCCTCATGAGGCACAGAAACCAAAGAAAATTGAACTTTAAATTTTTTAAGAAAGAAATATGGAATCAATCAATGCTCTTGGAAGAAGGAAAGCAGCTGTAGCTAGGGTATATGTCAGTGATGGCAAGGGAAAGATAACTGTTAACGGCAGGGACTATAAGGAATATTTTGGTGCTGAGACACTTCAGTATGTTGTAACCCAGCCTCTGATGGTTCTCAATGTTGCAGACAAATATGATATCAACGTCAATCTCGATGGTGGTGGTGTAAAGGGTCAGGCTGAAGCTCTCCGTCTTGGAATTACAAGGGCTCTTATTCAGATGGATCCTGAGGTAAAAACAAAACTCAAAGCAGAAGGTTTTGTTACACGCGATCCCCGTGAAGTGGAAAGAAAAAAACCAGGCCAGCCAAAAGCCCGTAAGAGATTCCAGTTCAGTAAACGTTAGGATTTAAAGTCAGTCGATTATAGATGCGAGTTTAGTATCTAAATTGCAAAGACTTCCGCCGGTTGGCGGAGCTACTTTGTGATTGATTTTCAAAGAATGTAAACTTAAAAAAAGACAAAATGCCAAGAACAAATTTCAAAGAATTACTTGATGCCGGTGTACACTTCGGCCATCTGAAAAGAAAGTGGAACCCAGCTATGGCTCCTTATATTTTTATGGAGCGCAACGGGATACACATTATTGATCTCGAAAAAACTGTTGAGAAGATTGATGAGGCAGCTTCAGCTATGAAGCATATAGCCAAATCAGGGAAAAAAGTTCTCTTTGTTGCTACTAAGAAACAGGCAAAGGAAATAGTTGCAGAGAAGGTTAAAGCAGTTAACATGCCTTACGTTACAGAGCGCTGGCCCGGTGGTATGCTTACCAATTTCCCAACTATCCGTAAAGCAGTAAAGAAAATGTCATCGATTGACAAGATGGCAACAGATGGTACTTTCATGAATCTTTCAAAACGTGAAAGACTTCAGGTAACAAGGCAGAGAGCAAAGCTTGAGAAAACTCTCGGCAGCATTGTTGATCTTACCAGACTTCCTTCAGCTTTATTTATAGTTGATGTTTGCAAAGAGCAGATTGCTGTTAAAGAAGCAAAAAGACTTGGCATCCCGGTATTTGCAATGGTTGACACCAACTCTGATCCTTCAGATATTGAGTTCCCGATACCTGCTAATGACGACGCTTCAAAATCTATATCTCTTATAATTGGCATCCTCTGCCAGGCTATAGATGAAGGTCTTAATGAAAGAAAAATCGAAAAAGATAAAGAGCCTCAGCTGAAAGATAAAAAAGTGATGAGGAAAGAACTTGAGACAAAAGATATTCCTGCTGCAATAATTGAAGCTATTGTTGAAGAGGAAGAGGAGATTGAAGAGGAAGAAGAGGATGTAATCATTGAGGATGAGGAAATAGCCGGAATCATTGATGAGACTGAAGAAGAGGAAGAAGAATAATTAACTATTGTTTATTACAAATAAAAAGATATTATACCATGGCTGTTGTTATTAACGCTGCTGATGTTGCCAAGTTAAGGAGAGTTACTCTTGCAGGAATGATGGACTGTAAAAAAGCTCTTGAAGAATCTGAAGGCAATTTTGACAAGGCGATTGAAATAATCCGTAAAAAAGGTCAGGCTGTTGCCAATAAGCGTGCTGATAAGGAAGCTACTGAAGGAGTGGTTCTTTCAAAAGTAACCCCTGACGGTAAGACTGGAGCAATGATTGTTCTAAACAGTGAGACTGATTTTGTTGCAAAGAATGCTGATTTTATCGGTCTGGCAACCAAAGTACTCGATGTTGCTATCGCTAATAAGCCTGCCAACCTTGATGCTCTTAAAGCATTACCTCTTGAAGGTGGTAAGGTTGGTGAAAAAGTTATCGAATATGTTGGAATTATCGGCGAGAAACTTGAACTCTCTTACTATGAAAAGATAGAAGCTGAACATGTTCAGGCATATATACATCCGGGCAACAGGCTTGCAACCCTAGTTGGCTTCACAAAAGCAGGAGCTGACGTCCAGGTATATAAAGATATAGCGATGCAGGTGGCTGCTATGAATCCTGTTGCACTTGACAAAGATTCAGTTCCTGAGAAAGTTATTGCTCAGGAGATTGAAATAGGTAAGGAACAGGCCCGTCGTGACGGAAAACCAGAAGAGATGCTTGAAAAAATTGCTCAGGGCAAGCTTACTAAATTCTTTAAGGAAAGTACACTGCTCAATCAGGATTTTGTTAAGGATAACAAAATGACTATCAAGCATTATCTTCAGTCAATAAATAAAGATCTTACAGTTACTGATTTTAAAAGGTTTACCCTTAACCTTTAAAAAATGTTCATATTTCAATATTTTCTAAGTGGCGTCTCCGGGCGCCACTTTTTTTTATTAAAAACTCACCCCCAACCCCCTCTCTGCTTCGCAAAGAGGGGGCTTAAACCATTTATTGTGATATTATACCCCCTCTTTATGCAATAGAGAGGGGGCAGGGGGTGAGTTCGTGTGATATAGCGAAATTTCTATATTATTCTATCTTTACTTAAAATAAGGCTTAAAAATGAAATACAAAAGAATACTATTAAAACTTAGCGGTGAATCGCTGGCAGGAAAAGGAAACCATGGGATAAGTGATGATATGCTTGAGGAATATGCGAATCAGGTAATTGAGATCTCAAAAATGGGATGTGAAGTAGGTATAGTTATCGGAGGTGGAAATATTTTCAGGGGTCTTCGCGGAACAGAATCAGGGTTTGACAGGGTTAAAGGCGATCAGATGGGTATGCTGGCAACAGTAATAAACAGTATTGCTCTCGAAAGTGTTATAACACGACTTGGAGGGAAGGCAAGGGTCTTCACTTCAATAAGGATGGAACCCATAGGTGAATTATATAACAGGGACAAAGTTCTGGAATCCATGAAACAGGGTGTTGTCTGTATACTTTCAGGCGGAACCGGCAATCCATTCTTTACCACCGACTCTGCATCGGCACTCAGGGCAGTGGAGATCGGTGCTGATCTTCTTTTAAAGGGGACCAGGGTTGACGGAGTATACACAGCTGATCCTGAAAAAGATCCGAACGCTAAAAAATATGACAGTATATCATTCTCTGAAGTACTTGAAAAGAGGCTGAAAATAATGGATTCAACAGCTTTTTCAATGTGCTGGGATAATAACATGCCTATAATTGTCTTCGATATGAATAAACCCGGAAACCTTAAGAAGATAATAGAGGGGACTAAAATTGGCACCTATGTCGGCAACTAAAAAGGTTATTGCTATTCCGGCTATTTTATTAAATTTGTTTGCCTGTTAGCATTTCAGGTACAATTAAAAGGCATTCTAAGTTTATTATCTAATTAACCGAATATGAACGAAGAAATTGAACTCGTAATAGAAGAGACTGAAGACAGGATGAAAAAAGCGCTGGAACACCTTGAGCATGAGCTTGCAAGGCTTCGCGCAGGAAGATCTAATCCAGCCTTGCTCGATGGTATAGCAGTAGACTATTACGGTGTCCACTCACCGCTTACACAGGTAGCTAACATCAATACGCCTGATGCCAAAACAATTATGATACAGCCATGGGAAAAAACCATGCTTGGCACAATTGAAAAGGCTATTATGGCAGCCAATATAGGACTTACACCAGTAAATAATGGGGAAGTCATCAGGATTAACATTCCCCCACTCACAGAGGAAAGAAGACATCAGCTTGTAAAACAGGTAAGAAATGAGGGGGAAACAGCCAAAATAAGTGTCAGAAATGCCAGAAAGTGGGCAAATGATGAACTGAAGAGACTGCTCAAGGAAGGTCTTCCAGAGGATCTTGAAAAAGATGCAGTTGAAAAGGTACAGGAAATGACAAACTCTTACAATACCAAAATCGATAAGGTGATGGCATTGAAAGAGAAGGATGTAATGACCGTCTGACCTCACCCTAAATCCCTCTCCCAAGGGAGAGGGACTTATTCTACTTTCCGGACTTCAGAATTAAAGTATACTTCGCAGCTGCCTTGACAGCTTTCTCTGAAAAGGCATCTTTATAAAACCTGCCGTTTATATAGGTATCAGTCTGGGAAAGATAAAATTCGCTTCCCGGAACTCCTGAAACTCCAGTAGGTATCACAGTATAAGATTCATCCCAGTCAGCAGTATTGAAAATATGTCTCTCTGATGCACCGTCTTCAGATATAAAACCATTTTTATAGGTATAAGGACAAACCGTGTGATTACTTCCACCTACTCCATACACAGGTGAATTAAGTCCGAATATTTTATCAAGTATCTTAACTTTCGACATCGGATGAGCCATTGTAATTGTGTGCATACTTCCCCATGTCCAATTACTGTTATCGAGACCGCAGCTGTCGGAAATTGCAACGATACAATCCGTAAAACTCTTGCTGATAATGTCATTAAGGGTCTCCTTTTCTGCTGTATTTACATTATCAATCCATTCATCCTCTCCTCCGGGCTGAAGAATCTTGTATATATAATAATCATTAATTGCTCCCGGAAGCTGAGAGAAAAGGTCGCCCAGTTCATCCCCAAGAAGATTCTGTGAAAAGCTTCTCCTGAAAAATTCAAAAATTGCAGGTGCAGCGAGATCAGCCTTCATGTCATAATCCCATTTTTCAAGAAGTGTAAGTGCATCAGCTTCAGCCTGAGGCATAGATGACTGCCTGCTTTTTAAACCAAGAATATGAGGAGTTAGCAGTTTAGCATACGCTGAGTGCTGATCAGTAATCATTCTTTTAAAGTCGTCTAATCCAAACTTTTGTTTCTCTTCAAGCATTTCCCTAATCCTGCTTATCCTGAATGGCGGATAAAAACGGAAGGAGATGTAGTACGGGTATTCATCACTAACAGTCTTGTTATTGGCTGAAGATACATAGCCGGATTCAGGATTGTAAGATGTTGGGAGCTGATAAAAAGGGACATATCCTTTCCAGTCAAACTCATCTGTCTCGCCATTCCTGATGATGGAACCATAACCTTTCCTGACAGGTATTCCTCCTCCGGTATTAATTCCTATGTTACCATCAACATCAGCATAGGCAAAGTTCTGGCTAACTGATTTAAATGAATTTAATGCTGTCCTGAAATCTTCCCAGCATGTCGCTCTGTTTAGAAGGTAGACACCTTTAAGCTCATCACTCATATCATTTCCCGACCATCTCATGCTGAGAACAGCATCTTCAATTCCGCGAAAGCCAGATACTATTGGACCACGGTGTGTGAATGACAATGATAGAGTATCAGCCTCGCCTCCTTTTATTTTTATGATCTCGGTTCTGACCTCCATATTTTTCCATTCATTGTCGAAGAAATATTGTGACTTGTTTTCAGGATTGATCTTTTCCGCAAACAGATCTATATCATCAACCATCAGGTTTGTCATACCCCATGCAATCTTCTCATTATGACCGGCAACTATAAATGGCTGACCGGGAACAGCGACTCCGGTTACATTCAGTTTCCCCGGAATAACCTGGTGAATCTGAATCCAGATACCAGGGGAACTTAGCCCAAGATGCATATCATTTGAGAGAATGGGTTTTCCTGTTTCGCTTTTTGAGCCGCTAACAGCCCAGTTATTGCTTCCTGAGAATGATGCTATTCCAAGTGCCTTAAGTTTGTCAATGGAGGAAATAAAATCTTCAGCACTCTTAAGAGCCGTGTCACTAAGTCTGAAATCTGGAAAAACAAATGAGTTAACAGCCTTAAAGTCAGGCACTAATGAACTTCCTTTGTTATAACCAAGTTTTTTAAATAATTTGTAGTTGAATATATCTGCAGCCAGGTTACCACCGGCCAGATCCCAACCCATATACCCTATTATATTAGCTATATCCTCCAGTTTCCAGGGATCAGGTTTATAACCCAGAATTCTGAATTCCGGAGGTAGTTTTTTACCTGCTTTATCAATATATTCATTGACTCCGTCAGCAAATGCTTTCATACAATCAATTATCTCAGGATCTTCACTGTTAAGGATCATTTTCGATTTGTTGGTAATTTCAAGACTCCTGAGGAACAAATCCGTCTGAACCATTGATGGACCAAACATCTCTGACAGCCTTCCTGTTGTGGCACGACGGATAAGGTCCATCTGCCAGAGGCGCTCCTGTGCCATCACATAACCTGTTGCATAATAGAGGTCATGCTCATTCTCAGCATATATATGGGGCATTCCCCTTTCGTCCCTGAAAATCTTTACTTCAGATTCAAGTGAAGATGACAGAATCTCTCCATCATATTTGGGAAGAGCACCCCTTTTAATACCGGTAATAAAAAGGAAACCGGTTATCACTGCTACAATAACTATTGCAAGAAGTGCCAGAAGAATTCTTTTAAACATTTTCATTGGACCTAATTTATTTATTTTTGTGAATTTATAAAATTCCCTGATATTTCAATACTTAGCCTCAACCAATCCGGAGGTACAGTTCCTGCATATGTTAATCATACTGCGATCACTGAGAATTGCTCTTCTGAAAACCCTGTACCTCGGACTGTTCCAGATATCACTGAAACTGTTCTGGGTAACATCGCCCATTATATGCTCAGCATCCTTGTCAAAACAGCATGGAACAACCTTCCCATCCCAGGTAATTACAGGGTTAAACCATAACCGGGCGCATCTGTCAGGCAATCTGCTTTTTATAACATATTTACCATCATGTTCCTCATACCGTCTGAATTTACGATCGCCAGGGAGCCATAACTTTATCTTATCCCTGTTGATGATCTGCATCGATTTAAGCCTGAGAGAGGCTTTTAGTTTCCCGGCCATTGATCTAAGTTCGGGTATCTGATGCTCATTAAAACTGTTTACTAGGAACTGTATTTCAAGTTTCATAGACGACCTGTTCCTGCGCTTTGCATCTGAAACCGATTCCAGCCCAGTCATTACTTTTTCAAAATCCCCGTTAACCCGGTATTTTGAATAGCTATTCTGGTCAGTTCCATCCAGTGATACAATCAGGTGACTTAATCCTGAGTTAACTATCCTTTCAGAATTTTCAGGAGAAAGAAAGTGTCCGTTTGTTGACACTGTTGAATGTATTCCATTGCAGTATTCAACGAATGAAAAGAACAGAGGATGCATCATAGGTTCACCCTGAAAATACAGATTGACATTAAACAGAAAAGGTCTTAATTCGTCTATTGCTTTTCTGAAAAGGGAAATATCCATATAACCCTTATGCCTTGTCATCTGACCTGATCCTGCTGAACATTCCGGACATTTCAGATTACAGCAGTTTGTAAGTTCTGTACTTACCGATAAGGGCATTCCATTTATATATGTCTTTTCATGGCTGACAAAACTTCCAAGCCAGGAAGATCCGGTAAGTATCAGATTAACAGGCTTTTTATAGAAGGACGCCATGAGTTGAGCAATAATTAAGTAAATTAAGAAATTATTTTCGACAAATCAGTTAGGGTAAACATATACCATGACGGTCTTTAGTTTGAAATGAGAAAACTGATCAAGATCTCTTAATGAAAAAGGATATTCAATTAAAAATTAACGCCATGAAAACTTCAAGAATCTTCATTTTAATTGCAGTAGTTTTACTTTCTGCCATGAGTGCAGAGGCTGCATTTGCAGGCAATTCTGACGGCAAAAAGAAAGTTAATCCACAGGATTTCATTACAATCAGAGGTAAAATCATTGACGGACAGACAAAATTACCGCTGATTTTTGCATCAGTAACCGTAAAGGAATCCAATGTTGGAATTGTCACCAATATCGACGGGGAATTCACTCTTAAGGTAAGCCCCTCTGCTACAAATTTGGAAATATCTTATCTGGGATATAAGAACCTTATTCTCCCTATCAGCACACTAAAAGAGAATGGAGGAAAGAACACCATTGAAATGGAAGCTGCTCCAATCCCAATTAAGGAAATTATTGTAAAACCTGTTGACCCTGAGGCTGTTGTTGAAAGAGCAATCAGTAATATTGATATCAATTATGAATCAGTTCCAAATCTAATGACTGCATTTTACCGCGAGACAATAAGGAAAAACAGGACCTATGTATCGATCGGAGAAGCAGTAGTTGAAATATTCAAAGCTCCATACGGAAATGACATTCGATTTGACGGCACAAGAATATATAAAGGAAGGAAAAGTGCTGATGTAGAAAAGATGGATACCGTTTTATTTAAGCTTCAGGGCGGCCCGGTAACTGTATTACAGCTTGATATTGTAAAAAATACCGAATCCATTTTGACAAAGGAAGCTATGGAATATTACGATTATATGATTTCAGGTGTGATTGAAATAGACGGCAAACCTCATTATATAATTGATTTTAAACAGAAGCCATCTGTTGATCATCCTCTTTTTATGGGAAGCTTTTTTATCAATATGGAGACCTTTGCAATCACCGAGGCTGAATTTGGCTTTAACCTTGAAGACAAAGAGGCAGCTGCATCTATCTTCATCCGCAAGAAACCTCTCGGTATGAAAGTTTACCCTGAAGTTGCTACTTACCGCACCAAATATCGTGCACAGGAGGGGAAACTGCATTTTATTTACTCCAGGGCTGAGGTTAAATTCAAAGTAGACTGGACAAAGAAATTGTTCCACACCTACTATACCACTATGTCGGAGATAGCAGTAACTGACCGTACTGACCAGGAAGTTATTAAATTTGCAAAAGAAGACAAGATCAAATACACAGATGTTTTCTCTGAAAAAGTAAGTGATTTTTCCGACAAGCAGTATTGGGGTGATTATAATGTTATTGAACCCGATCAAAGCATAGAAACAGCAATAAGAAGACTGAGCAGGAAACTTAAATTCAGCGACAGGGAAGAATAATTTACAGTATTACCAGATGTCGAAGGACAGTGAAATAGCAGGGAGGATCAGAAAAGGTGATAAAACAGAATTTGAATCACTCTTCCGGTCCTCCTATGTTTCCCTGGTAAGGTATGCCAGAACTCTGATAAAGGATCAGGATACTGCTGAAGAGATTGTACAGGACCTGTTTGTAAGACTCTGGCAGGAGAAGGAAAAAATAAAAATTGAAAGTTCTTTAAACGGATATTTGTTCAGGGCCGTACACAACAAATGCTTACACTATATAGAGCATTTAAAAGTTGTCGAACGTCATGCTGAAACAGTTACCTCAGACCAGGCTGATCCTGCTGATGATCCATCAGAAATACTTCATTATAAGGATCTTCAGCTTAAGATAGCAAGGATTCTTGAGAGATTACCTGAAAGATGTGGTAAAATATTCTGTATGAGCAGGTTTGAAGGCCTGAAATACAGTGAGATAGCGGAGAAGTTGTCAGTCTCGGTAAAAACTGTGGAAGCCAGTATGGGTTTGGCGCTTAAAGAATTCAGAAAAGAATTGAAGGAACAATGAAAGAGATGAAAAATTCCGGAAAGTTTACAGACAAGGAGTGGGAGACGCTTGCTTCAATCCTGTCGGGTGAAAAGGATGAAAATCCCGAACTGGTTAAAATATTTATGGAGGATGATCTCTATAAAACGGGAGAAAAATGGAAGGAGATTAATGATATGGGAAGCAGTAACGATATTGATGTTGACAAAGCATGGAAAAACGTCTCGTCAAAAATCAGCCTTACGGAAAAAGCATCAGTTGATGCTCCGGTTTTTTATCTGAGAAGCGCTTTTGTAAGGATAGCAGCGGTTGCTCTTGTACTTATAGCTATAGGTACAGGTGCTTTTTATATGTTCAACGCAGAGTCATTCGGTAAAATAATAGCTGTTACAACCGGAAATGATGAGAAAAATCGTCTTGTTGAACTGTCAGATGGAAGCAGAATCTTCCTCAACCGTAATTCAGAATTGAGTTACCACAAAAATTTTGGCAGAAACAGCAGGAATGTAAAACTGACAGGGGAGGCATTTTTCGAAATAACTCCGGATGTTACCAAACCTTTCACAATTGATGCCGGAAATGCTTATGTTAAAGTTGTCGGAACATCATTTAATGTAATTACGAATAACCCCGATTCTGAAGTAGAAGTATTTGTTAAAACGGGAAAAGTGCTTGTTTCAGGTTCCGATAATTCAAGATCATTAGAACTGGATCCCGGATATGTGGGTATAATCGATGCTGCCAGGGCTGAAAAATCTTTAAATGACAACCCAAATTATATGTCGTGGAATACAGGACTGCTTGTTTACAATGGACAAACACTTGATTTGGTATTTAAAGACCTGAAGAGAGTTTACAATATGGATATTATTGCAGAGGATGCCTCGATACTTGAAAACAGGTGGACCTCCCCAATAGATAATAAGAGTCAGGAAACAATAATACGGCTTATTTGTGCTAGCTTTAACCTAAGTTATTCACAGGAGGGTAATGTTTACCATCTTGTAAAAAAATAATTTATAACATGGAATATGCCGTCACTCAATGGACTCATATTCAAAAGACTAAAATACGTTTCAATTTCCCTCTTTCTGTTTATCTCAATTGAAGGAAATTGCCAGATAACAATACTTGATTCATTAATGACTTTCAGTTCAGGGATGGTGAAAACAATCACTGCCCTGGAAACTATTACCACACAAACCGGCTATAATTTTACATACGACAGTCGCCTGGTTAACACCGACAAGATTACCGATCTTACCTTCAGCTCAGTGAGGTTAAGAACCATCCTGGAAAAAATAACAAATGATGACTCTCTGGAATTCTCCGTAATAGACAGATATATTATTTTTTCCAGAAAAGCCGAAAGTGTCCTCCAAAAGGTTGATTCGCTGCCTCTTATACAGCTCAATTATATTTCAGGTACAATTACTGATTCTGAATCTAAGGAAGGTTTACCCTATGCCACAATTGCACTAAAAAACAAAGGAAAGGGAACTGTTACAAATAATAATGGTGAATTCGGACTGAAAATAGGTACAGATATGATTAATGACACCCTGTCGGTTTCATACCTTGGGTACATTAACAGGGAAATGCCGGTTAGGGAGGCTCTTGGCAAGGACCTTGAAATAACAATGGAAAGAGAGTACATCTCAATTCCGGGGATAATTATCAAAAATCAGATCCCGCAGGAAATTATCAGTAAAGCAGTCAGAGCTATTCCTGAAAATTACAGCAGAAATCCTGTTTATCTTACTGGTTTTTACAGAGAAGGTGTTCTGAAAAGGCATTTCCTGCAAAACTATTCTGAAGCTATCCTGAAAATCTATAAGACTTCATATGGCGGCTCCATCCTGGGTGATCAGATTAAGGTACTTAAAAGCAGGAAGATAGAAAATTCAGGAAAAAAGGATACTCTGACAGTAAGACTGAAAGCAGGCCTGAGTACATGTAATGAACTCGACGGTGTGAAGAAAACTTTTGATTTCATAAACTCTCAGAGTATGCAGGATTACAGTTACAGGATGACTGATATTGTAACCTATGAAGAAGAATCTGCTTATGCCATTGACTTTGAACAGAGGGAAGATATAGATCTCCCTCTTTATAAGGGTACGGTGTACATAAATACAATAGATTATGCGATACTGAATGCTGAGTTTGAGCTTAACAAGGCATTCCTGTTTAAAATGAAAGACTCATTTATTGCGAATTCCACACGAGGTTTTAATACCTGGCCTGTATCGGTGAAGTACTCCGTCAGCTACAGAAAGGTTAACGGAATCTACTATTTAAGCCATGTGAGGGGGGATCTGCTTTTTGCATCCAAGAAAAAAAGACGGGTTTTCAATACTCAGTTCACTGTCTTTTTTGAACTTGCAATAACCGATATTGATCTTAATAATGTATCCCGTTTCGACAGGGATGAGCTTGCTCCGGTACATTCGGTATTCTCAAAGATAATAACCAGCTATGATCCTCTCTTCTGGGGAAATCAGGACTTCCTCAGGCCCGAAGACAATCTTCTCCAGGAACTCAGGAACATGAAGGTGAATCTGCAGGAATTCTCAAAATAGGTTGCAGGTTGCGGGTTACAAGTTGTAACCAATTCTAATTGCAACTTTGAATCCGAAATCTGAAATTATCTAATACTTATTTATCAGGTTATATAACTCAGTAAGGTCTGGCGTAAGAATAATCTCTGTTCTCCGGTTTTTCTGACGTGCATCAGCACTATTTCGTTCATCAACCGGCAGATATTCACTGCGTCCGGATGCCGTAAGTCGCTTGGCATCGATCTTTGAGCCTTCAAGAAGGACTCTTACAACAGTGGTTGCTCTTTTTACACTCAAATCCCAGTTGTCTCTCAGCTGTCCGGAACCCGGATTATATGGCACATTGTCAGTATGCCCTTCTATAGTGATCTGAATATCAGGATTTTTCTCAAGAACTCCGGCAAGCTTCCTAAGGGCGTTTCGACCGTTTGCATCTATCTCATAGCTGCCTGATTTAAAAAGGAGCTTCTCATCCAGAGAAATGTAAACCTTACCATTTTTCATTGTTACGGTGAGTCCATTATTTTCAAACCCAAGCAACGCTTCAGATACTTTATTTTTTAGTTCCTCCACAATCTTTTTCTGTGCATCAAGAATCTTTTCAAGCTCAGCGAGCCTTGCATTTCTTTTTTCAAGCTCGAATGTCAGTTCATCAAGAGAAGCCTTTTTGCTGTCTAAAGATTCTGACAACTGCTTGAGAAGATCTTCTTTCTTCTGAAGGTTTTTCCTGTGCGGTTCTTAGTTCTTCAAGAAGTTTCTGGGTTTCCCTGACGTTACCCTTTACAAGATCTTCCTGTGCATTCTGCAGTTCATTATATCTTGAAGAGACATTATTATAATCACCCAGAGCCTTATCTCTTTCTGCCTCCACCTTTGCATATTCCTTTTTGAGCTGAGCAGTCTCCTTATCTATGGAAGCCAGTTTTGTCTCAAGCTCGCTGTTCTTCATTTCAAGGCCTATATTTTTCTCCTTGAAATCATCCCGTTCATTCATGTACTGTTTACTGGTATCACTCAGGCTGCTGTACTTTTTACCCGATACACATGAGACAACAGATATTACCATCAAAGTAATAACTGAAACCGTTGCTATTTTATTCTTCATACAATTGAATTATCTGTTATATATAACAACCAATAAGCCAGAAAATTGTTATCTGTATTATGATTTCCTTGGCAAAAATAAGAAAAAGCCGTGTAAGCCTCTTAAAACAGGCGCGAATAATAATTCTTATATTTGCAGGTTATTTGTTCAAATTATTCTGAAATGTTTAAGGAGGCAAATCTGCTTAGTAAAATAGATTCCCCTGCTGATCTTAGGAAGCTTCAGCCAGAACAGCTTGTACAGGTCAGTTCTGAGCTTCGACAGTTTATTATTGACGTAGTCTGCAATAATCCGGGGCACTTTGGTGCAAGCCTTGGAGTTGTTGAATTAACTGTGGCTCTCCATTACGTATTTAATACTCCATATGATAAGTTAATATGGGACGTAGGTCATCAGGCGTATGGTCATAAGATACTTACTGGCAGACGTGATCTCTTCTCCACAAACAGGAGATATAAAGGCATCAGCGGATTTCCGAAGATGGCTGAAAGTGAATATGATGCTTTTGGTACAGGGCATTCCTCTACCTCCATATCTGCTGCTCTTGGAATGGCAATCGCTGCAAAGTCGAAGGGAGAGAACAGACAGGTTGTGGCAATTATCGGTGACGGAGCCATGACAGCAGGTCAGGCATTTGAAGGACTTAATAATGCTGGTATAGGCAATTCAGATCTCCTTGTAATCCTGAATGACAATAATATTGCTATAGATGCAAACGTAGGAGCCCTTAAGGAATACCTTATTGACATCACAACAAGCAAAACATACAACAAGTTCAAAGACAAAATATGGAATATGCTTGGGATTTTTGGCAGGCATACTCCCGGTGCACGACGCCTTGCTGCCCAGCTTGAAGCCGGGTTTAAGAGTACTATCCTTGACAAGAGTAACCTGTTTGAAGGCCTAAATTTCAGATATTTCGGCCCAATTGACGGGCACGATGTAATGCACCTGGCAAAAGTACTTGAAGACCTGAAAAGAATTCCGGGCCCAAAACTTCTTCATTGCATTACAACAAAAGGAAAGGGATTCAAACAAGCTGAAGAGGACCAGACCACATTTCATGCACCGGGGAAATTTGACAAAAAGACCGGCGAAATATTTGCTATCCCGAATATGGATTCAATACTTTCTTTTCAGGAGGTTTTTGGCAGAACAATGCTTGAACTGGCAGAACAAAATGAAAAGATAAGAGCCATTACACCCGCAATGCCAACCGGCAGTTCACTTAACCTGCTAATGAGTAAAATGCCGGAAAGGGTTTATGATGTTGGTATAGCAGAACAACACGCAGTCACTTTTTCAGCTGGCCTTGCCACTCAGGACCTTATCCCCTACTGTCATATCTATTCATCATTTATCCAAAGAGCTTATGACCAGATAATTCATGACGTAGCACTTCAGAAACTGCACGTAATCTTCTGTGTTGACAGAGGAGGACTAGTTGGTGCTGATGGAGCAACCCATCATGGTTTCTTTGATATGGCATATATGCGAAGTGTTCCAAACATGGTAGTTTCCGCTCCGATGGATGAAAAGGAGTTGCGAAATCTTCTCTACACAGCACAGCTTAATAAGAACAAAGGCCCATTCTCAATAAGATACCCCCGCGCCAGGGGATTATACAAAGACTGGTATCAGCCTTTCAGTGAAATTGAAATTGGCAAATCACGGCTTATAAAAGACGGAAATGATATTGCAATATTGTCTATTGGCTATCCCGGAAGTGCAGTTGCATCTGTCTTAAAAAAACTAGAGGGTGAAAAAATCTCAATAGCCCATTATGATATGAGGTTTGTTGCTCCACTCGATACATCTGCCCTCGACGAAATATTCAAAAAATTCAGGTATATTATTACTGTTGAAGACGGAATTCTTAAAGGCGGATTCGGCAGTGCCATAACAGAATTTATGGCTGATAATTGCTATAGTGCTGAAATAAGACGGCTTGGAATACCTGATTACTTTGTGGAACATGGCACTCAGGATGAACTGTACCGGGAATGTGGCTATGATGCAGAGGGTATTGAGTTGGCCATCAGGGAGATGATGGTGAGGCATGAGGCATGAGGCGGGAGGAGGGAGCAGGGAGACTGGGACCGAAGGGGCAAGATGGGACAAGTTAGGAACAGAGAAGTTCCCCTCCAGGGAGGGGCCAAGAATTGGTTTATTATTAATCACATATGAAATTCAATAAAATCTAGTTTTCCATTTATTGTGAACTTTCTATTGTCTGCCTGTAAAAATAATCCCGCCAAAGAAGAATGGGTTAGCCTTTTTAACGGAAGAGACTTTACCGGATGGGATATAAAGATTAAAGGATCTGCATTGAATGTAAACTATAAGAACACATTCAGGATTGAGGATGGATTACTTAAAGTAAGATATGATCAGTATGAAAAATTCAATAATGAATTCGGACATATATTTTATAATAAGCCATTCTCAAATTACAAACTCAGGGATAGAATACCGGTTTGTTGGAGATCAGTGCCCCGAAGGTCCATCATGGGCATTCAGAAACAGCGGCGTAATGCTTCATTCTCAGTCAGCTGCATCAATGGGTATTGATCAGGACTTTCCTGTTTCAATTGAAGCTCAGTTTCTTGGAGGAGATGGCGTTTCAGAAAGACATACTTCCAATGTATGTTCCCCCGGGACAAACATAGTTATGAATGGAATGCTTATTACACAACACTGCAATGAATCTACATCAAAAACCTATCAGGGGGATATCTGGGTAACAGCTGAATTTGTTGTAATGAATGATAAAGTTATTTATCATATACTTGAAGGCGACACAGTTTTAAGCTACAATTATCCTCAGGTTGGAGGCAACAGCATACCTGAAGGATTTCCTCTTCCGGAAGGGACTTTGCTCAGGGAGGGTTATATTTGTCTCCAGGCTGAAAGCCATCCTATTGACTTCCGAAAAGTAGAAATTCTTGAACTCAAGGACAAAAGATAAAAGTTTTTTCTATTTTCGCAGACTGCAAGACCGCAGGACTACAAGACCGCAAGACCTACTTTGCCCGGATGGCGGAATTGGTAGACGCGCTGGTCTCAAACACCAGTGGCAGCAATGCTGTGCCGGTTCGATCCCGGCTCCGGGTACAGAAAAAGAGCGAGAGTGAGAGCGAGAGCGAGCACTCTCGTCTCTTTTTCCTCACTCTCATATTCAATAAAACTACTTACAATAAAAAAGCCGTCTCTGTAAAATGAGACGGCTTTTATTATTTCAGGGAATCAAATTACTTCTTATCCCACCACAGTTTGGTTGAAGCTTTGTCTGAGTTAGGAGTTGTACTTTCACCGTTAAGCAGAGAAATAGCTTTGGTTACTTCGGCTGCGTTGTTGGTGTACTCATTTGTCCAGTAGGTTAACCTAACAGGAAGTGAAGTAGCAGCAACATCAGGGTTCTCACTCTCAAGACGTGGAAGAAGTTTAGGATAGCCTGTTCTTCTTCTTTCTGCATAAGCTTCCTGGCTGTCAGGAAGAAGACCAATCCATTTCTGGGTAATGATCTGCTCGAGCTGATATTCTTTTGATCCTGCTGCATTAAATGCAATTGGAACAGTACATGGAGGAGCCGGAGCTACTGCAGGAATTACTGTGCTCTTGTCAACACCCGGGGTCATAGGAACGAGTGTACTTGTGGTATAAGGATCACCTTTAAGGTTAGCATCAGTGTATCCGTTTTTCAGCAAGTGAAGTTGTAATACCTTCATTATAAAGTGACTGAACTGTACCGCCACCCATGTTCCATCCTTCAAGAACACCTTCTGCTCTCAGGAAGTAGCCTTCAAATGCTCTCATTACAAACCATTTCGGTCCGGCACCACCAACAACTGTATAAGGCTGAGCGTGATCTGAACCAAGTTCGTCAAATTTAAAAGTACTTCTGTCGTTCTTGGTCTGTCCGTTACGTACACCTTCGTATGGGAATACAACACCTGCAGGATCATCAGTATTATCAGGAGTTTTTGCAGCTTTGAAGTAAGAAGCAGCTCTTGGGTCAAGATAACCTTTGAGGATACTTTCCATATCAGCACTCATCCTGTACTCAGCCCATGGGCTGATGATGTTATAAGGATTCTGGAAGTCGGTTGAAGTTGTAATCCATCCGTTGTCAGCATTTGCGGTAATTATACCATTTGCAACTGCTTTTTCGCACTCTGTTTTTGCTTTTGCAGCATTAGCATACTTAATTCTCATTCCAAGACGGAGGTGAAGAGAGTTTCCGAATTTCCTCCATTTTGCGAAGTCGCCACCATAAATCAGGTCATAAGCTCCCAGAGGGCCTGACTTACCTGAAAGACCTTTCAGAATAGCCTCAGCTGAATCAAGTTCAGTAAAGAAAGCGTTATAAATATCCTGCTGCTTATCATAAGAAACAGCTTTCTGCATGTTTCCATACTGTGAGTAAGGAATTGGTCCGAGAGCGTCAGTATATCTGTGATAGCACCATACTTTCCAGATCTTTGCCATTGCTTTTTCTCCATCAAGTCCGGCCTGTCTGGCGAAGTCCTCAGAATACTTGATCTGAGCTGCTTCACTAGCATAGAATGAGTTGAAAGCACCATTAAGCCAACTTCCTACCATTACATACCTGTCAGACAGGAAGTTTGGTGTTGTTGTTGCCCAATAGTTAGCGTATACATCAAAATACAGCGAATGAAGTAACTGCATTCCGTTTCCAGCCGCTTGTAGGTATGAGGGCCCCATGACAGACTTCTTAAACACGAATCCGTAGGATGCCTTGTCAAGGCTCGCAAGCGTAAGCGCCTTTGGATTGGAGTTTACATCATTAAAATCTTCTGTACAACTACTGATGTAAACAGCAATCAACAGAACAGTGAACAACTTTAGTAGATTTTTCATAATATATTGCTTTACTTATTTTATTAATTAAAAGCCAAAGTTAAGTGAGAACCCATATGTCCTTGTTGTTGGCAACGGGAATGCAGATTCACCTTCAGAAGTGTTACCAGTACCCATCATGATCTCAGGGTCAACATATTCTGCCTTATTGGTGAAGAAGAAGAGGTTACGGCCAACAAGTGATACTCTGGCTGATCTGAAGAAAGTCTTGCTGACAATCTCTTTAGGAAGATCATATCCGAGAACAATCTCTCTCATACGGATATTTGATGCATCTCTGATGAAAGCTTCACCGGTCGGGTTGTTCCTTCCACCAACGTTATTCCAGAATGATTCTGCATTGGTTGCAACTGTATTCTCAGCACCTGTGTCTGTTACACCCTTTTTCTCCCTGGAAAACATCTCTTCCGAAGAGTAATGAGCCTGCTTCTCTACCTACAGCTGTATATTCCTGGATACCACTACCTGCAGATATCGCTTCGGTGAATGCTATAAAGCTTCCACCCTGTCTGATATCAACAAGGAAATTAAGGTGCCATGCCTTATAGGTGAATGAGTTATTGATACCACCTAACCAGTCGGGGTTGAAGTTTGCTACCCTTACAGTCATACCAGGGGTGATTCTTGGAATACCGTTTGAAGCAACTATTACATTGCCACTTGCATCTCTCAACCATCCTTTTGCATAAACCTCACCGAAAGGCTGTCCTTTGACAAGTTTATACTCCCTGATGAAGTCTGAACCGAATGACAATACATTAAAACCTTCAGCAATCTCAAGAATCTCGCTTGTATTTTTTGACCAGTTAATATCAAGATCCCATGTAAAATCGCTTCCAGTTACTATAGCTGCGCCGACTGTTATTTCAGCACCTCTGTTCTGTACATCTGCACCATTCTGGAAGATACTTGCTACACCTGATGTTGCAGGAACCGGAGTTGCGAACAACTGATCATATGTATTTGTCTGATACCATGTGAATCCAAGTCTGATCCTGTCTTCAAGTAACCTGATGTCGAAACCTGTTTCAAGTGATTTTGTTGTTTCAGGTTTCAGGTTTGCATTTGGCAATGTACTGCTAAGGGTTATAACACCACCAGTACCAACACTTGCTGTTCTGAAGAGCTGATAAGGGCTTGTATCGTTACCCACTATAGCATATGATCCTCTCAGTTTAAGGTTTGTAATAAGCTCAGGCATTGTGATAAGGTCGCTGAGTACTGCTGTTAAACCTACTGATGGATAAAAATATGATCTGTTCTGTTCAGGAAGAGTTGAACTCCAGTCATTCCTTCCGGTGATGTTCAGGAATACTGCATTTTTCCATGATACTTCACCGAATCCATAAACTGAATTAACTTTTTTCTGGCTGTAGCTTTCTGTTGGCCTCGGGTTACCTGTGTTTGCAAGAGCAAAGAGGTTTTCAATATTGAAAACAACACCGTTACCTGAGATCATCTGATACTCTGTGTAATAACTGTTAGCACCAGCGTTAACGTCAATTGCTATATCACCCCAGGTTTTCTTGTAGTTCATAAGAACATCACTGTTCCATCCATAAGATGATGAATTAGTTTTAGTGTAACCACCATTGATAGCCTGAGTATAAGTATCATTATACATCTTCAGTTCGTTTGCATTGAAACTGGCATCAATAGCAGATCTACCCATAATAGAAAGATCCTTGGTGATCATATATTTTAGACTCATCATACCAACTGATCTCCAGTTGTCAACCGGCTGAAGAACGCGGTTTCTTGTCCAGTATGCGTTACCTGTACCGTTATCATTCCATCTCCAGTAGTGCTGCCTGTTCTGACCGGCTGCGTTGGTATATTCAAATTTCTGGATATCCTGTGAACGGATGTTTCTTGGAAGAACATAGAGGTACCTCATTGGGTTATTAAATCCTTCACCTGTTGAGAAAGTGTTTTCCCACTCCTGCTTGATCATTGTTATCTTTGAGTCAAGAACCAGTTTTTCTTTGAAATTAGCACCAAACCTCAGGTTAAGGTTATGAACATGAAGGTTATTTGATTCAACAATACCTCTTGCCTGAGTATTCGTATAAGAAAACGCAGTGTTGGTAGTTTTGGTATTCATTGTCATCTGGAGGTTTGTTGCAAGCTCCAATCCCTGCTGGAAAGAATCCTTAATGTTATTTGGCTGGCCTGTATAAGCATATGTCTTACCAAAATTCGGATCGTTTGGATCCGGAGTCCAATGAGCAACCTGCTGACCTTCCATTTTTGATCCCCATGATACAATAGCAGCTGGTGAATAAATACCACCACCACCTTGTCCATACATGTTCTGCTGTTTGTCAAGAACAACTGCAGATGCACCCTGGAATGTAAAACCAAGATCTACAAGAACACCTTCCGACTGGCCTGCACCAGATTTTGTTGTTACAATAATAGCACCGTTGTTAGCGCGGCTACCATAAAGAGCAGCAGCGTTAGCACCTTTCAGGACAGATATTGAAACAATTTCATCAGGTGAGAGGTTTGATATACCACCCATAGGAACACCATCAATAACATAAAGAGGCTCACTACTTCCTGCTATGGAACGGTTACCCCTGAGGAGAACCTTTGAAGCAGCACCTACACCTGTACTGGCTGTTGTGATTGAAAGACCGGCGACCCTACCACTAAGGCTGTTTACCGGGTTGATTGACCTTGCTTCAGCAAGTGCTGCGGCATTTACGTTCTGTGCAGCATATGTAAGAGCTTTGGCCTGCCTTGAAATACCGAAGGCGGTGACAACCACATCTTCAAGTGCAAGAATATTAGGTTCAAGAGTTACATTGAATGTTGACTGACTTCCGATTGGAAGCTCAACGGTTTTCATACCGATGAATGAAATTACCAGTGTAGCTGCATCATTCGGTACACTTAATGTAAATGCACCATCAACGTCGGTGGCAGTTCCGATTGTTGTACCTTTTACTACAACAGGAACCCCTGGCATACCAAGACCATCCTCGGAACTGGTAACTTTACCCGTGATGGTTTTTTGCGCGAACGCACCCTGCGATACTGCAAATAGCAGCAAAGCAAGTAGAATCGTGATTTTTCTCATGGTTAAAATTTAGGTTAATAAATGTTAATTTAAAATTGAATGCTTAATAAAATGTTAAAATTAATTCTCCTTTTTTTTACTTGATTTTTTGAATTAATAAATTGATTATCTGTTTTTTACATAAATAATTGTTAATAGGTTAGTTTTAGTCAATTTTAGAAAGACTAATATATGTTAAATTTTTTTAATAAAAGGCATAAGCCGTCATATTTTGCGGAAAAATTTCCTGATCCACTTTTGCAAATCCGACTCTACCTTTGAATTTAAAGGTAAAAACAGGGAAATTTCATCATTTATGCCTTATCCGATATTAATTTAAAATCTGAACGGTTTCATTTCACGTGCTGATTTATAGATCCCAAGGACTATTTCGACAGCCTTACGCGCTTCTGCACCATTAATTTCAAACTCTCTCCCGCTTTCAAGTGAATTTAAAAAAGACGCAAAGTTTTTTGCATGAGGTTCAAATGGAATAGCAGCAGGATCAGATACTCCCCCACCACCTTCTATCTGTCCAAACCTTGATAGTACTTCTTTGTCAAATTCTGACTGATCGGCAAACTGCCAGACTTTAAAACTGTTTTCAACCTGAATTACGGTCCCTCTGGTCCCTGTTATCTCTAACCTCCTGAACTGACCTGGAAATGAGGCAGTAGTTCCATAGATCATACCAAGTGCCCCGGTTCTGAATCTCATTATACAGGTCGCAGTGTCTTCAGATTCTATTTCATGTGCAAGTGTTTCAGAATAAGCCTGGAGCGATTCAACCGGACCCATAAGATATTGCAGAATATCAACCATATGTATGGCCTGATTCATCATTGCGCCCCCCCCATCGAGATCTTTTGTTCCGTGCCAGCTTCCTTTGTAGTAGCTTTCAGCTCTCCACCAGGGGACAAATACTGAAGCGCAGGTGATTCTTCCGAACCTGCCGGAATCGACAGCTTCCTTAATAAATTTCAATGTTTCATGGAATCTGAAATTAAATATTCCCCCTAGAGAAGTCCCGGCTTTTTTATGTGCTTCAATCATCAGGTCGATCCTCTCAAGAGATATCTCAAGAGGTTTTTCACAAATTACATGTTTACCATGTTCTGCAGCACTGATCGCAGGTTCCATATGCGCACCGCTTGGCGTTGCAATAGTTACAATGTCTATATCCGGAGAATCCAGCATCTGATCAAAATCAATATATGCCCTGCAATTATATTTTGATGCAAGGTTCTGCACCTTTGCCTGGTTTATTCCGCATATTCCAACCAGCCTGGCATTCGGAAGGCTGAGGATCGCCTTCGCATGGAAATCTGCAATCAGTCCTGCTCCGATAATTCCGAAATTCCAGATCTTCATATTCAATCAGTATTTTTTAACCACAGAGTTCGCAGAGATTAAAAACACAAAGGCCACAGAGGAAGGCAATGACCATAAATCTTTACGTCCCAAATGATTAAATTACTTAATTTATTCCTCCTGTATTAATACCCAGAACTTTAGCAATTGTAAGGCCATAACACTTTGCCCTTGTCTCCTCAGATACATTGCAGGCATCAAGGGCTTTGTTGAATCTTCTGATATTCTCTTCAAGTGCGTCAGGACCTTCATCTGTTGCAAATAGTATTTTCTCCCAGGCAGGAACAGCATCTTTTGGAATATGTGCCTTACCAAGCATATCTGTCCACCAGAGCCACTGGTTCCAATAGCCAGGGTCATTCTCCTTCTTTATCAGAGAAGAGCCTGAAAGATCAAAATATAGGTTTTTGTTTCTCCGGGTAGCTTCCGCTGCCTCCTCATACCAGGGATTTCCAAAATGCGCAGCATGGATAAAGAGGTTCGGATGCCTGGAGGCTATATCGGCCAGAAATGCAGGTCTCATTGTGGACATTGAACCATCGGCCAGAATACCGGTATGAGGTGCAACCGGCATTTTAAGTCTTTCTGCCATAGCCCAGATTGTATCGTATTTTGGATCATTGTAGTTCTTCCTTCCCTTGGCAAATAACTCGCCGAGCCCCCTGAATCCCATGGAATATACCTTATTAATATCTTCAACAACAGTGGGGCTGTCAATGTCTATTTCCGCATAAGGTATTACCCTATCAGGATGGGATTTTGCAAAAGCTATTCCCCTTTCAAGGTCTGACATTGGAATCAGAAGACAGGCCATTGCATTGTGCCTTACATAAATCTCAAGAAATGATTTCTCCCATTCATCAGTTGCATCATAATGCATATGAGAATCGATTATGAAACGGAGAAAGGGGTGCCAAACCCAGAAGATTCCGGTTTCTGACTTTCATTTCCTTTATACTAATCCGTTTAGAAAAATTATTCACGATCCCTTTATCAGGAGGGGGATTGCCCCTCGGATGCGAAAAAGTTTTGGGGAGGGGATAAGGGGCATGCCTGTTCATAAAGTGGTATTTTTAAAATTACAAAGAAATCTTACTAATACTATAATTTAAGTATAAAAAATCTGCATAACAGGTCTTCTGGAACAAATCAAAAACTAACCTACAGGATGATCAACTATTTCTTCTTTTGTCCTGTCCCAGTATAGTTTTTTCCCTTCACGGTATGCTCTTGTTGCCATAATACTAGCTACCGAATGCCAGAAACCTGTATGTATATGACCGTTTGGAGTTTTACTTCTGTCTCGCATACAATCGATCCAGTTATCTAGGTGATACTTACTGTTATCACTTACATTTACAGGACCAAGTTTCATATCATATTCTTTAGTGGTAATTATTTCTGCCTTACCACTTTTGATTGCCTCCTTCATACCTTCATAAAAATCAAATCCGCCCGGGAGATCCTGATGTTCGGGAATTAAAAACCATCGGGAGCTTCCTTCTCCTCCATGAGCAAAAAGTGTTCCCGCTTTTCCCCTGATACAGGTATAATCGCCAAACATACTTGCATAATTAGAAGTATACGAATATAAAAGTTTAGCATCGTCATATGTTGCAAGAGCCTGAAAGGTATCAGGATTCTGCCTTATATCCGGCCATCCGAATATTCCACCGTTTGCGACCATGGAATCGGGAATAGCTGTATCTGTATAAAAATGGACCAGGCCGGCACCATGGCTCATCCATTGTGAGGTAATACCGCCAGAATAATCGCGGAAAATTCTGAATTCAAAATATTTCCATGGATCAAACGGTACGTATGGTTTGCCAAGAAGCCATCTGTTCCAGTCGGTATCTGTTTCTCTTATTGCGGCAACATCCGGATCGGTTGGCACATGCCACCTGGGATTGTTATCATTCCATACCTGTTCGATCTTTGTGATCTGACCCAGTTTACCTGACCGGATTATATCGCGGACTTTTAACTGTATCGGATCGCTGACCCATTGTGATCCCATCTGCACAATCTGTGAAGATGAGAGTACAGCCCTTCTTGCCAGTTTAGCATCATCAACATCTGTTGCCATGGGTTTTTCACAATAGCAATCCTTACCGGCTTTTACCACCTCGGCAAGGACTTTTGCATGCTGAAAATCGCCGGTACCAATCATCACTGCGTCTAGTTCAGACATTTTAAGCATATCCTCGGTATACTTAAACTGTTTCACTTCTTCTCCAAACAGTTTTTTACAATTAGCAGCCGCTTTTTCCCTGTTGAGTGCCCAAATATCACAAACGGCTACAACACCAAGATTTTTATCCTTTTCCGATGTTTTTACCATTGTCTGATGATCGCTGCTGCGGGCACCGCACCCAATGAAACCGATGTTGATCCTGTCATTGGCACCTTTTACTCTTTCATACGAAGCTGCATTCAGAGACGCAGAACCGGAGGCTAAAGCAGCTCCTGCTATTGCGGCAGATGTCTTGCCTAAAAATTTTCTGCGGGATAAGTGATTGTTTGCCATGATATTAATTTGTTATTCTTAGATTATTTACTCGACTATGTTTGAACCTATTACAACTTCCAGTTTAACCCTCCGGTAAATCGGCCCAGGGGGACTTGAAATCCATTACAGTAGTGAAGCCCCCCTTGGGGGGATGGGGGGTTTTTCAATAATATAATTCAGATTATCATCAAGCGGTGTCATCTTTGGCATCAGCAAATGCACAAAACCTAGTATGCTGATGTACGATAAACCAGCTATTACAAACGCCCAGAAGTACCCTGAGTTATCTGCAGTATCAAGCACTGCTCCCAGAGCGAGGTCGGCAACAATTGCAACTGCCACGCCAACCATTTTCCCTATTCCTATAACAGATGCAGTAGCTTTTTTGGGAAATACATCAGGGACAAGGGTATAACTGTTGATTGACCAGGATTGATGACCTGCAGCACCGAGACCAATTAGGAATACCGCCAGCCATTTACTTTCAATTACAGGAACAAAAATAACCGGAAGGATAATGATTGCATTAACAAGCAGAGTAATTTTCCTTGATTTGTTTATCGACCACCCCTTCTTTATTAATGCTCCTGATGCCAGACCACCAAGAAGGCTCCCGGCATCAGCCATAATAAAAATTATAAGGAAAGGAAGTCCGATGTTTTTAATATCTACTCCGAACTGTTCTGCCAGAAATTTAGCTCCCCAGAAGAGATAGAACCACCAAACTCCATCAGTTATTGTTGTAAGGGAAAAAGCCCATGTTTCCTTTTTAGGCAGGAGTTTCAACCAGGGGATCCTCTCTGTTGTCTCCTCTTCCGAATCGCTGTTAATATATTCAAGTTCAGATCTCGACAATTTGGGATGATTCTCGGGTTTTTGATATGTCCTTATCCAGAGAAATACCCATAATGAACTCAATGCGCCCGTAAACAAAAAAGGGATTTGCCAGTTTTTTCCATCAACTGAAACAATTGCACCAACAATAAAGGGTGCCAGAATTGCTCCAACACTTGTAGAAGCATCAAATATGCCCGTGGCAAAAGCCCTGTCTTTTTTTGGAAACCACTCAGCCACAGTTTTTATTGCAGCAGGAAAATTACCTGCCTCTCCTATCCCAAGACCAAAGCGGGCAACAATAAATCCAACCAGACTGAAAGCAGGTCTGACCAATGCATGAAGCATACCGAAAAAGCTCCATATAGCAATTGAAAGTGTGTATCCCACCTTTGTCCCGAACCTGTCAATAATTCCTCCCATAAACAGAAGTGAGATCCCATAGGCAATCTTGAAGGATACCATAATTGCAGCATAATCGGAATTACTCCAGCTGAAAAGTTTCTGTAGTGTAGGTGCCATAACGCCTACAATACTCCGGTCGAAGTAATTAATTGTTGTGGCCATAAAAACCAGGGCCAGAATTCGATAACGGTAGTGGCCTATAGGAGGAGAAGGATTCATATAAATTATTAACCCCCAAACCCCCCAAGGGGGGCTTAAGAGGGGAAATTAAACATTTTCAGGAACCACATATGGCTTCCTGTACTCTTTCCTAGAAAGCAAAGAATCTGCCTCCGGATCATTAATGAATTTCTCTGTTGCACCATCAAATCTAAGTGACCTGTCAACACGGTATGAAATATTCGCCAGGTGAGCAAGATCTGAAGACAAAACACCTTCACGGATATCGCAATGCAGATTTTCATTTTTCCCGGAACGTACAGCCTCTATGAAATTTTTATAATGATTTGCTTCCTGATTCGGAGCCTGTTCTTTGGAAGAGGCAAATGGCTCCTTCTCCCTCTGTCTGAAAGCTTTCCAGGTGTCTCCCGCAATTTCAAGATAACCATCGGAACCATAGAAAATGTTCCCGACCTCAACACCTTTATATCCTTCCTGATTTGTGAAACGTCCCCTTGTTTCAAACTCAAGAAGAGTACCATCCTTATATTTGTAAGAACATGTCTGAGTATTTGGTGTCTCCTGTGAAGTCTTGTCCTTTCCATATGCCTCAACATCACCATAAACAAGTTTGCCGGGAGTTTTCTTATCGGGTGCACTCTCCTCCTTATTTAATCCATATAATCCTCCTGTAGAATATACAGAAACAGGATGCTCATCCTTCCTAAGGCCCCAGCGGGCAATATCAAGCTGGTGAGGACCTGTATTACCGGTATCACCATTACCAGTTTCCCAGTACCAGTGCCAGTTATAATGACCTTTTTTCTCATTGTAGGGACGCATCGGAGCAGGTCCCAGCCAAATATCATAATGAAATCCTGCCGGCGGCTGACTATCCTTTGCGATACCATATGAATCACGGGCTTTATAACACAGGCCCCTTGCCATAAATACTTCACCTATCCCTCCGTCATGAATAAATTTAATTGCTTCCCTGACATTTGGAGAAGACCTGTTGTTCTTGCCAACCTGTACAAATACATTGTATTTCCTGGCTGCTTCAATCATTTTTTTGCCTTCCCAGATATTATATGAAGCAGGTTTTTCAACATAAACGTGTTTCCCGGCCTGGCAGGCCCAGATAGTTGCAAGAGCATGCCAGTGATTTGGTGTTACAATTGAAACTGCATGGATATCCTTGTCATCAAATACTTTCCTCAGATCCCATTCAGTCAGAGGCTTGGTACCACCTTTTTCCAGAGCCAGTTTTGTTCTGGAATCAAATAATCTTTCATCTGTATCACAAATGGTCTTCAGAACCACATTATGACTATCCTTTATGCTGCTCCAGTTTCCAATATGAACAGAACCCTGGTTTCTGATGCCGATAAGGGCAAGATTAATACGATCGTTGGCGCCTATTACCGAATTGTAGGATTTTGCACTCAGGCTTAGTCCGCCAATTGCTATTCCTGCAGTTCCCAAAACACTCGTCTTGATAAAATCACGTCTTTTTGTCATATCCGTTATGTTTAATATTTCTCAGCAAATTCATCCGCAAATGCATTTATCTGTTCATCTGTAAGATCGGCTCCGGAATTAACAATTACCCTGTACCTAAAGGTAGTTGACTGTCCGGCCGGGATTGCAAAATTCACAAACTCCTTGCCCTGTGTAAAATCTTTTGCGCCAAGAGGGTTCGCAGCAAAGAGGCCATATCCCCTTGCATGCCAGTATGTTGGATAGCTTTGATTCTTAGGATGATCGCAAACTGCTATTGAGATTACTTCATCACCAATCCTGCCATACAGGTCCATCCATTTTGCTCTTGTGCTCCATACAGCTTCTCCGGTAATTCCCTCACTGCTCCTGTAATTACCTGTTATATCATTTGCATCCTGTGCTTTCACAGTTGTTGTTCCACCCTGTTTCTCCTGGAGAGTTATGTCCTCTTTTGTCGGTAACTGGAGCTGCCTTGCAACTCTTATCCCGAACATCCCTTCTTTTGTGTCACTGAACTTAACATCTCCGCCTGTAGCTGTAAGTTTGGTGACCCTGTCAATTATTCTCGCTGAACCTTTTCCTGAGAAATAGTATTCAGTTCTCTCGGCAAGTATCTCCTTACCGGTAGAATCAACCCAGCTCTCATTAGATATAATTACAGCTTCTTTCCCTTCAGATATTTTTTCAATATTGAGATGCTTTATTACTCCGCCTCCCGGACTAAGGGAGCCTGTTGATCCGTTTCCCCAGAAATCGATACCATTCACAGCACCATAATTAAGCCATATTCCAACATGGTGGGCATGATCTGTACTTTCCCCTTCCCTGGGCTCAAGTGGAAAACCTCTTGTAACTACAGTTCCTTCAGATGTATATACAGGATACAGCACCGGTTTGTAAACATTATCAGGTCAGCAGAAGGAAGTGAAAAGCTTACCATCGATAATTACATCGATCTTTTTTTCAGAAGACTTATCAATAAGGGTTGCTTTTAATTCCTCTCCATCTGATCCTTTTTTTGAAGAGTTATTGCCACATGAGGATAACAGAATAACAGCAAGCAGGAAAACTGTAATAGATTTAATATTCATAATCAGATAATTAAGATTTATTTTAGAGTATTAAACAAATGTATTTAATTCAGGTTGAACCTCAAAATCTTTTCAGGAAAATAAAGTAAGTAAAGAAGTAATGCACTATATTTCCGTATATTTTATGAAATTAAAAGAATGAAAAGCAAGACCATTTTACTTTCCCTGCTGCTAAGCTGTTTACTGATCAATTCTTCCGGACAGGAAAAGGTAAAAGAGAAAATGAAAGACGGCTGGTCATTCGGTTTCTTTCCGGTTTTTGGTTATGATTCGAACACCGGTACAAAATATGGAGGGATACTAAAATTATTCGATTATGGTGACGGATCTTCCTACCCCAGATATGATCAGGCTTTTAATCTTGAATTGTCAAGAACTACAAAAGGTCAGGGAATCAATCAGCTGACATACGATTCAAGGACGCTGATTTCAGGGTACAGGGTGATGGGTGAAGTCAGTTATCTGACAGAGAAAATACTGGATTTTTATGGGTTTAACGGATATAATGCATATTACTCTTCTGAATACACTAAAAAAGGAAATCCTTCTTACATATCACCTGTATTTTACAAGATGGAAAGAGAATTACTGAAGCTCAGGGTGGAAATTATCGGGAAATTATCGGGTGACAATATTAAGTGGTTCGGTGGATTTGAGTACATGAATAATAACCTTGATACAGTTGATGTTGATAACATTAACAAAGGTAAAGATGAAAACAGGATGCTTCCCTATTCAGGTGGAGGATTATACGGCAGATATATAAGGTGGGGACTAATAAAGCCTGATCAGGCTGATGGAGGACAGGCAGGAGCATTTAAAGCAGGAGTGAAATATGACACCCGAGATAATGAAGCAAATCCGATGAAGGGACTATGGACAGATGTGCAATTTCTGTTCTCACCCGGATTCCTGAGCGATGGTTATACATATGGAAGGATAGCTTTCACCCACCGTCAGTACTTCACTCTCATTCCAAGAAGAGTAAACTTAGGTTACCGCTTATCATACCAGGCCAAACTTGGAGGCGAGATGCCTTTTTATATGCTCCCGCTTGTGTATAACTCTGCACCCCAGCTGACGCTAAGCGGTCTTGGAGGAAGCAGGACAATCAGGGGCATACTCAGAAACAGAGTAGTAGGGGAAGATTTTGTATATGGCAATATTGAGTTGAGATGGAAAGTTGCCAGGACTGTACTGTTCAATCAGAATCTCTACCTTGCCTTATCAGGATTTGCAGATGCAGGAATGATAACAGGAAAATACGTGATGCCTCAGACGACTGATACTGAAGCTATTGAATGGCTTTCAAAAGGTGATAAGGAGGAGATGCACACAAGTTACGGGTGGGGTATCCATGGTGCCCTTAATGAAAATTTCATTGTCAGTCTGAATTATGCCTGGGCAAATGATCCCAGAGATGGAGTAAAAGGGACTTACCTTCAAATGAGTTTCAATTTCTGAGATCCTTTATTAATCACAAATCCATTAACATCCATATATCGCATCCGAAATGTCCGGATTGGCCCATCGGGTGATCAATAGATTTAAAACCGGCCTTCTCATACATACTAATGGCTTTCCCAAGCTCAGGCATCGATTCCAGGTAGATCTGCTTATAACCAAGCATACGGGCTGACTCAATGCTTTTACCCATGAGCAGTCGGCCTATACCCTTGCCCCTGTATTCTGATGCCAGGTAGAACTTAACAAGTTCAGCACATCCTTCAGGTAGTGCAGGAGTTGGGAAAATTCCGCAACCACCTATTATTTTATCTCCATCACATGCTATCCAGTATGCCGAGCCGGGTGTTTTAAAAAGTCTGTAAAGATCATCTGTTGTGGGATCAAAATAAACTGTTCCTGGTCTGTCTATTTTAAACTCCCTGAACACCTTTCGGATAAGAGCAGCAATTTCAGCATTATCCTGATTTTCAATGTGTCGTAGAGTAATTCCGGGCAAGTCCATATTGTTAGTTTTGGTTCAACTAGCCCCGGCCTTAAGGCCGGGGTTAGTTATCTACAGGCTGAATGTATAAGTATACTTTAAAAGGAGAGACCTTACACTGTAAACAGGCAATCTTGGGATCTCCCTGTCAAGATCTGTGTTTCTTCCCTCATTGAATACAATATAGAGATCATTCCCCTCTTTTGGATTATATCTGAACCGCAGATTAGTCATTACCTCATTAATTGATGTATTGTACTGTATATAGGTGCTGAATGAAAAGGCCGTATTGACCATATACACGATTTTAGCTCCAAGTATCTGATTTGTAGGATAAAGATCTCTCTCTTTAAATTTAAGCCAGTCAAAGCTTGTAACGGCTCCAAGCTCAAGGTGTTTGGATACATTCCACGTAGGCTCCAGTCGCATTGAGAATCTTTGCCCGTCAAAGAAAGGTCCTGTGTGGTTCATAATCATCATATAGAATGGTTTGCTGGCCGGAGTCATTATAAAACCGGTGAAATTTACAAATTCATAATCTCCGGGATTTATATATAATTCATCTTCCAGAAGTTCCAGGCTGTCACGCAGGTGCTCTTTATTATAGGATATACTGAAATGACCTTCCCACTGGCTTTTTGTAGTAAAATTCCAGCCAGGTTCATAATTGAGTGACATTAATGAACCGTCATCAATATAGTTCATCAGCATAAATCTGATTTCAGGTGAATGGCTGTAAAGTTTTTTTCCTTCATCGGCGATCCATCCATACCTTAAACTTGCCCTGATGGAAGAAAAATCGTCCATCATTTCAAAACCAACTCCAGGGTTATAGTGTATTCCTGACCGGGAATATCCCAGATAATACCCGAGCCCTTTCCTTGATCTTCTCTCCCATCTGGCAGCTATCCTTGTATGCTCGTCTGCCGAACTGTTCTTTACTCCTGTCTCATATGTCTGCGACCATTTCAGATCAATATAGTCATCTCCAAATATTTTAAAAATACCATCCAGACCATAAGCAAAGTTGTAGTTCCCGTTAACTCCTATCCTGCTGGTGAACATGGAACCCACATAACTGTTTTCGTTTATCAGCTGTCTTCTGAACCTGAGAACACCAAAGTTTTCGGAAGGAAGAATCTCCTCCGAAACTCCTGATGAATTTTTAAGGTTCAGCGGACCCGTCTGCATATCCAAAAATCCCAGTTCCCAGCCTCCAATTCTTCCGGTCATTCTTGCGCCTCCATATAACCTTATAGGATCACCGTCATCGCTCAAACCTATCCGTCTGCTGTAAAAAAGGTTGCTGTTCCCTCCGAATGAAAAATCAAAAATACTGGCCTGTTCCAGAAAAAACATTCTCTTTTCAGGCAGATACAGATCAAAACGTGTCAGGTTTACCTGCTGGTCATCCATCTCTACCTGTGCAAAATCAGTATTCACTGTCACATCCATTATCATATTGTTTGCCAGGCCGTATTTGATGTCAAGGCCGGGTTCAAATTTCAGTTTGTCGGTTCTTTTATAGCCTGTACCTGTAGTGTTGATATCATTAATGCTTTCAGCACCTGTAAGTAAATAAGGGGCAACATATACAGGTTTGGAAGGCTTCACTCCACGCAGAACAACTTCCTGAGACTGGGATGGCTTCATAAAGGAAACCTGTCCCCAGTTCGGTGGTATAGCCGGGAAAAGGTCTGTTTCATTGTTTGCAGGGATCCATCGAAAAGTAATCAAACCCATTTTTACTTCTCCGTTAACATCCTGAAATCTGAGACTGGAAAAAGGTATTCGTATCTCAGCTGTCCAGCCATTTTCGCTCTTTCTGGTAAGGACATCCCAGAATGTGTTCCAGCTTGTATTCATTGGCATTTGGTCAGGCATCGGAACTACTGCGTCTTTCTGAATTGAGGCGTCAAACCTGAGACCATCAGGCGAAGTCAGAAATACCAGGGCATTCTCTTTATCATTGTAAGTATCGAGAATTATTCCGAACCAGTCTCCTCCCATTCCCATATAATCCCTCTTAAGACTGGCGGACACGATCTGTGCAGCATCTTTATATCTGAGATGGGCACCGATATACAGATATTTGTCATCGTAACAGATCCTGGCATCAGTGATCTCTGTAGGGTCTTTCCCAAAAACAGGGGAATGCATTATCATTGTCAGTGGCAGAACATTCTCCCATGCTTTTTCATCAGGAATACCATCAAAGTTCACAGGCTGATCGATTCTGCTTATAGTCAATGCCTCTCTTATGCCTGAAGGATCTCCGGCTTTAATTGACAGGGAAATTGAACAAAACAAAACCAGGAGGAAGACTCCTGTACATTTGGCAGTATTCACAAAGAGAACCAGTAATTTAGTTTTATCAGGAAAATATTATTAGGAAAAACATCTTTTAGCTGTTTGTATGATTCACCCAATGAGATATCTGACATATTATTCTGTCCGGTTTTTTCAGTTGACCATACAAAGTAAATGAATGATCCGAGACGGTACTCCCATTTGGCAACAAAATTTGAACGCAACTGATGAAAATTAAAATTAGGATCACCTATTGAATAATCTGTTACTAAATCATTGTTCTCATCAAGCCTGATACTTCCATCATTCATTACTTCATATTCATACAGTTTAAACCTGTCGGAATATGAACCTGCCTCAGGGTCTGTAACATATTTATAATCCGAATATGTGCCGTGTGAAATGAACGGACTGCCATAGTACTGTATAGAGAATTCCGGGGTAATATTAATATCCATCCTGAAGGTCAATCCAAATGTATTCTGGTCTATCGTTCCCAGAATATACCTTTTATCGTCCTGATAATCAAGTGATGTAATATACTGAAGGTCATTTGTGTTTCTCTCGTAATCTGCTGAAAGACGGATTTTAACCGATCTGAGAGGCCGGAGAGTCAAGCCTGGGCTTAACTGATATCTTGACATTGAATTATTTCCTCCTGATTCATAGCTGTATTCCAAACCAGCAGATATCTTCTTTGAATAATCAGTACGTAATTCCCCAAAAGTGTAAATGCTGTACGGCATCATCATATCGTAGCCTCCCCGCAGGACTTTAGTGTCAATTCCCTCCGAATGAAAAATAAGATTCAGGTTAAGGCCCCACTGGTTCTTAAGTTCAGAGTTGAAAGCAAGATGGCTTCCCAGGCCCAGAAATCTTCCCTCAAAGTTCCATGTATTGAATTGTTCAAGATTAATCTTGTAGCTTCTGAAAATCGAGACAGGATTTGTGACGAAATAGCCGATTTCATTTTCATTGTTAATCTCATCAGCAGTATTCATATAGCCCAGATCATTCAGTTCAATTCCGGGTGAAAGCCATGTAACACCGGTTGAGTATCTCCAGAATCCTTTTGAGCCTTTTCCGATCTTGATTTTCCCCCGTAACCTCCAAGGGCATTCATTGATGTGTCATACTTTACATAATCAGCTCCCGGACGCTGGAAGTATCGTGCCGAAGATTCCTGCAGCCTTGTAATTGATTCATTGGAGCCATTGAGGTAGCTGCCAATCAGTCTTGCGTCGAGGAAAAATTCCTTGCCATTCCACTGATGCATCAGATCGAGCCCTCCGGTAAATGCATTATTCGTGAGAAAATCAAGCTGAACCTCATCTGTCTTCCTGTTAACTGATGTTACTATACCCCCGATCGTTGTGTTTGCTCCATTATATCCCTTCTGTATCCTGGCAACAGTATAATTGGTAAGAGGTTCCACTTTTGTGTGGCTTTTATTTCCCTCACTGTCATATACAGTTGCAAATTCATTTGCTGTTATACTCTGAATTACTCCGACAGAGAGTTCATTGGAAGTTGTCCCGCTGAGCTTAACAGCGCTAAGTATATTTGTCATGTCAGGGGAATCAACAAATGATCCGGAGGCAGGATTTACTCTGTATGAAGGTGAATGACCTATGCGTCTGGAATAGAAGAGGCTTTGATTGTCAAATTTATAATCAAAAATTGTGAGGCCTTCCAGGAAGAAAGGTCTTTTTCTTCATAGAAAGTTTCAAAAGCAGTAAGGTTCATTACAGAAGGGTCAGATTCGACCTGCCCAAAATCAGGATTTAAAGTCAGATCAACAGTGAAATTACTTGAAATCCCGATTTTAGCATCAAGTCCTGCATTGCCTGACCAGTTTCTTCCTTTTTCTGCAAAAGGATTCCCCGGCACTTTCTTAATTGTCTCAAGTTCCCCGAGAGAATATGGCATAATTTCAAGTCTCTGAGATTTTTTTAATCCTTTAATACCTCTCATCTCCCCAAAATTATAAATTACACCAGGGCCTGTTTTTGTCTGGTATTCCCAGTCACTCTCTTCCTGCAGCCTGTTTATCCATCTCCACACGTGAAGGCCCCAAACCTGTTCGTCTTCCTTGCTGTAACGTAGCTGGCTCAGAGGGATCTCAATCTCAGCCACCCAGGCAGAATCTTCCATTCCGGTTTTACCATTCCATACGGCATTCCAGTTCATATCCCAGTTCTCCGGGTTAAAAAGAATAAGATCAACTTTCTGTCCCCATGATGAAATAGTGAATTCAAACCCTGTTTTAAAAGAATGATAACTGTCAAAATTGACTCCAACCATATCCCCGCTGAATTCATCCCTTAGACCGGAATAGCGTTGCATCTTTCCGGGTTCACCGTCAAAAGCCCTGATTGCTGCATAAATATACTTGTCATCATATTGAATATTGAAAAAAGTGGGCCATGTTGGAGCAGCTCCTTCATTGGGAATGTACTGGTGAAAATCACCTGCCCATCTCCCTGTTTTCCAGCATTCATCATCCAGTTTGCCATCAATGACCGGTCTTACAGTTGATAGTCTGCTTGTAGTATATACGGGTTGTTTAGGATCATGTGAGGCTCTCAGGGTATCCTGAAGCTCTTCATAAAAGGTTGAAGCACTTAAATCTGTTCCGGAAACAAAAAACAAACAAATGCCGGCGGCTAAAAGTATCCTAAATTTAATCACAGTGAGTTACATCAAATAAAATGGAAAATTCTTCATCCAAATTTAGAGCAATAACAAACAATTAAAACTCCGCTAAAAGTTAATATTTGTGAAATGTTTAAAGATTCTCTCACAACCCTTTAACATTGAGAGCCTGAGTAATTATAATCAGCAGATCATTCTTCTCAACCGGTTTCAGGATATGTCCGTCGAAATATGTTCCCAAGCCGACAACAGCATCTTTGTCCAGTTCAAAGGCGGAGATTGCAATTACCGGAATACCAGGATTAATACTTTTGATAAGTTTTGTTGCCTCATAACCATCCATAACGGGCATTTTCAAATCCATCAGCACAATATCAAAGGTCGGATCAAGACTGAATTTATCCACAGCATCGGCTCCATTCATTGCCCATACCAATTCGACATTCTGCTCTTTAAGAAATTCATGAATAAGAATATATGTAAACTCATCATCTTCCACCACAAGAATTTTCATCTTTTTTAAAGTATCAATGACAGTCTGGCTATATATTAAATCAACTGCTCCTTCAATAAATTCAACCGGGATAGTACATGTAAAGACCGATCCTTCACCAAGTCGGGAATATACATCAATTTTACCACCCAGGAATTCTATGTTTCCCCTGGTTATTGCAAGGCCCAGGCCAAATCCCTCATAAGATCTGGTCAATCCCGAATCAGCTTGTCTGAAACGATCAAAAATCACCTTCTGATTTGCCTCCTTAATACCTATGCCAGTGTCGAAAACCGAAATAACAAGGTTATTCAGGATTCTTGAAATCCGTACTGATACGGTACCTTCAGGAGTGAACTTTATTGCATTGCTGACAAGATTTGAGAGGGCCTGCATAATTTTTCCATAATCGGACCTGATAACTATATTATCAAGATCCGTTTCAGCTCTGAATTCAAGACCTTTATCTTTGGCTGTCTTTGAAAACATATGAAGGATGCCAGCAAGAAGTTTCCTTGATTCAAACTGGGAAATCTTAAGTTCAACAACACCAGCATCTATTTTTGAGATATCAATCAGGTCATTAACCAGAGAAGCAAGCTGCATTGAGCATGAATTAATTATTGCTATATATTCATTTCTTTTTGCCTCATCAATATCCGGTTGCCGGAGGAGCTCAACAAAACCTAAAATTCCATTCATCGGTGTCCTTATCTCATGTGAAAGGTTATTGATAAATGCACTTTTTTGACGGTCGCTCTCCTCTGCTTTTCCTTTAGCAATGTTCAGCTCTTCATTTTTCTCTTTTAGCCTGATCTCATTCATCAGAAGTAATTTTTCTGCCCTCGTCCTGTCCTGCAGCTCTCTTGTGATCCTGGCAAATGAGTAATTGTAGCTTTTTGAAAAAAGGATTACCGCAACAACTACAATTAAAAAAATAACCGTATAATCTATACTTATTAGAAAGGGAGGATCACCAGGGGTTGTAAATCCATTTCGTGGGGGAAACAAAACCATGGTCCACACTGATAGTATACTTGCAAAGGAGATAAATACAGCAAATCGTACAGAAGTAAAAAGAGTTGCAAGAAAAATTACAACTATATATGCGACAATTGCCATATCCTTTACGCCATCTGAAAATGCTGCCAGTGAAGTAAGGGCTACCCATGCCACCCCGGTAAAAAGGTATGAAGCAATTTTTGTATGACCCTTTCTAAGAATATAAAGTATTATTCCAAAGAGAAGAGCGAGTAAAAATAATATGTAATCAAGCGGAAAAAGAACAGAGAAATAGAGAATCTTAAATCCCGCCAGTAAAGGCAGAAGGATCAAACAAACTTTCAGTATAATCTCGAGGTAAGCAGAAATTATTTTTTCTCCCTCACTGTCTGAGAAGATATCTGACCATGCCAGACCTGATAAAAATTTCCACTTATACTGCATCCATGTATAATAATAAAAATATACCAAAGTATATCGCCGGGTACCGCATCACAAACAAACAATATGCTTTGTACGGTTGCAAATATAATGTATTGATACTGTGAAATACTTAACAGACAATGAATTATTTTCAGGGGATCTCACTTTCCGATGCATTCTGAATTCCTTCGGCAACCTCAGGAATAATACCCATTTTAATATAGATTGGTCGGACGAGTTGTTTCAGTTCAGGAAGTTTTCTAAGAAAAAGTATTGCTCCGGCCAATGATACAATACCTCCGGTAAGTATTGTAAGGGGAGTCCCGATGGTTTTTGCCAGCCAACCGGCAAGAAGGCTGCCAAAAGGAGCTGTTCCCATCACTGCCATTGTATAAAAACTCATAACACGGCCCCGTTTGTCATCATCGGTTATGGTCTGCAAAATAGTATTGCTCGAAGCAGCCTGCAACATCAAACCCATGCCTACAAATATCATCACAAGAAACGAAAGTGAAAATATCCGTGAAAACGAGAGAACAATCAGCCCGGTACCGAAAAGGATAACAGCTGCCGGAATTATGCGGCCAAGTTTAAGAACTGTCTCCCTTGAAGCAAGAAACAATGCACCCATTAAGGCCCCAAAACCTGCCGCACCCATCAGGAAACCATAAGTATGGGAGTCACCTCCGAGTATCTCCTTGGCAAATACAGGCATCAGTGTTGAATAGAACATCACCATAACATTTACCAGACCAAGAAGCAGGATAATATGCCTTATAGGAAGGAAGCCAAAAACATAAGAAAAGCCATCTTTCAGTTCTTCCCTGATATCTGATTTTTTTATTACCAGTTCCTTCTTCTCCAGTTTCATAAACAAAAGAGAAATGATAACACACATAAAACTGAACCCGTTGATAAGGAAACACATTCCTTCTCCTGCGGCAGCAAGCAATACTCCTGCAATTGATGGACCAATAAGCCGGGCTCCGTTAAACATCAATGAATTTAATGCTATGGCATTGCCAAGATCTTCTTTCTTTTCAACCATATCAATAACAAATGAATGGCGGGCCGGAATCTCAAAACTGTTTATACTTCCAATTACAAAACTTAGAAGTATTACCTGCCAGATTACTATGTTGCCCGACAGTACAAGCCATGCCAGTAAAAACGCATGAACCATCGAAAGAACCTGTGTCCATATAAGTACATTATACCTGTTCCAGCGATCGGTAAGTACTCCGGCGAACGGCGATAAAAAAAGTGCAGGAATCTGCCCCGCAAAACCTGATATTCCAAGCAGAATTGTCGAACCGGTCATTTTATAAACCAGCCATGGAACAGCGATCCTCTGCATCCATGTACCAATAAGTGAAATACTCTGACCATAAAAGAACAGCCTGTAATTCCGGTACTTAAGGGAGCGGAAAATTATCTGAAATCTGTCTGAAATTGAAAAGTGTCCTGACACTTTATAGAAAGTTTTTTAAAGAATCAAATGTAGTGTGTTTTAGATATTTTCCTACCGGTGCTATCCATGGGACAGGAATAAGGAAGAGGACATCAATTGTTGATGAATTTCAGGAGATAAGGAGCAAAGACCAACAGGCCTGTAATGATTGCAGCCACAGCAGAAATGAGAACAGCCGCAGCAGCAATATCTTTTGCCTTCCGTATTCTATCGTCAATCCCGGGGTTAACTGCATCAGAAAGTCTTTCAATTGACGAATTGAAGCTTTCGCTGATAAGCACCAAAGCAGATACAAAAATAATTGCAAGCCAGTCAGATGTTGTGATTCCGACCAATATACCAGCTGTAATGATCAGTAAAAGTGCAAGCAGGTGGATTCTGAAATTATGTTCATCAGCTATTAGTCTCTTAATTCCGTTAAAGGCATACCAGAACGAACGGAGGCGGTCAGCCAGACTGAATTTTCTGTTTCTGTCTTTCATTGGTGAAAAGTTTCAGATCAATAAATGCAAAATTGCTCTCTGAACGCCTTCAGCTTTGAAATGTCAAAGCCTGATGATGTAAGATAGCCTTCAATGCCTCCATAATGATTCTCCACTCTCTCAATAACTGAATTTATATTACGCTGTTTTACTGTAATCACGTTAAGCATTCTTTTGGATGGAAAATATCCGAGAGTGAGTATCTTCCTGATGAGAAGCATCTTTTTAAAATATGGAATAAGCTCATCATTGGACTTCAGAAAATCTTCTATTATCAACTTAGGATCTGCTCCCAGTGCAAGCAGGATCAATGCAACAATAATTCCGGTCCTGTCTTTACCTGCCTGACAGTGAATAAGTACCGGAGCTCCGTCGCCTGAAACAAGCAATTCCATTATCTTCCTGAAAACAGGAGCAGCAGCATCAAGTATGTCAAGGTAAAGCTGGTTCGAGATATCTGCAAGAATTGCTTCCGAATCTTTTTTATACAGGTGGGGTTTAAGCCTGTCCCTGGTGGTCTGCTGAAAATCAAGCGGAAGTACAACAGATACTGCACCATCGGCTTTCCTTTTTGATTTTTTTGCCTCCTTCGGAGCCCTCAGATCAATTATAGTTCTGATACCCAATTCCCTGAGCCTTGAAATATCTTCCTTTTTAATATTGTCAACTGTTGCTGACCTGTATATCAGACCTTCCCTGATAATTCCATTCCCTACTGAAGGAATTCCTCCAACATCCCTGAAATTCATTACAGATTTAAGCTTCATCTCAGCATATCCTCCTGAATTCAATACCCAGTAATAATGCCAGTTTTTCAATAGATGAGGCTTTTTTGCCAACACCAATAGCACAGTGATGCGAAGGACCCGCTTTGGACCAGTTGTCAATAAAATCACGTGCAGATATACTGAACTTATAACGGCTGTTGGTATTCCCTATCTGTAAGGTAGGACCTTCAACAGATTCTCCCTGTGCTGCCAGAAGTGTGACCTTGCCGTCACCGCTCTCACAAACTGAAAGTATTGTTACAGGTCCGTTGGCAACTTTCATTTGAATAGATAAGCCCTTTCCCGGTTTGCCATGAAAGACAGGCAGAGGAACAAGTCCCACTTTTCCGTCGGCGATCCTGAAATGGGCAGGGCCATCATGACCCATAAGTACTATATCATCATTAAAATCAAGACCGTAAAATTCAGAAAATGAACCACCTGTACCCATTGAATCCATAATCTTCATAGCGAGTACATTTTTGATCTCACACTCACCTGCAACAGGAATACTTCTGCCCGTAAGTAGTGTCATGCCAGGGATAAGTGTTGTAACTATTTTCTCATAACCCTGATCCCCCTCTCCTTCATAATAATAAGCCAGGGCTCCAAGCCTGTACTTTTCAGCCAGTCTGTCCAACGCAACAGAAGTTAGAGCAGCTTCCCTCATATCGTCTTCCGAACACTCATCTGAAACTTCAAACCAGTTGATAAACTGCTTTAGTTTTGATTCAATATCATCTGATGAAACCTTATCTCTCAGATTTTTCAGTACACCAAATTCAATCAGTTCAAAATGGGATCCGAATGCTGCTGCAAGTTTTGTCAAGTCGCTGTAAACATCGAGCATTCCGTTATAATAATGCCCCATTACTCCTACCCTGCAGTTCCTCATACTGTTTTTAACAGCGCAGGCATCTGTCCAGTCATTTATTTCGTTCCAGACATAATCCTCTTCAAGATAACCGGTGATAAGATGATAATTTATCCCGGCCCTTTTGAAAACACTTGCAAGTTCAGGAGTAACACAACTCTGACAATATGACAACCATTCACCGGTCATCTTACCACGATCGCCCATGGAATTAAATTTCTCATAATCTATTGCCTTTTCAGGCTGCAGATTAAGAACAATTACAGGACACGCAATCCTCTGGATCAGCGGGAGAACTGTATGGGAAAGGGCATAAGTAGATATATTGAGGAAAACAAGATCTACGCTGTTCTTATTGAATAATCCTGCAGATGAAATTGCCTTGTCGACCGTATCAACCATGCCTGCATCAATTACTTCGACACCAGATTGTTCGAGCCTGTTTTTTATTCTTTCCTGGCATGAATTCAGCTTATTGAGCAGGCCATCAAACTGCCCCCAGTAGGTGTCAAGTCCGATACCGAATAATCCTGCTTTAATTCTTTTTCCCATAGCTACTTCTTTACTTCCCAGCCAAAATCAATATACTTCCAGCTTATTTCATTATTTGCAGCTGTAATAAGCACGTATCCTTCTTCAAGGCCTTTGGTCGGACCGTTCCACCATCCTGATGAAACAGCACCTCCGGTAATGAAGTGGATTCCGTCAATGTAAATATCTTCAAGAGAATGAAGATGTCCCTGCAATACGAGTTTCAGGTTATAGCCGTTGAAAAGATCAAGGACCTCTTTTCCATTGTAAATTACGGATGAAGAGTCGCTGGCAACTGTAGTTCCGACATACTTCTGAGTATTTGCCGTTATAAAAGGGATATGAGTACTGATAACTATTGGCACTTTTTTATCGGTAGAACCAAGTTCCTTTTTGATCCACTCAATCTGTGCATCATCGATTTTTCCAATGTACCTGTCTTTTCCTGTGTCCTCGATTGAATTAAGAATCATGAATTTCCAGCCTTTATGCATGAAAGATTTATAGGAATCCCCTATCCTTTTTTCGAACATCTTCTCCCCATATTCAGGATTGAGTGGATCGGCTCCGCTCTTTGAGAATATACCATAAATTTCATGGTTACCCATTGTATTGAAAACAGGCATTTTGAAACCCTTAACAGTTTCATTATAAAGATTATAAAGCGAATCGGCCATTGAATACCTCTGCCCCAGGGCATCCATAATCAGGTCGCCTCCCATTATTACGAAATCGGGCTTAAGTTCATTTACTGTCTTTATAGCCTGGTTAAAACCCGGTACCGCGTTTCTTTCATAAGTAAGATGAACATCGGTCATAAAAGCAAAAGTGAATGATTCACCTGCGGGTTTAGTGCTGCATGAGGTAATCAGAACCAATGCCAGCAACAGGAAGATATTTGTCAGAAGTTTAATTTTTTTCATATCGATGTGTTTGTATGTTACTGATCCAAAAATAATAAGAATCCTTTCCATTATGGTTACAAATTCATTAAAATCAAAATATTTGTTACTTTCGTGGAAAGGCATTCATATACAATGATCAGGACACTTTTATTAGTGGGCACCGGAGGTTTCCTTGGAAGTATTTCAAGATTTCTTGTTTCCAGATTCATGCAGAGCAGTTTTACATCTGCATTCCCTTACGGTACCTTTGCAGTAAACATTGCAGGCTGTTTCCTGATTGGTCTGATTTTTGGGATTTCTGAGAAGAGCTCTCTTCTTACTTCAGGATGGAAACTGTTTCTTGCTGTTGGTTTTTGCGGCGGATTTACGACATTCTCAACTTTTGCCAATGAAAACCTTGCACTTCTGAGGGATGGTGAATTCTTCTATTTCTTTATTTATACCGGATTAAGTGTTGTTTTAGGAATCGCTGCAACCTTTTTCGGAGTTATGTTAACAAGATTATTCTGATAATATGAAACCCGGAGACAAGGCAAAAAGGTTAAGGATTTATATCAGTTCAACTGATAAATTTGAACACAAGCCCCTTTATGAGGCGATTGTATATTCAGCCAGAGAGCAGGGTATATCAGGTGCAACAGTTCTGAAAGGAATAATGGGTTTTGGGTCAAGCAGTGGTGTGGTCTATACAAACAAACTCTGGGAAATCTCGGAAAAAGAACCCCTTGTAGTTGAGATAATTGATGAATCAGATAAGATTGATTCATTTTTGAAGAACAATAAAAACTTCTTTGAAAGCATCGGAAAGGGGCATATTATAACAATGGATGATACAACGATTATTATGCACAGGACCGGGAGGAAGAGGTGAGGGGAGAAAAGGTGATGGGGAGATGGGGAGAGAGGGAGAAAGGGAGATGGGTGATGGGGAGAAGGGTTAACAGCAAATTGATTAATTATGAATTCAAAGGAGAGAGTATTCAGGGCATTGAGAAGGAAAGAGGGTAATCCCGACAGGGTTCCGATCCAGTTTGATCTCTGCAGGCAGCATACTGAAACATTCGGAAAGAAACTGGGAATTGAACCTGATTATGCTCTTTCCTATTATGAGGACCTCACTTACAGAATATCTGCAAATGAGATCAGAACCAGGATGGGCAGCGATGTTGTGGTTGTTGGAGGAACTGTTCCGACCGGATACAGGCCAGTGCCTGTAGCAGGAAATGTGACCATGAATGAGTTCGGTATGCACATGAAACCAACAGCTCTCTACGTTGAGGTAGTTAAATGTCCGCTTGAAGATATTTCAACTACCTGTGAGGTAGAGCAGTACAGATTCCCTGATGCGTATGCATCCGGAAGATTCGATAAGGCAAAAAGGGATATTGCAAGGTTTGGCAAAGATTATTTTACAATAGGTGATGTTGAAATCTCTCTTTTCGAAATGGCATGGCATCTGACTGGTCTTGAAAAGTACCTGATTGGCATGATGCAGGAATCAACCTGGGTGGAAGCATTAAATGACCGTGTAGAACAGTGGAGTACAGGTCTTGCCGTTCAGCTTGTAAAAGCTGGGGTGGATGCAATCTGGTTGGGTGAAGATCTGGGCAGTCAGACCTCAACACTTATTTCACCCGATGAATGGAGAATCAGATTTAAACCACGTCACAAAAGAATGATTGAGGAAATCAAAAAGGAGAATCCTGACATCATAATAATTATGCATTCTGACGGAGCTGTAGCTCCTCTTATCGATGATTTTATAGAACTTGGAATAGAAGTCTATAATCCTGTTCAGCCAAATGTTGATGGATCGGATCCGCAGGAACTTAAAGACAAATACGGAGCCAGAATTTGTTTCTTTGGAGGGATCGATCAGCAGTTACTGCTTCCATCAGGAGATATACCAGCTATCCGTAGTGAAATTGAAAAGAGAATAAAAATACTGGGAAAGAATAAAGGTTATCTTCTTGCCCCGGCACACATAATTCAGACAGATGTTTCTGCTGATACTATTGAAGAGATGATAAAAGCAGCAAAGGAATTGGGGAACTACTGATTTTCTGGAAAATACTTCCTCCTAAAGAAAAGTGCAACATTTACCAGTGATATCATTATGGGTACCTCAACAAGAGGACCTATTACCGCTGTAAATGCCTCTCCTGAATTTATCCCGAAAACAGATATAGCAACTGCGATTGCAAGTTCAAAATTATTGCTTGCAGCAGTAAAGGATAGAGTGGCTGTCTGACCATATGTTGCACCCGCTTTCCTGCTCATGAAAAAGGAGGAAATAAACATTATAATGAAATAAATAATCAGGGGTATTGCAATTAGCACAACATCAAGAGGTAATTTAACGATATATTCCCCTTTCAGAGAGAACATTACAATGATTGTAAACAATAATGCCATAAGTGTTATGGGACTGATTTTGGGAATGAATCTGGTATGATACCACTCCTTGCTTTTTATTCTTATAAGAAGGAAACGTGTCACGAATCCAGCTATGAAGGGTAGCCCGAGATAGATAAAAACACTTTTCGCAATCTCTCCTATTGTTATATTTTCAACCACTGAATTGGTTGGAACTCCAAACCAACCAGGAAGGATTGCAATGAATACCCATGCATAAACCGAAAAAAACAAAACCTGGAAAATTGAATTGAATGCAACAAGTCCGGCACAGTACTCCGCATCGCCCTTTGCAAGATCATTCCAGACTATGACCATGGCAATGCATCGCGCAAGACCAATCATTATAATCCCATACATATAAGGCAGGTTGGCATTGTCCCTGCCGGGAAATAACTTAAAGAAAATGATGGCAAGGGCAAACATCAGTACCGGACCTATTATCCAGTTCTGAACAAGGGAAAGTCCCAGAACTTTATAATTCCTGAAAACACCTCCCAGCTCTTCGTACTTTACTTTGGCCAGGGGAGGATACATCATAAGAATAAGGCCAATGGCAATCGGGATATTTGTGGTACTCCCGGGGGAGGATTTCATTGAATCCCAGAATTCTGCAATTGAAGGGAAAAAATACCCTGACAGAACACCAAACAGCATTGCCAGGAAAATCCATAAGGTCAGATATCTGTCCAGAATTTTAAGTCGTGGTTTCATATATTATTTGAAAATGAGATAATAATTTGAAAACTATACTGCTTTCCGGGCTGATACTGTAATACTAAAGATCCCTCTTTCTCCGGAATGGTATGAATTTACCTCATCATGATCATTATATTCAGAGAGCAGAATATCAGGGAGTCTTATCTCTTTCTTTTTGTGAACAGTAGCTTCTGTAAATCCTGAATCACTTATTATTTTAAGGTACTCATTCATTTCACTTGCCCCTGAGACACAACCTGCATACATTTCTGCATCCTTTTTCATCTTTTCGGATAAATTGCCTTTGACAACCACATCGGATACACAGAAATGACCACCGCGTTTCAGGACTCTGAAAATCTCCCGGAATGCCTTTGCCTTATCAGGCACAAGATTCAGAACGCAGTTTGAAATCACAACATCGAATTTATTATAATCAAAAGGCATTGCCTCAATATCCCCGGAAATAAATTCAATATTAGTATACCCCAGCCTGGTACAGTTTTCCTTCGCCTTTTTTATCATCGGTTCAGTCATGTCTATACCTGTAACCTTTCCTGAATCACCAACAATTGACCTTGCCACGAAACAGTCGTTGCCTGCACCGCTTCCAAGATCCAGAACATGATCTCCTTTTTTAATTCCGGCATAATCTGTGGGAATTCCGCAACCCAGATTAAGGTCAGCCTCAGGATTATAACCTTCTTTGGTGTCATAATTCTCACTGAAAACGGTATAATCAACACCTGGTCCGCAGCAGGATGATCCGCAACCACACGACTTCTCATCTGAGCATTGTTCAGCTATCTGCCCGTATTTTTCTTTTACAATAAGTTTTAATTCTTCTGCCTTCATTTTTCCATCAGTTTTTCAGTAATTGTAACTGCATCTGCAACATATTTCTCACATTTGATATCAAAAAGTTTCCTGTCCATTATTGTCTTATGATCATCAGGATCGTTCATATCAAGCCCGTCGAGCAGAACTTTGCAGTTAACGGATCCGTTAAGCTCTGTGAATTTCTGAAAAAACTCACGCGTCAATGCATATGTCTGCTGTTTCTTTTCTTCAGGATCATTCAAAGCCTTGCCATATTTGAGTCCAAGTGCCATCAAAGCACCTGTAACTGCACCGCATGTATGCTGCTGACGGCCCATCCCTCCCCCGAAAGCACAACTGACCTTGAGGCTGTCATCTTCCGACATACCCTGTTCAGTTCCAAAAACAGTAAAAACTGATTGTGAACAGTTGAACTTGTTTCTGAAATAATCTACCGCTTTCTCCGGCTTTCCCATTTTTATAAAGTTTTTTGATCTGACTTTGATTACATGATCTTACGCTGCAGTTCAGTTTCATAAAGTTTATAGAACTCATCCCTGATGTCATTTCTGATCCTGTAGAACTCGTTGATCATCTCCGTGTAATTTCCTTTCACCTCTGAAGGATCCTCAAAACCCATATGCAGCCGGTGCCTTACTTTTCCCGGAAAAACGGGACAGAGCTCGTTTGCATGATCGCAGACAGTAATTACATAGTCCCATTCTTCATTGAGGTACTGATTAACATTTGCCGGTTTGTTGTGACTGATATCAACACCGGCCTTTTTCATAACATCCACAGCCATTGGATTTATTTTTTGAGCAGGATTTGTCCCGGCAGAAAAGACCTTAAGCCTTTTATCAAAGGACTGTAAAAACCCGTGTGCCATCTGGCTGCGGCAACTGTTTCCTGTGCAGAGGATCAGAATTTTTAATTGCATTTCGTAACAGAATTAATATACTATTCTGCAAATATATAAAAATCATTTCGTAATTTTGCGAAATAAAGAAATAAAATATTGTTACAAAAATGTCTCAAAAGATTAAACTTCCTGAAGAAGCTGAAGAGATTGCAAGAATTGCAAAGGCTCTAAGCCATCCGGTAAGAGTATATATAATTCATAAACTTTCAAAGATGAACTCCTGCTGCTACAGCGGCGACCTTGTGGATGAACTGCCAATTGGCAGATCAACACTTTCCCAGCATCTTAAAGAGCTTAAATATGCCGGCCTCATCCAGGGGGAGATCAATCCTCCCTACATTAAATATTGTATAAACAGAGATAACTGGGAGAAGGCCAGGAGACTAATGGATTGCTTTCTGAATGATAACCAGTCCATTAATTTTTCCTGTGAGGATAAAGAATCTGTACCACATAATCTATCTGTTTAAGCTTATTTAAATTATAAAAAATGGAAATAATCGTATTAGGAACAGGATGTTCAAAATGCAAGGCCCTGGAAAAAATAACCAGAGAGGCTGTATCTGAACTTGGCATTAATGCCAATATCATTAAAGAGGAAGACATTGTAAAGATCATGAAATATGGTATCATGAATACTCCAGGACTGGTAATCAACGGGAAGGTTGTTATGAGCGGACGTATTCCTTCCCCGAAAGAAGTAAAAGAAATTATTACTAAAAATCAATAACAATCCCAACCATGAAGACCATCAGATTTTTTTTGATTGTGACTTTCATAATTCCCTTTTTATCCTGCAACGCCCAATCCTCGGAAAAAGCAATAAAACCAGCCGCTTCATCATCCGATAAAATTGAAGCTTATTACTTCCATTTTACTGCACGATGCACAACCTGCAAAACAATAGAAGCTCAGGCCAAAGAGGACCTTGAAATCCTTTATCCCAACCAGGTAAAGCAGGGGTTGATAACTTTCCAGTCATTAAACCTTGAAGAAGCTCCAAACAAAACTCTTGCAGATAAACTTGGTGTATCCGGTCAGGCTTTACTCCTGGTAAAAGGGGATCAAAAAATAAATCTCACTAACGAGGGTTTTCTCTATGCTGTAGCCAAACCGGATAGATTTAAGCAGATAATCAACGAAAAAGTAGATGGTCTGTTAATGATCAAATAGCTGAATGGAATTTCTTACAGACCTTCTGGATAGCAGCACAATGCCGTTACTTACAGCATTCCTGCTGGGATTAATGACTGCAATCAGCCCTTGCCCTCTTGCAACAAATATAACTGCCATAGGATTTATCAGCAAAGACATTGAAGACCGAAACAGGGTCTTTTTCAATGGACTATTTTATACCCTCGGAAGAGCGATTACTTATACATCATTAGCCTTAATTATTTTTCTGGGTGCAGACCAGCTTAAATTCTCTGGCTTTTTTCAGAAATACGGAGAAAAATTCATCGGCCCGCTATTGGTTTTAATTGGACTGATTATGCTTGACCTTTTTAAAATCAACTTTCCCGGATTCAGTAAACTTACATCAGGAATGCAGAAAAAGTCAAAATGGAGTTATTTTGACGCAGTTCTTCTTGGATTGGTATTTGCCATGGCTTTTTGCCCTTACAGCGGAGTTTTATACTTCGGCATGCTTGTTCCTATGACAGTTAACAGCGTTTCAGGTCTTTATCTGCCGCTGGTATTTGCTGTTGCAACCGGTATACCGGTAATCATTCTTGCCTGGGTCCTTGCATATGCAGTTTCCGGAGTCGGGACAATTTATAACAAAATCAGATTTTTTGAACTCTGGTTCAGAAGAGTAATTGCAGTACTTTTTATTATTGTTGGAATATATTATATCATAAGAATTTATTTTTAAAAATTAATATTCTGTTTTGCTTTAATACAATAGAATTATTCTCTTAAAATGAAAAGCATTAGAACAAATATCTGGTTACCTGTTGCATTATTGCCTGTATGGTACTTTTTATATCATAACCTTCAGCCAGCTACCAACTGGTTAATTGATACATTCTTTGGAATGACTAAAGGAGCTCATTTTACTGAAGCGCTTCGCTTCTTTGTTTTTGAATTCCCAAAAGTGATGTTGCTGCTGATGCTCATTATTTTCCTTGTAGGCATTATCAGGACCTATTTTACACCTGAACGAACACGTAAGGCACTCGAGGGAAAAAAGACCTTTACCGGCAATGTAATGGCAGCTGCACTTGGCATTGTAACACCATTTTGTTCCTGCTCGGCTATTCCGCTATTCCTTGGTTTTGTTGAATCAGGAGTTCCTCTCGGAGTCACATTTTCATTTTTGATTTCAGCACCTATGATTAATGAAGTTGCCGTGATACTTTTATATGGAATGTTCGGATGGAAGGTTGCAGCCATATATGTAGGAACCGGTTTGGTAATAGCAATTATTGCCGGTTGGGCAATCGGCTTGCTAAAGCTCGAAAAATGGGTGGAACCATGGGTTTATGAGACACATTTGGGAAATAGCAGTGAGGGAGAAGAAAAAATAACATTCGGTAGCAGAGTCAGTCTCGGGTATGATGCTGTAAAGGAAATAGTGGGAAAAGTATGGATCTATGTAGCTATAGGTATAGCAGTAGGAGCCGGGGCCCATGGTTATGTACCTGAAGAATTTATGGCAACTCTCATGGGTAAATCAGCATGGTATTCTGTCCCTTTGTCAATTTTAATTGGCATTCCGCTTTATTCCAATGCCGCCGGTATTGTTCCCATAGTATCGGTGCTTATTGAAAAAGGAGCATCGCTGGGAACTGCCCTGGCTTTCATGATGGCAGTAATAGGTTTGTCATTACCAGAAATGATCATACTACGAAAAGTACTGAAGCTCCCTCTAATTTTTACTTTTATCGGGGTCGTCGGATCAGGAATAATGATTGTAGGGTATCTGTTTAATATGATTTTTTAATTTAAAAAAGATGAAAAACATTCACGTACTATTTCTGACATTAACCATGCTGATTACCATAAACTGTAATTCACAGTCAAAAACTGAATCAGCGGCTGAGCCTCAAGAAAATAAAGAGATTAAATATAAAGTTACTTTTGTTGAACTGGGTTCGGTTCGCTGTATTCCATGCCAGCAAATGCAACCTGTAATGAAGTCAATCGAGAAGAAATTCAGTACCCAGGTAAAAGTAGTATTTCATGATGTCTGGACAGAAGCAGGTTCTCCATATGCAAAGCAATACAACATTGATGCAATTCCCACCCAGGTTTTTCTTGATGAAACTGGCAAGGAATATTTCAGGCATGTTGGATTTTTTCCTGAAGAAGAACTTATTAAGGTTTTGAATCAGAAAGGAGTTAAGTAGTACTCCTCAGGTCAGAGATATTGAATATCAGATATTTTAGAAGTTCAATTTAAGGTTTAATCTTCTCAAACAGACCTAAAAGTCTGGTTTTAAAAATTTCAGCTATCTGTGATTCATGTTCACCTATTGGTTTTACAGGAATCAGGTCAATTACCTCTTCCGGTCTTAATTCTGAAGTATACATAAGGTTTATGGCAGCAAGGAGAGTTTGATGGACTGCTTCTTCTGCTTCAGTTTTTGTAAGTCCGGTTTTTACCCCAATCTCCTCCATATAATTCCACTGAAACCAGAAGTAGGTGGGCAACATCGCTGAAACAATGGCATAGCTTTCAAGCTTCTCCTCAGCCACTTCAAATGTATGCCCCAGGTTCCTGAGCAGATCCATTACTGATTCTTTTTCCGCTTTATCAAAACCGGATGAGAAGCATACCGGGTTGTATCCGTCATTTATATATGAGGTTGCATTGGGAATAAGCCTGGCAATATTTTTTACCTGTGGAAGCTTTAATAATATTTTCGCAATGCTGATCTTTGGAGCAAGTGAGATCACAGTTGCATCGCTCCTGACATAATTCTTAACAAGTTCAAGAGTATCGATTATCACTGGAGGATGAAGCGATATGAAAACTATATCCTGTGAAGCTGCAATTGAAGAATCTTCAACCTTTATGAACGGATAGATACTTTTCAGATTTGAAGTCACATCGTTGTTTGGATCCGCAACGACAACATTACTGAATTTAACATTCTTATTGCTGTATGCCTGGAGAAGGATCCTGGTAATTCTTCCGCCACCAATAAAACCTAATGAATGCATTTTCATAGCTTAATGATTTTAAATCTTATATAAAGCTACGAAAAAAAATATCAGGTAAGGTCGGATATACTAGTTCCTGACACAGCGAACCGAATACTTATCGGTTTTATCAGTTCCCTGAATATCGTCAACATCCTCAAGCCTGGAGATATCCGTAACTACCATATTATCAATTATAAGGTAGCTAAAGTACTCAGCACTTTTCTTATCATATTCAGTGGCTGTCCAGTAATATCCGCTTTCATCAATTTCAGAAAATGTTCCCTCCTGATCCTGGAAACCGCCCAGTTGTATTGTAAAAGAAACAGTGTCCTTTGATTCCTTTCTCCATGATTCATGATGCTGAAAATGGTCTGAGAGATTTCTGAATTCTGCACCAGTCGGAAGATGCCATCCGTCAGGACATACTTTTTTTGCAGTTTCCCAGTCATATAACAAGCCATAATCTTCTGCATTTCCGGGATTATTATCATAATATACCGCACCCTGTTTTGGTTTGTACTTCAGGTTTTCAGCTATCCAGGTAATACCGTTCAGATTTATTATTCAGTATACATTCCCATCTCTTTTATCAGTGAATTTATCCTGACTCTGCAGTGTTAAGACAATTAAAACAAATGCAGCAGAAAGTAAAAACTTTTTCATTCTAATCTGTTTTTGTACTTCATTAACCTGATAATATACTACAAAAAGTATTCCATTATCATAATTAGAAAAGGGTATCTGTTCAACTCTGATAAACAGTCTCAATCAGAAAACCAGGTATTGATTTTTCGGTGTCATGCAAAATTCGCAATCATCAGTCAGGGTTGCCTCATCGTATGTATTACCGCAAACAGGACAAACAAACCATTTGGCAGGTACTGTAATTTCGGAACCTGATTTAACTATCTCCAGAGCTTTTTCATAAAATGCTTTGTGTTTTTTCTCTGTATCAATAGCATAGGTAAATGATTCGATTGCATCTGTATTTGCCTCTTCCTCTGCTGTTTTTATAAAGCCAGGATACATCACGTCAACCTCATAAGATTCACCTTTGATGCCATCAGCCAGGTTTTCAGCTGTAGACAGGACTTCAAATTTATCAATTTCAGCCTCTCCTGTTTTAACACCCATGCCTTCCAGAACTTTTTTGTGGTTGGCGGCATGTATAGCTTCAGATTTTGAAGTTGCCCTGAACATAACTGCGATTGTATCAAAACCTTCAGCTAAAGCTTTTTCTGCAAAGGCTGCGTATTTGGCACTTGCATTTGATTCGCCTTTATATGCAGCTTTGAGATTTTCAACTGTCTTTGAAGGGCCTGATGAACAGCTCAGCAATAAAGCGGGAACAATTAAATAGATTAATAATCTGGCAACTGTTTTCATTTTTTTCAGGATTAAGGTTAACGATCAAAAAACTCATCAAATATATTTATTTCCTGTGAACAAGACATTTCATATATCATGAATATTACCCGATCTTTATCAGTGAAACATCTCCATGGTTTATTTCATTGCAGACATATGGCATTTATCAATGTTTATACAGAAGTGGAAAATAGTTATCTTTGTTCACTTTTTTAAACCATATTCTCTGGAAAAATGGCAGACAGGAATAATTTGAGACCATATGGTGATAAGCAGATCGCATTTGATAAACGCTATCTGGAAATGGCTTTAATCTGGGCTCAAAATTCCTATTGTAAAAGAAGACAGGTAGGCGCTCTGATCGTAAGAGAGAAAATGATAATTTCTGATGGCTATAATGGAACACCTGCCGGATTCGAAAATGTATGCGAGGATGAAAATAATGTTACAAAACCATATGTTCTCCATGCTGAGGCTAATGCCATAACCAAAGTCGCGAAATCAAACAACTCCAGTGAAGGTTCAACACTTTATGTCACAACTTCTCCATGTATGGAATGCGCAAAACTGATTATCCAGTCAGGCATAAAAAGAGTTGTTTACTGTAACCGTTATCACAAAACTGACGGGCTTGACCTTCTCAAACGTGCGGGAATAGAACTCGTTTTTATTGATCCAGAAAAAAATTCCTATGAAATACAATAACTCAAAAATAAGCATATACCTTCCGATTCTTCTTGCTATCGCTATTGCTGCAGGAATTTTTATAGGCAGGATGCTTCCTTCCGATACGGATATTCAGTATCACTCCACAATAAAATCAAGGAATGACAAATTAAGCAATATCCTGAATATAATTGAAGCAAACTACGTTGATACTGTAAACAGGGGTGAACTGGCAGAAAGTGCAATTCCGGCCATTCTGAGAAAACTCGATCCTCACTCAATCTACATTCCGGCCAAAGACCTTGCAAGAGCAAATGAACCGCTGAAAGGTAATTTTGAAGGAATCGGCATTTCGTTTAACATGCTTACTGATACTATTCTTGTGATAAGTACCATACCGGGAGGACCTTCAGAAAAACTCGGTCTCCTTCCCGGAGACAAGATTATTTATGTCAATGATTCACTCGTTGCAGGAAGGAAGATTGCCGATGAAGATGTTATGAAGATGCTCAAAGGCCCCAAGGGAACTAATGTAAAGGTAAAGATACTCCGAACCGGTTACAGAGAGCTTATTCCTTTTGAAATTACCCGTGATAAGATTCCCATTTACAGCGTGGACGTTGATTATATGGTGAACGATTTTACAGGATATATCAGGATCAATTCATTTGCAGTTACCACTTATGAAGAGTTCCTGACCGGACTTATGGAGCTGAAGAGCAAGGGCATGAAGAAACTCATTCTTGATCTGAGGGGCAACTCGGGAGGAGTTATGGAGGCAGCCATCAGAATTGCAAATGAGTTTCTTAAAGAGGATCAGCTTATTGTCTATACTCTAGGAAGAACGCAGCCGCGATCAGAAGCGAGAGCTACTGGCAAAGGATTATTTCAGGAAGGCGACCTGGTAATACTCATTGATGAGTTCAGTGCCTCAGCAAGTGAGATTCTTGCCGGTGCTATACAGGATAATGACAGGGGCACAATAATCGGCAGACGTTCATTCGGAAAAGGCCTTGTCCAGGAACCTGTGACTCTGCCTGACGGATCAGGTATGCGTCTGACGATTGCACGTTATTATACTCCTACCGGCAGATCAATACAAAAGCCATATAAAGATGGCTTTGACAAATACTATGATGACCTGAACGATAGGATGGCTCATGGAGAGTTCGAAGTCTCGGACAGTATTCATTTTTCAGACTCCCTTAAATTCACTACCCCAGGTGGAAAAATTGTTTATGGCGGAGGGGGAATAATGCCTGACAGATTTGTTCCTGTGGATACAACAATGATATCTCCTTATCTTGCAAAAGTACGTGCTCTTATCTACAGATTTGCCCTTAAATATACAGAGACAAACAGGGAGCAGTTAAAAAAGTATACTGAAGCAGATGAGATGGAGAAATACCTTAACAAACAGGCACTCCTCGATCAGTTTGTAGCTTTTGCAGAAAGCAATAACGTTAAGAAAGATCCTGCTGGATTAAAGACATCAGGAAAGATTATCCACACTCAGCTAAAGGCATATATTGCCCGTAATATTCTGGACAATAAAGGATTCTACCCAATTTGGGAGGAGATTGATACTACTCTTAAATACGCGATAGATTATCTGGAAAAATAAGACATGGGAAAACAGAATTCAAATGCTTAAAGAGTCTGCAAATTCTGTTAAATATTTCACAGAAAGATCTTCTTCCTCAATAAATCCCATATGCCCGGAGTTACTTAGAATCACAACTCTGGAGTTGGCCGGCAAACTTACATTTTTCTGTATTGCCACAAAATTAATATGGCTGTCCATTGTACCCAGGATCCATAAAAAAGGAATTTTACCTTCCTCGATCAGATGCACCCCTGAATGTCTGGCCATCATTCCTTTCAGATCAGCAATAATTGTTTTCTCGTCAATAGAGGACGCAATTCTTACAGATCTCTCAACAGATTCTTTAAACTCCTCAATATTTTTTTCAGCGTAAAGGCCCCGTATAAAATCCGGAATCATATCATTTTTTCTGCCTGCTTCAATTAAGCTGATATTCTTTTCCCTTTTTTCTTTTACTTCCGGCGGATCAGCAAACGGATGAGAGTGAATTAAAGAATATCCTGAAAGATATCCGGGATATAACTGAAGAAAGGCAAGTGTAGCATATCCCCCCATTGAATGCCCTGCAAGAAAAGCTTTCTTTATTTTCAGATAGTCCAGCACTTCTTTAATAGCCAGAGCAAAAATCTCCATTGTGTTTGTTTCGCAAGTGCAATCTGAGTATCCGTGACCAGGCAGGTCAATTGTGACCACTCTGTATTTTTGGGCAACATTTTTGGCAAAGTGTTCCCACACATCCATTGTTTCGAGGTATCCGTGAATCAGAACAATAACACTCCCGCTGCCATTATCGGAATAATGAATATTTCCATCTCTGAATGAAATCTTCATACCTATTATTTTATTAGTTTTGTAAAGGTAGCTAATTAAATTTTTCAGGAATCTCAGCTGTTTAAAGTGGCGAAGGATGATAATTAGCACTTCATTTTATTAACTTTCTAAGGAGATTAAAATTAGTTTTGTTTTTTAGGATGTCCTTCAGAAACACTAAATATTTCAATATTAATGAGTAAAGTTTTGTTTGCCTCAATTTCGAAAAAATTTGTCATGGCTTTGGCGGGCCTTTTCCTGCTGACATTCCTCCCGGTACATCTTATTATAAACTTTATGCTACTTAAGAGTGACCCGGCACCTTTCAATGCAGCTGCGCATTTCATGGCTACGTTCCCTCTGGTAAAGATCTTTGAGATTGTACTTATGGCAGCCATACTGATCCATGTTACTTACGGTATCTTTCTTCAGATATCGAACTGGCTTGCCAGACCTGTAGGTTATGTTAGCGGTAGTAAGGCGGAAACTTCATTCTTTTCTAAGTTCATGATCTGGACAGGAGCTACCGTCCTTACATTTCTTGTGCTTCACTTTTTCAACTTCTATTTTATTAAGCTGGGATTAGTTGAAGGTGATCCGGAGAATTTTTATTCAGTAGCTCACGATCTGTTCAGGATTCCTGCATATAATTACATATATCTGGCTTGCTTTGTCATGCTGGGATTTCACCTTTATCATGCTTTTTCATCAGCTTTTCAGACTCTCGGACTAAATCACAGGATCTGGACACCGATAGTGAAAAAAATTGCGCTTTTCTATGCAATCCTCATTCCTGCAGGTTTTGCTTCCATTTCAATAACATTATGGCTTTTCAGTTAGTTCAGAAGAAAATAATCATACCATGGGAAAACTTGACGCAAAAATACCTGCCGGACCTCTTGCCCAGAAATGGACAAATTATAAGGCCACTACCAAACTTGTGAATCCGGCAAATAAAAAGAAGCTTGAAATCATTGTAATAGGAACAGGATTGTCCGGAGCTGGTGCCTCATCTGCTCTCGGGGAGCTTGGCTATAGTGTAAAAACATTTTGCTACCAGGATTCTCCACGAAGGGCACACTCAGTTGCAGCCCAGGGCGGAATAAATGCTGCAAAAAATTATCAGAGTGATAATGACAGCGTTTATCGACTGTTTTATGATATGATAAAAGGCGGTGACTTCAGGGCACGTGAAGCAAATGTATACCGTGCAGCCGAAGTAAGTAACCAGGTAATTGATCATTATACTGCACTTGGTGTACCTTTTGCCCGTGATTATGGCGGGACGCTCAATACCCGTTCATTCGGTGGCGTTCAGGTCTCGAGGACCTTTTATTCAAGCGGGCAGACAGGTCAGCAATGCCTTCTGGGAACATACTCCTCTCTTAACAGGCAGATAAAAAGCGGAAATGTAAAAATGTTTCCCCGAAGGGAAATGCTTGATCTTGTTCTGATTGAAGGAAAAGCACGGGGCATAATTACACGTAACCTGGTAAGCGGAGAGATTGAAAGACATTCAGCTCACGCAGTGGTTCTGGCTACAGGCGGCTACGGAACAATCTATTTCCTTTCAACCCTGGCAGTTAACTCAAATGCATCGGCAGCCTGGAAAGCTCATAAAAAAGGAGCCTTCTTTGCGAATCCGAGCTTTGTACAGATTCATCCGACCAGCATTCCCCAGCTGAATGAATTCCAGTCAAAACTTACACTTATGTCGGAATCTCTTAGGAATGACGGTCGTATCTGGGTTCCTAAAACAAAAGGAGACAAACGTCATGCAAACGATATCCCTGAAGAAGAAAGAGATTATTATCTTGAAAGAAGGTATCCCACTTTCGGAAACCTGGTTCCAAGAGATGTGGCCTCGAGGGCAGCAAAAGAGAGATGTGATGCTGGATATGGAATAGGAGAAACAGGACTTGCCGTAAACCTCGATTTCAGGGATGCGATTAAAAAACAGGGAAAAAAGGCAATCGAAAATAAATACGGAAACCTTTTTGAAATGTACAGAAACATCACAGGGATTGACTCGTATGTTGAACCTATGCGCATCTACCCTGCCGGTCATTATACAATGGGTGGTCTGTGGGTTGATTATGAACTGATGACAACTATCCCCGGCCTCTATTCTATAGGTGAATCAAACTTCTCTGATCATGGTGCTAACCGACTGGGAGCCAGCTCACTTATGCAGGCTTCAGGCGATGGATATTTTATACTTCCCAATACAATAAACAACTACCTCTCAGGAGAGATAAGTGTTCCAAAAATATCCACAGACAGACTTGAATTTGCAGAAGCAGAAAAAGCTTCCATTGAAAGGCTGAATAAGCTGATATCAATTAAGGGAAAGAAAAACGCAGGTTCATTTCATAAGAGGCTCGGTAAAATAATGTGGGACCATTGTGGAATGAGCAGGAATGAAGCAGGATTAAAAGAAGCTCTGAAACTTATTAATGAACTTAAGGAGGAATTCTGGAAAGAACTTAACGTGACAGGTTCTCTGAATGAAGTTAATCCTGAACTTGAAAAAGCAGGCAGAGTGGCTGATTATTTCGAACTTGCCGAACTTCTTGTCACAGATGCCCTCAACAGAAAAGAATCCTGCGGTGCTCATTTCAGGGAGGAATATCAGACACCCGACGGTGAAGCCATGCGTAATGATGAAGAGTTTACATACGTCGCTGCGTGGGAATATGCAGGCGAAGGCAAACCACCTGTTCTTCACAAGGAAGAATTGAAATTTGAAGAGGTTGAAATGAAAGTAAGAAGTTATAAGTAAAAGGCAAAGGGCGCAGGGAAAACAACAAAAAGGATTGAGACCATCTCAGGGGCTCCCCTCCCGGGAGGGGCGGGGGTGGGTTAAGCAAAATTCAAACAAGAAAAATAATACAAAGATATGAAGCTGACTCTTAAAATATGGCGGCAAAAAAATGCAAGTGCCAAAGGCAATTTTGAGACCTACCAGATGGATAATGTCTCTCCGGAAATGGCTTTTCTCGAAATGCTCGATTCGCTAAACAAGAGACTTGTTGAAGAGGACAAAGACCCTGTGGCATTTGACCATGACTGCCGTGAAGGTATTTGCGGCTCATGCGGCATGTATATAAACGGTCATCCTCACGGACCTGTACCTGCAATTACTACATGCCATTTGTCAATGAGATTCTTCAAGGATGGTGAAACAGTCTGGATTGAACCCTGGCGGGCGAAACCTTTTCCGGTTATAAAAGATCTTATTGTTGACAGAACTGCTTTCGATAAAATACAGATTGCCTGTGGATTTATTTCTGTAAATACCGGATCTGCTCCTGAAGCTAACAACATTCTTATTCCAAAGAAGATTTCAGATGAAGCATTCAATTCCGCTATTTGCATTGGTTGCGGAGCATGCGTGGCTGCCTGTAAGAATGCTTCAGCCATGCTATTTGTATCTGCAAAAATATCGCAGTATGCATTATTGCCACAGGGACGTGTTGAAGCAAAAGAGAGAGTAAGGGCAATGGTTGATAAGATGGATGAAGTTGGTTTTGGAAGCTGTTCCAATACCGGTGCATGCGAAGCCGAGTGTCCAAAACAAATAAAAATAACTAATATTGCCAGGATGAACAGGGAGTTTTTCAAAGCTTTCTGATCCTGGCTATGGAACGTAAGAAATTTGTACAGCTTGTTACTGCCGGCAGCAGTGCTGCTTTATCCGGAATAATACCTGGTATTCCACTTTTTATCAGCAGGTCTACTGATATTTCCGAAATTCGAAAGAATAATTCCTCCGTTGCTGCGGATGTTGTAATCGCAGGAGGTGGTCTTGGAGGGTGCGCAGCTGCTATGGCAGCACTTAGAAACAATCTAAAGGTTATTCTGACAGAGGAGACTGACTGGCTGGGAGGACAATTATCCCAGCAGGGAGTGCCGCCAGACGAGCACCAGTGGATCGAGACCCATGGAGGCACGAGGCTCTACAGGGAATTCAGAAATAAAATAAGGGAATACTATTTTCGTAATTACCCGCTCACAGAAACTGCCAGGGCAAATAAAAATCTGAACCCGGGTGACGGATCAGTTTCACGTTTATGTCATGAACCAAGGGTAGCAGTTGCAGTTCTTAATGAACTTCTGGCTCCATATATAAGTTCCGGACAGCTGGTATTATTGACAAACTACAAAGCCTCCTCTGCTGACTCAGATCGCAATAAAGTCAGGTCCCTGACAGTAACGAATCTCTTAACCGGAGATAAACTGAACCTTGATGCAGGCTGGTTTATCGATGCCACAGAACTGGGTGATCTTCTTCCGCTAACAGGGACTGAATTTGTGACCGGAACCGAATCAAAAAAAGATACCGGAGAACTGCACGCTCCCGAAAAAGGTGATCCTGAAAATAATCAGTCCTTCACTGTATGCTTTGCAATGGATTATATTGAAGGTGAAGATCATACAATAGAAAAACCTCTTGAATACGATTTCTGGAAAAATCATATTCCACCACTTACACCACCCTGGTCAGGGAAACTGCTTGAACTGCGTTATTCAACGCCTTCCACTCTCGTTCCGAAAGAGCTTGGCTTTCATCCATTAGGAGCTGACACCTCTCCCCTGTTGAACCTCTGGAACTACAGAAGGATAATCAGCAAAAACAATTTTATTCCCGGCACCTACAGGAGTGATATTTCTGTTGTCAACTGGCCTCAGAATGATTATATGCTCGGTAATATCATTAGTGGTAATCAGGAGGATTTTAATAAACATTTCAGCAGGGCCAAACAGCTGAGCCTCTCACTTCTGTACTGGCTTCAGACTGAAGCACCGGGACCTGATAAAGGTTATGGCTGGAAAGGTTTAAGATTGAGGAAAGATATTATGGGTACCAATGACGGACTTGCAAAATACCCATATATCCGTGAATCGCGCAGGATAAAGCCACTCTTCAGGATTCTAGAGGAACATGTGGGAAAAGAGAACAGGTCAATTGTGACCGGAGAAAAGGAAAACATAAAATCTGCCAGATTTTACGACAGTGTTGGAACAGGCTATTATCATATCGACCTCCATCCCTCCTGCGGGGGAAATAATTATATCGATTTCCCGTCACTCCCCTTCCAGATTCCGCTTGGAGCACTTATTCCCCAAAGGGTTGAGAACCTGATCCCTGCCAATAAAAATATTGGAACAACTCATATAACAAACGGCTGCTACAGGCTCCATCCTGTTGAATGGAATATTGGTGAATCTGCCGGAGCGCTGATAGCTTTTTCATCCGACAGGAAAGTTACACCTGCTACAATCCGTGAAAACAGGAAGCTACTTGAAGAGTTCCAGATGATGATCCGTTCGCAGGGCATTGAGACTGAATGGCCTGAATAAAGAAGAAAATACAAAATCAAAGCATAATGAAAACTGAACATTCACGTCGTGATTTTATTGCCAGATCCACTTTGGCAGGTGCAGCAGCATTGACTGTTCCTCTTGCCGGATGTTCCGGCAATGAACCAGCTGTTCCTGACGAACCATTAGTTGAATCGAAACTGATAGTGCAGAAGGCAAATGCCCTGCCTATTACCGGAACTTTCCTTGATGAAATTTCACATGATATTCCGCATCAGAACTGGGGAGAAAAGGAATGGGATAAAGAGTTCGGCCATATGACAGCCATCGGCATTGATACTGTGATAATGATCAGGTCAGGATACAGGAAATTCATAACATTCCCGTCAGAATACCTTCTGAAAAAAGGATGCTATATGCCTTCAGTCGACCTGCTTGATATGTTCCTGCGTCTTGCTGAAAAACATAATATCAAATTCTTCTTCGGTCTATACGATTCAGGAAAGTACTGGGATACCGGAGATCTTTCCTGGGAAATAGAGGATAACAAATATGTTATCGACGAGGTTTGGAAGAATTATGGAAGCAGATTCAAAAGTTTTCAGGGATGGTATATCAGCGGAGAGATAAGCAGGAAAACAAAAGGTGCCATAGGAGCTTTCCAGGCAATGGGCAAACAGTGCAAGGATGTTTCAGGTGGGCTGCCTACATTTATTTCACCATGGATTGACGGCAAAAAAGCTGTTGAAGCTGCCAAGGGGACTTTAACCAAAGAGGCTTCAGTTTCAGTTCAGGAGCATGAAAAAGAATGGGGTGAGATATTTGACGGGATCCATGATGTTGTTGATGCCGTTGCTTTCCAGGACGGGCATATTGACTACAATGAACTGGATGCTTTCTTTTCGGTCAATAAGAAGCTTGCAGACAAATATGGTATGAAATGCTGGACCAATGCTGAAACTTTCGACAGGGATATGCCGATAAAATTTTTCCCCCTTAAATTTGACAAGCTTCGTCTTAAGCTCGAAGCTGCAAAAAGAGCAGGGTATGATAAAGCAATTACTTTCGAATTTTCTCATTTCATGAGTCCGCAATCAGCCTATCTGCAGGCAGGTCATCTTTACAACCGTTACAGGGAATATTTTAATATGAAGACATTATGAAGGAACATTCAAACCAGATAATGTATGTTATTTGGCTTTCAGTGGTTGCCTCACTGGGAGGATTTTTGTTTGGCTACGACACCGCTGTTATTTCAGGGACAGTAGATCATGTAAAAACACAATTCAGTCTCGATGACATGATGACCGGATGGTATGTCGGCTGTGCACTTGCCGGCTCTATTGCGGGAGTAGTATTTGCAGGTTCTCTCAGCGATAAATATGGACGCAAAGTGGTTCTTTTTATCTCTGCCTTTTTATTTTCTATTTCCGGAATCGGATGTATGATAGCTGCAGATGAAGTGCAGCTTGTAATTGCCAGGATACTGGGTGGTGTCGGAATAGGAGTAGCTTCTGTAATCTCACCAATGTATATTGCTGAAATTTCAATTCCCAGATTCAGGGGAAGGCTGGTTTCCATGTATCAGCTTGCTATAACTGTTGGATTTCTTGGAGCATACCTTGCAAATTACGGACTCCTTAATTATTCAGAAACCCTAATCGCAAAAGGGGCAACGGCAGGACTCTATAACAAGATATTTGCTACTGAGGCGTGGAGAGGGATGCTTGGGATGGAAGCTGTTCCTGCTGTGGTTTTTCTTGCTGTTCTCTTCTTTATTCCTGAAAGTCCGAGATGGCTTATTGTTAAAGGGAAAGAGGCAAGCGCATCAGTAATCCTTCAAAAGATCTATGGCAAGGAACAGGCTGCTGTTGAAATAGCCAATGTTAAAAACCTTATTACTCAGGAAACAGATACAAACTGGAGAATGCTTCTGCAGCCCGGATTCAGATTAGCCCTGTTTATAGGTGTTGCCCTGGCAATGCTCGGACAGCTGATGGGTGTTAATGCAGTATTATACTATGGTCCTACAATTTTTAAGGAGAGCGGTTTGTCGAGCGGGGATTCACTCTTTTACCAGGTAATGGTCGGGCTGGTAAATATGCTTACAACTGTTCTGGCGCTTATCATAATTGACAAGGTAGGACGCAAGCAGCTTGTTTACTGGGGAGTCTCCGGAATGATTGCAGCCCTTTTGCTAATAGGTTTCTACTTCTCAATGGGGACTGAATTGCACCTGTCACAGGTTTACCTTCTGGTTTTTTTCCTCTTCTACATTTTTGCCTGTGCAATATCGATCTGTGCTGTGATATTTGTATTGTTGTCGGAGATGTACCCTGTAAAGGTCAGAGGAGCTGCAATGTCGATTGCCGGTTTGTCTCTCTGGATCGGGACATACCTTATCGGTCAGTTGACACCTGTCATGCTTACCACATTTTCACCGGCAGGCACTTTCTTTTTCTTTGCAGTTATGTGTATTCCTTATATCTTAATAGTCTGGAAACTTTTACCTGAAACAACAGGAAAATCACTTGAAGAGATTGAAGAAATGTGGATTGACAAGGCAAAAGGAGGAAGGCATAAGGCGTAAGGTGTCATTTGCTTCGCGTCATTGATTGTCATTTGCGCTGCGCGCGTCATTTGGCTGCGCCGTCATTAGTAGTCATTGATTGCCCTACAACTGAATGACAATCGAATGACCATTGAATGACCATTGAATGACCATTGAATGACTATTGAATGACTATTGAATGACAAATACATATAAATTATGGATCACAAGGCTTTAGCAAAACTTTATAAGGATGAACTCCTTAACAATGTAATGCCATTCTGGCTTGAAAAATCACAGGATCAGGAATTCGGAGGCTATTTCACCTGTCTCGACCGGGAGGGCAAAGTATTTGACACCGATAAGTTCATCTGGCTTCAGGGAAGGCAGGTATGGATGTTCTCAATGCTCTACAATAATCTTGAGAAAAATCCTGAGTGGCTCAAATGTGCTGCACAGGGAGCTGAATTCCTTAAAAAATACGGGCATGACGGAAATCTTAACTGGTATTTCTCACTTACAAGGGAGGGAAAACCGATTATTGAACCGTACAATATCTTCTCTTACACATTTGCCACAATGGCTTTCGGGCAACTGGCCAAAGCCACCGGTAACCAGGAGTACGCTGAAATAGCAAGAAAGACTTTCGATATAATTCTGTCGAAAGTTGATAACCCCAAAGGAAAGTGGAGCAAGGTGTATCCAGGTACACGAAATCTTAAAAATTTTGCACTGCCTATGATCCTGTGCAACCTTGCATTGGAAATAGAGCATCTCCTTGAACCTGAATTTCTCAGGAAGACAATCGATACATGCATACATGAGGTGATGGATGTTTTCTACAGACCGGATTTAGGCCTGGTTGTTGAAAGTCTTACTGTTGACAATAAACTGTCTGATACTTTTGAGGGAAGGGTTTTGAATCCTGGTCATGCTATTGAAGCAATGTGGTTCATCATGGATCTGGGTGTCCGTCTCAATAATAAAGAACTTATTGACAAAGCTGCAAAAATTGCTGTTCAGATGACCGAATATGGCTGGGATTATAAACATGGAGGCATATTCTACTTTCTTGACCTGAAAGGCCATCCGACACAACAACTTGAATGGGACCAAAAACTATGGTGGGTTCATGTAGAGGCACTTATTTCAATGATAAAAGGATATCAGCTCACAGGATCGAAGGATTGTCTGAAGTGGTTCGAAATTATTCATGAATATACATGGGATCATTTCAAGGACAACGAGTACCCTGAGTGGTATGGATATCTGAACAGGCAGGGAGAAGTGCTTCTGCCGCTCAAAGGAGGAAAATGGAAAGGATGCTTCCACGTTCCCAGAGGATTGTACCAGGTTTGGAAGACTCTCGAAAAATAGATTAACCACAGAGTTCACAGAGAAAATACAAGCTTCGCTGGCGGACATATATCGGAGTTTTATCCGTGCCGTCAGAGGCAACTGGCCCTCTGTGGTTACAATTAGCGCCAGCATAATCCGAACTTTTCATGAACAAACAGCCTCGATCTCTTTTACTGTTTTCGGTATTGGCTTGCCAAGAACTTTATACCCCTTCTCAGTAATCAGGACATCATCCTCTATCCTGATTCCTCCGATTGGCATAAATTTGCTTAGCTTATCGTAGTTTATAAATTCTTTGAATTTCCCTTCCGATTTCCATTTTTCAATCAGCTCGGGAATAAAATAACATCCGGGTTCAATTGTAAACACATGTCCGGGTTTATAGGGAAGGGCAAATCTAAGGAACGCTGTTCCGAACTGATCACTCCGTTTCACTTCAGAATTATATCCGACATAATTTTCTCCGAGTGCTTCCATATCGTGGACATCCAGTCCCATCATATGACCTATACCATGAGGCATAAACAGAGCATGTGCTCCTGCTGCAACAGCCTCATCAATATCTCCCTTCATAAGTCCCAGTTCCTTCATTCCTTCACCAATCACCCTGCATGCGAGGAAATGAACATCCCGGTTTGAAACTCCCGGTTTTGTTGCTCTAATTGCCTCAGTATTAGCCCTCAAAACGACCTCATACACATCCTTTTGCATGGCGCTGAATTTACCACCGACTGGTGTTGTTCTTGTAATATCAGAAGCATAATGCAGATTTGTTTCTGCCCCGGCATCTGTCACCATCATTTTCTCTTTTTTAAGAGTATTGCCATGGGCATGGTTATGAAGCGTCTGTCCGTTAATACTCAGGATAATCGGGAATGAAGTACCGCCGCCTTTTGAAAGGGCAATACCTTCAATTGCACCAAAGATATCCTGTTCCTTTACACCCTGCCTGCACATCTTCATAGCTGTTACATGCATCTCATACGCAATGTCGACTGCCTTTTCAATTTCATCTATTTCAACTTTTTCCTTGATTGACCTCATTGAAACTACAGCTCTAATAAGATCCGGAGAAGCCAGGGTTTTCATCTGACATGGATTCTCTTTCAGCAATGAACCAAGGATCATTTTTGATTCCCCCCGATAAGGAGGCAGAAAATGCACCTTTCTTCTTTTTGAAAGTGCATCCTGAATTTTCTCCTCAAGCTGTTTCATTGAAGAAGTGTTTCCAATTCCGCATTTTGCAGACAGATCCCTGACAGTGGGCTGCGGGCCCATCCAGATTATGTCATCTATGTCAAAATCGTTGCCGAAAATCGTATCGGTTCCGGAATCGAAGTCCATTACTCCGGCAAAACCAGGGAGGTCGATACCGAAGTAATAAAGAAAATCGCTATCCTGTCTGAAATGGTAGGTGTTTGCAGGGTAGTTAAATGGAGATTCATTGTTACCAATGAAAAGAGCAACCCCGCTTTTCATAAGCTTATGGAGTTGCTCCCTTCTTTTAATATATACTTCGCTCTTAAACATATGCTTCGTCAGTTGATGAAGCATCTAAGATAAGAAGTATATTTTATTTCTTCTCTATGCTCCAGCCTCCTTTGAGTCCGAATATGAACCAGGCAAGAGAAACGGTTCCGAGTGCGAATATTGTATCACCTATTACCCTGAGCCATTTGAGTGTAACCATTGCCGGCTGTTGCAGGAATTCAGCTGAACGGGCGTACCATAATCCCTCTTTTACGCTTGCCACTGTTTGTGCAAGACCAATTGGAAGGACGCTGATAATAACCATTGCAGCCAGACCTATATTAATACTCCAGAAAGCAAATTTTATCCATTTCTCTTTCCATACAGCTTCCTTATCCATATCTCTCAGAACGAAAAGCATCAGACCTATACCCAGCATGCCATAGACACCAAACAAAGCGGTATGACCATGTACCGGAGTGGTATTAAGTCCCTGCATATAATAAAGTGCAATCGGTGGATTAATCAGAAATCCGAAAATACCGGCTCCAACAAGGTTCCAGAAAGCCACTGCAATAAAGCTGTAAACCGGCCATTTATAAGCTTTTACCCATGTTTTGCTTCTGCTGATTTTAACATTATCCCATGCTTCAAAGCCCATTAGCACAAGAGGAACAACCTCAAGTGCACTGAATGTTGCTCCAAGTGCCATAACCACTGTAGGTGTTCCTGTGAAATAGAGATGATGAAATGTACCCAGTATACCACCGGCCAGGAATACAATAGTTGAGAAAAGTACTGCCAGAGTAGCGGTAGCTGCCTTCAGAAGCTGAAGTCTTACAAACAGGAATGCGATTACCACGGCAGCAAATACCTCAAAGAATCCTTCAACCCAGAGGTGAACAACCCACCAGCGCCAGTACTCCGCAACTGCAAGATTTGTCTGCCTTCCCCACATAAGTCCGGCTCCGTAAAAAGCTGCTATTGCTATTGTAGAAATGAGAAACAGAATGAGAAGGCTCCTGCTCTCCGATCTCTGCTTCAGAGCCGGCCAGATTGCACGACCCATTAATAACAGCCAGATTATCAATCCGACAAATAGAAATAACTGCCAGAATCTTCCCAGATCGACATACTCATAACCCTGGTGACCGAACCAGAAGTTCTGCACATAGCCCAATTTCTGCATAACTCCCATCCATTGTCCTGCAAGCGAGCCAAGAACAATTACAAGCAGGGCACCAAAGAGAAAATTGACACCAAGCTTTTGAAACTTTGGTTCTATACCTGAAATCGCAGGAGCATAGTATAATCCTGTTGCAAGCCATGATGTTGCTATCCAGAAAATAGCTATCTGAATATGCCATGTTCTTGAAACTGAATATGGCAGAAGTTTTGCCAGAGGAATACCGTATAGAGCCTGTCCTTCAACCCCGTAATGTGCTGTAATAACTCCCATTAAAACCTGTACAAGAAGCAGGGCTGAAACAATCCAGAAGTATTTCACGGTAGCCTTTTGAGAAGGAGTCTGCTTCTCATTCAGAAGAGGAAATACTGAGGGAATACCCTCATCCTCGTCTTTTCGCCTTGTTGCATAATACCAGGCCATAAGTCCGATACCGGCAAGCAGAATTATTACACTGAACCCGGTCCATAACAGAAGTGAACCAGTGGGTCTGTTGCCAACCAGTTCCTCCGCAGGCCAGTTATTAGTATATGTAATATCCTGACCCGGCCGTTCAGTCACGCAAGCCCATGAGATCCAGAAAAAGAAAGAGGTAAGATCCTTAACTCTGACAGGGTCCTTCAGTGAGTTTTCAGGAATGCTGTAGGCATCTCTCAGGTCTGCAAGTGAGGGATCGTTTGTAAAAAGACCTGCATAAAATCTGCTGTTGGAGGCGATAGCACTGGCTCTTAAATCAGAAACTGTAAGAGTCTTTGATAACGGATCATAAGTGTTTTTCCTGAGATCTTTCTGCAACAGTACATTAAAGTATGCCTTCCTTTCATCAGACAATTTGCTGTATGGCATACCATCAATCTCAGCTGCCATATTATCAAGCATGTATACAGCTTCTTTGTGAAGCCAGTCGGCACTCCAGTCGGGAGCCTGATATGCCCCATGTCCCCATACAGTGCCTATCTCCTGACCTCCAAGTGACTGCCATGCATTCTGGCCATCCTTTATATCCTGACCTGAAAACAGCAAGGTGCCATCGGTTTTAATCACTTTATCCGGAACAGGGGGGCCTGGCGGTAAATTTCTTTGCCGAAATATAGCAGAACGGAAAAAGAGATGGTCATAACTGCTATGAAACCGATCCATAATTTCTTTGTTGTCATAATAACAGGGTTTTAAATTTAATTAGAATTAATTTCAGATCTCATAATAAGATGTAAGCTCATTTATCTTCAATATGTATTCTTTTGAACCTGCAGATGAAGCGTGCTCCTTTTCTGCCTCTTCAAACCTTGAAAGAAGCTGGTGATGGTCTGCCTCAGTAAGCGCATTATCAGCCATTCTGAAGAGTATATTATTTTCCTTCCCAATATGGCTACGAAGCAGGTCAGAATACCCCTTCATATTTTTATGTATATCAACAAGTGCAGTAAGGTTTCCTTTCCTGAACAATTCAATTCCGGCTGCTATCCCTTTTACAAAATCCCTTCCCAGTACATGCTCATGCAACATTACAGCAACCGGACCATGCTGTGCAGAGAATCCTTTTGTGGCAAGGAAAGGGAAAAAATGATACTCCTCTTTTGCATGATGCAATCCATCCGCATAGTTCCTGATTATCTCCACTATAGATTCAATATGTGCAATATCAGATGCTTCGTGTGCAACTATATATTCCATTACATCAATTAATCTCAGTATATGGACATGGTCATCTTCCAGATTTTTCGTGGCAGTATTCATATTCTTTAGTTTTTGTTTATGATTTTAAAAGTTTAGGAAAGAGTACATTATTTTCGAGATGCACATGTATATGAAGGTCGTCCTCAAATTCCTTCAGAAGTCTGAATGCGACCTGGTATGTATTACACCCGTCAGAAGGGACTTTGTAGCCATTGGTAATTACATTGATTTTATCCATTGCGCCACCTGCAAACTCGTGCTCCTCTGACAGACGGGATATTTCTGAAAGAATTGTTTCCCTGGCTTTCACTGAACCTTTTACCATATATTCCTTAACTGCTGGGAACAAAACCTCCTCTTCATTCTTCAGATGCTGCAGCAATTCATTGTTGATCTGTAAGAAACAGGGCAGAAACCTCCATTAATTCAGGATGCCTGTCGCCATGCACATCTGAAATTTTCGAAGTATAATGAACCAGCTCAAAGTCTTCCAGAACATACTTGTGATGAGTATTAACAATATAGTCGCACAGGAAACCAGGTTCCCACTCTATATAATTAGTGACTGAGGAATTGGGATTTTCTTTCAGTTTGCTTAGTTTTTCGTTTATCTGAAATTCATCTATCGATTTTTCTGAACACGATTCCTTTATTGATTTTTTACCGCCGCAACAAAAATCAATACCATATTCTCTGAATATTGCTGCAGCTCGAAGTCCAATGCGACTATCTCTCCAACTGTCAGGCTATTTATTTCAATCGCTTTCATAGTATAGTTTTTAATTAACGAGACAAAGTTATAAAAATATTTATTAAAAGACCTAATGGTCTTTTTGTATTTTTATATTATTTTATTATTTTTGTATCTGAATTACTTAATCTGAATAAAAACAATGTTCAACAAGGAAACAGAATATGCCCTTAGGGGGCTGGTTTACATTAAGCTGCAGAATATTCAGGAAAAAAGGCCAGGGACTACTGAAGTTGCCAAAGAGATAGAAGCACCTTACTTTTATACCGCAAAAATCCTCCAGAGGCTTGTAAGGGCCGGTTTCCTTGAATCAATGAAGGGTAAAGGAGGCGGATTCTATTTTGATCAGGATAAACCTGATCTGACACTTGGCAGGCTGATATCCTCAATTGAAGGAGACAGTTCTTTTACAGGGTGTGGCTTCGGACTTAAGCAATGCTCTGCAAGTAATCCATGCCCTGTTCATGAAAAATATGCTCCGATCAGGGAGGCTATAAATAAGCTGGTATCAGAAGAGACCGTACAGAGTCTTGCCACTAAGGTTTATAAAGATAAACTGCAACCGGTCAAAAAGAAAAAACGATGAACACAAGATTCAGGTTACCCTCAGCTGTCTTTCTCCTTACTTTTTTACTTCTTGCAATTGTGCAGGTAAAAGCAGACAGACCTATGCTCCTTGCCGAAAGGTTTATTGAGGGAGCCGGCTGGATTGAAATATCGATTATTTCGCTATACGGGGCTTTTGTTGCTTTTAAGATGCAGGACCCTGTGAATGTCCCCCATTGGAGAAAAGTTACATGGACAATTTTTTCCGTGGTCTTCTTCTCACAGCTTATTATAGGCCTGTCGGGGTTTGAGAAATTCCTTATGACAGGCAAACTCCACCTGCCCATTCCGATGATGATTCTTGGCGGACCTATCTACAGGGGACAGCTATCTGTCATGACAATCCTTTTCATCAGTACGGTTGTACTTACTGGTCCCGCCTGGTGCAGCCATCTTTGTTATTTTGGAGCATTTGATAATATGGCATCATCAGGAAAAACCTCACGAGAGGTCCTTAAACATAAAGCAGCGATCAAATCAACTGTTTTGATTCTCGTTATTGGCATGGCACTTTACTGAGATGGATGAATGTTCCTCTGATGACAGCAACTTTTATTGCTATTGCATTTGGACTGACCGGAATAGGAATTATGATATTCTTTTCCATCAAAAGGAAGAAAATGGTCCATTGTGTTATGTATTGCCCGATAGGAACAATCGTAAATATTACGAAGCATATTAATCCGTTCAGGATGTACATTGACCAGAGTTGCACACTATGCATGCACTGCACAAAGTTCTGTAAATATGATGCGCTCAATCCCGCTGACATAAAAAACGGGAAACCGTCAATAACCTGCACGCTCTGCGGTGACTGTCTTGCCGGATGTCATCAAACCTCTATTAAATACAAATTCTTCTCCCTCAATTCAAACAGGTCCAGGTTTCTCTACCTGCTTCTTACAATAAGTCTGCACGCTTCCTGCATAGCTCTTGCCAGAATCTGAATTCCGGAAAAATCAATAAAAAATTAAATACATTCTGGTTAATAACTTTATTAACAAATCAGATACTTCAATTCAATTTCTGAATGAATTTATAATGAGTACAATAAAATTGCGAATAGTCTTGTTTGTTAACAAATTTATTATATATTCGCAATTGTTATGAACACTTTATCAACATTCAGAATAAAGCCCTATGCCTTACAGAAGATTACCCAACACTGATACTGCCCGGATAAAGGCAATGAAAAAAGCGTTGCAGAAAGGACAGGATCTTCCTCCCCACAAACTTGCATTTTCATCAAAAATGGTTGTAAGACTTCAGAAAATACTTCCTCTTTTCGAGAATAATATTCAGCAATACAGGCATTCATTGAATGTTCAGAATACAAAGAGCAGAGATTACAATGAAATCATCCGAAAAGCCAGAATCTACCTGACCCATTTCATCAGAGTTATGAACATGGCAATTTTCAGAGGTGACCTTCCTGCAGAAACCAGAACTTATTATGGCATGGCCCTTAATGAATCAACAGTACCTTCCCTTAACTCAGAAAATGAACTCGTAAGCTGGGGCAAAAGGATTATTGAAGGAGAGGAATTCAGGATCAGAAAAGGCGGTAATCCAATAACAAATCCAACCATAGCAGTTGTTAAGGTAAGGTATGAAACCTTTGTACAGGCTCTGTTTTATCATAACAATCAGGCCCGGAAAAACTTCGAATTCATGGAGAAAAATACTTCTCTCAGAAAAGAGGCTGACGAGATAATCCTTCAGATATGGAATGAAGTTGAAAAGACTCACTCTTCGCTTCCTGAAGAGGAAAGAAAAGTTAAAAATGAGGATTACGGACTAATATATTTCTACAGGAAAAATGAGCTTGAAAAACTCAGGACCCCTGATCTTCAATCTGATGATCTGAAGTCTGCAGCACCTGTTTTTCTTCAATCACAGCCCTCTGCCTGAAGCCATTTAATATACTGATCACCGGTATAAGCATAATTATCAGAAAAACCAGTTGAGTCAAAAAATAAAAGTCATCCGGATTGGCCGAAGATTCTGAATCTCTCAGGTACTGTATTATCATTGCCACACCATTATTCAAAAAATGAACTATTGCAGAAAGCCACAGCTTACCACTCCAGTAGAATAATAATCCACAGACAAGACCAAGAATAAACCGCGGGAGAAGTCCAAGAAACTGAAAATGCAATACACTGAAAAGAAAAGCAGTGAAGATGACTCCTGCATAACCCGATCTGAACATCCTTATAAAAATACGCTGCAATATACCTCTGAAAATCAGTTCCTCTCCTATTGCAGGCAATACTGTTATCATTAGAATATTGACAACAACCAATCCTGCTCTCTTATCGGAGATTAAAATTTCAAAATATCTTTCAACATTCTCCTCATGATCCGTAATCCATTCCCCAAGACCTGAAAGCCATTCCGGAAATTCAAGCGCTGAATTGAATCCTGCAGTAATTCCCAAAATGGGAAAAAGGCACAAAGTAAGAATAACAGTCGATCTGATATCAGTAAAAGCAGGTTTGGAAATTTCCGGATATCCGATCTTATCAGGATTTTTTAAACGGGCCATAAGAATTATGCCTGGCAGGATGAAAAGTGACAATTGCTGGGATATAATTGCAAACTGAAGAAAAACTATATCCTTAAGTCCCGGGGTTAAAGAAGGATCATCCAGCAAATCCAAATCGGGATCAAAAATGAACAACCCTGGTACAATTAAAACCAGTAATAATCCACTCCCTTATTACTAAAGTATATATCAGTGTCATGAACAACTGATAATAGGGTGACCGGGAGTAATAGGATGAATCCCTGTGGTTCTCAGCCATTTTATTATTTTTGCAGCGACAATACTAACTTCAAATATAAAAAATTTGACAATAGGCAATATATCACTTCCTGAAAATCCGCTTTTTCTTGCGCCAATGGAAGATATAACCGATCCTTCATTCAGGATGGTCTGCAAGATGAACGGGGCTGATGTCATGTATACTGAATTCATTTCTGCTGACGGCCTTATAAGAGACGGAGAGAAGAGTGTTAAAAAACTTGATATCTATGATTTCGAAAGACCGATAGGGATACAGCTGTACGGTCACCTTATAGATGCAATGGTCGAGGCTGCTTATATGGCCGAAGAGGCATCCCCGGAACTGATTGACATAAACTTCGGTTGCCCGGTGCGAAAAATTGCAAACCGCGGGGCCGGTGCAGGTATGCTTCGCAACATTCCTTTGATGATTGAAATGACGGAAGCTATTGTCAAAGCAGTTAAACTGCCGGTAACTGTCAAAACAAGACTGGGCTGGGATGACGATAGTAAAAATATAGTTGATATTGCTGAACGACTGCAGGATACAGGAATAAAAGCACTCACGATTCATGGGAGAACAAGGGCACAGCTATATAAAGGAGTGGCCGACTGGACTCTGATCGGTGAGGTAAAAAACAATCCCAGGATGAAGATCCCTATAATCGGGAATGGCGATATTGACGGGCCGGAAAAGGCAAAGGATATGTTCAGCAGGTACGGGGTTGATGGAATTATGATTGGAAGGGCTACAGTAGGACGGCCATGGATCTTCAGGGATATCAGGCATTACCTCAATACAGGAGAAATTCTTCCCGAACCATCAGTCAGCGAAAAGGCTGACCTTGCACTTCTCCACCTCGATAAATCGCTTGAATTCAAGGAAGGCAAAAGAGCAATATATGAGATGCGGCGGCATCTGTCGAATTATTTCAAAGGGCTTCCTCATTTCAAAGAGACACGTCTCAGGCTTCTAACAGCTGTAGAGGTTGATGAAATCAGACAGATAGTAAATGAGATAAAACAAAAATGGGGAGATTTCAGGAGTGATGATAAAACATCTGTTTACGGAATCTGATCAATACTTTCTAATGGTTTTATTTTTGTTGCAAGTATTGAAAAACTATCCCATCTGAATATCCATTTCAATACCAGAATAAGTATTATCCCCGATACAACAAGTCCTGCCAGCTCAATCCATGGATGATAATTATGCTGCTGATATAAAGCCGGTGTCTGAAGGGCTGATGACTCCTGAGTAACCATTATACATAGAAATATATTGTTTGCAGCATGTGCTCCAAGTGCTGCCTCTATTCCATCATCAAGAATTGTTATTACACCGAATATCAGTCCGAAAGTAAGATACTGCGGCATTACTGCAAAAAATCCGTATTCTTTCACTTCCGGATTAAGTGAATGCATTAGTGCAAACAATACCGAGGTGGAAATAAGGGGGAATAATCTGTTAGGGATAAGCAAAGCAAAGCCCTGCATAAGATATCCCCTGAAAATTACCTCTTCAAAAGCTGCCTGAAACGGTATCATGGCAAAAGCTATCAAAGCAAGCACAATAAGTGATGAGGAGCTATTGTTTATTGAGAAATTTCCAGGATCGAAACCTAAATATATAAAAAGATAAACAGCCATTAATAGCATCCAGACCAAACCTGCAATTAATGCCCTCTGCCATCTTATTCTGCCGGCTCCTGTAACTGTCTGAAGGAATGTTCTGCCATGCATTGGCCTGACTATCAGATAATATGCGGCAAGGCCAGCAATAAATGCAAACAGGACAAGGAACAAAATCATATTCTGGCTGACTCCCATATTAGTCAGAAAATTTAGATCGGATGATATTTCAGACAAGGACTGGTTATTACCTGCCGATTTTACGAGACTGACAATTGTCAGAGGAAGTGAGCCTATGGTATTTGTTGCCAGAAATATCAGCAACATCATTACAATGTAACGCCAGAAATTATTTTTTCCGGTAAATGATGATTCAAGGTGTTTCATTCAGGTTGTTTTCAGAATTCGGTTATGGCTCTTCTGGGGTGATCGATAGAATAATGCAGGCCTACGCTCTCATGCCTGTTCTTTGCCATTTTGATTATTATATATCCAACATTGATTATGTTCCTCAGTTCGCAGATCTTCTTTGAAATAAGAGATCGCTTGTAAAGGCTCTCTGTCTCCTTATAAATAATTTCAAGTCTAACCAGAGCTCTTTCAAGCCTGAGATCGGACCTCACGATCCCGACATAATTGCTCATTATACTCTGGACCTCTTTATAGTTCTGGGTAACAAGGATCATCTCCTCAAGATGAGTTGTTCCCTTGTAATCCCAGTCAGGTATTTTCTCTTCAAAAGAAAGTTCTTTGATCCTGGGTCCGGCATGCTCGGAAGCATTGTGAGCATATACCACAGCTTCGATCAGGGAATTTGAGGCCAGGCGGTTTGCTCCATGCAATCCGGTGGAGGATGATTCTCCCAATGCATAAAGTCTGTTGATCGTGCTCTGCCCGTTCATATCAACCTTTACTCCCCCGCAAGAATAGTGTACTGCGGGCACAACAGGGATCATATCTTTTGTAATATCTATACCTCTGGCCAGACAATGTTCATAAACATTTGGGAAATGGTCCTTAAGCTTTTCAGGTTCAAGATGTGTGCAATCGAGCCAGACATGATCATCGCCCCATATCTTCATTTCATTATCTATGGCCCGTGCAACAATATCCCTTGGAGCTAGTGACTCACGGCTGTCGTAACGCTTCATGAAACTCTCACCCGACATGTTTTTCAAAATTGCGCCAAATCCTCTCAGTGCTTCAGTAATCAGAAAGTTTGGTCTTTTGTTGGGATCCCATAATGCTGTCGGGTGGAACTGTACAAACTCCATATTCTCAATAGCCCCCTTTGCACGGTAAACCATTGCCACTCCGTCACCGGTAGCAATCTCGGGATTTGTGGTTGTCATATAGACGTTACCCATCCCTCCGGTGGAAATTACAGTGACTTTCGAAAGAAAGCTGATCACTTTCTGACTTTTCAGATCAGCAACATAAGCACCATAACAGTTAATATCGGGATGGTTCTTCTTCAGCACTTCACCAAGATGGTGCTGGGTAAGTATCTCGATTGCAAAATGATGTTCGTATATAGTTATGTTCTTATGCTTACGTACCTGATCCATCAGGGTAAACTGAATAGCTTCGCCAGTTTTATCCTTATGGTGAAGTATTCTGTATTCAGTATGACCGCCTTCTCTTGCCAGGTCATACGATCCATCTTCCATCTGGTCAAATGTGACTCCAAGTTCAATCAGTTCATTTATCCGGTCAGGAGCTTTTTCAACAACCATCCGCACAACCTCCTCATCACAGAAACCATCACCTGCTATTAGTGTGTCATGAATATGCTTTTCAAAACTGTCCGGCTCACGGAAAACTGCTGCAATACCTCCCTGGGCATACCTGGTATTGGAGTCTTCCAGGTTTGCTTTTGTAACGATCGACACTTTCCCAAACCTGGCCGCTTTCAAAGCAAATGTAAGCCCGGCAATACCTGATCCAATTACAAGAAAATCTGTCCGTTTTTTCATTTCACGATTCAGAAAAATAAAAGATAAAGATACAAATAGATTTGTGGATTGGACACCCTGACAGTGATCTCGTTGTAAAACAGAACTTTTTAATATACTTTTGCCTACTTCATTACAATAACACATTTATTATGGCCCAGGAAGATAATTTCAAGAAATTTGTTGCCCACTGCAAAGAATATGGTTACGTTTTCCCCTCAAGTGAGATCTATGACGGACTAAGTGCCGTTTATGACTACGGTCAGTACGGTGTTGAACTGAAAAACAATATTAAAAAATACTGGTGGGACAGCATGGTCCTTCTCAATGATAATATTGTAGGCCTGGACTCTGCAATCTTCATGCACCCAACAATCTGGAAAGCCTCAGGACATGTGGATGCTTTCAATGATCCGCTTATCGACAATAAGGATTCAAAGAAAAGATACAGGGCCGACGTACTCATTGAAGAACATATTGCCAAAATTGAGGATAAGATAAACAAGGAAGTTGAAAAGGCAAAAGAGAGATTCGGTGAGTCATTCGATGAGAAAAAATTCCGTGAAACAAACCAACGTGTTCTTGCTAACCAGGTAAAGATTGATGAAATAAATGCGAGGTTTGCAAAAGCACTTAATGATTCAGATCTTCCCGGAATACGACAAATTATTCTTGACAATGAAATAGTCTGCCCTGTCTCCGGCACCAGGAACTGGACAGAAGTAAGGCAGTTTAACCTTATGTTCTCCACTGAAATGGGTTCAACGTCAGAAGGAGCTAACAAGATATATCTCAGACCTGAAACAGCTCAGGGTATCTTCGTAAACTTTCTCAATGTTCAGAAAACAGGTAGGATGAAGCTCCCTTTTGGAATTGCCCAGATCGGGAAAGCCTTCAGGAATGAAATTGTTGCAAGACAGTTCATATTCAGGATGCGTGAGTTCGAACAGATGGAGATGCAGTTTTTTGTTCAGCCGGGCACTGAGCTCGAGTGGTTCACCAAATGGAAGGAGACCCGCATGAAATGGCATCAGGCTCTCGGATTCGGCAGCGAAAAATACAGGTTCCATGATCATGTCAAGCTTGCCCATTATGCGAATGCAGCCACCGACATCGAATTCAGGTTCCCATTCGGTTTCAAGGAAGTTGAAGGAATCCATTCAAGAACAGATTATGACCTTAAACAACATCAGGAATACAGCGGCAAGAAGATGCAGTATTTCGATCCTGAAAAAGGAGAATCTTATGTACCATACGTAATAGAAACCTCAATTGGTGTCGACAGGATGTTTCTTCAGGTTATTTCAGCATCATATGCTGAGGAGGAACTGAAGAAGGAAGACGGAAGCACTGACACACGTGTTGTTCTGAGGCTGCCTGCATTCCTTGCTCCTGTTAAGCTTGCTGTGATGCCTCTTGTTAAAAAAGATGGTCTCCCTGAGATAGGTGAGAAAATAGTCCATGACCTCAGGTTCGACTTTAACTGCCAGTATGATGACAAGGATTCAATAGGCAAACGTTACAGAAGACAGGATGCAATCGGAACACCTTACTGTATTACAATTGACCACCAGACACTTGAGGATAACAGCGTTACAATAAGGTACCGCGACTCCATGGAACAGGAGAGAATTAAAATAGACCAGCTTAAAAATATTATTGCCGAAAAAGTTTCAATGCAGAGCTTATTGAAAAAGCTTTAAAATGAATAAAGTTTTGATCATCACATACTACTGGCCCCCGAGTGGAGGGGCCGGGGTACAGCGGTGGCTCAAATTCGCAAAATATCTTCCGGAATATGGATGGGAGCCGGTAATCCTTACCGTTGACCCGGAATATGCAGCCTACCCCGCAATTGATAACATGCTTGGGAAAGATATTCCTGATTCTGTTAAGGTTCACAAAACACCAGCTACAGACTGGTTCAGTCTCTATTCATCAGATAAATCCAGGATCCCGTCTGCAGGTTTTGCATCCAATCCGGGAAATAACTGGAAGGGCAAACTCAGCCGGTTCATAAGGGGCAATTTTTTCATACCCGATCCCCGAAGAGGATGGAACAGCTTCGCATTTAAAAAAGCGTGTGAACTTATAGAAAAGGAGAAAATTGTAACATTTGTTACAACCAGTCCGCCGCATTCAACACAGCTTATCGGACTGAAACTAAAGAAAAAATACCCCGGAATCAAATGGATCGCAGATCTCCGCGATCCATGGACCGACATCTATTATTATGATCAGTTCTATCCGACATATTTCTCAAGAAAAATTGATAAAGGATATGAAAGTTCCGTTCTGAAAAAGGCTGACAGGATAATCAGTGTGGGTTTCCTGCTTAAAGAACTTTTTGCGGGAAAACTTCCGGATATCAGAAAGAAAACTGAGGTTATATCAAATGGTTTTGATGAGGCTGATTTTAGCGGAATAAAACACATTGAACCATCAGTATTCACAATAACATATGTTGGTACTCTTTCTGAAAAATATCCCATAAACGGATTCCTGGAAGCAATTTCTGAACTGAAAAAAAATAGTGACTTGCTTCTGCGTTTTGTAGGAAAATATCCTGAAAACATAAAGGAGAAAATTACATCTTCTGCTACTGGAATAACGGTGGAATTTATTCCTTACGCCCCGCACAGCGAGGCAGTAAGCTATATGGTAAACTCTTCACTGCTGCTCCTTATAATTCCTGAAGCCGGCGATAACAGACTTATAATCACTGGTAAAATATATGAATATATAGCTTCACAGAGACCAATTCTTTGCCTTGGTCCGGAAGATGGTGAAGCTGCAATTATTCTTTCCAAACTGAAAAACGGTGTCTGCCTGGGTTATTCCGACTCTGATAAAATTGCAGACTACATTAACGGGATAATGAAAAACCCTGTCAATTTTAATATTGATCCTTCAGAGTATTCGAGAAGAAATCTTACTGCAAAGCTGGCTTCATTATTATAAACGTGATCTTTCAATCAGGGTTAACTGTCTTCATAAAATTAGAAAGAGTAAGCTTATCAGCCAGGATTGCTTTTATTTCATAGAATGCATGCACCCTGAAAACCACCGACAAAAGCAATACAAGACAGGGGTATATTACGGCCTGAATGCAAAGAAGCAGAACAGGCGACAGATTAAAAATATATCCAATCCCCCATGTAACTAATGCCGGCACAAAAGCAATTCCCATAAGTGGAAGGAAATCGAGAAACTGCCGGGTCATTGAGTATCCTATCAGTCGTTTTGAAAATATGGCAATCACTCCATAACCGATCCAGTAGAAAAGCACTATCCCTGCTATCAGCACTGTAATACCATATACAGCTCCAAGAATAAGAAGAGGTGTGAAAATTACATACTTAATTATCTCTGTACGCAGGCATAAGCACAGACGGGAGCCATTTCTCACCCAGGACGACACCAAAAAGAGGTTTGGCAACTGCCGCAAGTCCAAACATTACAATAAAGGAAATGTACATCACATTTGTTATGAGCTTATTGATGTTCGCTTTAAGCTTCGCATCATCATCCTGCATTTCAGAAAGAACAGGATAGCTTACCTTATTTGTTATTGAGGTGATTGTGCTTGAAGGCATAGTGCTGTACTGATCAGCATTTGTATAATATCCGAGTATTTTCTCTGAATAGCTTTTCCCGATAATCAGATTCGAGATATTCCTGTAAATAGCTGAAATTATTGATATTATAAGGATATTTGAACCGAAACGGAAATGTTCCCTGAGAGTTTCTTTGCTGTAAACCAGAGAGGGCTTCCACCTGTTTTGTCCCCATAATACTGCCGAACGGACTGCCTGATTTATAATACTTCTCCAAACAAGACTCCATACTCCGAACCCGTAAAATGCCAGGATAAGTGATGCAACCCCCGAAACAAATGTTCCTATTGTTGAAGATTTTGTCAGAGTCTTGAAATCGACATCTTTGTAAGAATGGTTTGTTGAATCAGAGTAAGCGATCCTATTATGATAGATAAAGATGTGACTCTTGTAATTGAAACGAGCTGCTGATTATTATAAAAATCAGCTATATAGGGAGCCGCTATCCAGATCAGAACATAACAGAGTGATCCGATAACCAGGTTAACCCAGAAGATTGTGCTGTAATCGGTTGTGGTGCAGCTTTGCTTTCTGATAAGCGACTGGCTCAGACCGCTGTCGACAAATACCTGTGAAATCGAGATAAATATTGTAATCATCCCGATAAGTCCGAACTCATCAGGAGAAAGCATACGTGCCAGAAAGATCCCGAAGATTATTCCCAGCCCCTGACTGAGAATACTTTCGAGAGAACTCCAGAAAAAGCCTTTAATGGTTTTACGCTTCAGGTCGCTGACTTTGCTCAATTAGTTCCGTTTAGTGATAGTGAAATCAAAAATAGTCAAAATAAGCTATATTTGACACTGAAAACCGCTGATGATATAGGGCAACCGAAAAATGTAAATCACAAACAATGAATGGTCAACTGCCTCTCGTATCTGTCATCTCTCCTGGCTATAATCACGAAAAGTATATAGCTGACTGCATCAGGTCGGTACAGGCTCAGACATATACCAACTGGGAGATGATAATTATTGATGATGGCAGCAGTGATTCCACTTTTAAAATTGCCTCGGAGTTTGCAGATGCTGACCACAGGATAAAGCCTTTCACTCAGAAAAACATTGGTATATTCAGGCTGGCAGAATCATATAATTTCGCCCTTGAAAAATCATCAGGAAAATATATTGCAATCCTGGAATGTGACGATGTATGGTTTCCGGCGAAATTGCAGAAACAGATTGATGCCCTGGAAAAAAATCCCGGTGCTGTATTATCATGGGGAAAAGCATGGCTGGCATCAGGCGACCTTGAACATAAATATTCCCTCTCTCCTGTGGATGATCCCGATAACGATCTTTACTTCAACAAGCCCCCGGGGAAATTCCTGGAACGGCTCATGAAAAGCGGGGTCCCGGCTCTTACTCTTGTGATCAGGCGCGATGCACTTTTGGAAACAGGAGGATTCCTCCAGGGTTTCGGTCTTCCGCTTGTTGATATGCCTACTCTTATTGAAATGGTAATGAAAGGGGAGTTTGAATACATCGGAGAACCCCTAGGCAGCTGGAGAATATATCCGAACCAGGTGACAAAGACATACACAACCAACATGACAGAGGGGATGTACTCCCTGTTTCTTTCAATAACTGAACGGTATCATAAAATATGCTCGAGGGAAGGACTTACCAGGGAGAAAATTGATGAATACTATCAAAACAGATTGGTTATAAGTTACTCGAGATCTGGAAGATATAAACTTATAAGAAAAGATTTTAAAGGTGCCCGAAAAGATTATCTTCATTCAATAACTCATTATGGCTTAAAGCAGCCGGGTTGGAAGCTTCGCTCTGCTGTTGGTTTCTTCTTCAGCCTCTTCAGAATGGATGTTGAATGGCTTGCAAAACTGATGGGTCACGATTCGTATAAATAAGTTGACCGGCGAAATTGTATGAACGAACTGAAATGTAAAATTTGCAACAATGAATCGGGTAATGAACTGATCGTTCTCCGTGAGAGGCAGCTGGGAATGGGCGATATGTTCGATTATATTATCTGCTCAAACTGCAAATGCATACAGATTAAGGAAATCCCTGCTGATATGGGAAAGTACTATCCTTCTGAATATTATGCTTTTGATGCACCAAAATTTCCAACTAAGCTGACCTGGTTCAATTTCTTTCTGAAAAAAAGTCTGATCAGATATTACATGGGATATTTTGACCCTGCCGGATTCTTTTTATCGTTTATTTTCGATCATCCCTTTCCATGGATAAGAAAGAGAGAGATCAATTTTGACTCAAAGATACTGGATGTTGGTACAGGTGCAGGGAGAAAACTGCTTTCACTTCAGCGGAGCGGTTTCCGTAACCTTACCGGGATAGATCCATATATTGAAGGCGATATGATATTCGAGAATGGCGTGAAAATTCTCAAAAAAGATATCTCCGAAGTTGAAGACAAATATGATTTTATTACTCTTCATCATTCATTCGAACATATGCCTGATCCTGCCGCTGTTGTGATGAATCTCAGCAGACTGCTTGACCGGAACGGAGTAATAGTTATCCGGATCCCTGTTGCCGACTGCCATGCCTGGTACAAATACGGTGAGTTCTGGGTGGGCCTTGATGCTCCTCGCCATTTTTTTATCCATACACGCCGCAGTATTGAAATTCTTCTGAACAGCACTGATCTCATGATTGATGATGTAGTATTTGATTCAGGTCCTCTTCAGTTCATGAGAAGCGAAAAGTATAAAAGAGGTATGATTCAGTCAGCTCCTGATGATATATTCACAAAGCAGGAGATCGAAAAATATACAAGAGAATCAGAAATGCTTAACCGGACAGGGAAAGGTGATATGGCATGCTTTTTTATTAAGAAGAAAAATAACTAATCCACCAAAAAATGAACCGGCAGGTATTAATAATATCTTTCTGGAATCCTGTTGAAAAGCAGCCTCAGCAGGGCATTTTTATACAGGATCAGGCAGCTGCTGTCTGTTCGCTAAGGGAGAATGTTATTTTTCTGCAGGTTAATGTATTGCCGTCAAAAAGCATGTTGTTGAAAAAGGAGGTAAAGGAATCTGCTTTCTTCAGGAACAGGAAGATCACAATTAACCTTTATTCAGTTTTCTGGAAGTTCTATTATGTAAACCCATGGCTCCTGGCAAAAATTATCGGACGGATACTCTTGCGGGATTTTCCCGAAATAAAACCTGCGCTGATACACTCCAATGTTATTTTTCCTTGCGGAATTGTTGCCTTCCTTCTTTCGGAGAAATACGATTCAGAGATGATAATAACCGAGCACTGGTCGAAAGCAGAAAAACTCTTAAAACATCCTTTATTCGGAAAGACAGCACTCCGGGCCTATCTGAAAAATAATACCGTAATTACCGTTTCACAGTTTCTTGCATCACGAATTGCAGCTGCCACAAACCATAAAAATATAAAGGTCATTCCCAATATTGTAAACACAACTCTCTTCTCATATAAGCCAAAACCGGTTTTTGATGGCAGCAATCTTACTTGCACCTGCGTCGCGACCTGGAAACTCCCTAAAAGGCTTGATCTGATAGTTGATTCGCTCGCAATGTTTGCAAAGGATTCCGGATGTCAGGTTGTTTTGAATGTTATTGGCAATGGCACTCAGACTGAGAATTTAAAAAAGGCCGGGGTTCCTGAAAATCTCAAAATTGTCTGGCATGGTTATCTAGATAAGGAGGCTATTGCACCACTCCTGCAAAAATCTCATCTTTTTCTCCATGCATCCGGGATAGAGACTTTTTCAATTGTAACAGCTGAAGCCCTTTCAACAGGGACCCCGGTTGTGGTTTCCAACAGGGGCGCATTGCCTGAACTGGTACAGGAACATAATGGCATGCTTGCTGAAAATAATGTTGAATCATGGAACGAAAAGATCTGTGAAATAATTAACAGAAGGTTCGATAATGAGCTAATTGCACAGGAGAATCAGACAAGATTTTCAGCAGAAGTCATTGGCAGGTCAGTTCTGGAAGAATATAATAAAGTACTTAATGATACAGAATAATCCCGATTAACTGAATATTTTTGCTTTTTCATAACCGAAACATAATAATCATACATGGAAATTCCTGAAAAAATCAAACCAGCAATACCACATCTGATTGCAGTTATAATATTTGTCGTTCTCTCAATGGCATATTTTTTCCCCTTGCTTGAGGGAAAAGTAATGAATACGAATGACGGTACCGTTGCCCAGAATGCAGCAAAAGAGATATCCGACTTCAGGGCAAAATATGGCGAGGAGCCACTCTGGACAAACAGTATGTTCAGCGGAATGCCCTCATATCTGATTTCTACAATTTACAAGGGCAACCTTCTGAAGTATGTAAATTCAGGACTTAATTTCCTTAAACACCCGGCCTCCACTATATTCCTGATTATGCTCGGTTTCTATTTTCTGCTTCTGATGTTCAGGGCTGATTACAGGCTGTCCATTGCAGGTGCTATTGCCTATGGATTTTCCACATATTTTTTCTTTATCCTGGCAGCAGGACATAATACAAAAGCCCTGGCAATAGCCTATATGGCCCCAATGATAGGAAGCATCATTTATACATACAGATATGATGCAATAAAAGGAGCTTTGCTGGCAACATTCTTCCTTACACTTGAGATCCTGGCAAACCATCCTCAAATAACATATTATGCACTTTTATGTGTCCTTCTCTTTATATTGCTTGAATTTACTTATGCTATCAGGGAAAAGGAGATAGCAAAATTCTTTAAAAGTTCTCTTATTCTCGTGGTTCCGCTTCTGCTTTCCGTCGGGATGAACTTCAGTTCCCTGTATTCTACATATGAATATGGAAAGTATTCAACCAGGAGTAAGTCTGAACTCCTAACCAATGATTCCAATCAGACAACCGGACTTGAAAAGGACTACATAACACAGTTCAGTTATGGCATTGATGAAACGCTGACACTTCTTATACCAAATTTCAGAGGAGGAGCAAGCAAACCCTTCGACAGAACATCACAAACAGTTACTGTATTAAAAAGAAATAATGCATCACAGTATGTTACACAGTTTATGCAATACTGGGGACCACAACAATGGGTTGACGGGCCAAGGTATGTCGGGGCAATAATATTTTTTCTCTTCATACTGGGACTAGTTATTATCAAAGGACATGAGAAATGGTGGTTATTAAGTGCTACAATACTTTCAGTTATGCTGGCATGGGGAAAGTACTTTATGCCACTTACAGATCTCTTCATTGAATATTTTCCCGGGTACAACAAGTTCAGGGCAGTAACAACAATACTGGTCATAGCTGAATTCTGCATTCCTTTTCTGGGCATACTTGCACTCAGAGATATTTTTAATGGGACAACAAAGAGAAAAGAACTGTTCAGGGGAATTAAAATTGCTGCCGGAATAACCGGTGGTATTACTCTGATCTTTCTGCTCTTCCCCGGTATTGCAGGTTCATTTCTATCACCTGCCGAATCAGCTATTGAACTGCCAGACTGGCTCTCCACTGCCCTTGTTGCCGACAGGCAAAAACTTCTTCGAAGTGATGCATTACGGTCTCTTCTGCTTATAATTATGGCTACCTCCATTATACTCGCTTTCACATATGAGAAACTCAAAAAGGAATATGCAATACTTCTGCTGGCTATATTGTTCCTTGGAGATATGTGGCTTGTGGACAAACGTTACCTGGGTTCTGACAAGTTTGTAAGAAAAGAGGCAAAAGCCAAAATGCAGACCCCTTCTGTTGCCGACGCTTTTATCCTGCAGGATAATTCACATTTCAAGGTTCTCAATATCAGTGTTTCTACCTTTAATGATGCATCAACATCCTACTATCATAAATCAATCGGAGGATATCATGGAGCAAAGCTGAAAAGGTACCAGGAACTTATTGATTCTTCGCTCATTATGAATATTTCACTTATCACTGCTGCCGGAAGTACGGCAAAATCAATTGAAGATTTGGAATCTGTATTTAGTTCCACCAATGCACTCAACATGCTCAACACAAAATATGTGATATACAATCCCGAGGCTCCCCCTCTTGAGAATAAGAAAGCACTTGGCAATGCGTGGTTCACAGAAAACTCTGTAATTGTAAAAAACGCAAATGAGGAGATTTCCATGGTAAACAGGATTGATCCTTCAAAACAGGCGGTCGTTGACAGCCGGTTCAAAGACCTGATCACAAAGAGTTCTTATCCTGTTTCTCCGGGAGATACAATAATGCTTCTGAAATATGAACCAAATGAACTGATATATAAAAGCAATGCCTCCGGTGAAAAACTGGCAGTCTTTTCAGAGATCTATTATCCTGCAGGATGGAAAAGTTTTATTGATGGGAAAGAGACTCCTCATTTCAGGGTGAACTATATCCTGCGCGGTTTGGTAATTCCGGAAGGGCAACATGAGATCCGTTTCAGATTTGAACCTGCTTCATACAAAACAGGTACAAGTATTTCCTATGCCAGCTCAGGAATATTCATCCTGCTGATAATCGGGTATCTCTTTAAAAGCTTCAGGTCAAAGAATAAGGGCGAATAGAATGATACATCACAGCAGCTGTCCTGTATGTTCTTCATATGATCTCAAACCTGGACTTATCTGTACTGATCATTTCAGGAGCAGGGAGCAATTTCCACTATATACTTGCTCTGTTTGCGGGTTCACCTTTACCCAGGATCATCCTGAAGAAAATGCCATAGGAGCTTACTATGAATCAGATGATTATATATCACACAGCGATACCTCTGAAGGCTTAGTCAATAAAATATACAAAATCGTAAGGAGCAGGATGCTCCGAAAAAAGAGAGATATTGTAATAAAGATGACAGACCTTGAAAGGGGTAATCTTCTCGATATAGGTAGCGGTACCGGACATTTTATTGACGGAATGAATAAGGCAGGATGGAGTGTAAAGGGGATAGAAATCAATGAAAAAACCAGGATCACCTCCTCCGAAAAATTTGGTCTTGAAATTATTCCGCCTGAAAAAATAAGCTCCCTTGAATCAGGCAGCTTTGATTGCATTACCCTCTGGCATGTGCTAGAACATTTCAGCGATCTTAACTTCTATGTTGCCCAAATCCAACGTCTTCTGAAGCCTGCAGGAACCTGTATAATTGCTGTTCCGAATATAAATTCATTTGATTCACTGCATTATGGTCAGTTCTGGGCAGCTTATGATGTACCCAGACATCTCTGGCACTTCAATCCCGACACATTCGGATTCCTGTTTGAAGGAAGAGGGTTCAGAATAGTAAATGTCAGAACATTACCTCTTGATGTATTTTATATATCAATTCTTAGCGAAAGGTATAAAGGGAATAAAATGGCATTTTTTACCGGGATCATAAAAGGATCATACTTTGCCTTCAGGGTGCTTTTCAATAAAAGAAAATGCAGCTCGCTGATCTATACTTTAAAGAAATAACCTGAAGTTCGCTGGCGCCATCCCGATAGTTTTCGGGATGTAATTGGTGCCATACAAACAGGCACGGATTACGCTTCGCTAAATCCGCGCCAGCTTACAACAATCAATACCTGTCAAGCCACCTGTACTTACGCTTATTATCCCCGAACTTAAGGGCAAAGTTTATCTCATGAGTGCCATAAGTTACCCTTTGCAGTTCTGACATTGTAAAATCAAAAGCATACCCGATATAAATATTCTGATACTTCACTCCTACAGTGGAAATAATCGCTTTGCTTGTTCTGTATGCAACGCCGGCCCAGAAATCTTCATGGAAAATATATGTAACCCCTATATCAGCCATTGGAGTAAGCTGTTCTGAAGTTGTAAGCAGGAATGCCGGCTGTATGATATTATATGGTCCGTGGCTGAAGTCATATGATCCGAACATGTAATATTGTCTTTCGAGACTGAAATTCTGATAGGCAGCAGCCCCCCCTATCTTCGCTGATGCTTCAAATAACTGATCAGCCGACACTCCAAAACTATAGCGGGCATTGAGCAGATAAATTCCAAAAGTGGCATCAGGTATAAATAATCCCCGTCTTAGGGAACTGTTAAGCAGTGGGTCATTCTGATCTTCAAAATTGACCTGCTCTTCATCGATCTTATAATGGTATCCGTTGGCAGATAGTCCGAAAGAAAGCTGAGTACTGTTTTTGATCCATGTATGGTAAGCATATGAAATCTGGAATCCGTTTCGCTTAATCAGACCGTTATTATCAGAAAAAATATATCCTCCCAATCCCACTTTCCCATCAGATTTAGGCCTGAAAACCTGCCTTTTTATACTTGTCTGTTTAAGGATGTAGCTCTTCTTTAGAAGCCTTGTCTGCCATGCAAATGAGACTGTCCTTGGAGCACCTTTATATCCCACCCATTGTTCCCTCGCTGTAAGAGAAAAACTTGTATACCCGTCACTGCCGGCTACTGACGGATTAAGCAGGAACTTATTATACAAATACTGACTGAAAACGGGCAACTGCTGACCCATGGCATGACCACCTGCCAGTAATATTAATAATATCGTTGCCTTAAATCTCATCTCTTTTCAGTTTCGCAATTTACCTTACAATTGTTACAGCTCCTATAACAGGTTTTTTCCCGTTATGAAGATCAATAATATAATGGTATGAATCAATCGGCAGTCCTTTTCCATTTCTGCGCCCATCCCATGGCTGAGGATATCCTTTCGCCGATTTCCAGATGTTTAATCCCCACCTGTTGAAAATCTTGACTTCAGCCTCCGGATAAAGATCAATATTGTCAATGTTCCATTCATCATTTATAAGGTCTCCGTTTGGCGAAATGGCATTAGGTATAATCAGGCATGATTCATTTTCGGGCTCAACATTTACAGAGTCTCTAACAATACATCCGTTAAGGTCTCTTACAGTGAGCGTATAGAATCCTGCAGTGATGTCTGTTAAGGCGCTGCCTGTTGAATTATCAGACCACTTGAAATTATAATCAGCACCCGGGACTCCACCTGTAACTTCGGCAATTATCGATCCGTCAGGCATATCAGGACAGAACGGCTGGTCAACTGTGAACACGATCTTAAGCGAATCCGGCTGGGTAAGCTCTACTGTTGCACTTGCATAACAGTTATTTGCGTCAGTTATAATAACACTGTATTCGCCTGCAGGAAGGTTTGTCCTGGTTCTTCCGAACAATCCGTCGGACCACAGGTACTCAACGGTCCTGACCGGGTTAAGAGGCTCAATGCCTATGTAGCCTGTTGTTTCCCCCGCACAGTTTATATTAAATCCGCCGGCAGTACTTGACGAGAGACTGAAGGCCATGCCAAGCTGACCGGGCTCAGTCAGAACAAATGTTTCCGTAACACTGCAGGCCAGACTGTCAGTTATGTTAAGAATATAAGTGCCAGCCCTGAGACCTGAAATGCTCTGTGTGGTTGCGCTAAACCCATCCGGACCTGTCCATGTGAATATGAATGGAGGAGTACCACTTGAAGTTGTGATCTTAACTGAGCCGTTCGACATATTGAAACAGCTGATGTTGTAGCCGTTATAATCTGATATAACAGATTCATATTTCAATGGCGGAGGATTGACAACAGTTCCTGAACCGGTCATTGTGCAGCCGTTGAAATCAGTTACAGTTACTGAGTAAGTACCTTCTGTAAGTCCTGAAATATCCTCAGAGGAAGTACTATTTGACCACAGATATGTATAAGGTCCAGCGCCACCAGAAACATTTAGATTAATTGAACCATCATTGAATACTCCTGATGCGCATGTAATATTCTTCTCAATGAAAGTCAGCTTAATCTCCTGTGGTTGTATCAGTGTAACCTGAAGGGAATCCTCACAACCATTTAAATCTCTTACTATCAGGTTATATGTACCTGCTTTCAGGGCATTCTGATCTTCTGTACCATCAGCGATACCTGAACCATCTGATGTGCTCCAGAAATACTGATATGTTCCGGTGATTCCACCTGTAACAGTTACCTGGACTGATCCGGTACCACCATTACAGTTTATATTATATGCTCCGTCAGTTGAAACAGATTTTATAGCGGAAAGTACAATTTTATCAGGCTCTGTTAATGTGAAAGAAGGAGCCGGGGCAAGAATACATCCGTTAAGATCCCTTACAATGCAGCTGTATACACCAGCCTTCAGATCGGTAATATCCTCTTTCACGGAAGAATAGCCCGAAGGACCAGTCCATGAATATGTATAGTTGCCTGATCCGCCGGTGATAGTCATATTGATGTATCCATCTGATCCTCCATTGCAGGAAACATTAAATGAACCATCAGGTTTCAACGAAACTTCGGATGCCGTCAATACCATACCTGAAGGTTCGTAAATCATCACACTGTCGGTCTTTGTACAACCTTTGACATCAGTAGTATGCAGATAGTATTTTCCTGCAGTAATATTATCAAGCCGGTCGAGAGTATCAATTCCTGTTATTGAACCTTCAGTTGTTGTCCACTTATATCTGTATCCTCCGTTACCGCCTCCTATAGTTTTAATCCATACTGAACCATCATTGTAACCCTTGCATGATATATCAAAGCTGCCGTCATACTTTTTCGATTCGAATGTCACAGTTATAACCTCAGGTCCGGCAATATCAATCTGAGGAACAGTAACATTAAAACAACCATTTGCATCTTTCATATAAAGACGATAGTTGCCTGCAAGCAGTCCCGGCCATATTTCAAATACCTCTTTGCTTACTATCCGGCCATGAATATCAGTTGATGCAGTATCCTGTCCATTTCTGGTTACCCAGTACTCAAACGGGGCGATACCGGTTGAACCAATTGTTTCCTTCAGCCAAAGTTCTCCGTCGGCTGAACCCGGACAAGTAGTTGCATAACCCGAAACAGGATCAATCGGAACATACATTAAAGCATCAAGTTTCGCACCTGAAACAAATATGAATCCAGAGCTTTTGCAATTCAGGTTATCAGTAACTGTCACATCCCATCTTCCACCCCTCCGGTTAATGAGGGCTGGTACGTTGTAATCATGCACCTGGTCAAGCTGTGTTCTTATCCAGTCAAAATAATATCCGCTTGCTCCTCCTGCTCCTCTGGAAGTTACAGCCAAAATATCAGCATTATTGCCTCCGTCACAGGTAAGGGGCTCCGTAATTACAATATTCTGAAGAGGTTTTGCATGGATTTTGGTCTCAAAGGATACAGAATCGCCTGAAGGACATCCAAGATCCGATGTTACAGTAGGAACAATCTTATAAATTATTGACTGACTGGTATCCGAATCGTTTGAATATGGTCTTGATATAACTGATCCATAGGACACATTTGAGGCATCACCCATAAAGCCACCTACCAGAGCAGATGTTCTGTATGTTTTATAACCAAACTGCATGACATTTTCCTTTGGTTTTGTCATTGTTGAAGGTGATACAAGTGTGATTTCTGTAAATCCTCCATAACAGATCTCCTTCATTACCGGTATAATTCTCGGGCGAGGATTGACAGTTATTGTAGCATAAATCGGAAGTCCTGTACAGTATGTTGGTGCAGGGCCGATTGGTATTATTTCAAATGTAATTGTTATAGGAGCATCGGTCGTATTCTGGAAAGATCCTGCCAGCACATTACCGATAGTATTCTCTGTACCTGTAACGGGTATTGAAGTGATTATACCTGCCGGAGTTGTCCTGCTCCAGGTAAAAATAGAACCCGGGTTGTAATTACTTAGTCCAAGTACCATATCCTCAAATGGTACTTCAGAACACTCATGATCCTGTACATTTGGTGTAATATTTGCAACAGGGATCATCATAACTACAAGATTTGCTGCAGTGCTGATGGTTGAATTCTGATACCTGTCCCTTACAACACAATAATAATTTCCGGCATCACCAAGCACAACTTCATTTATTACAAGTGTATGACCTGTTTCCTGTATAGTGAGATCCACTTAATATCGGATTCCCATCCTTATACCACATATGTCAACGGTCCGGCACCGGAGGCAACTACTGTGAAAGATGGATAAGTCATTTCACAGACTGTCTGGTCATCAGGATGATCTGTGATCAGAGGATTGGCTCTTCCCAGTCCAAACTGAGTTCCTGCAGGTAAAATAGTTCCTGTAAGATTATTTCTCTTTATCAGATTTCCTGAGGCTTCGCTATGTACCCCATCAAGAGTCCAGTTACCCGTTCCGGTTCGTTTTATTACACGGGTAATATCTCTTACAGTATCAATGGAATTCGTAAATCCTTCTGCTTCCAGTGTAACCCCGTAATTTGAAGATGAAAAGCTGTTCTTTGCAGTCATGCTCCAGTAACCTGCTGTGTAAGCACTATCCACTTCCACACCCGGATCAGCTGATACATCAGCCAGAGGCAGACCAGCATTACCCGGAGATGAAGTAAAGAATTCCGTAAGCACTGAACCTGTTGAAGGAATTGTATTGGTGATCAGGGTAGCCGCATTATAATATGATGGTCTTGAAATATTACTAACAGGGAACAGATAGGTACCTTGCTGACCGACTCCCCTCTCAAATTGTCCGAATATCCTGCTTTTTGTTGATGATGTGTAACTTAACGAAGAAGCCGCCTGATTTAAAAGGTACAATCTGTTTAAAGTTGCATTTATATTTCCGTTTTTAATTGACAGAGTGTCCCAATAACCTGAACTAGATTATCAAGCCGCACAGTAAAACCTGATGTGGCTCCGGTATTCTCAATTGAAAGATTATAGTATGTTTCAGGTGACGGCTTTGTTATCAGCTGTTCGATGGAACCGTTGAATATTACAGTGCTCAGGCCATAGCTGAAAGAACCGGGATTGGTCCAGTTTCCACCGAGCCTGAAGGTCCCGTCGCCGGAAGTAACAGAACTTACATTATTTGTGAAGTTACCGGAGAGATTGATTGTCCCATTGTTCTGGAATCGTGCAGTAAATGCTCCGGAGGTATTTGTCATATCCTTTGTAACAACTGCAGCACCAGAAGTGATTGTTATGGCTGCCTGGTTATTTGATATGACCTGACCTTGGGCAGCAAACGGCAGACATAGCAATAAAGAGAAGAGTATGGGAATACTCAGTCTCAGGGCTATCGTAAGCTCTGGTCTCTAATCGTTATATGTCCTGCCGGTTTGTTCAATTATTAATATTTGTCTTCTGGTCTTCTGGTCTTCTGGTCTTCTGGTCCTGGTCTTCTGGTCCTGCGGTCTTGCGGTCACAGGGTTTCTCTTTCTCCCATTCTCCCTCCCGATAGCTATCGGGACTCCCCTTCACCTCTTCTCCCTCTCTCCCAGTCTCCCCCTCACCATTTCGTCTTTCTTTCCTGACGCCTGTCGCCAGTCGCCCGTCGCCTTTCTCTTACTTCTTACCTTTCACCTCCATCAACGTAATATCAAATACCAAAGCCGTATTTGGCGGAATAAGATTCGGCACACCTGCCGGACCATAGCCAAGCACTGACGGTACAAAGACTCTCCATACTGATCCGACCGGCATTAGCTGTATTGTCTCGCTCAGTCCGGGGATAAGTTTGTTTGTAGCAGTTGTTATTGCCTGTTTCTTCTTGAAAGTATCCTCAAAAACAGTTCCGTCGGGGAATACACCGATAGCATTAATAACAACAGTATCTGCTGCAGTTGGCCTGATACCCTGGGCTGCTTTCACAACAATGTAGTGAACCCCGTTAGGCATTACCCCCACACCCGGTTTTCCCTTGAGGGCAGCAAAGAGCTGGTCCTCGAGCTGGCGGCTGCGTGCGCTCTGGACAATCAGCTGGTAATTAGCAACCAGCGGAGCGATTATGGTATCGGGCATTGCCAGAGGTTTCTTCTGCATCACATCGATCATACCCCTGTCGAACAGAGCTTTATTTGATATACCGAATCCGTTCTTCACAAACCACTGTCCGATAAATGCGCCTAGGGTGTATTGGACGGTGTCGACAGCGGAGGTTAGTTTAACAGGTGCGGACTGTTGCTGGGCAGGTTTTGCAGCAGGCTGCTGAGCTGCCAGGCTGACTGAAATTAAAAATGTAACAAATGTTACAATTGTGGATTTGATGTGTTTCATTCTATCGTTTTTTTCATTTTCATATTTTATGTTCCTAGTTCCATGTTCCAGGTAAATCTCTATTCTTTACGCTCTACGCTTAATGTCTTTCAGTCCTACGGTCTTGCAGTCATGCAGTCTCCTCCTCTCCCAGTCTTCCTGTCGCCTGACGGCTGATGCCTCTACTTTTTCTCTAGTCTTTCCTCAATCTTGTCCTGCGGCCCTGCAGTCTTACAGTCTCCCCTTCTCAATTCTGGATTAATTATATAAAATTTAAGGATGGTTTATTACCATTATATTTAAGTTAACATTTGTCAAAGTAGGAGAAGTGTTGGGAGTAGCATTCCACCCAATTTCTACTTCATCTACAGCGCTTACTCTTGCATAATTCATAAATATACCTCCTGAAATCGCACCTACAGGATTTACAATAACATTACCTCCAACCCTTGCGCCACTGACAGCATAAGTTTTGACATTATTTCCTCTTGGTACTGCAAATGAACCTGATGCTATTGTTGCATATACAATTGAATTAATCGGATCACCGCCAGAACCAATTGTAACATCACTTGAGGTATTTCCAGTTTCTATGTATACGCTTGCGGCTCTGTACCTGTCCCGATATTTACAGTCTGAGCATTGTCGATGAACCAAAAGTCGCCCCTGTCGATGCTGAACCTCCAATTGTTAAAGTACCTGCACCTGTGGTTCTAAAAGTTGACGCACCTGTTCCGGAATTGATATTAACCGGTAGTTGCTCCGTTGTATTACCTATAGCTTTGTATTAGCAACTGCTCCTGTACCAATATTAATAGCTTTCCCATTTGTTATTCCTGTTGCAATATTTACGGTAGAAGCGCCTGCACCTGTCCCAATATTTAAGCAGTCTGAGCATTTGTCGAAGAACCAAAAGTCAATGCCCCTGTCGATGCTGAACCTCCAACTGTTAAAGTACCTGCACCTGTGGTTGTAAAAGTTGACGCACCTGTTCCGGAATTAATATTAACTGCAGTTGCTCCTGTTGTATTACCTATAGCTATTGTTCATTTGCAACTGCTCCTATACCAATATTAATAGCTTTCCCATTTGTTATTCCTGTTTGCAATATTTACGGTAGAAGCGCCTGCACCTGTCCCAATATTTACAGTCTGAGCATTTGTCGAAGAACCAAAAGTCAATGCCCCTATAGATGCTGAACCTCCAACTGTTAAAGCCTACCTGTGGTTGTAAAATGACTCACCTGTTCCGGAATTAATATTAACTGCAGTTGCTCCTGTTGTATTACCTATAGCTATTGTATTAGCAACTATCCTGTACCAATATTAATAGCTTTCCCATTTGTTATTCCTGTTGCAATATTTTTACGGTAGAAGCGCCTGCACCTGTCCCAATATTTACAGTCTGAGCATTTGTCGAACCAAAAGTCAATGCCCCTGTCGATGTTGATCCTCTAATGTAGGGTGCAAAAGTACTATTGTCTATTGTTGTTGCTCCAGTCAAGATTCCCCTAGGGTAACCGTACTTCCAGTTCTGTCTAAACCATTATTAAACGTTAGAGGACCTCATAAGCTGTTGAATTTGTATATGCTGCTGTTCCTAAAGTGCCTCCCCCACCAATATTCAACAAGCCAATCCGTCTGTGGCTGCTAAAGTAAGAGGGAATTGCTTGAAGCAAAAGTCTTTCCTGCTGCAATTGATATACCATGAACGCCAGTTTGAAGAGCAGCATGGTTAGTTAATACATCATAAACTGCATTTTGAGTTGGTGCTATTAAAGTTACTCCGTCTGTTACAACGTCAGTTACTTTTCCGTCTACATAACTCTTTGTCGTTGCATCCTGTGCTGCTGCCGGATTTGCCAGATTATTGATCTGAAATCCTCCCATACTAACGGCTGCTGCCGCTGCTCCAAATCCACTCAACGGAATATTTGACTTGTCCAGATCTGCATTCGCTATCGTTCCATTTAATATCTCTACTGTAGTCACGGCATCTGTGGCTATCTCCGCTGAACCTACTGCATCGGCCAGTATCTCCAGACTACCTACCGCATCTGTTGCTATCTCCGAAGACGTAACTGCATCTGCAGCTATCTCCGAGGTTCCTACTGCGTCTGTTGCTATCTCTGAAGAGGTAACTGCATCCGCAGCTATCTCAGAGGTTCCTACTGCATCGGCGACTATCTCATCTGAACCTACTGCATCTGTAGCTATGTCATTTGCTAAAATCGTATTCAATGCTATCTCGGCTGTTGTTACTACATCGGCCTGTATCTGTGCATTGCCTGTATTGTCGATATCTATATCTCCACTGATATCTACACTGTTGACTGTCGTTCCATCGCCTATCAACATAAAGCCATCCGTGGAAGCATCTACTGCTGACTGGTTGCCTCCTGCATCTCCTACCCAGATGTAACCCTCGGCCAGGTTATTATCTGTATCTAACAAGCCGTCTACATAACTCTTTGTCGTTGCATCCTGTGCTGCAGCCGGATTTGCCAGATTATTGATCTGAAATCCTCCCAGACTAACGGCTGCTGCCGCTGCTCCAAATCCACTCAACGGAATATTTGACTTGTCCAGATCTGCATTAGCTATAGTCCCATTTAATATCTCTACTGTAGTCACTGCATCTGTGGCTATCTCCGCTGAACCTACTGCATCAGCCAGTATCTCCAGACTAC
>JADKBL010000006.1 GCA_016718875.1 Bacteroidota bacterium
AAATGAGATGCTGTCTTAATGAAGCTAAAATTCAAGTATTTGCTATTCAGATACAATATCAAAATTACAACCGATCAGGTCACCAAAAATATTTTTAAAGCCAGACCTGTTGATCCTAAAGCGAATCCATAAGTTGTATTCAAAGAAAAAAAGTTAACATGATTCCGACTGGAGTTAAGACTAAACCAATATTAAATAAAAGTTTTGTTTTTCCAGTTGAGTATAATACTGCTCCATTAAGCAAAAGAATATGTACTCATAAGTGGGTATAACATTAATATTTGGAGTATTCTTCCTGAAGTAATGAAATCATTACCCCAAAAAATTCTACGATCCTATAAGCTTCAACAAAAATGTAAGCACAAAGGTAGCCCGTTACTGCAAATAAGATTGAAACGAATTTCTTATATAATTGCGCCATATTAGCTTTTTCATTTTCAGCAGCAGAAATTGAAAACTCCCTTGTTATCAGAGGTTGAAAAGCATTAATAAACAGGTAACAAAAATTCATGAGTGAATATGAGAAAGAATATAGTCCTTGCTGAAAGCTGCCACTTTCATGCTGAAGATACCACCGGTCAAATATACTTCCTATGAATTGCAGTACTAAATATCCTAAAAGCGGTAAGGAATAACGGTAGAAAATAGTGGAGTAGTTTACGAACTCTTTTACATTAAGTTTTTCTTTATCAAAACTATATTTATATCTTAGATACAGAACTAAAAGTACTATTATAAATATGCCCAATATAGCCTGCAATATAATTAATGTATTCAGATTCAAACGATTCAGGTAGAATAGACCCAAAATGGTCAATGCTGATATTAATCTGTTTATTATTTTTACCTTTTCAAGATACACAGTATATCCAAGCGCATCTAATGCGGATGAAACTATATCGGTGAACCATGAAAAGAATGCTATAAGGAATATGATGAAGACAACTAATCTTCCCATTGAATTGGCACCGAAGACAAAAATTATTTAATGGTTTTATATTAATCAGAATCAAAGATATAACAGTCAGTAAACAGAAAAGTATCAGGGTATATGAAAAAATAGAATAATGTAATCTTTCTATCTGATTGATTTTGTGAAAGTTGACAATAGTAGCAGGTCGATGTTCTGAACTCAATAAAAGAAATAATCTGCAAGAAAATATTATTTATGTAAGTATAGTTTCCATAATTATTGACTCCCAGAGCGCGTGGAATAATACCGACAGTAAGAAATGCAATAAAAAAGTTCAGTAAGTTGGTTGTCAACTTATAGAAATAGCGCTTTCTAAAAGAATCAATTGCCACTTTTTTATCTGTAATAACTTAACGTTTAAAAGGATTTAATATCTTTCTATCTTTTAATAGATCCATACTCAAGTTATTAAGGAACAATAACAATATAGAGAATCTTCTTGAAAATGTAGAAAAAAGAAAAGGAAAAGTGAAGCATAATGTTGGAAATTAACTGATCATATTCCATGTCAGAGGAGTACCTCTCTTTATGTCAGTTGAAGCTTTTTCCCGATAACCTGATTTAAGTTTTTGTATGCAAACCATATGCCGGTCTAATTGAACGGACATTTAACTCTGAAAATGTTTCTCCAGAGACCATATCTTTTACAACAAACAGGGATCTTGAAAAATTTCTTGCAGAACGAACTTTCTCAGACAAAGCATAACTGACTTGCCCGAGAGCTTTTTCAACTTCCCGAACTGAGTCAACTAAAAATCTGAATTCTGCGGGATTCAATGAGAATGATGCATCAGGACCACCAATGGACCTATCCAGAATAAAATGTTTTCAATTATGCAAGCCCCAAGTGAAACAGCACTTATTGGTAAAGTAATACCCATTGAATGGTCTGAAAGGCCTACTTCAACATTAAATGTTTCCCTCATATTAGGAATGGTCAATAGATTGGCTTCTTCAATTGGTGCAGGGTATGATGAAGTGCATTTTAACAGGATAATCTGATCATTGCCGGCTTCTCTGCAGCTATTTACTGCAAGTTCAATATCTGCAAGTTCTGCAATACCTGATGATATTATGATTGGCTTTCCTTCCGATGCAACATAACTTATTAATGGGATATCATTTATCTCGAAAGAGGCTATTTTGTAAACAGGAACATCAAAAGTATTCAGAAAATCAACAGCAGATCTGTCAAAGGGAGATGAGAAACAGATTAATCCTTCATCAGCTGCTATTTTGAAAATATCTTTATGCCATTCCCAGGGAGTATAGGCTTCTTTATAAAGCTGGTACAAAGTTTTGCCATCCCATAATGTACCATGTTTTATTCTGAAGTATTCGTTATCACAATCAATTGTAATAGTATCAGGTGTATATGTTTGAATTTTAATCGCATCAGCTCCGGAATTCTTAATAGCTCTGATTGTCTTAACAGCAATATCCAGATCATGATTATGATTTGCAGACATTTCTGCAACAATAAAGCAATGTTTTGATGTCTCAAAATTACCTATTTTCATTACCTTTTCTATTTATTGTATAATAAAGGAAATCATCAATTTCTGAAAGACAATTTTCATTAAGGAGAATCCAACCTTCAGGAAGGAATGAATGGACGCTAAATTATTCCTTTGCACATAACCATTAATATACATGATCTGTGTATGCTCTAATAAGAATTTTGAAATACCTTTTTTTAAAATTACGATACCCAAACCTCTATGTCTATACTCATGGCAATAGAATAACTCAACAATGCCTCGTCTTCTTTAATTTCAAACCTGATGTTCCCGACAGGTATATCGTTATAACACAAGAGGTACATAGCATAATCTGGATCCATAAGTTTATTTAAAAACCACATTTGTGAAGTTTCAATAGGATCTTTTCCTTATTTATTGAATTTCGACGGGTTTCTTCTTCATTGGCCCAATCGTAATACAGCATCATATCACTTTCTTCTGCATATCTGAGAGTTGTTCTTTTTTCTACTGTAAGTCCGAAAATTTCTTTTCGAAGAAGATTTTCATTCTGTCCATTAAAGTATTTGAATTGTTGTCCGATCTGTTGGTTTATTATATTCAGAATCTCTGAAGAACCTAAGATCAGATCAATACCATCATAATCTGATCCACAACCAGTGCCTATAATGAAATTGTGAATATATTTTTGATTTTCGGCTGTTTTAATAATGAATAAACCACCTGAAATACAGCAGTACTCATAGCATAATGTGCTTGCCGGCAAAACCGCCAGATCAGAGTGCTTCATAAGCTCTATCATTTCGGATGCAGAAAGATTACTGTATAAATCAACATGAGCTGAGCTTTTAAATAGATTTTGATATTTCTGCTTATCATTAACTACTACCAGAAAACGTTCTATTCCTGTCTATATAATTTATCAATGACCTGGTTGTATTGATCTGAATCAGATCCACCTAAGCTAAGAAAAACAGTATCTACCTTGGAAACAAACTTTCGTTTACATCGAGCATTCTCGATGAAAGCTTTTCTAAGTAGAGCATAATCAGGCCTAAAAGTAATCTGGTATAATCTTCCTTTATAAAGTGTTTCTCATCAATTAATCCTGCATGATTAACCACAAGATCAGCTTTGTAACTGAAGGCTGGTAATCGTCAATTGAAACTAAAGGTAAATTGGTCCTTTGGCGTATTGATGCCTGAAATTCCGAATTGAAACTATAACCATCAAGAATAATTAGATCAGCCTTTTCAGAAAGGTTGCTTATATGCTCAATTTCCTGATCAGCAGATATTTTATCGGGTAATTGTAGTACTGAATACGTTGAACTTAGGGCTGATTTAATCCATTCCGATGTGTCTTTTACTAAAAAGCATATATCAAAATCTGGTGAAATAATTTCTGCAAGAGCAATCATTCTCATTGTGTGCCCATAACCGATTATTGAGTTTCCATCAGTTCTTATAAAGGCGGACAACCTGAACATCAATTTAGTCTTTTAAATCCTGCATGACAAACAGGACCTTCTAATAGTTTTAAAATATCTTCAGTATTACCTTTCTCGCATTGTTGTATCTGGAAGAAGATGGGTTCTAGAGCTTCAAAATATCTGTCAATTATTTCATCAGTATGCTCAGTACACACATAGATACTGTTACCTGCGATAAATCCTTTTTTAAGCATTTCTTGTGTAATCAATGTTTTATAGGCAAGTGAATTTTTGCTTTTTATAGTAAATCCCGCCAAAGCAGGTAATCCCCATGTTTCAAGTTCAATATTATGCCTTTCAGCAAGTTTCCTCCATTTATCTTTAATCTGATTTCCGGTTTTAGATATAACATCCCAGGATTTTAATCTCTCCATCTCTTTAAGAGTTGCAAGTGCCGCAGTGGGGCCTATACGTTCTGTCCAGAATGTACTACTGATAAATGTCTTCTGAGCAGCTTCCATCACTTCTCGTTTACCAATAACTGCAGTAATGGCATATCCGTTACCAAGCGCTTTGCCAAACAAAGCCATGTCCGGTACCACATCATAAATCTTATGAAGCCCGCCAAATGTCTGCCTGAATCCAGATGTACATTCGTCGAAAATTAGGACTATATTTTTATCTGTGGAAAGTTTTCTTACTTTCTGAAGAAAATTGTCCTGAGGACCCATATTCCTGGATACTTCCATTTTAATTACTCCAATATTATGTTCTTCTACTATTGACAGTAATTCCTGAAAATTATTATAATTAAACGGGATAGCAGACCCTTGTAGATTTTGTGGTACTCCTGCCGGATCTAGACCGGGGAGGAGATGTCCTGCAAGGTTTTGTCCATCTCCCAGATTTGCAGAAAGATACCAGTCATGCCAGCCATGATATCCGCAAAATGCTACTTTGTCTCTTCCGGAAGCAGCCCGAGCAATTCTTATCCCTATTGCGTTTGCTTCTCCTCCGGTACGTGCTAACCTGACCATATCAGCCCAGGGATGCATCTCAACAAGTTTTTCAGAAAGTAATACTTCTTCCGGACAATTGAATGTGGACATATTGCCTTTGCGTACAGTCTCTATTACTGCTGCATCTACTTCATTATTACCATAACCAAGGGTATTTGTACCAATACCCATGATTGAGACATCAATATACTCAGTATTATCTAAATCCCAAACTTTGCATCCTTTGGCTCTGGAAAAATATGAAGGCCAATTATCTGGTAAAAACATTTCTGGCCTTTTTGATAATAGCATTGTCCCTCCAGGTATTAGAGTCTTAGCTTTTTTGTATAATTCCTGTCCTTTTCCCATATTATATGATTTTATCCTCGTTAATAGATTTTTGATAACCTTCGTTTCTGCCGAAATGCTTATTTAATAACTGAATTTCATTATGCGACTCCAGATATCTTACATAATCTTTCCAAGACTTATTAATTCCCAATTCTTTAACTAACTTTTCTATTACAAGAAAATCTTCAAGTTTATCTACAGTTAATCTCAAGGATGAATAGTCTTCAATATTTTCATATGACATGGATTTAAATATTTTACCACCCTTATATGAAGAATTTCTCCAGATATATGGAGTTACATGTTCCCTGTCGCTTTTAAGTGTGGCATCTTCATAAGCAGCCTTAAGGGCAGAATGCTTAAAGACTTCTACATCAATTCCGTCCGGGTAGGTAGGATTCAGGGTATTTGAACCGTAATCACAATCATTTTCAATCGTAAAAGAAAATTACATTGTCAATTACTTCCGGATCAATGAGAGGACAATCAGAAGTAAGTCGGACAATATAATCAGGGTCCTCCTCTATTGCTGCAAAATAGAACCTTTCGAGAACATCGTCCAAAGAACCTTTATAGAGATCAATTTTTAGCTTATTACAACATTTTTCAATCCTATCGGCATCTGGTTCATTAGTTGTAGCCACTTTAATTTTGGAAATTAGTTTACATTTACTAATTCTTTCCAGATGGATCTCAAGCAGAGATTTTCCATCAATTTCCTTAAGTATTTTGCCAGGGAATCTGCTTGAGCCGTACCTCGCCTGGGTTATTGCTAAGATTTTCATTGCCAATTCACAGGATTTAGTAATTCAGTTTCTTTAACAAATATATTATCATTTATAAAATCAAATGCACTTGGATTCTTAATAATTGATTTAAGGTTATTTTCTAACTGGTTCATATTGTCGATTCCAATCAGAATATTATTGATATTTTCATTAAATAGGACATAACTTAAGGCCAATGATTCCATTGTAATATGTTCATCTAAAGAATAGTCTGAAATCTTTTTTAAATAACTTATAAGAGGAGTCAACTTATTAGGAAATGTATTGAAATCCTTAAAAAACAATCCTTGCAGGGAAAACAGAACGAGCATGAACTTCTTTTCCATTTCGCCTTGCCATTGAGACAAGCTTTCCTCGTAAATTTTGATTATCAAGAAGATTAAAAGGCAACTGTATTACATCAATGAAATTGTCTTGAACAACAATTTCTAATTCATAATTAGTATAAACAGAAATTCCAATCTTGTTTACGAGACCTTTTTTTTTAAGATTAATTAAATCTTCAATAATATTCTTATCATCTGAATAATCCTTGAATGAATGATAGGAATAAACTTCAAATCTTTCTATATCAAGTTTTTCTAAAGAGGCATTTACTACCCTTTCAAATTCTCCATATTTTACCGACTTGAACTTGCTAAAAAGATTGAATTTATTATGTCTGCTTCTATGGTATTTGCCAATTACTGATATAGCATTTCCATATGCATCTGCTGTATCAAGGTTATATATACCATTATCATAAGCGGTATCCAGTATTTTGAAAACTTCATCTTCTGATGGCATTCCATTTGAATTATTAATCCCATAATTCAATCCGAACTGAACAGTCCCCAAAACTAATTTATTGATCACTTATTCTTTATAAAAATTAAGGACCTCAAATATTACATAATCCTGCTGATCCAATGTTAGCTCAGGATACATCGGAAGACTCAGACAACTTTCATAATAATTTTCAGAAACGGGAAAATCTCCTTTCTTCCAACCTGCATTACGATAATATGGAAGTGTATGTATAGGAATATAATGTACCTGAGTAAATATATTCTTGGTCTTGAGATAATTATATAGTTCAACCTCTTTTCAACCTAACAACATAAAGATGAAAAGCATGATAATAGTCCTTATCAACAGAAGGTGTCAAAATATTGGTTCCTTTAAACGCTTCGTTATACCTGGCAGCCAAAACATTTCGCTTTTCAATTCCCAAAGTCGCACGCCTTAATTGACTATTCCCCAATGCAGCTTGAAAATCGGTTAATCGGTAATTATAACCAAGTTCCTGCATTTCATAATACCATCCTCCATGGTTATCAATAAGAAGTTCAGGATCTTTGGTGATTCCATGGGTGCGGAGTAAGATCAATTTATTATAGAGATCTATATTATTTGTGGTTATCATTCCTCCTTCTCCTGTGGTGATATGTTTAACAGGATGAAATGAAAATACTGATAAATCAGAAAATTCTCCATTTCCACATTTTACACCTTTACCTGTTTTGTCAACGAAATATGCACCAGGTGCATGACAAGCGTCCTCAATGATCCAGGTTTCATATTTATCACATAAAAATCTCAAGTCTGACACATTCACAGGATAACCGCAAAAGTCAACTGGAATAATAACACCTTTAATCTTTCTTCGGGCATCTTTTTCGAAGGGATTCAATTTTATTAAGATCTATCAGATAAGATGAATTATTAATATCAGCAAAGATTACTTTCCCCGAACAATAGGAAACACAATTTGCACTAGCTGCGAAAGAGATTGGGGTAGTTATAACCTGCTCATTTGGTTTTAAGTTAAGTGCAAGAACACTAAGATGTAAAGCAGCCGTACCGTTTGGGACAGCAACAGCTAAATTTTGCATCAACATATTCTGCAAAACTTTACTCAAATTTAGCAATATTTGGTCCCTGTGTGAGGAAATCTGACCTCAAGACCTCTACTACTGCTTTAATATCTTCATCTGTAATATTCTGTCGACCGTAATGAATTGGTTTCATAAAAGATGATTAAAACCTGGATTAACGTATTTTTTATCTTTTCCCTTATGGAGTCAATTGTCTCCCATTCAGAATTTGTACCCGAGTTATATTTGAATCCTTCAGGGACAGACCAACCATTATAGTGCCTGAGATATACCTCCTTATCAACATCAGAAGGAAGAATTGCATAATACTTATCAAACTCTATAGTATTGTAAGAATCGCTTTCGGTTATTAGTTCCTCATGCAATTTTTCCCCAGGTCTGATTCCTATTTCACGCAATTCCGCTTTAGGAGCAATTGCTTTTGCCAATATTTCAATATTATAAGAAGGAATTTTTGGAATTAGAATTTCTTTACCCAAGGCATTTTCAATAGCCCAAAGTACCATTTCGACTCCATCTTCAAGAGAAATATTAAAGCGGGTCATTTTCGAGTTGGTAATCGGAATAATACCCGTTTTTGCCTTATCAATAAAAAAAGGTATCACAGAACCTCTTGAGCCCATAACATTTCCGTATCGAACAACTGAAAAACGTAAATTTCTGCTTCCTTTAATATTGTTTGCAGCAATAAACAATTTGTCTGAAACTAGCTTTGTGGCAACGTACAGATTAATCGGACGGCAGCTTTATCTGTTGAAAGAGCTACAACAATTTTAACACTAGAAGCAAGAGCTGCATCTATAACATTTTGAGCACCACCAATATTTGTTTTAATACATTCATCAGGATTATATTCTGCAGTAGGTACCTGTTTCAAAGCAGCAGCATGTATTATTACATCAATTCCTTCACAGGCTCTCTTAAATCTTGCGCCATCTCTAACATCTCCGATAAAAAACCTGATATTTGGAAATTCTTTTCAGAAATTCCTGAGACATTTCATACTGTTTCAACTCATCCCTTGAATAAATAACTATCCTTGCCACATCAGGGTATCTCTCAAAAATCATTTTGGTAAACTTCTTACCAAATGATCCAGTTCCTCCGGTAATTAAAACCGATTTAAAATTTAGCATTTATGCAGAATTTAATTAATTTTTTGTAAAAATAATATAATTGGTAAAAACTGTATTAAAAAAATGATTATCCAAACCATATTTATAAAAATAGATTAGGAGATGTATCTAAATGATGTAAACTCAAAGTTTTAAACTGCCTAGCAATTATTATAAAAAAATTATTTCAAACGTTCTTTCGTACTATTATTATCAGAAGGAATATTAGGATAATAAACGAATGTAAGTATTGATTTTTATGTTTTATGATTTGCTTTTAATAGGCGTTAATCTCTACGTGTATGGTATACAAAGGCTCAGTAAAAAAATGGTAAAAGTTAGATTGAAGTAAACACCAAGATATAAGCTATCAAATTAAATTTTATAATATACTTTATATATTCAGATCATATGCACTATTGATGTACTTTATATGGCTGCAACGGATATGCAAATCCTCCACTTTTACTCAAAATGGTAACCGCTATCTTTTCATCAGGTATTATTCTTTCTGAAAACCCAGAATGGCTAAGTATTAATTTATAGATCTCGTTGTATTCCGGATTCCATCTAAATAATTTTGAATAATCCATCTTATAACTATAGATACCTTCTTTATGTGAATAAGTATTTTTATATGGGAAAGGCGGATAGAAGTCAAAAATCACTAAGAATCCATTATCGATTAAACACCTATCTGCTTCATATGCAATCCTGAACAAATCTTTCCTATCACAAAGATAAAGACAAAAACCAAAAATAATCATGTCAAAAGAATTATCTTCAAAAGGTAAAAAATCAGCTGTTCCTACCTGTAATGAAAGATTGGGAAATTCTTTATTCCCATATTCAATTGCCTTAATAGATGGATCTATTCCATAACATGCCGATCCAAAAGCCTTATTAATGCTATTTAATCTTATTCCATTTGAACATCCAATTTCAAGAACTTTTTTGGTTTGATTTCTATTTCTGTCAGTGAGTGTATAATTATGTTATTCTCATCTTTTGAATCTTCATAATACTTCTTATTCCTGCTAAACCACTGATCTCCTTCGGTTGATAGAAAAACTTCTTTTTGCGTTTTCATTTTATAAATTTACAAATTGATTAAACTGTCAATAATTATGCCTTTATTAATGTTACTAAGCCAAAACACTTTCGGTTCGAATCTGTTTATGCCGGTTATTGAAATAATTGAATAAAAAGGATAAACAAAGAGCATTAAAAATAACATCGAGTAAATTAAGAAAATTTGAAAAAATTAGTAGCGCTATAGTTGTAAGCAAAATACTAAATGTTGTAATACCTACTATTGGGCATTTAACTATTACAAATTTTGATAATAAAATGAACAAAACCAGAAAAGGAGCATAATTATCATACCAAGCCATCCTTCAGATAATAACCGATTACAAAAAAGTTCCAACAGTAAGATGAGGATGTATTAAGTAAATTTGAGGTTTAATTAGATTATAATCCTTTTCAAGTCTATTTGTGATACTATTAGGAATTATACTGAAAAAAAGGAAATTCTTTAAATCATTCCATAAAAAAAAACCATCATTTTCATCTATATTTTTTTGCAGATTAGCTAAAGGAGATGATATATATAGATAGGTCAAATAATGGTTATAATTTAGTCCTGAATTCACAAAGGTCTCACTTGCGCCAAGCTCTTCCAAAACATATGATTTACTTAAATTACTTCTAAGAGCACCATATCCACCAAAAAGGAAAGAAAACAAGGGCAACACACTAAAAAATAGGATAATTTTCCTTATACTCAAATTAATCCTGAACAATAAATAGACACATGAGTGATGATCCTAATATCAAATTACTGCTGATCTCCTAAAAATGATAAGCTGAAATAAGAGTATTATAATAGTGTACAACAAATATCTTTTTTTCTTATTTCAAAGGTAGGATTGAAATAATAAAATGGAAAAAAAAATACTCATAAGTGAAACAAAGGATCAATATGGATATTCCAAAATCCAAATGGTTTTGATCTTTCAGTATTGGCAAATAGCCCATTAATAGTACATTAAATTCCCATACATAAAATAAAGAAAAAAAATAATGTCGTTCAGAAATTGCTGACCCTTACGATGACAATAGAATTGAATTTCAATATAAATTTATTGCCTTCATATTTTCCGATCATGGCAAATATGCTAAAGAAAAAGTAAAGAAGACAATCAGACTTCCAGACAATTCAGGATAAATACTGCTAACCCCATAAATAAAAAACCAGGGCTAAACCGAAGGAAAAACAATAAATATAAAAAGGATTTAATAACCAGAGAATATCTATTTCTTTACTTAGAAACTTAGTCATTAAGGATTGATGTTAGCCAGATTGATAGCTCAAGATTCAAAATAAATTCATCTACAGGAAAGGAAACATCTTCGATTACCCAATTAAAATCAATATTAGGGCTTACGGTATCAATTATATGAATCTGGTCAGTATTATAAAAGTGCTCACTTTTTTATATACATATTTGTTGTAATTACTTTTTTACCCTTCGATAAAGCATCTATTAATCTGTGAGTGTATCCTTTCTGCTCTGGGTAGGGAAGATCAAGCACAACTTTAGAATCAAGCATATGCCTTTGAATATCAGTGAATAAGATGCTTTGTTTAATAACAAATTCACTTTTAAATATTCCTTCTACAGCCTCATAATTAGAAACATAGTCAGCTATCCATTCTTTTGAAGCCTTAATTCTTTTAAGAAAAATGTAAAATAAATAATTATGATAGAATGTTTTATACCAAGGCCATAATTTAATAAACAGATTACTACTCCTTTTCTTAGTCATTTCATCAATCTGTTCAACGACTAAATATCTATAAAGACTAAATTTACCAACAAAAAAAAGATCATGTTTTAAAGAAGTAACATCATTATCCTGCTTAATATAGAAATTGAGTTTAAATAAGATATTATACTTAGCTGCATCATCGGGATCAAAAGTATGACCCTATCAAAAGCTTAATCTCGCTTTTCAGTTATATACATTGAGGAGGGATCCCAAAGGTAAAGCATGGATTTAAATGATTGGTTTCCCTTCTCTAAGTCTTTAAGCAAATAAGGACTAACGGAATAGGCATTAATCGAAAAAGAACATCAAACTTTTTCCACCTAATTTGTTAGGCTTTTTTTTTATACTTATAGAAAATATGAGGCGAGAAAAGAAGAAAATAGATCCTTCTGATGATCCTTAAATTTGTTTTAGAAACATGATAATCAAAATGAAAATTCTTATTTTCAACCCAATCTACCTCATAGTCTAAAGATTTAAGTCTTGCTTTAATTACAGATTCTATTCCGTAATATTTTGAAGACAATAGTAAAATCCTCTTTGACAATTGATCTAAATTAAGAACTGTATTGCTTATAAACACCTTTTATACCTTCGAATATAGTAGTCTTCATGATAAACTAGATTACTCATTATTGTTATATCCAGTACTTTCCTGATTGTTCCATCAGGCTTAGAATTATCCCATTTTAATTCTCCCTTAAATCCAATAATCGACTTTATTAGTTCTGCAAGTTCTGCAATTGTCTGGTCTTTTCCTGACCCGATATTAACCTGCGTATTCTTAATTTCTGAGACCTTTGATTGATTACCGGTTATCAAATCGCTAAATCTGAATCACATCATCACAGGGAAAATACAGGGCCCTCGACCATGACATAGGAATTAGAGCGGTAAGGTGAACCAGGGACCCCAGAGAGTTATAGAAGAAGGTTTGGGTTTGAGAGGTAAGGGGTTTGGGGTTGGGGGTTGGGGGTGGGGGTTGGTGGGTGATGAGAGTTGTTATATTTACCAAATATTTACCAATTTTCTAAGATCTCAAGATTAAATTCTCATTAACACCTTCGATAGGTAGCTTTTTAAAATCCCAACCTTTGTTTAGCTGTCATTGTTTTCAAGACATTTTCCCAGATGCATTTTACGTATCAGAGCTGGGAGAACATGTGAAGTATCAAGATTATAATTATCATTGGGACCATAAAGATTTGTTGGCATAACAGATATGAAATTTGTTCCATATTGAAAATTATATGACTCACACATCTTAATACCAGCAATTTTTGCGATAGCATATGGTTCATTTGTATATTCCAGTTCACCTGTCAAAAGGTATTCTTCCTTTATCGGTTTAGGGCAATTCTTGGGATATATACAGGAACTCCCTAAGAATAAAAGTTTTTTTACTCCGTTAATATAGCTCTGATGAATGATGTTATTCTGTATCATCAGATTTTCATAGATAAACTCAGCCCTGTATTTATTATTTGAAAGTATACCTCCAACTTTTGCGGCAGCCATAAAAACATATTTAGGCTTTTCGTTTAAAAAAACTCAGTAACTATTTGCTGATTTGTAAGATCAAAAGGAGGATATGGCGTAAAGACAAGATTATCATAACCTTCTGCTTTTAGTTTTCTAACAATAGCACTCCCAACCATTCCGTTATGACCGGCGATATATATTTTGCTATTCTTATCCATAATATCAGTTATTTTTTAGTCGATCCTTCGCTTGGCTTTTTCAAAATCAGCTAAAGTCATTAATCGGACCAAATCCCTGAAAGTTGTTTTTGGTTCCCATCCAAGTTTCCTTTTTGCTTTCGCAGGATCTCCAATGAGCAGGTCTACCTCTGTCGGACGAAAATATCTGGGATCAATTCCAACAACAGTACGACCGCTTGATTTAAGTATCCCCTTTTCATCAAGACCTCTGCCCTTCCATTCAATTTCTTCACCTAATACCCTGAAGGTCTCTTCAATAAATTCACGAATTGAATGAGTTTCATTGGTAGCAAGAACATAATCATCCGGTTCATCTGCTTGCAGAATTCGCCACATCCCATCGACATATTCGGGTGCATATCCCCAGTCACGCTTTGAATCAAGATTACCAAGATAGAGAACGTCCTGAATTCCCAGAACAATTTTTGAAGCAGCCACAGTTATTTTCCTTGTCACAAAAGTTTTACCTCTTCTTTCACTTTCATGGTTGAAAAGTATTCCGTTACTAGCAAATACATTATAAGCTTCACGATAGTTTACCACCACCCAGTAGGCATAAAGTTTTGCAGCAGCATATGGACTTCTAGGATAGAATGGTGTTCTCTCAGTCTGAGGTATTTCCTGTACTTTGCCATATAATTCTGAAGTTGAGGCCTGGTAAAATCTGGTTTTAATTCCAACCTCCTTTATTGCATCCAGAAATCTTAAAGTTCCAACACCATCAACTTCTGCGGTATACTCAGGGACTTCAAAGGATACCTGAACATGAGACTGTGCACCCAGATTATAAATCTCTGTTGGCTGAACCCTTTCCACCATTCTGTTCAGGTTGCTTGAATCAGTTAAATCACCATAATGGAGAAAGAATTTTTTATTAAGATAATCTGGATTATTGTATATATGATCTATCCTGAAAGTATTAAAAGAGCTTGATCTTCTGATTATGCCATGGACTTCATAACCTTTCTCCAATAACAATTCAGTAAGGTATGAACCATCCTGTCCTGTTATTCCTGAAATCAGTGCAATATTCTTCATTTAAAACAATTTGCTTATTTACTAAAGCCAATAATCCTTTACTCTTATTTTTATGCGAATAGAATTTGGGATATCATTTTCACTTATCAGGATAAGATAACCTCCGCCTCCGGCACCTGAAAGTTTCCATGAAAGAGCAATATCCCTATACTTATCGATTACTTCAGAAATTTTCTGATTCATCATTTTAGGAAACATAGTAATCTGGGCATTGAAAGATTCAGAGAATCCACCTGAGAATGTTACAATATCCTTTTTAAGAAGACCCTTCCATGTTTTATCAGCAGCTTCTGTAAGATTTCTGACATTCTCAGAAGTAATATTGGTATTCTCAAGTACTACAAAATCAGCAGGTCTTGGCCATAATGTAACCATATAAAGCCTATCCTCGAGCCATTTTATCGTTGAAAGATCTGAGATTGTTTCCAAACTAGATGGCCAATATTCACCTTTTTCATAAAAAAATCTGTTAATCCCTGGCATTGCAATACCTATTGAATCCTGTGATCCACTTACATCCTTTGTTCCAGGATCATTATCATAACGAAAAAGTATCTTTGCAAGTTTCTCAGGATTCTCCATTGGAAACTGGTAATTCCAGAGTTCTATTGCCTTTTTTCGAGTGCTTGTTGCCATACCCGACCTTTCATTGAATTCAATGGTAGGTTCTATGGAAGTTGTAATAGCCCACCCGGGTGAAATTTTGAAACATATGGCTGATCAATCCAGGTACCGGCAAGATCAATCCTGTAAGGAATAGGTGTTATCTCTTTTCTGAGTGATGTTGTGGAACGGGTTGGCAGGTTAGCATATGGAATCCTCTTAAGCACTTTATATTCTATTCTTAATTCTTTGCAGATTTTTTCCTTTTCCGGTGTGTTCCCGTCCTCATTCACAACAAAAACGTCAGGTCCAAGCTTTTTCATATCATCCAGGAAATCCAAAATTCCATCTCCTGAGTTTATTTTTACAGAATGCACGCATGAAAGAGCTTCAAGCATGTATTTTCTTTCTTCTTCGGAGTTAATCGTCTTCCGTCCCTTCAATTCATTTATCGTTGCATCTGATCCCAATCCTACATAAACGTCCCCTAATTGACACGCTTCCTTTAAAAAAGCAACATGACCGGAATGGAGTAAATCAAAACATCCGCTGACAAAAACTTTTTTGCGGTCTGACATTTTCTTTATCGTTGAATTATTATTCTTGTTTGTTAAGATTTATGCAATTCAGCATAATTGCTGCTATAGCCCGGAACAATATCCATCATTGCTTCAATTACCTCAGTTCCAGTTTTATTGTATATATCTGCCAGGGTAGTGTTTATTTTGGGAATTATGCATTCATAATCAGCATCTGCAACCTTAGCAATGCTGATCTTTGGATTATATGTAGTTAACTGCTGCTCGGTTTCTGCAAAAAGTTCTTCATAAAGCTTTTCTCCTGGACGCAGTCCAATGAATTTAATATCTATGTCCTCATATGGGGTAAGACCTGAAAGACGGATAAGCTTGAGTGCAAGATCCATTATCTTTACTGGCTTACCCATATCAAAAATAAATATTTCTCCTCCTTTGCCCATAAATCCTGCCTCAAGAACAAGCTGACAGGCTTCAGGTATGGTCATAAAAAACCTGGTTATTTCAGGATGAGTTATAGTTAAAGGCCCACCATCAGCAATTTGTTTCCGGAATAATGGAATCACAGATCCGTTTGAACCCAGCACATTACCAAATCTTGTTGTAATGAATTTAGTCTTAACATCTGATCTCATGGCCTGAGCATGAACAAGCAACTCACACACCTTTTTTGTCGCCCCCATAACATTGGTAGGATTCACTGCCTTGTCCGAGGATATCATTACAAATTTTTCTGCTTTATACTTTATTGCAAGATCCGAAATCACTTTAGTCCCTCCTACATTTGTCCTGAATGATTCATGCGGATTAGCTTCCATAACCGGCACATGCTTATATGCTGCAGCATGGAAAACAATATCAGGACAATACCTGCGGAATACAAAATCCATTTTCAGCTCATTGGTAACATCTCCAATAATAAGCTTATATGATGCGACGGGAAAACTCTCCTTGAGTTCGTTATTGAGATAAAATGAGGGTGTCTCTGACTGATCAACCAGAATAAGTCTTTTGTAATCAAACTTCATCAGTTGGCGTACAATCTCTGAACCAATTGATCCGGCAGCACCGGTAACCAGGATTGTCTTGCCTTTTAAGCCTTCCTGAATTCTATTGAGGTCCAAAGTAATTGGATCTCTTCCCAGAAGATCCTCAAGTTTAACCTTTTGTATCTTTTTAACATCTAACTGACCATTTAACCATGAATCGAATGACGGTGCTTCGAGTATTTCACAGCCAAGATCAATAACTGATTCAATTACCTCTTTCTTTTTGGCAGAAGAAATCTTATTGATTGATATGATAAATGCACTGATCTCCTCTTTTTCAATAAAATCTTTTGTGAGTATCTGCCGTGAATATACCGGGTAACCATTGACCTTCTTGCCCTGAATTTTTCTGTCATCATCAACAAAACATTTCACTTTATACTGTCCCCTGGTATCACCGTCAATTACTCTTCTGACATTTAATCCCATATCACCTGATCCATATATAATTACATTCTTTTTGGAAGACTTTATGGATGATGCAAACTGATAAAAAATCTTTACAAAGACCCTGAAGAGAAACATAAAAAATGTAACTGCCCCATTATGTATAATTAGAATGGAAATTGGTATATTGAACAATTGTTGCCATTCGTTCTTTCTGCTGAAAAGTGTAATAACGATCAATGCTATAACTGCAGAAAAATCAGAAAGTAGTATTTTATAAGTATCATTAATAGTGGTATGTCTTATCATTCCATGATAAGATTTATAGACCAGCATGAAAAAAGTATATACAGTGAGTACTATCAATGTCTGCCTGAAAACAGTTGACAAATCAAACATATAATTCTCAAAATTAAACCTAAGCATATAAGCGATTAGGAATGAGAAATATACAACAGACATATCAATAAGCAGTACCATCCACCGTGGAAGTGAATGGTTATGAAAAATACTAAGAATTCTGCCTTTTAATAACTCAACCATTATATAACTATCTGATGCAAACTTAGTTAAAATCTATTAAAAAAGTATTGAAAGGGTTCAATTTTGAATAACTACTTCTTATGTCCGGACATGCTTTCGCCCCGTCAGCCACATATATAATATACAATATGTAACTGAATAACAGTTATTTAATACTTTACTTGTAACAAATGTTACAAATTATTCCAATACCATTCTACAGCCTCATTTAATCCCTGCTCAACTGTATGATTAGGTTTGTAATTAAGCTTTTCCTTCGCTTTTTCAACAGAAGCCAGTGAATGAGGTATATCTCCTGCCCTGAATGGTCCATATTCAGGTTCAATTAATGCTATACTATTATCATATTGGGAAGCATATTCTCTTATCATCTTAAATAACTGATTAAGAGTGGTACGCTCACCATGAGCAACGTTATAAACCTGATTAAGTGATGATTTGTCATTCATAAGAGCCGAAAGATGATTAACCTGAATTACATTGTCAATATACGTAAAATCACGTGAAACTGAACCATCACCATTTATAAGCGGCCGTTCATGCTTCATCAGGGTTTTAACAAACTTCGGTATCACAGCAGCATATGCACCATCAGGATCCTGGCGCCTTCCAAAAACATTAAAGTACCTTAAACCAATAACTTCTATTCCATATGTTTTTGAGAAAATATCAGCATACAACTCATTCACATACTTTGTAATAGCATAAGGTGAAAGAGGTGATCCGATCTTATCTTCAATTTTCGGAAGATCAGGATGATCTCCGTATGTTGAAGAACTTGCAGCATAAATGAAGCGCTTAACTCCTGCCTCTTTGGAAGCAAAAAGCATTTTAACAAAACCACCGATATTTACATCGGTAGTAGTAACCGGATCTTTGATTGAACGGGGTACAGATCCCAACGCAGCCTCGTGAAAAACATATTCAACGCCTGAAACTGCAGTTACACAATCATCAGGATTGCGTATATCTCCTTCAATTAGTTTGTAACGGGGATTACCTAGGAAGCTTTCAATATTTTTCCGCTTACCAGTGGAAAAATTATCAAGGCATACTACCTCATTTCCTGCGTCAAGCAATGATTCTGTAAGATTTGAGCCTATAAACCCTGCTCCTCCTGTAACCAGTACTCTTCTATTCCTCAATAACCTCTCCATCAACCACTGCTAAAATTCATGCAATTTTACAAAAAATATATTGGTTTTTTGTTGAACATCATCATCTATTTTCAAACAACTGTAATATCTCTCCCAGAATGAATTCTGCTGCCTTTCCGTCTCCGTAAAATGCAGGGTAATCTAAACCTTCTTTAAGCTCCATAAAATGAATGAATTCTTCTGTTATTTTATAAGTATCTGCATCCACCAGTTTAGCAGTCCCATTTACGACTAATTCCACCCATTCTGTCTCCTTCCGCAATACAATACAGGGTTTTTTAAAAAAATGTGATTCCTTCTGGACTCCTCCTGAATCAGTAATTATCATCCTGCAATGCTTCTCGAGAAGAATCATCTCAAGAAAAGAAACGGGAGGGATGATGCTTACAAATCTGCTATTGGTCAATTCTCTGTGTAATTCTATAAGTTTTGTTTTCAAAGAGACAATTGTACGGGGATGAAAAGGCATAATAAGCCGAATGTTATTCAATTCTGCCAGATGCATAAGAGTTGACAGAATTGCACTTAGCTTATCAGTATCATCGGTATTTGAGTCCCTGTGAATGGTTACAAGCACATATTCATCTTTTTTTACAGATAACTGATCTAATAGTCCTGCCTTCTTTTTTTCTGCAAGCTCTGAATAAAAGAGGGTATTATCATACATAATATCCCCTGTCAGAAATATTTTCGGATTACTAATAGTATATGGGGGACTGTTCTCAGGTCTGAACCCTTCATTCATCAGGTTTTTAAATGCCGCATTTGTAGGTGCGAAAAGCAATGTTGAGGAGTGATCACACATAATCCTGTTGATCTCCTCAGGCATTGTTTTATTAAATGACCTGAGCCTGGCTTCTATATGAACCACAGGACAATGAAGCTTTGATGCAGCAATTGCACCTGCAAGGGAAGAATTTGTATCTCCGTATAAAATGACACAATCCGGCTTCTCTTTAAGGATTATCTCTTCTATACCCGTTATCATTAAAGATGTCTGTTTACCATGGCCAGCTGATCCTACTCCAAGATTATAATCCGGCTTATGTATTTCAAGCTCATCAAAAAAGACATCTGACATCTCTTTATCATAGTGCTGACCGGTATGAACAAGTACCTCCAGAATATCTTCAGGAAAGTGCATTCTGACAGCCCTGCTGATAGCAGAAGCTTTTATGATCTGAGGTCTTGCGCCAACAATATTCAGCAACTTAATCCGGGACATTATTACAGCTTTTTCAAACAGTCAACAAAGATAGAAAAAAATCGTTTGGTCGATCTCATGTTAAACAAGAAAGGCATCCGTATGTACGAATGCCTCTCTTCCCAATTAGGGTTTACTATTTTGCGTAGTTAACTGCCCTTGTTTCACGGATCACAGTAATCTTTATCTGCCCCGGATAAGTCATCTCATTCTGTATCTTTCTTGCAATCTCGAAAGAAAGACCTTCAGCTTCCTTATCGCTCACTTTCTCAGCTCCTACGATCACTCTGAGTTCTCTTCCGGCCTGAATAGCATATGTTTTCATTACTCCAGGGTACTGAAGTGCAAGTGACTCAAGCTCTTTTAGTCTTTTAATGTAAGATTCAACAACCTCACGCCGTGCACCCGGACGGGCACCTGAAATTGCATCGCAAACCTGTACGATTGGGGCAATAAGCGTAGTCATCTCAGTTTCATCATGATGAGATCCTATTGCATTGCAAACCTCTGGCTTTTCCTTATATTTTTCAGCCATCTTCATCCCAAGTATTGCATGTGGCAATTCCGGTTCATCATCAGGAACTTTACCAATATCATGCAGCAAGCCAGCCCTCTTTGCAATTTTTGGATTTAGGCCAAGCTCTGCTGCCATAATAGAACAAAGATTTGCAACTTCCCTTGAGTGCATGAGAAGATTCTGCCCGTAGGATGATCTGTATTTCATTTTTCCAATGAGCCGTATCAGCTCAGGATGAAGTCCGTGAATACCAAGGTCAATTGTGGTACGTTTTCCAACTTCAAGTATCTCCTCTTCCACCTGTTTCCTGGTTTTCTCAACCATCTCCTCTATCCTTGCAGGATGAATTCTTCCATCAGTTACAAGCTGATGAAGAGCAAGCCTTGCAACCTCTCTTCTTACCGGATCAAAGGCTGACAGAACAATTGCTTCAGGTGTATCGTCAACAATAATTTCAACGCCTGTTGCCGCTTCCAGGGCACGAATATTACGGCCCTCACGGCCAATTATCCTTCCCTTCATTTCATCCGATTCGATGTGGAAAACAGTAACAGCATTTTCAATCGCATGCTCTGCAGCGACTCTCTGTATAGTTTGAACAACAATTCTTTTAGCCTCTTTATTGGCAGTCATCTTGGCCTCGTCGAGAATCTCATTTATATACGACATTGCTCCTGTTTTAGCCTCTTCCTTAAGAGATTCCATCAGGTTATTCTTGGCTTCTTCTGCAGATAAACCGGAAATGGCTTCAAGCTGCTCCACCTGCTGATGATGAAGCCGGGAAAGTTCTTCAGCCTTTTTCTCAACCTGATCAAGTTGTTGCGTCAGGTTTTCGCGAATAGAATCGGCTTCATTTTTCTTGCGTTGTGCTTCCTCTATTTTTTGAGAAAGAGCATGTTCCTTTTGTTTAATTCTGTTCTCGGCCTGGTTAATCCAGTTATTCTTTTCATTAATTACCTTTTCATGTTCGGTCTTCAACTGAAGAAACTTCTCCTTGGCCTGAAGAATCTTTTCTTTTCTCAAAACTTCTGCTTCTGCTTCCGCTTCGCTGATTATCTTTCTGCTTTTATTCCTTAAAGCTGTCTGCCACAAAAGGTATGAGGCTCCGAAGCCTAAGACGAGAGCTGAAAGTGACAGTATTATCAGCAGCCCGTTACCTATTATTCCTATAATTAAACCCATTTCTCTCTGTATTAATAATATATATAAAAAACCCGCAAAGTTCCTTCAGCTTTTATAAAACCCCATATCTTTATGGCTGAAGCACCTGATAAAGCTCGAACGTCCACTGTTCCGCCTGAGCGGAAGCCCGACGAATCGGGATGAGGCCTGTTCTTCCTCGACCAAGGTTTGCTCCAAAGTTTTAAGTGTTGAGTTTTAAAAATGAATGAAGAAACAATGCGGGCAATTTCCTAGTATATTTTAAAGAACGCTGTTACTCTTTTAATCACATAACTGAATCTATCTTCTGAATCAGTTCTTTTAAAGCATCCGGGAGATAATCTTTCTCTAGTTTTTCCTCTTCTTCTGTCAGTTTGATCACATACTGCAAAGCTGCCATTGCCAAAAAATCCTGTACATCCTTGTCTGTGTACCTCTGCTTGTATTGCAGTACTTTTTCGTTGATCATCCTGGCTGCCTTCCTGATCCTCTCCTCATTCTCCCTTTCAACCTTCAATGGATAATACCTGTCGGCCACATTAACCCTGATCGAAAGTTTATCATCCATTTCTATATCTTATCTGTTTATAAGAGCAACACATCTGTCAATTTCCCGCACTAATTCTGTAATTTTTTTCTTCGCTTCGGTGGCGTTTTCGCCTTCACCCAACAATGCTCCTGTTAATTTTACTCTTTCGTATCTGGTTTCTAATTCCTTTATTCTTTCATCTCTTTCATGAAGCATTCTATCGAGCACTTCATTGCTTTTTCTAAGAACTTCTGCCTCAGTCTTCAGGTCATGAAAGCGAGTTAACAATTCATCGAGTTTTCTATTCAGTACTATCAACTCTTCGTAACCCTGACCGGACATGTTCAATTATTTATCACAAAGTTAATATTGTTAACTGAATTTTCAAAAAAATGACTGAAATAGTTTGGCTTAAAGGCACAGAAGTATAGTTTTGCAAAACTTTATACTAATCAATCTGACTTAATGCTATATTTTAGAATTATACTGGCCTCCATTCTAATTTTCAACACAGTATCAGATAATCCAATTGACAGGACTGTTTTTATTTCACCCGTCAACATACCTCTTTTACTCTCGGCAAATTTCGGAGAATTGAGGATTGACCATTTTCATTCGGGAATTGATGTTAAAACCCAGGGAGTTACGGGTAAAGAGGTGGTAGCAACAGCCGATGGACAGATTTACAGAATAAGTGTTTCACCCGGAGGATTCGGTAAAGCACTTTATATAAAACACCCTTCAGGTTACTCTACAGTTTACGGACATCTTGACAAATTCACAGATGAAATTGAAGAATATGTAAAGAATAGCCAATATGATAAAAAAAGTTTCACTGTTACACTCTATCCATCTGGTGACATATTCCGAGTAAAGCAGGGTGAGATTATTGCCTATTCAGGGAATTCCGGGAGTTCCGGAGGTCCACATCTACACTATGAAATCCGACGGGTGGACAATGAAAAACCTGTCAATCCTCTATTATTTGATTTTGGGACAAGTGACAATATAGCACCAGTAATTGAAAAGCTGTTTATCTACCCGATAACAGCAAACACTTCAATTAACGGAAAGAATAGTATAAAAAAACTTGATGTTTCCGGCGGACACGGCAATTTTTATATTCCGGCTGACAGGGAGATAATAATAAACGGACCAGCTGGTTTCGGAATAAAGTCGTTTGACCTTCTGAATGACAGTTATAACAAATGTGATGTCTATTCAATCGAGCTTATAATTGACAGTATGACTGTTTTTTAAATATGTTATGGACAGTTTTTCCTTTAGCGAATCGAGATATATCAACAGTCATATCGATTATGAAACTTACATGAAGGACAAGATATATATTCAGAGGACTTTTCTCCTTCCCAATGATAAACTAAGTGCATACAGAAATCTTGTCAACAGAGGTATATTTTTCTTTAATGAGGAAAAAACCTACAATGCCAGGATTAGAGTTACAGATATACATAAAAATGAATCGGAATTAACATTCCACATCAAATCGAATGTTGAAAACAGGCTGATTAAACATGAAGAACCTGATTCAAATATAGTTTTAATGCCATATAACAAGCCTAACAGGTTTATTTCCGAAAACATCAGAGTTATTGTCCCTGCAGGCGCTCTTTATGATACATTGAAATTTTCATATATGTGTGTTCCTGGTGAAGATGGGATGTTTTCAGATATTCATCAGGTTCATAACAAGAATCAACCCGTTCACAGAGCGTATACTATTGCTATTAAGCCTGATACAATACCTTCAGGGAATGAATCAAAAATGCTGATAGTACAAAGGAACGGAGACCAGAAGAACAATCCGCTTAAAAGTATCTGGAGTGATGGCTATCTTACGGCAGAACCAATGGTATTTGGAAATTTCTACATAGGAATTGATACTACAGCACCACTCATTTCCGCAAATGGATTATTATCAGCAAATGATCTTTCTGAAAAAAAGGAAATAAAAATAAGGATCACTGATGACCTTTCGGGAATTAAGTCATATGAGGCAGAAATAGATGGTAATTGGGCGCTCTTTGAATACGATCAGAAGAATGATATTCTGGTATACAGGTTTGATGAGAAACGAATAAACCGAAAATCAGACCATGTTCTTAAGTTAAAAGTAACTGATAATAAAAATAATACAACTTATTTCAGTCATGAATTCTTATGGTAGCTATCAAAAATAAATCTGCGAATATCTGTGAAATCTGCGGGACTATAATTTTTCCCGCAGATCTCGCAGAATTACGCAGATAATTAAATTTTAAATACCTCTTTGCTAGTTTATTTTAGAAGGATAAAGCCCTTTTTTAATCATATTGCCAATGCTCTCAACAACAAACGGCTTATCCTCACGATAAGTTACTCCAAACCAGTGTTCATTGCTCATAAGAATTTTGATGGTGAGTTCTCCGCTCTTCACAAATTTATCAACAGAGGTTGGTATATCAAGTTCAGACTTCAGATCCATCCCTTTTTCATTAATAAAATTACGGAATTCCTTTTGAAGGAAATCAAAACATGAAGGTTTGAACCCCCAGAGGTTCATAGAGACAATCTCTTCTCCAGTAAATTTTTCCATTTTACCATCCGGACCAGGGGCCTGTGCACCATCAGGAAGTTTTTCAATCTGACGGGTTTCAACAATATTGACAAGCAGTCCCTGAGAATTTGCCCTGCATACACCTCTGTTAACATGTCCATGATCAGACAGGGTATTCTCCATTTTGTATCCAACTATACAATAGTTGTTTGGATCTTTATCAGTGGTAAGAAAGTCATATAGTATCTTAAAAGAGTCAGCTCCATAAAAATCATCTGCATTTATTACTCCGAAAGGCTCCTTAATTTTATCCTTAGCAACCAGAATCGCATGGCTCGTACCCCAGGGTTTAGACCTCTCAGGATGTACCTTCACTCCTTCCGGGAGATTTGTAATCTCCTGAAATACATAATCAACCTCAATTTTTCCTTTGAGTTTCTTAACAAAACGTTCCTTAACCTGCTCCTCAATATCACGTCTGATGATGAAAACGATCTTGCCAAATCCGGCACGAATTGCATCATAAATTGAATAATCAATTATAGTCTCGCCGGAAGGTCCGACTTCATCAAGCTGCTTGTTACCGCCATATCGGCTGCCCATTCCTGCTGCCAGGACTAATAGTGTAGGTTTCATATCTTTACTTTGTTTTTGATCTGTACAATGATACGGAAAAAAATATTACTTTTAAAATATTGAAATTAATTCGAGAATTGAATAAATTGATTTTCTTCGTTTACCCCAATCCGCCAGCTGGCGGAGAGCGAAGAAAATCAATTGACTCCCCTTGGGGCCGGGGTAAAACAATTGATTTTCAAGCTCCTGTTCGGATAAAATTCTTTTAATAGTTAGAAGTAAAAGATGAAATACAAGCTCGAAATATGTGTCGACAGCATCGAATCGGCTCAGAATGCTCAAATTGCAGGAGCCGACAGGGTTGAACTTTGCGCCAATCTTCCTGAAGGAGGTACAACTCCTTCTTACGGAACAATCATTTCTGTCCGAAATAATCTTGATATAGGTGTCCATGTCATTATAAGACCAAGAGGTGGTGATTTTTTGTACTCTGATCCTGAATATGACATAATGCGCAGAGATATAGATATTTGCGGAGAATCAGGAGTTGATGGTATAGTAATAGGGATTCTGACATCTGATGGCAGTATTGATGTTGAGAGGACTGCTAAACTTGTTGAGTATGCAAAACCGATGTCCGTAACATTTCACAGGGCGTTTGACATGTGTGCTGATCCATTCAGATCAATTGAAGACATTATCAGTACCGGATCTGACAGGCTTTTAACATCGGGACAAAAGAACAAAGCAACAGATGGAGCAGAGCTGATAAGGAAACTAATAGCCCTGGCATCAAACAGATTAATTATTATGCCGGGAGGAGGTCTCGATGATATGAATATTGTTAAGTTAATCAAGTCAACAGGAGCATCCGAGTATCATCTGACCGGAAGAAAAACTATTCAAAGCGGAATGGAATTCAGAAAATCTGAAGTAGTGATGAGCGGGTTAACAGGTTATGATGAATATTCAAGAAAGGTAGCTGATATTGACATGATAAAAAGGATTGTTGATTTATTTAAAACAATATAAGAATCTGTGCTGGCGCGGATTTGTAATCCGTGCCATTACGTTCATTAACAATTGCAACTTGGCACAAGCAATGTTCTGATTCAAAATAAAGAACTATCACAGAGGAAATAGGAGGAACCGAGGGGGGGAGGAGAGAGAACCCCGGAGTAATTTTGTAATCCCGGGACGCTCGGTGAAGTTCTTCATTAAAAATCCTAAATGTATTAAATCTAACAACATGAGTTTTGGAGTTTAACTTAAAGCTGATATCTTTGAAAACTATTTTTCAGATTTCACTTTTTTCGCATTTTTAATAACATAAATATTAAAAGGTATATGAAAAAAATAACTGCATTATTGCTTGTAATAATGTTATCCGGCGCACTTCCAAGGCAGATAACGAATGCCTGCACTAATTTTATAATTACAAAAGGCGCCACAAAGGACGGGTCTGTAATGATTACCTATTCGGCTGACTCTCATGTCCTTTACGGGGAACTATATTATTGGCCTGCCAGAGATTGGCAAAAAGGCACTCTTGTTGATATATATGAATGGGATACAGGAAAGTTCCTTGGAAGAATCCCGCAGATAGCTCATACTTATTCAGTAATAGGAAATATGAATCAGCACCAGCTATCAATAGGTGAAACAACTTTTGGCGGCAGGGCCGAACTTGCAGACTCTACTGGAATAATTGATTATGGATCACTTATTTACACTACTCTCCAGAGAGCAAAAAATGCCAGGGAAGCTATAGCAACAATATCGCAGCTTCTTTCCGAGTACGGATATGCCAGTTCAGGAGAGTCTTTCTCAATCGCAGATGCCAATGAAGCATGGATAATGGAAATAATTGGAAAAGGTCCTGCAAATAAAGGAGCAGTCTGGGTTGCACGCAGAATACCCGACGGCTACATCTCAGGGCATGCAAATCATCCGAGGATAATGACTTTCCCTCTTGCTGATGGTAAAAAGTCAATAACATCCAAACAGCTTGACAAGATCAATAATCCTGATGTTGAGACAGTATATGCTTATGATGTAATTGATGTAGCCAGAAAGTTCGGATGGTTCACTGGTAAAGACCAGGAATTCAGCTTCAGCGATGTCTATGCTCCTATTGATTTTTCAGGAGCAAGATTCTGTGAAGCCAGGGTATGGTCGGGATTTAATTCGGTCAATGCACAGATGGGTCAGTATCTCGATTATGCTATGGGTAAGAATCTCAAAAACAGGATGCCCTTATGGATCAAACCTGATAACAAGCTTGGACTTAAAGACGTTATGGGTATGATGAGAAATTATTATCAGGGTACCCCGATGGATATGACAAAAGATGTTGGTGCCGGACCGTATGGAAGTACCGTACGATGGAGACCAATGACCTGGAAGGTTGATAATGAAACTTATCTGCACGAAAGAGCCATTGCAACACAGCAGACTGGTTTTTCATTTGTTGCTCAGAGCAGGTCATGGCTGCCTGATCCTGTTGGCGGAATATTATGGTTTGGTGTTGATGATACCTATTATACTGTCTATTCCCCAATGTATTGCGGAATAACTAAAGTACCTGAAACATTTGCCGTTGGGAATGGAGATATGATGACATTCAGTGATAATGCTGCATTCTGGGTGTTTAACCAGGTAACAAATTTTGCATATACCAGAACCTCAGTAATGATAAATGAAATTCAGAAAAAGCAATCTGAACTTGAAGACGGGTATATTGCAGAAACTTCCGGGATAGACAAATCAGCCTCTGATCTTTACAAGAAAACTCCTTCCGATGCAATAAATTTTCTTACGGATTATTCAGTGAAAGCAGGTAATAAAACAGTTGCCGAATGGCAAGTACTTTATAAGTTTCTTTTCACAAAGTACATGGATGGAAACGTAAAGGAAAAAAGAGATGTTCCTGCAGGGTATAAATATTATACTCCAAAAGTATCTCAACCCGGCTATACGGAGGAGTGGTACAGGGTGATTGTAAAAAGTGCCGGGGATAAATTGAAGGTGATAGAGTAACTGGGTGCTGGGCACTCGACACTGGGCACTAGGCGCTAGACACTTGGCCTAGCGCCCAGAGCCTAGAGTCTAACGCCCAGAGCCTTTTAATACTGAAATAAAAGTTTTTGCCTGCGGAATCGGATTATAAAAATATTATTTCTATATTTGCGACCGGATTTTTGAAACCATACTGAGAATACAAAATACTTTGTGAGATGAACTTAATGAATGTTGTTGAGAAAGAATTAGGGGTCAAAATTGACTATCCGAAATTTATTGCCGGAGACACTGTAACTGTCCATTATAAGATTAAAGAAGGAAACAAGGAAAGAATTCAGCAGTTCCGCGGCGTTGTTATGCAGAGAAGCGGATCAGGTCGTACTGAAACTTTTACCGTAAGAAAAATGTCAGGAAATATCGGAGTTGAAAGAATATTTCCGATTTCATCTCCTTTCATAGATAAGATAGAAGTTAACAAACATGGTAAAGTACGCAGGGCCAGGATTTTTTACCTTCGCGATCTTACAGGAAAGAAAGCACGTATTCGTGAGAAGAAATTCTAATTAGAAATTATATAAATAAAAAAGCTGGCGAATGCCAGCTTTTTTATTTTCTAGATTTTATTGATCATTTCATCACTTTTCTTTTGGCCTCCTCCACCATCTTATTAGCTTTGATATCGGCTTCCTGTTCAAGCTGAGTTGCTTTGGTATCAGCAGTCTTCCTGATCTTATCAGCTCTTTTTTGGGCAGTCATTTTAGCAATAGCCCCCTTACTATCAGCCTCTTTTATAAGATTCTGAGCCTGAACTTCAGCTTCATCCCTGATCTGTTTTGCAGCTTTTGCAGCTTCCTCTCTAAGCCTTTGTCCCTGCTCCTCGGCCTCTTTAACAAGCTTTGCTGCTTCGGCCTCAGCTTCTGCACGTGCTTTTCCTTACCCTGATCAACTGCTTTATCAACAGTCTGCCTGGCTACCTCTTTGGCAGTTGCTTTTACTCCCCCATCAGAACTTTCACCGGAACCACTTCCAAAGAACGGTGCTATTACCGGCTTATCTACTGTCCCTGTAACCTTAAGATTTACTTTAAGAGTCTCCGATGGTTTATATGCGACACCAAACTGGGCAGCCTGCGCTGACAGATTATCTATCAGTGAATTTACGGATCCGCCTAAATCAGATCTTGGTATTTCTGTCTTAACAATGTAATTAATTGTCTGGTCAAGCCCCTGATCTCCAGCAATATTCATCTTTAGATTTCCTGTTTTAATATCGAAAGGTTTTAAATAAATTCTTCCTTCTTTAATTGTAAAACTGATATTAATATCCTTAAATGAATTGGTGTATTTATCTCCCAGTTTCAGAGTCTCCTTAACCTTATCGAAGGTCTTGGATTCAACAAGAGTCAACTGTTCAGACTGAAGTTTACCATAGCCATCAATTGACTTTGTTACCGGCATCATATCACTTCCCAGAAGGCTGGAAAACGCAAGTGTTGTACTTATGTTACCTTCAATACCTTTAGCAGCAGGTACCAGTTTCTGAACTGTATTGAATGTATTGAAAGCATCCTTAACTGCAATGTTGCGAACATCAAAATCAGCTTTCATTGTCGGTTTGAGGGTATCACGGGTATCATAATCTGCATTCATCAGAATGGACCCATTAAGGATATTCATGCCTGTATTCCTCAGACTCAGAATGCCATCCCTTACAATAATCAGTCCTTTAACCTGCTGTGCAGCAATACTGTCGTAAGCGAAATCATTAATCAGGGCATCAAACTCAAAATCGATATTCTTTGGAACCTGGATAACAGTCATTGCAGAAGTGTCCTCAACAACTGTTGTGTCAGTAGCCATTTTTGACATTATCTCTCCCACATCAACCAGCTTCGAACGCATTGACAGCTTACCTCTGATTGTCTGATCGCTGAAAACATACGGAATGTAATTTTCAATCCGGCCATTCAGAAGAAAATCGCTTTTGCCACCTACATTAAGACTTGTATTATTCATTGAAGCATAGGCAGGTGTAAATTCAAATCCTGCATTATTGATCTTAACTTCAGGATAACCGGTCATTGCAACCAGCATATCCTTAATGGTTCATATTGCCGGTTGCAGTGAAACTTTCATACTGTTCTTTTTCGATCATCGACATCTTTCCAGCCATCTTTACGGACATATCTATTATACCTGACAGGCTTATACTATCCATTGGTACTGCCTTCATAAGAGCTCCAAGATCAATACGCCCTACCATTGAACCATTGAAATCCGGATCACTCATGGGTGTCCTTAGGGCAAAATTCATATCAAAAGGACTCCCGGCGAGTTCCATATGAAAAAGGTCAATATTTACCAGTGTCTTGTCCATATCTTTTCCATCGACAAAAACATTTGATTTCAGGTTAATATTCTGAATCTTTTCAGGAAGATCCGGATAACTTACCATACCATTGTTTATGGAAAGGTTGAGCTTTATATCAGGAAGTGTGCTGTCTGCATCGCTGTAGACTCCCTTTGCAGAACCAGAAAAGGCAAACTCTCCTGTCGTTGACAAATCCTGGTAATCACTCATATAGACAGCAGGAACCAGTGAAAGGAGTGTTTTAAATGAAGTCTGTGGTGTACCGAATTCCATATCTGTTTCAATATCATCCCCAGGCATTGCTACCATTCCTTTAAAATTTAGTTTAAGGTCGTTCACGGCAAAATAGTTTTCACCGAAAGTAAATTTCATATTATCCAGATTTGCAAGGAGATCGACCTTTGAATCTATCTTAGCTTTATTCAGGTATTTCATTCCCTCCATAATAAAAGTCAGTTCACCTATTGTAAGCCCCATCTGCATATCTGTTTCACTCATAGTCATATCGCCCTTAAGATTATAATTCAAATCTTTTATATAGGCGCTCATGTCTGATTGCTTATCGACATAAGATCTTGATGTATTTAGAAGTGCTACCTTTTGAAGAACCACTTTAAGTGAAGAAGCAGTTGTATCTGCTTCAGTCTCTTCTGTAGTGGTTGTATCTTTCATAATATCCCAGTTGGCTTTACCATCTTTAAGTACAATCGCATTAATAACGGCCTTATCCATTACAATTGATTTAACTTCATATCCTGAATCGCCCAGAAGGCTTGATAGGTTAAATACAAGGCTGAATGATTTAAACCCGGCAAGGGTATCATTTTCAAATTTATCAACACCAACAACAGAAAGTCCATTCAGTGAAAATGAGAGATTGGGAAAGTTTTTAAAGAATCCGAGTTTATAGTCCTCAAATTTCACATTGGCATTGACAGATTCATTTATTACCTGTTCTACCTTGGTCCTGATCTTATCCTTAAATATTATTGGAATAGTAAACAGAGCAATTAGTATCAGAAGAATTAAACCCATCAATATTTTCAAAATCCAACCAATAATTTTTTTCATATTCCTGAGTATTAAATTTATTATCTGATAGTTATAAAAATTACACAAATTATAGAAACAAGAAATAAATTTAAGCATTATTCCTTAAAATAAAAATGTTATATTTGCGGCTCGAAAAGGTCCCGTAGCTTAACTGAATAGAGCATCTGACTACGGATCAGAAGGTTACAGGTTTGAATCCTGTCGGGATCACAAAACGCAACATTATAATAAATATGTTGCGTTTTCTTTTTTCAAAATCTTGCAGTTTTATCCTTATTTTTAGACTATCAATATGAATAGAATGGTAAAAGTTAATATTCATCATCAGGGAGTTGTCAGACTAATCGAATCAGCTGAAGGTGAATCTCTTCTGGATGCTTTAAGAAATAATGGGTTTGAAGTTTATTCTCCCTGCGGCGGAAACGGAACCTGCGGAAAGTGCAATGTTATGGTCAAAAACGAGGGACTTGTACCTTCCTGCATGTATCCGCTTAAAGAGTCTATCGATGTTATACTGCCCGACAGAAGGGAAGCCAAGGTACTTGTTGAACAACACCAGCACACTGTTATACTGCCACTTATGCCAGGTGAATGTGCTGATTTATCTGTTTTTCCACATGGTGTGGCGGTTGACATCGGAACAACAACGGTTGTTCTATATCTTGTCAATTTGATAACAGGGGTTATTTCCGAAACAAGGGCTTTTTTAAATCCGCAGACCAGATATGGCGCAGATGTAATAACACGGATACAATTTACAACTACACATGAGAATGGATTGATTATCCTGCAAAAAGAGTTGATAAATGAATTAAACAAGACACTTTCAGATCTTTGCCAATTCGCAGGGATTACAGAAAACGAAATAATTAAAATCACTTTTGCAGGAAACACCACCATGCTTCACCTGCTTCTTGGTGTAAGCCCTAAATCGCTTGCACAAGCTCCGTTCAGGGCTCAGTTTCTGGAGGAAAAATCCTTCATGGAGAGCAACTCGGGCTTAAGGGCCTTCCACAGGCAGAGATAAAAGTACTTCCATCAGTCTCAGCTTTTATAGGGGCTGATATTGTTGCCGGACTCTCATCAATTGCACCCTCTGATAAGTATAAAAACTACCTTTTCATGGATATAGGGACCAACGGAGAACTTGCACTTGTAACGGGAAATAAGATCCTGTGCTGTTCCACAGCTGCAGGTCCTGCTTTTGAAGGCGCAAAGATATCTTGTGGCATGGGTGCAGTAGAAGGTGCTGTATCAGCATTCGGAGAAAGCGGTTTTACTGTGATTGGCGATGAAATGCCTTCAGGAATATGCGGTTCCGGATTAATCGACATTGTGGCCTGGCTTCTTGAAACAAGCGAAATGAATACAGAGGGTCAACTAAATGCCGATTTTGTCGTAGTTCCGGAAAGCGGAACCAGTACAGGAAAGGCTATATCAATCACTCAGGATGACATTCGTGAAGTACAGCTTGCAAAATCAGCTATAGCTTCTGGAGCCAGGATTTTAGTTAAACAGGCTGGTATGTCTTTTGATCAGCTTGATGCGCTTTTCCTTGCAGGAGGATTCGGCAACTATATCAATATTGAAAATGCGGTACGAATCGGCTTACTTCCTGCGGAAATGAAGAATAAGATAATTCCGCTTGGAAATACATCAGGTACAGGAGCTATCCTTGCTTTGAAATCGGTAAAATTCGATGATATAATCCAGAGTTTACTTGCAAAAACTCAACATATAGAACTTGCAGAAGATGAAGATTTTGCTGTTGAGTTCGCGATGAATATGTATTTCTGAGAGGCGACAGGCTGCGGGCATCAGGCTACAGGTTTCTATTATGAGCAGAGATCTCAACATAGTTACACTTAATGTTCCTTATCCGCCGGATTATGGCGGAATGATCGATAGCTTTTACCGTATCAAATGGTTGAATGAAGCCGGTGTGAATATTCATCTCCATTGTTTCCAGTATGGAAGACCTGATTCAAAAGAGCTTGAATTACTCTGCAAATCAGTTCATTATTATACAAGAAAAAGAAATTTTTATCGTCTTTTTTCAAGTCTGCCATTTATAATAAGCAGCAGAGATTCAATCCATCTTCTGGAAAACCTGAAATTAAATAATTACCCTATCCTGTTTGACGGGCTGCATACAACATATTACATAAACCATCCGGATTTGGACGACCGGAAGAAATTCATCAGAACACATAACATCGAACACCTTTATTATAATACACTTGCAGGGAATGAAAGGAATTTATTTAAAAAATTGTTTTATAAACGGGAATCCCTGAAACTTAGAATTTATGAAGAGAAGATAATGGATAATGTTAATGTTTTAACAATATCCCTGAGAGACAATGAATATTTCAAAAAAACAACCAAAAACACGTTTATAATACCTCCCCTTCACCCCTATGCAGAAGTAATTTCTTCACCAGGAAAAGGGTCTTATGTTCTTTCCATGGAGATCTCTCAGTCAGGAAAATTCATTAATTGCAGAAGAACTAATAAAAAAGTATTCAGCAAAAATAAAAGTACAACTGTGTTGTTGCTGGTAAAAAATCCCCCTGCCTCTCTACACAGGTATGCTTCACGATCACTAAATGTGAAAATAATAGCAGATCCAGATTCCGCCAGAATGGATGATCTGGTAAGAAATGCACACATAAACATACTGCCCTCATTTACTGCAAATGGTTTTAAGCTGAAATATTTAATAGCTCTCTATGCAGGCAGATTTTGTATCCTGAACAATATAGCGGCAAACAGCTTTAGCAAGAACGCTGAGTTTCATATTGCAGATTCATATTCTGAAATGGTAAATCAGATCAAAAATCTTATGAATGAGGAATTTACAATCGAAATGATCAGCAGAAGAATGCAAATTCTTGAAAAAGATCTGTCAAATCAGGTAAACGCAAAAAAAATAATTGATCTGATCTTCAAATAAAATTCCTCTCCTGTAAACCCGGTCACTTGCGCGATACTGGTTTGCCATAGACCTCAATCCAGTCGAGACGGGAACAGGCATCACTGGCTCCGCCTGTCATCAGATCAGTAAACCCAATTTCATCTACTCTCGAAAGGTCAGGGTCCTTTACAGGCTTCATTTCAATAACTGACTTAATATTTAAAGTATACCAGCTAATATCCATGATGTTGAACTCAGTCATCCGCCAGTCCTTTGATATGCAATCACCCTGAGTGCTTACAAGCCAGGTCCCATCCGCAAGCTTCAGAATTAAATGAAGACATCTTATACCTCCCTGTTTTGAACGCCAGATAATTTTTCCATAACCTGTAAGATCAACATAAGATTTACTATGTTTTAATGTTAGAGCCCAGTTTCCCAGACAGGTGCCCGACCAGATATAATAAGGATCATCTGCAGGTGTTTCATGGTGGCTCTTCTTTATGCTGTCACAGCCAGGTCCATATAAACCTAATAAGAGATCGGTGTTTGAAACATGTTTTTGTGTTACAGGTGTAGCTGCAGGTATTTCTTTCCAGTCTTCACGAAAAAACAGGCCGGGTCTGTACTGTCCAAATGAGGATATTGTGCAGACAGTAATGAGAATAGTCAAAAATACTAATTTAATTAATAGCCTTCGCATAGTCTGTTTTTTTATATTGTTATTGTTTATTCAAAAATAAATGTGCCGTAATTTTTAAACTCGTGAAAAGATTTTGCGACCTTCTGCCACGTAAAATAGGTCGTACCTTTATCGTAATCAATACGATACATATTAGCGCGCCATTTAGTTCCGGATACAGGAGGAACATTATTCAGAGGAACCAGCAATTTATATGGAATAAAAAACTCAGCCTTCCATCCATCAACCTTAGCTCCGCTTTTCTTTTCTCCTCCAGTTACAGAAGTAGCATGAATGGTTCTGCGTTCTCCTTCATAATGCCAGGGCTGCCAGCCATAGAACTTACCATTGTAATTAGGTATTATTATAGGCAATTCATAATTCAACGGAGAAAGTTCATATTCAAAGTAGACAGGAAAGCTTTCATCAGGCCACAGGAAAACTTCAACAACATCCTCAGTAAAAATATTCTGGAAATCGCCTTCCATTGTGGCTGTTAGTTTCGAATCGACACAATCATAAAGAAAATAAACACCCGTCTCAGAATAAAGTACTTTGGCCTGTGTAGTATAGGGTGACTTATCAGGACCCTGTTGCCCAAGATCAATCCACTGAGTCTTTTTCCATTCAGCTGAAGAGCCGTCACCTGTTACAACAAAATCCTTGCATTTTTTAACGATCAGGGATCCCGTTGACGAAGATTGGGTAAATGCAGTCCCAATGCAAATTCCGGTTAATAGAACCGTCAAAAAGAATCTCTTTAAACTAAATTTCTTTCTCATATCAATTTATTGATTAGCAACAATTTAATAATAATATTTTAATGTAATACAAAAATTCCAGGCGCTTTGACATCAATCCTGTTGGCAAATGAGTCAGTAGCAGCTATATCCATTGTGTAAAAGCCAAATCCTTTAATTGGCATCCTGTAACTGAATATACAATCTCCCTTTACCCCATCACCATTGAGCCCATCGTTATTAAGTACCGCTGTAAAATTAACCTCAGGGTCACTTTTAAGTGAAAGCTTTGCAGTTACCTGCTTAATCTCAGAACCATCCGTCAGTTTTAACATAATAGTATTATCAACGGTCACTTTTACCCAATCAACGGATGGAGGTGTTTTATCAATTCCAGTTACCTTAATATTTACAATTCCCTGTTTTATAATATGATCCGGAGCATCCGGCATCCAGTATTCAACAAGTGTACTTAAAGTCTTTTCTCCCATGATTAATGATGAGACAACAGCAGCTGAATATTTGGCGGATCCTCCCACATGGTCATAAGTTCCCCAGTAATCGGACATTTTCTTATTTTCACCCCTAGTATTGAGTAATTCATCAGAAACCAGTATCTCGCTCCTTCTCAATAGGTTTCCATCCTTTATAAGAATTATTATTGTTTCTCCCGGGTTCGCAACACCATTCCCATTGCCTGTCCCAAGATGTATTGTATCTGCTCCGGTTCCTCTGCCTGTGACTATTACTTTTCGTCCGTCAGCAATCTGAAAATCCTTAATTTCAGGAAGATCGTTCCTGTATACAGGAACTTCAAAAAATTCTGTCCAGGAGTTATTACTTGCGTCAGTAATTGTCAGTTTAAAACGCTCAATAACAGTTGTATCTGTAACCGTATGGAAGACAAAGTCAGATTTTGACTTAACAGTTTCATTTACATCTGCAGGACTGAAAACAGTTTCTGCAACTGAGACAACTGAACTTTTTCTGAAAGCAGAAAGAGTTCCTTTTAAACCTTCACCTTTTTTTGATCCCTTATTAAGCAATTTTACACTGATTCTGACATCATTCCTGTGTTTTGCATATTTCATCCCTTCCAGTGAGAATGATGCAAGACTGATATTTGCACCATCATCATTACCGTTAATACCAATCTCATGGGTACTGCCATTAAGAATAATCTTCAAACTGCCGGAATTATCACTTAGAGTTGGATAGGTTTTTTATTGCTCCTGTAATCAGATCAACATCATTTATAATATAGGAAACATTTTTCTTATAAACAGGTGGTGTAGAAACTGAAACATTAATATGTGGCATTGTTTCGCCATCAGGTAAATGCTGACGTACTGCACATCTGAATCCTCTACTATTTACCTTTTCAAGAACAGTGAAACCAGGCATATCACGATCAGTTTCAATTTTATAATCCCATACTTCAAATTCAGGATAAACATCTATATGGTTCCAGTTGTCAGGTTTTGCCGGCGGATTTTCAAAAGCTGATTTAAGGAAGCTGAACATTTCACCCATTCCGCAGGTTGAATGAGCCGCCTCATAGACTTCATATTCATAATTATCCATTACCTGCAGCCAGATTTTATTAAGATCACGATGATAATAGCGTATAAAATCTTCATTTCCGTAGTTCAGCCTTACTTTTACTCCATTATAATTCTTATATAAATCTATGTTCCTGTATTCAACAGGAAAATCTTTTGGACCTATAACAAATTCAGCTGAACCGCAGAAATTCCCAATAGCACAAATCATATCAGGGTACTTCCCCCCTATCCAGTAAGACATGAAGCCACCCATTGACAAACCGGAGATCGCTCTGTGATTCCTGTCAGGAACAGTTTTGAAGCTGGCGTCAATATGGTTGACAAGTTCAGGAAAATAAAGAGGGAACTGTCGAGATGTTTCAACAGGTCCGACATTGTACGGACGAAGATAATATTCCTCGTCCCGGCTTCTGTTATAACCATCAGGTTTAACTACGATTACATCGTTTTTCAAAACAAAAGCAGCAATATTATCACCCTTGTTATCTTCTCCCTTTTCAAAATGATTATATCCATCGGGTCCGCTGCCAAAAGACCTTTGAGACCATCCATGATAAAAATAAATTACAGGATACCGCTTCTGTGGATTATTATAATAACCCGGGGGCAGAAAAACACGGAAATTTCTAATCTCACCAAAAACACTGCTATAATGTTTTGAATCAATTATTGTTACACTATCCTGATCATTTACAGAGGCCAAAGAATTTGCGGTACCAACCAGTGCAATGAAAAAAACAATTATAATTTTTCTTATCATTCCGGAATTGAATTTATGGTCCATTACGCAAATTAGCATAAATAACATTTACCGGCAATTAATTTCAATTTTATTAAAGAATCTGTGGATTTCACTGAATGCGATTATTATCTTTGAATTATTCCAGTAAGACAAAATTCATGGATCTGATTACATTAACAAAAACCTTATTATCATTTAATAATATAAATCCCCCGGGAAATGAAGAAGGTATAGCAAGATTTACTGCTACCTTACTGAAAGAGAACGGTTTCAATGTCAGATTACCTGAGTTCAGTGAAGGAAGACTTCATCTGATAGCTGAAAAGGGATTGTCTGAGGGCAAACCACCGGTTGTCCTATCCGGTCACTTTGATACTGTTCCTCTGGGCAACAAGAAATGGAGTGTTGATCCATTTGCCGGTGAGATATCTGATGGCAAAATCTGGGGAAGAGGATCCAGCGACATGAAAGCAGGTGTGGCTGCTATGATAATGGCTGCAATTGATTCATTCAAAGATAAGGCTCCTGAAGGTGGTGTAAGACTGATATTTACAGCTGCTGAGGAACTTGGTTGCATAGGGATTCAGCAGCTGATAAAAACAATTGACAATGCCGGACAGGCAAGTGCCATAATTGTTGGTGAACCTACAGGCAATATACCAGCTACAGGACATAAAGGGGCAATTTATCTTAATGTGGTGACATCAGGCAAAACAGCACATTCATCAATGCCTCACCTTGGCGATAATGCAATCTATAAAGCCGCAGCAGCCATACTGAAGGCGAAGGATTTCAGGTTTGAAACTGAAGAAGATATACTGCTTGGATACCCTACAATTAATATTGGCAAAATGAACGGAGGGCTGAATATTAATTCAGTACCCGATCATGCTGAATTTACAATTGATATAAGGTCAACATCAAAAACTGATCATGAAAAAACTCTCAGGAGGCTTTCCGAAGAACTTGGAGATGAGATAAAACTTGAAGTACTTGTAAATATGACTCCCGTTTTTACAAATGAAAATGACCCGTTTGTTCATCTGGTATATGAAGTATGCGGTATAAAAACCGGAACTGAGGGATTTCCAAAATCACTACCGTATCTTACTGACGGGTCTGTGCTTCAAAAGACATATGGAGGTGTGCCCACAATAATCCTTGGACCTGGCGAAGCTGAAATGGCTCATAAGACGGATGAATACTGTTATATCAGTAAACTTGAAGAATCATACAGAATATACAAAGATATACTATCAAAATGGAGGAAATAAATATGTTGAATTATCCGGAAAAAATTGAAAACGAAGAACAACTTGAAGAATTATTATCGAGACCAGGAAAGGAAGCGGTTGATATGTTCTCAAAACTTGACGGTGATCTGATATTTCTCGGGGTAGCAGGAAAAATAGGAAAATCACTTTCACTGATGGCCAGGAGAGCATGCGATGAAGCAGGTGTTAAAAAGAGGATCATAGGCGTTTCGAATTTCGAAAACAATGAACAGCGGACAAAACTTGAAAAGACAGGAATAGAGACCATTAACGGAGATCTTCTTGATACACGTTTTACCGATTCACTCCCCAAAGCAAAGAATGTTTTTTACCTGGCTGGAATGAAATTCGGCTCGGTTGATAATCTTTCACTTACATGGGCTATAAATACCTATCTCCCGGCAATTGTTGCTGACAGTTTCAGACAATCGAGGATTGTTGCTTTCTCAACAGGATGTGTTTATCCCCTTGTGCCTGTCGCCTCAGGAGGATCAAAAGAGACTGATCCACCCGAAGCAATAGGTGAATATGCTCAATCATGCCTTGGAAGGGAAAGAATGTTCGAATTTGGCAGTATCAGAAACAATACTAAAGTTGCACTTATCCGTTTAAATTATTCAGTTGAAACAAGATATGGGGTACTTGTTGATATTGCAATGAAAGTTAAGAACAGGCAACCTGTCGACCTGACAATGGGTTACTTTAATGTAATATGGCAGGGAGACATGAACGACTTCGTTCTGCGTTCCCTGGAGCATACTGAGTCTCCTGCCAAAATTCTTAATATAACAGGTCCTGAAATGCTATTGGTAAGAGATGTGGCTGAGGAATTTGGAAAATTATTCGGGGTTGAAGTTGATTACACCGGCAAAGAAGCAACTACGGCCCTGCTGAACAACTCCAGCCATGCTTATGAATTATTCGGCAAACCAAAAGTTTCTGCAGGTCAGATTGTTAAATGGATAGCAGGATGGTTGTCAGAAGATAAGAGCATTCTTGGCAAACCGACCCATTTTGAGGTTAGGGATGGGAAGTATTAGGAAGGCTTGAGGCTTGAGGCGTGAGGTGTGAGTTTACAAAAATTATAATCATCAAATAGAAAATGAAAGCGAATAGTATACCTGCAGAGGTTCTGGAAAAGTTGAAAGAAGGAGTTGTGATACCTGCTATGCCGCTGGCTCTTAACAGCAAAAGGAAACTGGATGAAAGAAGGCAGAGGGCTCTTATAAGATATTATCTTGATGCAGGATCAGGCGGACTGGCTGTAGCTGTACATACAACTCAGTTTGCGATCAGAAAACCAGAGATTGGATTATATGAGCCATTGCTCAGTCTTGCCGGTGAGGAATTTACAAAATTCACATCTAAAACAGGGATTCAGATAATCCGGATTGCAGGAGTAATAGGCAAAACCGAACAGGCTGTAAAAGAAGCAGGTCTTGCCTTGAAGCATGGTTATCATGCTGTTCTTCTTAGTGTTGCAGCATTCAAAGATGCAACTAATAGTGAGATTATCAGTCATTGCAAAGCGATTGCAGATGTAATGCCGGTAATAGGATTCTATTTGCAACCGGCTGTTGGAGGCAGAAAACTTGATGTCGATTTCTGGAGGGAATTTGCTGCAATTGAGAATGTTATTGCAATCAAGATAGCCCCTTTCAACCGGTACCAGACATTTGATGTTCTAAGGGGCGTCATTGAATCAGGACAGGCTGACAGGATAACACTCTATACAGGGAATGATGATAATATTCTCGTTGACCTGCTTTCAGAATATGAGATTCCAAATGGCAATAAAACTGAAAGAAAACGGATTGCCGGAGGACTGCTTGGCCACTGGGCAGTCTGGACCCATTCTGCGGTAAAACTTCTGAAATCAGTCCATGAAGGAAAATTTGATAAAGATGTAAAAAGTACTCTGATACTGGCAAATAAAATAACCGACAGCAATGCTGCCTTTTTCGATGCAAAAAACAATTTTGCAGGCTGCATTACCGGACTTCATGAAGTATTACGCAGACAGGGACTTCTTGATGGCTTATGGACCCTTGATCCCGAAGAAGTTTTGTCACCGGGTCAGAAAGAAGAAATTGACAGGATTTATTCGGCATATCCTGAACTTAATGATGATAACTTCGTATCTGAGAATATTCACAATTGGTTAGCATAAGCAAATAATTAAATACTATGTCAGAAAGCCCGGGATTCAGGATTCGTCCGATGACAATAAGTGACATTGATCAGGCAATGGGGCTTTCAACCCAGGAAGGATGGAACCAGACGGAAACAGACTGGAAAATCTTGGCAGAAAGTACTGATAATGTATGCATTGTAGCAGAAAAAGGTGGCAGAATTATTGGCACGGCTACTGCACTTAATCATTCAGGGAAAGTAGCATGGATTGGAATGGTACTTGTTGATAAACCTATGAGAGGCATGGGGGCAGGCAAATTGCTTATGACCGAAATAATCAAACGGCTGGAGCATATTGAATCTGTTAAACTTGATGCCACTCCTGCAGGTCAACCGCTTTACAGGAGTCTTGGATTCATTGATGAATCTACTATTATCAGAATGACAACTACATCATTGAAAAGTATTGAATACAGATATCATGGTGATAAGCCCAAAAACATTAAGAAAGAAGGAATTCAACAAATAATTGATCATGATACCTCCATTTTTGGTACTGAAAGGAGCTATTTGCTGAACAAACTATTTTTCTGCTATCCTCAAAAAGCATTTACTTTTACGGAAATCAACAATCAATGGGGATATATATTCGGAAGAAATGGAACAAATTATAATTATATAGGGCCAGTTTGCGCGAGCAGAACAGAGGAGGCTATGGGATTAATCACTGCTGCGCTGGATCCTTTTCATGGCAAGTCAGTTGCCCTGGATGTTCTTGCAGATAAAACAGATCTGATAAAATGGCTTGAATCAATAGGGTTTATAAAACAAAGAGATTTTGTGCGGATGTATAAGGGGAAAAACTCCTATGCCGGAATATCTGAGTTTCAATACCTGATAAGCGGACCGGAATTCGGTTAATCAATCAATTTTTTGAATATTCATTTTGCAGATTATCCAGATCAATGCTGGATGCATCACCATTATGTATTACTAGCCGGTATTTCAGTACTACAGGAGTATTAATCCCTAGTTTTACTCTTTCCCTGCCAGGGTATACTGCATTCTGCATACTGGATTTCTGACGTAAAATCCAGGGGGAAGGAAATGCCGGATTGTCTGGGCTACAAAGTATTGCTATCCCATTTGCACTCCCGGTTCTGCCAAATGCTCCTGAAAAATCCATCCATCGGCCTGCATTAACCTGGAGTTCCTGTGGTATTACCTGTCCGGATTCGGATGTAAACACCATATTATCAGGTATATCAAGGCGAAGACAGAAGCCACCGTAACCTTTAGGATCATTAGATCCGCCAATTTCCAGCTTATCAATAAGAGCATTCAATTTTATTGTAAAATCTATAATGCGCATATCCTTCCCTGAAGGGTAAACGACAATTGTCGTCTGTTCCTTCATAAATGGGGTTTCCGTAGTTAAAGTATCAGAAAACCAGTCTGCTTCAAGTTCAATCAATGCAGCAGCATCGCGTTTCGCTGTTAATAATTTCACAACACTCTGGGATATGCCTGAGTTTATCCATCCATCTCCAAGACTAACTGTGTCAATGTAAAGCTGATGCCATGTCCAGAAAATCCCCCGGTGGTAAGGATGATCCGGCGGGAATTCTTCGGTAAGAGTATCGCCGGTAAGGTTGTAAAGTGGGTGAATATAGTTATTGCAGATATATTCCCCGGTAAGTGATTTGGGAACCTTTTGATAAGATAGAACAGGTTTTCCGTTTTCTGTAAGTTCAAATCCCTGATCGGTCTGATTGAATTTAAATCCTAAATCCTGATTACGGCAGGACACAAAGAGTATTAACAGTAAAACTACTGCACTCTTAAAAGTGACATTTTTTTTCATTCAATGAATATAAAACAGACTAACTTTCAGATAAGTCAAACTTCTAAACAATTTTTCTGTTGATTGGATCCCACTCTACTCGACGTTTTTCAACATATGATTTGTGAGCCATGATGCAGGTAACAGCTTCCTGAAAAGCCATTTCAATGTTGGCACTGGGAGTTTTACCGCTTCTGATGCAATTGATCCACTCCCTTATATGAAGATAAGTTACATCAACCTGTATACCATTTATACTTGTTGTTGTAAGACCTCTTGCAGCATAATACTTCTCAGTAGCAGATGTAACAGCATCAACTTTACCTGAATTAGGATTGAACGAAACCATAGGACTGGAAGGATCGATTAACCCTGCATCGATCTGCTTTTTGTATTTTGTTGAGCTGCCATCAACTGAAATGTTTATAGAGCCGCCAAGTTCCATTGAAGCATCATGACCCATAAAAACGCGGCCCCTGCTCCTGCTGTTTGCAAGCATTGCGCTGTAGAGAAGGGTGAGGTCGCGATCAGGATATTCGAATACACAATGCAAAGTATCAGCCATATCCCTGTTATCTTTCCAGTAATAGATACCTCCGGAAGAGACAACTGATTTCGGAATTCCAATATTAAGAAGCTGATTTACTGCATCAAACTCATGTGTAAACAGCTGCCCGAGGAGACCGATATCATAATCAAAGAATTTTGTCCAGTTGTAGAATCTGTCGATGCTGAAAGGAACTTTTGACGCATGTCCTAACCATTGTGCCCAGTCAATTGTTTTTTCATCACCGGGTTTCGGATTGCCATCTTTATCAAGATGACGGATCCATGCACCATCAGCACTATTACGGTTTGTTGTGGTTTCAACAAGGGTAATCTTTCCGAGGATATCTCGTTTAACAATATCTTTCGCCTGCTGAAAAATTACACTTTGAGTTATCTGATGCCCAAGCTGATATGTTATTTTACTGTTCTTAATTGTCTCATAAAGAGGCATAATTTCATCTTCCGAATGAACAGGAGCCTTCTCACAATAAACATGCTTTCCTGCCTGTGCTGCAGCAATCGCCATTGGAGCATGATGATGGTCAGGTGTTGCAATCATTATTGCATCGATATCCTTATCACTGAGCATCTCTTCATATGTCCGGTACCTTTTCACAGGAAGAGTAGAAGGCTCAGCTCCACCTGCACGAACAGTATTTCTCGCTGTTGCCAGTCCGTTTTCAGCGTGAAGATCAAAAACGTCGCATATTCCTGTAATTGAAACATTCAGATCATCCTGAGCCAGCCAGTCCTTCATTGAATCACTCTTGGTTCTGGACTCAACATCACGGGGATGCATATATCCAAGCCCGTTGGCGTGAGAAACGGCTCTGCTGCCAAATCCGACTAATCCAACCCGTATAAGATCACTTTTCGATCCCTTACTGCTTTTTAAAATTGTCGGAACAGGAAGATTATCAAGTCCAAGCTCTTTAATCAGCCGTGCTTTCTTTTCCTGATCATAGGTATATTTCTTGATCAGTTCAAAAGCAAATACTCCAAGTACAGGTATTCCGATAAGGGCTTTAAGCAAAGTCCTCCTCTTGATAGTCTCCTGTGTCATATCTTTCTTATTTTCAGAATTATCAGTTGTAGCCATTTTTTCTGCTATTCAAATTATTTGTTACGATTAAGGTATTTTGAAACCAGGATATCGAGTCCGGCAAAATAGCCTGAGGGGAAAACTGCCAGCACAATAAGTGCCATAGATTCTATAAGAGTTTTGCTTACCACCAGATAGCTACCCTCTGCCGGCACTGAATATTCGAGCCCGATAAGGGGAGGATTATTAAGATAGTATACAAGAAGCAGAGCAGCTCCTGAAATTGAAGCAATTCGGGTAAAAAGGCCCAGCATAAGACCAAGTCCGATAAGGATAAGACCCCATGTGTTCAGAAAATCAACTGCATTCAGAACTCCGGGATTTGATATTATCCATCCGGAAAATCCTTTTAGTATCCATTGTGATTCCTTAAGGAAACTGGCTGATGTCCAGTTAGGTATCAGTAATTTGGCGAAACCCTTCGTAAAGTACATGCCATCCAATCAGGAGCCTTAATGCTACGAGTACAAATTTTTCTGATGTTGTGTATTTTTCAATATCTTTCATTGTAAGAGGGTTATTTAAAGTCGGATATTTTTTGAGGTTTTCAAAAAAACCAGCTAAAAGTAGTAAGATAAATATTAATAACAAATGAAATTCTGCCAGATAAATTCCATTTAACATATTTTATACAATGGTAAAATCAGGCAGAAACTAAAAATTTAAGGGTAAAAAATATATCTTTAGCTTCAATTATTTGTTACACTCTTAAAACAATAACAGACATACCTATGAGAATCATGATTCTTTCTTTATTGCTAATGGTTTATACCTTTTTTTCAAATCTGAGTGCACAGGAACCTTACAAACCAACATGGGAATCGCTTGACTCTCATAAAATGCCATCATGGTATGAGGATGCCAAGATCGGATTAAGCATGCACTGGGGTGTATATTCAGTACCCGCCTGGGCTCCCCGAGAGAAAGGTATTTCTTATGCAGAATGGTACGGATACAGAATGCACGAGAAAGGGAATCCTACAGTCGAATATCACAAAGAGACTTATGGACCAAATTTTAAATATGATGATTTCATTCCCATGTGGAAGGCAGAATCATTTGATCCTTATGAATGGGCTAAGTTTGCGAAGAAAATGGGTGCCAAATATTATTTTATCACGTCCAAGCACCATGATGGTTTTTGCCTGTGGCCATCAAAATATACTGACAGGAATGCTATGGCAATGGGACCTAAAAAGGATCTTCTGGGACAATTCTTTGATGCAGGCAGAAAGGAAGGGCTGAAAGTTGGATTCTATTATTCTCTATATGAATGGTTTAACCCGCTATATACAGGCAAAGAAATTCCTTATGCCGGGCTAAAAAAAGTCAATAATTATGTAGATGATTTCATGATACCGCAGATTAAGGAACTGATTGATCTTTATCACCCTGATTTTATTTATTTCGATGGTGAATGGGACCATCCTGAATCATTCTGGAAGATGAAGGAGCTTGTAGCTTATTATTATAATCAGGCTGCCAAAAGAAATCAGGAAGTATTTGTAAATGACCGTTTTGGCAAGGAAGATAGAGGAAAACACGGAGATTTGTATAATGTTGAATATGATTATGATAAAGGAGCTGAAGGTTTGCTGACACACAAATGGTCGTACTGGCAGGGAATTGCGAAAACATTCGGATATAATAATGATACAGATCTTGAGGATGTAATGTCGCCAAAACAGTTTATCGATAAGGTAATCAAAGGTGTCAGCAGTAATGGGAACTTTGATATAAATGTAGGGCCTACTGCAGCCGGCAAAATACCTGAATATGAACAATATCCGCTTCTTCAACTTGGTGAATGGCTAGCAACAAACGGAGAAGCTATTTATGGTACCAGGCCATGGGAAATTCAGCATGAAGGAAACGCATACTACACAGCAAAAGGTGATTATATATATGCCATATTCCTTGAATGGCAGGGTGAAGAATTCAGGTTGAAATCAGTAAAACCTGCAGAAGGTTCGAAGATTACCATGCTTGGAGTACCAGGAGAACTGAATTGGAAATGGTCTGAAACTGATGGACTAACCATAAATTATCCAAGACAGAAAGCAAGACCAACATCATGCAGCTATGCCTGGTCCTTCAGGATAAAGATTAAATAAGAGTTTAAAAGAGACAAATGAAAATTATACCATATAAGCTTATATACATAGTCTGCCTTATTCTTATACCTGTGAAGCTATCTTCACAGTATGAATACCAGGCCGGAGCATCACAGGTCTCAATTGAACCTGATCAAACACTCTTGTCATTGCACCTTGGTGGCTACGGTGCCCCAAGGGATGGCAGGTTTACTCTCGAATGGACAGAGAAAGGATCAATTCCTTCAGCTGATGCCATGGCCGCTACTGAAAATGGAATATTCATAATAAGCAATAAAGAGCTTTTCAGAATCAACCCGGATGCAGAAAGACCTGAAGCTGAGAAAGCCGGTAATGCAGAGAATCTTATCGCATTGGCCGGTATAAAAGGAAAGCTTTACGGATTGAATTCCAAAGGAGAAATACTTGAGTCCGCCAATAAAGGAACAATCAAATGGAAAAAGATCGGAAATTCAGATAAATCAGTAACACAAATAGCAGTTGCTGATGGAATACTATATGCATCCGGGCCAGACGGAATATTATTGAAGGCTAATCTTTCGGATAAGAGTTTTGACTGGAAAAAGTCAGAGGCTCCTGCAGGTATTATCAGCCTGACTGCAAACGAAGACAGGCTGTATGCACTTACAGGTGAAGGTGTTATTTATAAATGTGAACCATCCAGAAATAATATTAACTGGCTCAAAATGGCATACCGTAACGGTGAAACCATAACAGAAGATATAGCTCATATTACCATACTGAATGGAAGAATTTACGGCATCGGAAAGGATAATATTCTTTACCTGGGGGAGCAACGCACAGAGGGGAATCTTACTTCGAGAGCCCTTGCAATAAAAAACGGGAACAATACGGTGGTTATTATCAACATTGATGTCTGTGGACTTGATGATGAATTCACTGGTTTGATTAAGGAAGAGATCCAAAGAAAAACCGGCATTCAGGGGAAAGCAGTTTTCATCAATTCATCACATACCCATTTTGCACCAGTTTCACAGAACTGGCTCACATGGCAGGAACCAAACCAGAGGCCGGACAGCATCTATCTTAATAAGACTTTGAGAAACGGATTGATCCAATCTGTTGAAAAGGCACTTGCTGCCCTTCAGCCGGCTGACATCTATTTCGGAAGAGGAAAGACAGATATAGGTTATAACAGAAGTCTGAAAGATCATCCTGAACTATATGACAGTGCAGTAGATGTAATTAAGGTTGTATATCCATCAAACAAGAGTGAGAGCTATCTTTTTATTGCAGCCTGTCATCCTGTATTCGCTACAGCCGGTACGCTTCATTACACTATCAGCGCCAACTATCCGGGAGTTGCACGTCACCTGGTTGAAAGAAGAACCGGAACTTCAAATTCATTATTCCTTCAAGGCACTGCCGGAGATATTAATCCAAGGGATAATGGTGAAAATATCTCAGGTGAAAAGCTTGCCAGTGAAGTAATTGCTGTATTAAAACGCCCGATGGAAAAGATAACAGGACCTGTTTCATTTTTTCTTGATACAATCAATATTCCGATTAAACCCTGGACAAAAGAAGAGATTGTTAGCTACAAACAGGTTAATGAAGAGAAGCCCGGTGATATTTATGCTGAAAAGAATGTAAAATGGAGCAATCTGATGCTGAAATATTACCAGGATGGCACAATGCCCTCTACCCTTCCTGTATATGTTCAGACCTTTAATATTGGCAGCTGGAAACTTGTTGGATTTTCGAGGGAGACAACAACAGAATATGGATTCGGTGTAAAAAACATGTGGCCTGATAAACTGGTTTCAGTGGCTGGATATACAAATGATGTTTCAAGTTATCTTCCAACCAGAAAACACATTGAGCTAAATAATTACGAAGGACTGGATTCCTTCTTCTGGTATGGATCACCTGCTGTTTTCCCACTGGATGTCTATGAAATAATAATTGATGACATAAAGAAAAATTCAAGATAATGAGCACTTACTTAAAGAGGCTCCATTCAGCTGTAACAAGTCCAATCATTATAATAGGTGCACTATTTTTTGTATTTGGATTTCTCACTTGGATCAGTGCTGTTCTGGTACCATATCTTAAGATTGCATGTGAGCTTAATAATTTTCAGTCTTATCTGGTTGCCTTCTCCTTTTATATAGCCTATTTTTTCATGTCTGTCCCTTCAGGCTGGCTGCTTGAATACACCGGGTACAAAAAAGGCATGACAATCGGACTCATAACAATGGCTGTTGGATCACTTATATTCATTCCTGCTGCACTTACCAGGACATATGGACTATTCCTTACAGGATTGTTTATTCAGGGTGCAGGAATGGCCTTGCTTCAGACAGCATCAAATCCTTATGTTACAATAATTGGACCTATTGAGAGTGCAGCAAAGAGAATCAGTATAATGGGAATTTGCAATGGAGTTGCCGGTGTTCTTGCTCCTGCCATTCTCGGTTTTATAACTCTCGAAGGCGCTGATGAGCTTGTTGAAAAGGTGGCAACAATGACTCCTGAACTGAAAAACACTGAGCTAAATCTGCTTGCTGAAAGGGTTATAATCCCCTATCTTTTTATTACTTTCTCACTTGTTCTGCTGGCAGTTTTTCTATACTATTCTAATCTCCCGGATATAAATGCAGAAGAGGAAAATGCAATGTCAGCAGAGGAAACTACAAACAAAACCAATATTTTCCAGTTTCCCCATCTCCTGCTGGGCGTAGCAGCGATTTTTCTGTACACAGGAGTTGAGGTTATTGCCGGCAATACAATTATCAGTTATGGCGTATACCTTGATATACCGCTGGCTACCGCAAAATTCTTCTCCTCATTTACAATTTTTGCAATGCTTGTCGGGTATGTTATCGGGATAATTGCAATTCCCAGATATGTAACACAAAACAAAGCACTGGTCATATCATCTGTTATGGGACTTATCTTTGCCCTTTCAGCAATCATGACAGGAGGATTTATTTCAGTAATGTTCATTGCATTACTGGGGTTGGCTAATTCATTGATGTGGCCGTCTATATGGCCATTGGCAATTACAGAACTGGGCCGGTTCACAAAAATCGGTTCATCGATTATGGTAATGGCGATTTCAGGAGCTGCTATAATTCCATTGCTTTATGGCCGATTAGCCGATGTTTTTACCGCAAAATCAGCTTACTGGATAGTACTTCCGATATATTTCTACATTTTATTTTATGCTTTGAAGGGACATAAGATCAGAAGAAAGTAAGACCACACACACCTTATCTATCAACCAATTTATTTTATGAAGTTAAGATGGTAAAAGTTTCCCTCCTTTTGAAGGAGGGGTGGCCGGGGTAATTGATAATCTATATATTACAAGGTTCAATTCCCGGCCGGGGTGGTTGATTATTCAATTTTTCTAACTTAATTACTAAAGTTAACAGAAACCTCTTTATACAAAAAAATAAATAATTGTCCGTGTAAGAACTGGCATTAATTAGTTATCAGCAGGAATGATTTTAATATTTGAGAAAGGATTATTTTTCAATGATTCGAAGTATTCTGCCATATAGTCTCTTTGGTTATTTATTATTTTAATTATCTCTTCATTTTCAAATAGAGGCTTCAAGGTACTATATAGCGAATCAACTCTGGTAAATTCATTTATATTTCTGCATACTGCAAATGATTCTGAAGTCTTCCAGGCAAAATAATATTCAAGTATTTCTCCTTTTAAAATTTCCTTTGCTTCAGGGATAGATCTTTCAAATAAGGGAAGTCCTCTGTCTATCCCATGTTTACCTTCCAGTCCCTGTTGACGGTTTACCCATAGATAGGTATCAATACACTGGTAATAATATTCAGATAATTTTGCTTTTGGATTATTAAAGCTAATCTTATTAAAAGTGTAATATGTATCCGGATTGGATATATTTTCTTTAAAAAAGAATTTACGGTACATAATTAGGGATGGTCGCATGAAAACCTTATGATATTTAATATCCGCTTTCATAGTTTCATAAAACCAAGAAGGTATATTATAAGTACTTTCATAATGATTTAAAAATTCCATTTCAGATTTGAATAAGGAATCGCTAAGTGAAATTGCCTTTTCAATCGGATATGATATATTTGAAAAATTGGTTAAAGGATAACTAATACTCCAATATCCCAATTTTTCATGCTTTTTTGAAAAGAACTTCATAATTTCACCAAATTCACCATCAATATTAATAACATCATCATCAGCTATATTTGAATCTAAATTTGCAACAATTGCAAGTGTATCCCCGGGAATTACATAGGTCTGAAAATTCTTTCTTAAGGTTAAGTCAATAAAATCAGGTTTTGTTGTCTTATGTTTAAAATAGTAAATGGAATCATGAGTGATCTTAATATTTTTCATTACGCATCCCCTCGGAAGCATTGGAGAGGTTTTATAAGAGAATTCGAATGTATCCGAACAGTTTATTACTATCAGTTTAATGTAGGCAGAATCATTTAGTTTCAAATCAAGAGTACGTTCTTGATGTTTTGAACATCCGATAAGAATCAGGAAGGCTAAGACTGAGATTTTTTCCTTCATATATAACAGTTTAAGACACCTAAAGTTATAACTAATTTATTAATAATGCAACTATGCAATTAGTTTTGCATTATGATTGCTTGTGTCTAACTTAGGTATAGATATAATTCTGCAAATGTTTTAAGATTAGAAAACAGATTTGATTATAGGGGCCCTGAATATTTGAAACATCAGTCAATATAAGTAATCATATAAAGAAAGAATAACCCTATTAAAATCAACCACCCCGGCCGCATATAGGCTGTGCAATACTATTATAACCCTTGTGCTGCGGCCACCCCTCCTTCAAAAGGAGGGGAAACTTGTACTATTCAATACACTTACAAAACTTTACTTAGGTCGACGGCAATACTTCAAATACTTTAAGCTGAAACTGCTTTTTGAATTTTCAGTATTGCTTCGGCAAATTTATCCATGTCCTCTTTAGGTCCGAGCATGCCGTGTTGCAAAATCCATACAGCCTCCTCATAGCAGGCATTTTCTGTTACGGGACAATGCACTTTTGTATAATCAACATAATCAGGAATAGCATAGCACATGAAGTTCTTCTTCTGAAATAAAGGCTGCTTGTATAATGGCTGCGGATATCCCATAAAACACGGAACACCTTCAGCAACAAGCATTTTCGCAAATTCAGGTTTAGAGAGGTTATTGAATTCAGATTTATCATACCTGAATATATAGATATGATAACTATGCAGAGTCTCTCCCACTCCTCTTCCAAGAGGATTAATACCCTTTATTTTTGAAAGAAGTGAATTGAGATAAGTGCCATTTTCATGTCTCTTTCTTGTCTGATCAGCGAGATTCTTTATTTGTACGGCAAGTATAGCAACCTGAAGCTGTGTCATTCTGTAATTGCAACCCAGATAATGATGCTCATACCATTGTCCTCCTTTTACCCTTCCGACATTCCGGAGAGAGTTCATCATGTCAAAGAGTTTCTCATCATTTGTTATTACCATTCCCCCCTCTCCGCAGGTAAGATTTTTTGATGACTGGAAACTGAAGCAGCCTGCATCGCCTATGCTTCCAAGCTTTTTACCCTTGTATTCAGCTCCGTGTCCATGACATGCATCTTCAATAACTTTAAGGTTATGCTTCTTAGCTATAGCCATTATTTTGTCCATATCGCATGCCTGTCCGGCAAAATGGACAGGGATTATTGCCCTGGTACGTTTTGTTATTGCTGCTTCAATCTTTAGCGGATCCAGATTATATGTTTCAGGATCAATATCGACAAAGACAGGGACACAATTTGCTTCCAGAACAATTGTTGATGTAGCAATAAAAGTGTAGGGAGGAATAATTACTTCATCACCTGGCTTTACACCACAGGCGATCAAAGCAAGACGCAATGCAACTGATCCGTTGACACAGGTGAGGGCATACTTTGTCCCGCAGAATGCAGCAAATTCATCTTCAAAGGATTTAATAAGGTCTCCGCAATCTGGATTCCCCCATTTTCCACTTCTGACAACATCTGCTACAGCATTTACTTCGGTTTCATCGAATAATGGCCAGTTGAAATCCTTATCAATTGTTTTTTGTCCACCATTTATAGCAAGACTGCTTTTCATAATAATATATTTTTATAAATGTTTATAGCATAATTCAATTGCCTGAAGTGATGAAACCGGAGAGCAAAGTTCCGGGTTAGTTCCATGAGTCAGACATTCTGCGAAATATTTCATCTCATTAAAATATCCTGCGCCGGCATCACCAGCAGGAACCTCCCGGACAGAGGTATCATCTGCTATTTTGATTACATCGCCGTTAATAGTTGAAAAAACTATGCTGGCTTTTTCAAACTGGGCCATATAGCCTGCCTGAAACGGAAAACTCTTATGAAATGTAAATCCCCCTTCTATCTTAACATGAAGTTTTTTATCACCAAAACTCCATAATGCACTGATAAAGTCTTGTTTACTATATTCACCCGGCAGATAAAAAGAATCAATTTTCGCAGGGAGTCCAACTACTGAGGCAGCAAAATCGATATCATGAATAACGAGATCGAAAAGTGCGCCGCCTGAAAGATCCTTAACATCCTTCTCTTTCCATTGCCCCCACCCGGGGAGTCCGCAAAACCTTGTGAGAGAAAGAAAATTAAGATCGCCAAATTCTCCGGAATCAATCCATTGTTTAAGCTTCTGATATGGAGACATGAATCTGACAACATGGCCAATCATCAGAAGTTTCTTTTTCGATTCAGCAAGGTCTATTAGTTCTTTTGCCTTAACCGGATCAATGCATAATGGCTTTTCAAGAAAGACATGTTTATTATTCTGCAACATCTTCTTTGTCAGATCATAATGCGTATTCACATGTGTGCATATTACAGCAATTTCAAAATCTTCCTTACGAAGACACTCATCAAGATCAGCATAACGGCTGGCTTCCGATAACTCATCAGCATTAAGGTTTCCAACAGATATGTTTCCAATAGCAGAGTGAAGGTTTTTATCAATTACTGAAAGATCGCGTTCAACAATAGCCGATAATTTCAACTCTTTAATTTTCAATATACTCAGAGCATGAGTCATTCCCATGTAACCAAAACCGATAATAGCTGCTTTCTTCATATAGTAAGTTTCCCTTTTATAGAAAGAATAAATGTAATCACTTTCTCTAAGTTTTTAACAAAAATTAAAGCCGGACTTATTTCAGATTTTATTAATGAAAAATGATAATTGCCTGTATTCACCAGACTAATAATAGTCCAGTAATACATGCAAAAGCCCTTTACCTGTATCCTTCCATTCCTCTGCAGAGGGGATTCTGCCCAAACCTGATATCCAGTTTGCATTCAGCTCATATACAAATGATTCTAATCCATAACGATTATATAATCCGTTATTAATTGTCCATACAACAGGTTGCCCGTTATCATTCCATATATATCTGAATGATTCAGAAAAAGAGGTATGCTGACGCATCAGTTTTTCAAATCTTTCCATATTCTGCTTATACTGAATGTCATTCCTGTCCCGATTTGTAAGATGCACATCACCTTTATCATCATTATGCAGGTCAATTACAAGTACCGGAGGAGTACCTTTTATTATAAGACTGGTAATATAATTCACAAACACATAGTTCTCAGGGCACAACAATGAATCCGGAGCTTTATCCCATGCCCTGTTAAGATCCATTCCTGCAACATTGAACCGGGTCATTCCCCTGACAACTCCATCTTTGTTGGCCATAGGAAGAATTGAAAAGCAGAAATTATTCATTGCATTTTTCCCGTATTCCCTGATAAATTCATCAATAAGTCCCTCTACTACCCAATTACCTCCAGGCTCCCATGGGTGTGCCCTTGCCCGGATAACTATCTGGAACTTAGCAGAAGGATCGCCCAATCTTATAATCTCCAGTGGCCTTTTTTCAACTGTTTTACCAATATCAATTACCTCAATACCTTTTCTTCCTTTAGTTCTGTCCAAAAGGGATTTAAGATCGGCAGTAGTATAAACAGGAAGCCGGGCCAGGTAAATTTCATCCGCCTCAGGTATAAGTTCCAGATAAAGTTCCCGCCCGGGTAAAGTTGATGTCTTTAGTGCCTTCCAGTTTTTATTATCATATGAAACATAGCATGGGATACCTGTCCTGTAATTCCACCAGTCTGTTGCAGGCTTGCCGTTATATACATCCGGGACCATCTTTTCAATAGTCAGTTTTATTCTGGTACCCTTATTAGTAATAATTTTAAAATACCAGTGATCAGTCTGCCTGTTCAATGTTTCTCTTTGATAATCAGGCAAAAGAGAAATTACAAGAGTGTCATTTACGATTTTCCAGTTAAGCGGAGAGCCGTTTTCAAAATAATAATCCACAAACTTAATTTCAGGAGATTTATTCTGACCTCTCAAAATAAATCCTCCTGTAATCAACAGAATAACAAACAAGGTTTTTCTGAAATAATGCATTGTAATCATTGGATCCACTCCTTCATTAAAGATTCAAATTTCCAGTCAGAATTTACCGGTTTCAGGTTAAAAGCCTTTTCAGCATTGTTTTCCTTATAAAGCTGTTTTATAACATTCATATCTTCATTTATCATTTCCGGATTTTCAGATTTTCCATTGCCATCAGTTGGTCCGGCAATCAGAAGTCTTCTCGGAGCCAGTGATCCTGCAAGAAGAGGAAGATCATAACCTGCCAGAACTGCCGGAACAGCGCCCGATATATTGGATGATTTATAGAAATGGTTCAGGACAAGTGATCTGTAGGATGAATATGGTTCAAGAAGCGCAATAGCTGAAATGCTTTTATCAAATGCAGCGGCGTGAAGAAGGACAGGTGAAAGTTCTTTTTCAGCAATACCGATAATTTCCTTAACAGAAACTTCCTGTTTAAGCAAACCGACAAGTTTTGAGACATCGGCAGCCCTGATTCCGACAATGCTTCTCCCGATCACGATGGAAGCATACCACAGGTTATGCGATTCACCATCGATGTATGCATCACCCTGGAAAATACCAGGACCTGTTTCTCCCATTCCGATCAGATCCGGAGCAAGCACCATAAAACCCTGTTTAACGAGCCATTCTATTTTTCCACCGGCTTTTGATTCAACTGATTTGCCATCCGGATCAAGGTAGATAATTGCCTTCCCGTTGAATTTAGCTGGTACTGTGAGGATATATGGAATTACATAGTCACCTTCACCCTTTACATAATATTTTTCAATTGAAATGCCGTCTTTTTTAAATCTCCCGGAGAAAACCGGCATATCATTTTTATCAGGCTCAATGTATCCTGATAACTTCCTGGCAGAATTAAGAACCACATCAGCTTTCGACTTATTCTCGTTCAGAAATAACTCTCTTTTGGCAATTATCTTCAGTGCGTCTTTCCTGTTAAGGCTGAAAACAGTTTCACCTCCAAGTGAAGTTGAGATCTGTCCATCAGAGGTAACTCTCAGTTCATCTTTTGTTAATAAATTAACAATCTGATCTTTAGAATCTCCCGGATTATTCAGATGTTTTTGAAAGAAAGCATACATCGCCTCCCTGTTTTTGAGTGTGGAGGCATGACTTGTATCGTCCTCTGCCCTTCCGAAATTTTCTTTTTTTCCGAATGATTCATAAATCCTGTTTACTTCAGCCTCTGCTTCCCTGGCACCCTGTATGCTGAATATGTCCCTTGTTGTGGTTATCATCAGAGATGGTTTTGGAGCCCTTACAGAAAGGAGATCGGGCAAATCAAGGTCCTTCTCAATAAAACGGGGAAAATTCTGTTCCGCATCCTGATTACCCATGGTCTGAAGAAGTCTTGTAAAAGTAGTGATGTAGCATTCAGGTGCAGAGGCATAAATACGGTCATCAAATGCAGCAATGTAAGATGATTGGGTTCCCCCGCCAGACCTTCCGGTAATACCTATTCTTGAAGGGTCTACCTCTTTTCTGGTTACCAGATAATCAATTGCCCTGATACCGTCCCAGATCATATAACGGGCCTGTGAGCTTCCTGTAATAAATGCCTGGTTACCCGGATAGGAATGTTCCTTTGTAGGTCCTCCTGCTGTGGATTTTCCCTTTTCCTTATCATAATATTCAAGCCTTTCTCCCTGTCCGACCGGATCGAATGCAAAAACAACAAATCCCTTTAAAACAAGATTTGTTATTACATACTGATAAACAGGACTCCTGTATCCATCCTCAGAATGGCCGCTGCAATAAATAATAGCTGGGGCCTTTGCCTTTTTTGAAAGGCCCTTGGGGATATACAATGAAGAGGTTACATAAAATCCGGGCTGTGACTCAAATATGATATGTTCAACACGGAATTTTTCCTTTTCAATTGTCCTTACAATCTTTGCATTCAGGGGAGTTTTTTCCGGGAATGGTCCGACGATCTCGGTCAGGGTAGTTCTGATATAATCCTGTCTCTTCTGCCACTCCTGGAGGGTATTAATGTTTTTGATTTCAGCAGACCTTTTAGCAAGCAGGTCAATAGCCTGATCTGCAAGGTGATGATAGAGTGAATTCTGAATATCACTGTATTGCAGCCAGCTGTTCTTAACCACATCGAGTTCATTTTGTGCACCAAGGTTACTGCAGGCAAGCACTATTAATAAGACTATTGAAAGAAGAGTTCTGAACATGTCTGTTTGTGTTATATTAAATTAACTCCATATTTTCTGATAACTTCCGGATTAAGCTCAATTCCAAGACCAGGGCCATCAGGAACATCAATGTATCCATTCTTCTGTACAAATGGTTTCAGAAGAAGCTCTTTTCTAATTGCTGATTCCGTAACTGAAAATTCAAGATAGGGAACATGCTGCAGTGAAGCAATAAACTGGATACTGGCTGCAACAAGTATTCCGGTTTTAAAGGCATGAGGCACCAGCATAATGTTATTATCTGCTGCCATTACAGCTATCTTTTTGGCTTCCGTAAGTCCTCCACAGCGGGAGATATCAGGCTGTATAACATCAACATGCGATTCATTGATCAACCTCGCGAAAGCAAGCCTTCCACTCTCCTCTTCACCTGTGGCAATCCTTAGTGATGTAGATTCGGTGAGCCTTTTGTAACCTTCATAATCTTCAGCAGGTAGAGGTTCCTCAAGCCAGTAAACATCCAGCTGTTCAAGTGCTTTTGCCATGTATACAGCTTGCTTCAGCCGGTATCTTTTGCCGATATCAATCATTATATCGATTTTGTCACCGGCAGTTTTACGAACTGTTTCAACCAGCTTAAAATCAAATTTAACATCATAGCCCAGAGGTCCCCAGCCAAATTTTATTGCAGGATATCCAAGAGAAACATATTTCTCAGTCATCCTTTTTACATCGTCAGCAGTATCAGGCATCAGGGCACTGGCATAAGGGCGTACCTTTTTGGCATAACTGCCTCCCAAAAGCTTATGAACGGGTTTTCCTGCAGATTTACCCATAATATCCCATAACGCCATGTCAATGCCGCTCATCACATGAATAACCGGACCAAACCTCCCGTAATAATATGTTTTAGCCCACATCTCATTCCAGATCTGTTCATGGTCAAACGGATCGGAGCCAATTACTATCTCACGCAAACCATAACATGTACCGTGTGACATATATGCTTCAACAATAGCTTTACCCACATTAGGTGCAGTATCAACCTCTCCGTAGCCGGTTATCCCTTCATCTGTTTCAACAACTATTATCAGATCGTCCTGTGTTCCATCAGCTGCAGATGAGATTTCAGGCAACCGTAGAACAATGGCTTTAACATCAGTAATCTTCATTTTTCCTTTTGTTTTCTAATTAAACTATTTTGGCGGTAGTCCCGAACCAAAACCTCCATCCACAACGACTGATGCTCCTGTCATAAATGAGGCATCATCACTTGCCAGAAAAACAGCCACTCTGCCTACTTCTTCAGGCTTACCTATGCGCCATAAGGCATGTAGCTTTCCGGCATCCTGACGAGCCTGTACAGGATCAGGCTGACTCTGAAAATATCCTTCAGCCAGGCCGGCATCAATGTACCCCGGGCAAATGCAGTTGACTCTTATTCCCTCATTTCCATGATCAATTGCCATTGCTTTGGTCAGACCGATTATTGCAGCTTTAGTTGTGCAATATCCTGCACACATCGGTTCAACAAAGAAGCCATTCACTGAAGACATATTGACAATGTTTCCTTTTGTTTTGCGGAGATAAGGCAAAAAGTATTTTGAACAAAGAAATATCCCTCCTACATTTACAGACATCTGCTGATTCCATTCTTCAAATGTAATATCAGCTACAGTTTTATTAATCTGTATTGCAGCATTGTTGATCAGGGCATCAATTTTGACCATGTTTAATTGTGAAATCAACCAGTTTAATAACCGAATCAGGATCTGAAACATCAGTTCTGAAAGGAATGGAATCACCACCGGATTCCCTTATTTGTCTGACTGTTTCCTCAGCACCCTGAAGGTTAATATCAGCGACAACAACTCTGGCACCTTCTTTTGCAAATTCAATTGCACAGGATCTTCCAATACCTGATCCGGAGCCTGTTACAACAACTACACGATTCTTCAGCTTCATTTCTATACAATTAAAGTGCTTTATACTTATTATATACCTCCCTGAGTGACTTTCCTTTAAGAAGCTCTTTACGGGTAAGATTTTCACTATTCACCTTTTCCTGTGCCTTAATGAATACATCATGTTCAACTGCCTGCGGGACAACAACAATTCCATCAAAATCTGCATATACTATATCTCCGGGGAAAACTACAACCTCACCACAGCGGACAGGAACATCATAAGCCTGAACCCTGGCACGTCCTTTTGAGTCAAGTGGTCTTATACCTGTATAAAATACTGGAAATTTCATTTTCATGATCCTGATACAATCTCGTATCTGACTGTCACATACACAACCGGCAACTCCTTTTTTCATGGAAATAGTACTCATAAGCTCACCCCATGGTGCATTGGTCCCACTGTAATCGGTTGAATGAACAACAACGTCTCCGGAATTCAGCGAATCCATTGCTTCAATCTCGAGACCATACGGATCCTCTTCAACCACATAGTCAGTCTCCATCCATCGGATTGTTCTTGCCCGTCCGATAAAGCCGCAGTTCTCAGGATCAGGAAGTAGTGGCCTTAATCTCTGGTGCATTGCCTGATTGCGGTATCCAAGTTCGTCAAGGATATCGCAAACAGCTGCGACGTAGAGGTTCTCTTTTATGAAGGTGAATAGTGTCAGGTCATCCTTAAATGCGGACATAAGATTGGTTGTTAATGGTTAATGCTTAATTATGGAATATTGTGCTGTTATTGAGTGAATTGAATCTGGTTGTACCAGAATAAAAGCATACTGATATCCTTTTACTTTTCGAACACTATAATTGCTCTTCTGTCCATCAAATGATATTTCTTTTATGGTCATATTATTATATGAATAAGGTATCATAACTGAAAGATCAGAAGAATGGTCTTTTGAGGAGCTGATGAGAAAGGATAGCCTGTTATTTTTCCATAGGATATCAGAGAATTTTGCTTCATCTCTCAACCTGACAAAATCATAAAGTTTTTCAGCGGTCCAAACAGGAATACCTTTGCTGTGGGCATAGTCAATCCTTTTCAGCAGAGGCTCTTTTGAAAAGTAATATTCATCATTATGAGATTTAATGCTGATAAAAGAGTATGCTTCGCCGTTCAGGCTTCTGTCAAGCAAACCTTTGAAGCAGTTGAAAAATCCTTCAGGATCATGATTTTCGTTGTATTGCTGGTCATATACATTATTAAGATGCTGAAATATATCAAGTATTTTACCTTTGCCTGTTGCGAACTTCATGACCAATCCGCTGCCAGTGAAGTTACCCTGGTTATATCCGGGTTCCCCAAGAAAATGACCCTGGTTTGATCCATTATCATAATGTGCATAGTTTATATCCATTCCAAGACCATGTTTTGCTTCAATCGCTGCCTGAGCAGAAAACTCAGGCTTACCTGCTGAATCAGTCCCGCACCATACAAACCAGTGATTTACAATGGTTTTCATTTTAATACCATACAAATCGCTTATCTCCTTTTTTTTCATTCCAAGTAGACTATCCATGTTAGACCAGACAGGTTTTCCTGCTTCCCTTGTGTCATCAGGATGACCCGAAATTTCAAATCCTTCTGAGGTCCATTTATCTGTCCAGTCTCTGGAAACCTTATTCGTTTCCATAACATATAAAGTCATGGAAGCACCTGCAGAATCAATGTCAGAGAACTGGGTTTCAAAATCCGCCTCACTCCTGTACTCTCCGTCATTGGTTAATGTTACAAGGGATTTAAGTGTATCGGGGAAATACCATAATCTTGGCAAAGGTTTCCTGTATCCTGCCATATTCTCAATACAGTGAGTCAGCAGATTCATTTGCAGATCTGCCTGATTCAGAGTGTTTTTGGATGGGTCTAACCACCCATCTGTAAACAGGTCCATTGCACGTAATCCGTTTATTCCATCCTTTTCCAGGCCGGCAAATGAAGGATTGCCCTGACGTGTATATACAATATTCTCATTCAGGTTAAAAGTGAATGCGTAAGAATGACCCCTACCATATTCGAATGAAACCAGTGCTGGGTATTTACTAACCACTGTGCTATCAGATAACAAATAGGCAATTGCTATGGCGCCATCCAGTAAGTATTTATCAGCATCGGTATGAAGCTGCAGAGATTCAGAAGCAAGCCCCCTTCCCTCTGCTGATTCAGTGTCAATACCGATGTAACCTTCCGATATCTTTCCTCCCAGGGGTACAATCCCAAATAATCCGGATAATGATGTATCGGGACGTATTGCTATAAGATTCCCTCCTTTCAGAACATAATTCTTCAGGGATTCAGTTTTATCCGTATCAATATCTGGCTGAGCAAGCAGAATAACATCATAATGACTTAAATATGACTCTGTTATTTTATTGTCGGTAACGGATATAATATCGTATTCATTGAAACCTTCTGCTCTTAATATCTCCCCGGTGTAGGTTCCGAAACCATTCTCTGAGGCTAATACCAGTATTGGAGCAACTGAACTTTGCCTTGAACAGCTCATTGCAGTTAAAAGCATAAGGAGGCCTTGCAGAAGAAATATCTTTCGAAATATGCACTTACCCTGATTCATTTCAGTTCTTACATGTTTTGTAAACGTCATTATATTTATGCCCTGTAACATCATGAACTCACCCCCGTCCCCTCTCTGCTTCGCAAAGAGGGGTGACCATGGAAGCAAATTTTTAATATTATCGATTGCCAACTTACTCATTGCCCTCCGGAGGCTTCGAGTGCTATTTTTTCATACACACCTTTTGCCTTCTTATATCTAGCCTGTACAACATCCAGATCATGAGTAAAATATTGATTCCATGATCCTCCTGGAGCGATATTCTTCAGGATATTGTCAATCCATCTGACAAAGTATTCGGCATCTTTCGCACTTGACCTGACAGGCTTATTACCAAGCATTACATAAACGGGAGATGTATGAGACTGATGGCCTCTTTCATCCATTCGCCTGGCACAAATCCAGCTGCTCTGAGTAACTGGTACTTCTGTTAAAAAATTAACAGGAGAACCGGGTTTTGAATTCCCATCATATCGAGCCACTACTTTTCCATTGCAAATTATTTCAATATGTCCGGTCTGATCAGTTTTTGATGTCCATGTTACACTAACATTTACTTTGCTCTTTTTCTTAAGGCTTATTTCATCACCCGGAGTGAAGGTTTCATTTACTTTAAGATCGAGGAACTCAATATGACCATTGGTAGTTACAACTGTTCTTCCGTTTTTAATTCCTCAATCCATTTCCTGTATGTAAAAGGTTTATCCTTCACCTGCACATAAGTCAATAATGAGCCCAATGGTCTGCCGTTATTGCATGGAAAATCAGTTCCGGCAGCCCATCCAGGGCGGAATCCGCAATTCAGAATCTTATAATAAGCATTTACTGATGCATCGTTCAGCCACACATCCTCCGACAGAAAATCAACATTTCCCAGGGCTGTTTCAACAGGAAAATCGATCGGAATACAACAATTAAGGTCATTCTGAATTGAATCATTAAGATATTGCATGTGGACGAAGCCTGATATTGCATTCTGTTTTTTTCCCCATTCAAGTATCTTATATGTAGATTCATCCCAAATTGTATGAGCCTCCTTAAGCCCCAGGAACATTACATGTCCTCCAAGAGCTTTATTTTCAAAAGTCACTCCGGCCGGGTCAAAATGCCATTCTGCATCCCAGTGTACAATCCGGCCGGGTTTTGACTGAACGGCATCCAGCCCGTTTACCTTTGGAAGATCAGTCTTATTGTCCTGTACTTCACCATTACCCATATCTGCAAGCAAAGTAACAACAGCAAGATCGTTGGTTTCCATCATGCTCACAAGTTCTGCCTCAGAAAAAACAGGTGTTACATCCCCGCAATTCCTGTGTACATGTATATCACCTGCATACCAATCATCAGGCTCAGGTTTAAAATTATTCTGTTCAGCAAGCGATCCCGCTGGCAAACCTGTAATTGTAAAAATGCTGTTTGCAGGAATTTCAGCATAAATTCTGTTCTCATTAATTTTCAGACTGTGGCTTTTCAGGAGGTTTGTTTCCGGAGTCGTTATAATCAATTCGAATTCTTTAAATACAGGAAGATTATTCAAAGTACCTTCGTACTGTATGGTCTTATTTCCACTATTGAACCTACAATCACCAATTGACCGCTTTTATTTATCCATGCATGAACCGGCAGTTTCTTATCTGTAAAAACTGTCTCAATATTAGTTGCACCGGGTCTTATGAATCGAAATAATTGCGCAAACTCATAAAATGGTTTACGGGGTGTCCAATTCATGTCAGATTCATTTAAGGCTATCAAAGGTTTTCCCTGTTCACCCTCCCAGAAAACCCAGTCATTTGGCGGTTTATTGCCATAACCATTCCTAATTCCGTGCTGATATACACAATCAAATCCATCCCAGAATAAGTGAGATGAAGCATTATCATCAAGTTGTCCCATCAGGTTTTTTATCCCTGCAGTTTCTGTGACCCAGTATGACTTATTTGTATTTTCAGGTCTGTCAACAATTTTCTTATAGTTATCTGCATCATTCCCATACTGATGAACTCCCCAGTGAGAAAGTTTGCTCATAAGGTATTTATCACCTGTCATTTCATTACAAACGGCGTTGAACAGCTTATCACCTGCTGCATCAGGAGTAACAAAACGGATATCACTCATTCCGATTTTATCGAGCTTCAGGGCAAGTTTTTTAATTACCCTGACAAACTGAACAGCATCCGGCATATCAGGACCTTCAACAATCCCGTTAGGATGCTTTTCACTTTTAGTGCTTGTGGTTATATCAGTTTCATTCATCGGAGATACATTGCTGAACCTGATATTGGCATTGTGCCTTGCATAATACAACAATGCAGCAATCGATTCCACAAATTCATCCTCCATTTCAATACTCACGGAATAATTAGTATTACCCATCCAGCTTTTTACAGGATCAGGGGGAGCCAGAGGACTGGCAGCTGGAGGTCCTCCCATAAAGCTGATAATCAACCCATCATCTATTCCCCTCTGATTAAGATAACGCATACTATTCCATACACTCTGAAATCTTGCCGATGAAAATATTTTATTATAATATGTCCAGTTAAAATTACCGGCATCATTGTCGTCATTTACAGCTTCCCAGTCAATTTCCTCAATTACAACCCTGAAAATAGTTGCACTAAGCGAATCGATGAGGAGGTCAATAGCTGGCTGGACGATTTTTGAATCCCTGTACTCTCCGTTATACCACCATGCAGCACAGATATTTACACCAAAGCCATCCATGACCTGGCGTTTAGTTCCGCCATCTACACTAAACGGATACACTTCATTCTGAGCATGTATTGAAATAAAAATAAAACACCCAAGGAAGAGTACCAGGAATCTTTTATCCGGAAAAAATGCCTTATCCATAATTAAACATATTTAATGCCTGTGATAGTTTTCTAATCGTTATCCTGTAATATCCACTTTACAGCTTTTGCTATGTCCAACTATTATAGAGTAATCACCATTGCCAAGTTTTCTGATAAGGTATGTATCAGGTTTTATAATTTTACTTGCCTTTATTTTATTACCGTTTATAGTAATACTACCAGGTTTAAATGATAATCTCAGGTACTCAACGCCATTTTCTGCTGATGCTGTATATTTAATATGCCTTTCAGCATATTGGACATCTCTCAGTATACCCTCTGAATACAGGATATGGTCCTCTCGCGGAGGAGCCCATTCAGGGACACCGGCAAATGCATGGTAGAACATCCTCGGACATTCTCCGTAACAATCTGACCACCAGCTTAAAATCCCTTTACTAACAGGACTTTCGAATGCCATACCGGTTGAATCATTGCAATAAGTGACCCAGTTAAGTGAGCGGTATGCTTTTTCCTTAAAGGATTCATCACCTGAAACTGCATACCATCTTGCACAGGCTGCTGCATAACGGGCTGTCTGGTAATCCATCTTGAAGTTGAAAGTATCCTGTTCCCCGACAATGTTCGCACCCCACATAGTTGAAGGCTCTCCGGGTGACGTGCGGAAAACAAAATTGTCTTCAGTCCACCTGATAAGATTTGGTATGTCTCTTTCCCACTCAGGATCGAGTTCGGGATAATCAAAAAGACAAAGGGTCATATTGCTGGCACTAAGGTTGCTTTTATAGGTATTGCTCTTTACATCAGTATCAGTATGTCCGTCAGTCCAGTAACCGGTTTTCATGGGATACTCAAGCAAAAAATCATTTGTTTTATCCCTTGCTGGAATGTACAAAGAGGTATCGCCCAAACCTGCCCTTATCAAACTCTCAAAAAGCATATAACAACCTGTCCAGTTTGCTCCATAAGGAGCTGTAACCCTGCCATCTTCCATAACAACCCTGTAAGGCAGAACAGACTCATCCTTACTTCCATCCTTTACCTTTGAAGCCAGAATATCAGCAACATGCAATGCCTCAGTGAGATATTTATTATCCCCTGAATACTGGTACATTCTGAAATAAGTTAAGCCCATTTCTCCTGCATGGTCAACCTGTATCTCATGCAATGCAAGTCTTCCTGCGGAATCAAATCCACGGAATAAAGTGTCTCCTGCGTTTGTTGTTGTATAAGGGAAACCCGGCCAGGCAAATCCTGAAGAACCGGTACCATGAATTATTGTATAATCAATAAAATCTCGCATTATAGTCATTACACTTGTGTCACCTGTATAGGCGTAATAGAGTCTTGCATTTTCGAACCAGTTAGGTATTTTCTCACCGATATCATTCATCCAGGTATCAGGAAGGATAGAATCATTTCTGACTTTGAAAGCACAATAAAAATAATATTGAGGATACCTTGATCGTGGATCAGGACCCGGGGATAACGGGACTCTGTTCTTAATAAAATCCCATCGAAGATCCAGAAAATTGTCATAGGCATGTTCCCGAGGAGTAAACCATGGAATTATCTTTCCTTCTTCATCCAGGACAACATTATGTGTGCAAAAAACAGTATCAGTTATTTTCTCCTGAGGTTCTTTGCAGGATATCATAACAAATAATAAAATGATGGATATATATTTCATTTCTTTCCGAATATTTTTTCATAGAGAACGGCTGAATCAGGATGACCGGCGAATATATCTGTCCCGGGTTTGTTTACTATTCCGATGTACTGGTAAATGAAAATCTTTTCCACGAAGGGAGAGACAGCTTCAAGCTGTTTGATAACTCTTTCCCATGGGGCTGGAATCAGAGCACTTTTATAGGTATCGCCTTCAAACTTAAAGAATTCTACATCTGCCCATATTTTTGATCTTCCGGCTTTTGAGTGTGACTTGCTGAGCTTTTCAAAAAAGGCAGCACTTTCATCTGTACGGGTTTTATTAACCCCGACTTCATCCTGGTATGCTATAAAGCTTACATCCAGTTGTCTGAGCTGTTCCGTAAACTTTTCGTTTGTGTTTACCAGCCGTGTTCCATAAGGAGCAATAAGGGTTTTCCCGGATGGCGTTAGTCTTCTTGCTTCTGCCGAGCATGAATTGACATAATCAATGAAAAATCACGGAAAGAGCCATCAACTGCTGTTTCATTAGGGAAATACCAGCCATAAAAACTCTTATGATGTGAATACTTCTCTGCAATTTCATTCATTGCCTTGAATCTCAGGGAATTTATTCCCTTATCCTTCATCATCATCTCAACATTTGTCCATTCGCCAAAGAAATCATTGCTAATAAAGAACTTAATGCCGTATTTATCAGCAGCTGCAAGAACTGTTTCAAGAGGATCATCACAGCCCAGAATATGTTTAGGCAGGAGTTTTGGAAGGGTAAAATGTTTTCCCGTCAATTGCCACATGAAGCAAAACAAGATATTTAATACCGGCATCTGCAATCTCTTTTACCTTGAGGTCCCACTGGTCGGCAGTGAAAGACTTCAGTACATGATCCCAGTATTTTCCTTCAACAACGCTATGGTGCTGAAATTCAAACCAGGAGCCTTCAACCGGTTTAATGTTCTTGTTACCAGCTGCATATTTGACCAGGTTTTCGGAAAAAGCAGTCCCGAAATAAGCCAGTCCCAAGAGGCTAATAAAATTTCTTCGTTTCATATTCAAATCACAGATTTCAAATGACAATTAAAGATAAAAATTAAATCCATTAACCACAGAGAACACAAAGGAAAAACACAGAGAACACTGAGAATCGTTTGGCAATTCAGGTATTGAGTTCTCTCTATAAAAAATGGTATATTTACTTCTAAAATCAGTAATTAATGAAATAAAAATGAGAATTAACAAATGGGAAGATTACCGAAATGTAATATTTGTTACCGCATTATTTATAATGACTATTCAGCTGGTCATTTCAGGATGCAGGACTAATTCAACTGACAATAGAGTTTTAGAAAAGGAATATGTCCTTAAACTGAACACAGGCAATGACAATCCGAGAAACAGTGAAGGTGATTTCATTACTCTTAAAGATGGTCGCATACTTTTTATATACAGCCATTATACAGGAGCTTCAGCTGATGATCATGCCCATGCATTCCTTGCAGGCAGGTATTCATCAGATAATGGCAAAACATGGACAACTGAGGATGTTACAATAGTGAAACAGGAAGGAATAATGAATGTAATGTCTGTATCCCTGCTAAGGCTTCAAAACGGGGAGATTGCTTTATTCTATCTCAGGAAAAATTCTGACAGCGACTGTATCCCCATGCTAAGAATATCAAAAGACGAGACTTTAACCTGGAGTGATCCGATAAAATGCATAACTGACAGGGATGGATATTTTGTCCTGAATAACAGCCGTGTCGTTCAGTTAAAGGATGGGAGGCTGATGATGCCGGTATCTCTGCATAAAAGTCCGGCAGACAGTACCTTCGCCAGCATTGGAAGAATTTGGAATTATTATTCTGACGATAATGGCAGAAGCTGGATAGCAAGTCAGGAAGTAACTAATCCGGAATCGATTGTGACCCAGGAGCCTGGTTTGGTTGAACTTTCGAACGGCGACATTATGATGTATCTGAGAACAATGTCAGGAGTTCAGTATTTTTCCTATTCAAAAGACCAGGGAGAATCATGGAGTCCTGTTGAACCAGGTAACATCAAATCTCCATGCTCACCTGCCTCAATAACCAGAATACCGTTTTCAGGTAAATTATTACTGGTCTGGAATGACAATGGAACAGATCAGAAGCGGACACCATTTAATATAGCCTGTTCGGAAGATGAAGGAAAAAGCTGGATCAACAGGCAGGTTATTGAGGATAATCCGGATGGTTCATTTTGTTATCCTGCCATCCATTATGCTGGTAAAGAATTACTTATTTCCTATTTTGACTGGTCAACCCGTGGCTCTGTCATCATCAGGGTAAAAAACAAGGACATTTATAATTAAAAAAGAGGTTCCGATAACCTCTTTTCCAATCCAATTATATAAATTTACCTTATCGGGATAATTTTCCGTAACTGATCATCATTAATCGTAAAAACACGATAATACATGAAAGGCAAATATTTGAAGCATGTGACATTAAATGCAGTTATTATTCTCATTTTCTGCAATATAACATTTTCACAAAACATCAGTGATTTTGTATACAAAGGGACATTCGATCCATCTGCAGGAAGTGTAAAGACAGACTTTCAGTTCAACGGGTACACAAATTACTGGCATGATATTTACCGTGATGAAATAAGATATGGAAACCTGTTCAAGCAAACCATACCTGATGTACAGATGTCGATTGCACAGGCGAGAATTGATATTGCTGATGATATGCAGATTCCTGGTCTGAGGATGCAGGAGGGCTTTTTAAACAAGCTGTTCAGTGCCGGATTCACAATTCTTGATCAGCCATCGCTTACTGATTTAACAAGTACGGACAAAACTTTACTTGTACTTACAGATCCATCATCTGAAGCAGGTAAAAAACTCATCAGCAAACTGCCTTTAAAAGATGAATGGAAAGAAAAGCTTAAAAGTCACCAGTATAATGCGAAAGACTTTACTGAAGTGAATCTTTTTTTACTCGAAAACGGTGAAAAAAGGATTTTTGTAATATCATCTGTCAGTAAGGAGTTGAGAGATAAAATCCTGGCATTAATAAATACCACAAAAGATCTGCTTGATAAATATGACCTTCACCGTGGGTGGTTCGGAGCTGAAACACTGTTGAAAAGTGTTACCTGTACTGCAGGACATCCTCTGGAAATAATAGGCAAAGGAATGAATGAAGGCAACAGCTGGTTTACCTTTATAGGATATATGGACATACTTGCACAGCAGGAATTGATTGAATGGCTTAAGAAAGTCAATCTTCCTGTTGTTGCCGATGTAGGAACAGTAATGAATTATATACCAACCACTCCTCAGGCTATATACGGTTGTGACAATTATGAAGGCTTGCTCCTGCAAAGCATGTACACTCTTGATTTTATGATCAATTATGCTCATAAAAAGAATGGATATGCTTTCAGACCAGTCTATGATCCTGCATCCGATATGTTTAAATATGACGGCTACATTGCAACAGAGGCAAACAAGGAACAGGTTGATAATGAAAACGTACCCTTTATAACAAATACCGGTACTCTGGATAAGGGAACAGTCCCCTGTATGGTTCTGTTTCTTGGAAAAGGAGAACCTATTACAAAAGACAGGATGTGGGAAGCAATAATGCATCGTCGTGAAGTTGCAGTAACCGAAAGCGGGAAAATGATGGGCCCGGCGCTTTACAGGAATGCACTCCAGCTACTGCTGCTCGACAGGGAATATCTTGAAGAATATTTTGGCGACAGAATAAACCTTGAGGCTACAACAGATGGATATTACCTTAATATTAATGTTACCAATACATATCCTAAAGCTGTAACTGGAAATATTGAAATTGTGCTGCCTCCTGAACTTGAATCAGCAGATAATCTTACCGTAAAAGCAGATCTTACTGCAAACAGTAACAGGAACGTAAGAATAAAACTAAACCCATCAGCTTCAGCCATGGGAATTACCAATCCTATTGCAGTTCACTACAAATGGAACAACCAAAAGAAAAGCACTCTTACAATGCTTGACCTCCCTCCTGCCATTTCTGTTCATAATCTTCTTTATAGTCATGCTCCTTCCGTTGTTTACCCAGTAACAGTCCATAATTTCACAGGGCAGACAGCCACTACTGTTAAGGTAGACGTTACGGACAAAAATGATCCGAAAAAGATCGTTTTTACTGACAGCAAAGAAGTCAGCATTGAAACAGGCACATTCAGGGACCTCACCTTTAATCTTTCACTTGAAAAGGGAGGTTATAACGTAAAAGTTACTGCATTGGGAGTTGAGACCACAAGTCAGCTGGGAGTTGGTGCTGCCACAGGTTCACCAAAACTTACGATAACTGATCTTAACTCCGATGGAGTTGATGAATACATTATGGAAAATGACAGTGTAAAACTGACACTACTCACAACCGGAGCAAGGGTTATAGAATATATTGTCAAATCGAAGAACGATAATGTAATGTATAAGCAGTGGCCTGTAAAGCCAGAGGATGATAAACGCAGATTCCGCAAAAGAGGATACTATCCTTATGGAGGATTTGAAGATTTCCTCGGACAGGCCAGCATGGAAACACACAAAGTATATACAGCTGAGGTGATTAAGGGAAAAGGTGATTTTCTCCAGGTAAGGATGACAGCTGATTACTATGGGAACAAGCTTGAAAAAACCTATACATTATATGGTAACTCTCCACTTCTGGAAGTTCGTTTTGCTGTTACTTTTAAAAATCCCGAAGCCAATATGATTGCACCTGTTCCGGTTCTGGAACTTGGAAAAAGGCACTGGACAGAAGATGTATTTATTGCCCCGGAACTTGACGGACTCAAGGAATACCGGATGCTGCCGGAAAGATATTACGGCAGAGTCATTAACCTTAAAGAAGGATGGGATGCCGGCTATGATACGATGGAAGATATCAGTTTTGTAGCTGCATTTCCTGTAAAACCGCCACTTTTCCTTCACATGTTCATGAACCATCCGAGAAATGCGGATGCCCATTTTTATTGCCATGAATTTCAGCCATGGGTACCAATTTTCCAGAAAAGCACTATGTACTTCACATACTATTTCTGGGGTAAGGGCGGAAACTGGCAGGAAGGAGTAAAATCATTACGGGAAAGAAACCTCATAACAACAAGATAAAGATTCAAGACCCAAGACTCAAGACAAGGATTGTATGGAGGTTCCCCTCCTGGGAGGGGCTAGGGGTGGGTTTAATTTGAAGGCACAGGGCACAGGGCGCAAGGCAAAAAACACAAAAGACAGTATTTATATAATTAAAGTATCAAAACATAATAAATCATGAAAACACCAATTAAAAACTATCTAATCATTTCTGCCATGCTGGTCGGATTAACTATAATGACAGCATCAGGACAGACTCTGGACGGATTCAAATACAACGGTACCTTCCAGCCTGACAAGAATATGGTAACTGAGCAGTTCCAGTTTAACGGATACACAAATTACTGGCACAACATCTTCCGTGACGAGATCCGTTATGGCAATCTGTATAAGATCTCCCGTCCAAAAATGGATTATACTATCGCACAGACCAGGATTGATCTTGCCACTGAATTTGGTATCCCGGGACTTGCGATGCAGGAAGGATTTATGAATAGTATCCTGAAGGAACAATACACAACTCTAGATCAACCTTCACTTCAGAAATTAAACGAGTCAATTGCTGCAGGTAATGTTCTGGCAATAGTTGATCCTGCTACTGAAGCCGGTAAAAAACTGACTGAAAAGCTTCCTTCCGATTATATCTGGAAAGACAAGCTGAAAAGCTACCAGTACGGAGCTAAGGATTTTTCAGATGTTCTGGTTTTCACTCTTGAAAGCGGAAATAAAAAAGTATTTGTTGTCGCATCAACCAGTAAGGATATGAGGGATAAAACCCTTGCTCTGATGGAAAGTACAAAGAACCTGCTTGCAAAATATGATATTCACAAAGGATGGTTCGGTGCTGAAACCCTTTTGAAAAGTGTAACCTGTACACCAGGACACCCTCTTGAAGTTATTGGCAAGGGAATGAATGAAGGCAATTCCTGGTTCACGTTCACAGGTTATATGGATTTTCTTACTCAGAAGGAGATGGCAGAATGGCTTGGCAAAGTCAATAACCCTGCCGTTGCTGACTATGGATTTGGTCAGATACACGGACTTAAGGACTATGACGGCCTTCAGGTTCAGAGCATGTTCACAGATGAATCATGGGTAAATTATGCTCATGAGAAGGAAGGCTATGTTTTCAGACAGGTATATGATCCATCCGGTGAATCTGACAAATATAAATATGATGGTTATTTTGCTTCAGAAGGACAAAAGGAACAGATTGACAATGAAAATGTTCCGTTTATCAGCAGCACCGGCAACCTTTACGGAGGCACCGAAAACTCAATGGTGCTCTTTATTCCAAAAGGAAATCAGCTTTCCAAAAAGCTTCTATGGGAAGCAATAATGGACAGGCGTGAAGTAGCAGTAATGAAAGGTGGAATGATGATGGGACCTGCTCAATACAGAAATGCCCTTCAGCTTCTGCTGATCGACAGGGTATGGCTGGAAGAATATTTCGGCGACAGGATTAGTCTTGATGCAACTACCAAAGACTATAAGCTTATCCTCAATATCACAAACAGCTATTCAAAATCCGTAACAGGCTCACTTAATATTGTTCTTCCTCCTGAGCTCAAAATGGAGGGTGGTGTAACAACCCAGGTTTCATTGCCTGCAAACAGCACCAAGACCCTTGAATTCAATCTGAATCCACAGGCATCAGCAATGAGGAAAACAAATCCTATTGCTCTTCATTTCAAGTGGGGAGAACAAAAGAAGAGTACCATTGCAGTTCTCGACCTGCCCAGAGCTATTTCAGTTCAGCAGCTGCTTTATGGTCATGCACCAAAGGTTACATATCCTGTTGCCATACATAACTTTACGGATAAGTCATCTTTTCCTGTAAAGGTTGAAGTTGTTGAAAAGAGCAATCCCAAAAAAGTTGTCTATACAACTTCAAAAACCTGTAATGCCCAAAAGGCTGCATTTGCAAATCTCTCATTCGATCTTGAAGTTCCAGCCGGAAACTACAATGTTAAAGTGTCTGCTATGGGACTTGAAAACATAAGTCAGCTTGGCGTTGGACAAGCTTCAGGCAAACCATATCTGTATGAATTGGACCTTAACAGCGATGGAATAATGGAATACAGGATGGAGAATGACAGTGTTCAGATCACTCTTCTGACAACCGGAGCTCGTGTTATAGAGTATATTACAAAATCGAAAAATGATAACGTCCTCTTCAAATTATGGCCTGACAAGGCTTCTGACGACAAGCGTCCGTTCAGAAAAAGAGGCTATTATCCTTATGGTGGATTTGAGGATTTCCTCGGACAGGGCAGTATGGAAACACACAGGGTATACGATGCTGAAATACTTAAGAAAGAGGGTGATTATGTAAGAGTAAAGATGAGCACTGACTACTTCGGCAACAAACTTGAAAAAATATTTACACTGTACGGAAATTCGCCACTGCTTGAAGTCCAGTTCGCACTTACCTTCAAAAATCCTGAAGCAAACGTTCTTGGTCCACAGCCAATTCTTGAACTTGGTGCAAAACACTGGACTGAAGATGTTTTCACTATACCTGAAAAGGATGGTACTCATGAATACAGAATGAAACCAGAGATGTACTTTGGCAGAGCATTTTTCATGAAAGAAGGTTGGTATTCAGGTTACGATGAAAAGGAGAATATAACCTTTGTTGGAGCTTACCCTGTAACTGAACCTCTTTTCCTTCACATGTGGATGAATCACCCTTCGAATGGTGAAGCACATTTCTATTATGTTGAATTCCAGCCATGGACACCAATTTATCAGAAGACGACAATGTACTTCACATATTATCTGTGGGGAACCGCTGGCAAATGGCAGAACGGAGTACAGGAGCTGAGAAACAGGAACCTTATTTCGGAACAATAAAAATGGCGCAATAGCGCAATGGCTCAATGGCTCAAGGGCTTAACGGCTCAAAGGCTTATATAAACAAAATGAAGATAATTTAAATAATCAATCATGAAGAACTCAGCAATAATTAGATTCAGGGCTCTACTTCTCTTGGTCCTGCTTGCTATGATTTTCGCTTCAGGATTTTCTCAGAAATCCAAAGAGACCAAAGAACTGAATATTAGAAAGATTGAACTTGGCTACCCGTGTCCTGCCATTCCTTTTTACCATTTCAAAGCAGATATTGAGCTTCCGCAGGAGTCAATAATTGAGGTGGAAGCATATGTTGATGGCAAGGTACTCAGGGCGACTGACCTGAAGAGGAATTCAGATCACGAAAACATGAACCGTCCTCCCATTTCAGAACGTCCGCCATCAGGATACAGCCTCTCTCAGGATGGCACCCACTACAAAAACTTAAATGTAACAGGCTGGGTAAGATGGGAACCGGGCAAAGATTACAGTATTAAACTGAATGTCAGAATGAAGAAGTCGGTAAAGGCCTCAGGTGAAGACATCTGGCTTACTGCAACAAAAACAGTTAAGGCACCTCAGGGCGTTGAGACCTTCAACAAAGACTGGAAAAATTATAAATCAGTGATATTAAGCGAAACAGCAGGAATCAACAGAACGAATGAGCCAGTGGAGGTCCTCCTGGCATTCTACCCCGATGAAGCTCAGCAACTTTCACGCGACATCAGAGTGGTTGCAGTTGATCCTAAAACCTTTGCCCTAACAGAAGTTGTTTCACAGGTTTATGATCAGCAGGAATTTCTTAAGGAAGATGATCTGGGTCCTGATAAAGATGGAAAACAAACAAGGGATATACCATTATGGCTTCCGACAGTAACCACCAGGGTTGCTTTTCTTGCAGATGTACCAGCCAGATCGAGCAAGGTATTCCTTGTATTTTACAATAATCCTGATGCAATGGTCAAGCTTTATACTACTGACCTTAAAGTAATGGGAGCTGCTCCGGGCCTGCAGATCGACAACAATAAAATGTCTGTTATACTCCATCCGAATTCAGGACATCTCGACGAGATAAAGCTTAAGAGTAAACCGGAAGCTCCTCTTTATCACAGACTTGAAACAAATGGAGCCATGCACTGGAATCCGGATATTTATGTTCCGCCAAGACCATGGACTCATACAGCCGACTGGAAACCGCCAAGAAATATTAACACCGTATCAGGTTCTGTAATAGCCAGAAGTGATGTATGGGATGAAATGAGGGAGGTTCCTGAAGTTGATGCATCTGTAAGATATGAATTCTATCCGGGTCAGCCATATTTCGTTAGTACCACAACCATGAGAATCAATGAGACAGTTCAGGCACTTGCGCTCAGAAATTCAGAAATGGTTATTAAAAGGGAATTGATAACTCATGCTGCATGGTATGATATAATAAGTGATTCGGTAATCGTTTATGATGTACAGCATATGCCTGATCTCGCTGATCTCAAAATGGAAGCAGACGTTCCATGGATTATTTTTTTCAATAAGGAGAAGGGAATAGGTTTTGCAGGCATTCAGCTAGACTATTCAAATACCGGTCTCGAGTCGCCTGTCAGGCTTCTCAATCCGTTCTTCTATATAACTGCCGGTCCGTGGATCTACTGGGCAAGAGGACTGTCACATACATTCCTTTCTTCAAATATGCAACAGGTTGTACCTGTTCTGAAAGGCAATGTGTTCAGTGAAAAATGGGCTTACCTGGTATATGAAACTGACAAAACACCTACTCCTTATGCTCCTGTTGTTGAGTGGCACAAAAAACTTACAAATCCTTTGAGGATACAACTTGTTGAGGAAGTTGATCCAAGAGTTTCAAAAACGCTTAAGGAAGTATTTATGGATAATGGTAAGAGCGGCTGGGAAGGAAGGGATACGCATAAGTGAGGCATGAGGCGTGCGGCCTGAGGCGTGAGGTGTGTGGTGAGAGTAGGAAGATTAGTAATAAACTTAACTATAAAATTATGATTGTTCGTAACATCCCGAAAATCAACATATTAAACATACTAATAATCAGCACTTTACTGTTTTCGGGGTGCGGCGGACAGAAAAATATTGAACAGGAGGACACAAAAGGCGATCTTAAAAATGCCTTATGGATAACTGATTCCAGAGCCTGGCCGGAAATCGATTCACTGATGTATGGTGATCTTCCGGCTCCTTTGTTCAGGAAAGAATTCACTGCAAAAAAAGATGTTCAGTCTGCTACATTATTTATTACTGCTGCAGGTTATTACAATGCCTTTCTTAACGGTGAAAAAATTGGCAGGAATTATCTTGATCCTGCCTGGACTGACTACGGCAAAAGAATCTACTACTCGGAATATGATATTACCGGGGGGAATTAAGGAAGGAGCAAACTGCCTCGGGACCATTCTTGGAAACGGATTCTATAATCCTTTGCCGCTAAGGATGTGGGGACGTCGTAACCTCAGGGAAAATCTGACAGTAGGCAAACCTTCTTTTATAGCCAGGCTTGTAATAGAATATAAAAACGGAGCAAAGGAGGAAGTAATTACTGACAACTCCTGGAAGTATTCATACGGACCCATCCGTAAAAACAATGTTTACCTGGGAGAAGTTTATGACGGCAGTTTTGAAACTGATGGATGGAATCTGGCAGGTTTTAGCAACCCTGAATGGGAACCTGCTGTGCCAGATAATGGTACGAAAGGGAAACTTCAGAAATCGTTCTTCCCTCCTGTCAGGATTACTGACACTATTAAACCTGTAGCAATTAATTCTCTTTCAAAAGAAAAGTATATTGTTGACATGGGGGTGAATTTCACTGGTGTCTTCCGTATAAAACTGCATGGACAAAAGGGAGATAAAATTACTTTCAGGTTCGGGGAGAGGGTATTTGAAAACGGGGATCTGAATACGCTTACCGCAGTTTGCGGACAGATCAAGAGAAAGGGAATGGGCGGCCCCGGCTCACCTGATATTGCATGGCAGACTGATCAGTATATATTCGGAGATAAGCAGGAAGTATGGTTTATGCAGTCCTTTACATTTCATGTTTTTCGCTACATGGAAGTTGATGGCATAAAATATGCCCCCGAAATAACTGACATAGAAGGTATTGCATTCAATACAGATGTTGATAAAGCAGGTAAATTCAATACTTCAAACAAATTGCTAAACTCCATTCAGGAGGCTACATGCAGAACATTTCTTGATAACCTGATAAGTGTTCAGTCAGACTGCCCCGGCAGGGAGAAATTTGGATATGGGGGTGACCTGAATGCCACAGTGGAGTCGTTCATCTATAATTACGATATGCAGACCTTTTACCGTAAGACTATTTACGACTGGGTTGATGCCATGAATGATTCTTCATTCATTGATACTGCTCCATACAGAGGAATAAGTTATTGTGGCTTAAGCTGGGAATCGGCATTTCTGATAACACAATATAAACTCCTGCTTTACTATAATGACACTGCTCTGGTTAGAGAGATGTATACAAAAGATCTTGAATGGATGGAGAAAGTAGCTCAGCTTCATCCGGAAGGAGTTGTTAAAACAGGGCTTGCCGATCGCGAAGCCTTACAGAAAGTCCCGTTGAGCTTATCGGCACAACTCATTATCTCGATTGCGCCAGGATAATGACACGGTTTGCTTCAATGTTGAATGATGTAGAAAATGAGTCAAGGTTCAGACACCTCGCAGACAGATTAAAAAACATGATGCTGAATATGTACTGGAAGAATAATGTTCCGGATACTTTGAACAGGCAGACAGTATTTGCCACCCTCCTTTATTACGATATTATTCCTGAAAAGGAAAAAGCGGCAGCTGCAGATTCACTGATAAAATACGTTAAAAAAGGTCCGGCAGGACATTTTACAACCGGCATCTTCGGTACCAAGTACGTTCTTGAGGCACTTTCAGTAGCCGGATTTACAAATGAAGTATATAAAATTGTGAACAGTAAACAGTACCCGGGCTGGGGACATATGATTGACCGCGGAGCTACAACTATCTGGGAAACATGGAAGGAAAGCGACGATGTATACTCCAACTGTCATCCCATGTTTGGAACAGTAACAGAGTGGTATTTCCGCTGGCTGGGAGGCATTCAGCCCGACACTGATTATCCCGGCTTCGAAAAATTTCTCCTTTGCCCTAACCTTCCGGAAGGACTGGAATCTGTAAATTGTTCATACAATTCCCCGTTTGGAATGATAGTATCCAACTGGGAAAATAAAGGAAAAGAGAGGCAGATATACCACTTTGAGATACCGCCCGGGACAGAGGCTACTGCAGTTATACCATTGAATAACAAGCAAGTGATTAAATTTTCAGAAGCATCCGGATCAGAACCTCAGAAAGAAAAAGGAAGCCTGAATAAGTTCAGAATGAAGGCCGGAAAATACACTATCACAGTTGAGCCAGCTTAATCAGTTCTTCAGTTTTTTAATACAAGCAATTAAAATGAATAGAAAAATAAGCCTCATATTGTCGTTTGCCTTCGTTATAGCATCTATGGTTCTTATATCCTGTTCAAAGGAAGAAATTGTTCTTGAAAACAGTCATTTCCGGTATGAAATTGACAAAACCGGAACCAACCTTCACTTTATTGATAAAGGCACCGGAATCGATTACCTGGCAACAGAAATGAAATCAGTCTGTGCATCAATAGTGAAGTATAAAAAGGAATATCCGGTCACTTCTGTAACAAGAAAAGGCAGTAAACTATATCTGAGTTTCAGCGGATCTGAAGTATCAGCTGAAATTCTGATCAGAAAGCAAAAAGACAGAATAACCTTTACAGTTTCAGAACTAATAGGGGAAGCAGAATCTCTGACCTTTTTAAATATACCACTTACTCTGGAGGGCATGCCCTACGAAGCTTTTGGAGCATGTGCATTATCAATGAATCTTTTCACAAGAGTGAGGGAACTTCCGGCTCTTCAAAGCAATCTTTGGGCAACATGCTATAAGGAATTCGGTATAAAAGGTGCAGAAGTTGTAATTCTTGGATTGCCTCAGAAAGATATCCTCCATGTTATCAGGGATGTCATGTCAAAAGCCTCAGATGTTCCTTTTTCTGATAAAGGTGGTGCATGGGCCCAGCAGAACAAAGAGGGCTATGGTTCTTACCTCATGAATTTCGGTACACTAACTGAAGATTCTGTTGATGAATGGATCAAAATGTGCAGAAACCTGGGATTCAACCAAATAGATAATCACGGTGGCGGAGATTTCTTCAGGTTTGGTGATTTTGAGCTCAATAAGGAAAAATGGCCCGATGGATGGGAATCATTTAAAAGGATCAATGACAGACTGCACAAAGAAGGTATTTCAGTAATTTTCATACATATGCATTCTTCATAGACAAAAACACAAAGTATGTCACACCTGTTCCAAGCAAAGACCTGGGATATTTTACCTCTTTCACACTTGCCAAACCACTTTCCAGAACAGATTCAGAAATTACTGTAAACGAAAGCACAGGAAACATCTCTACAATTACCGGTTTTTTGTAAGGAAACAGCCGTTCCCTGAGGATTGGTGAAGAGCTTATAGAATTTACTGATGTCACGCGCACTCCACCCTATAAATTCACCGGATGTAAAAGAGGTGCAAACCAGACTACTGTTTCTGATCATCCGGCTGGTGAAGGTGTCTTCCACCTGAGGGAGATGTTCGGAAGGTTTGTACCCGGACCAGATACAGAACTATTCCGGGAGATTGCCGGTCATACTGCAGAAATTGTTAACGAATGCGGCTTTGACGGCATCTACTTTGATGCAATTGACGGAAGTGATATACTTGGAGGTGAGGAATATTTCTGGTATTACGGAACAAAATTCATTTTCGAAGTTGCCAAAGCTCTCAAAAAACCGGTCGGAATGGAAATGAGCTCAATGGCTCATCACTGGTGGCATTACCGGTCACGCTGGCAGGCGTGGGACAGGCCGGTCAGAGGTTATAAAAAATTCATTGACATCCACTCGGCCGCAATTAAAACCGGAAGACTGTTTTATCCCCCAAAAATAAAATCGAATGAGAATGAACATGGCTTGTGGAGAGGCCATGAACCATTGATAACAAAATATGCATCTGCAGAAAATGGAGGTCTTCTGCTTCCGCTACATTTCGGATGGTGGGGTAACCAGACATGGAATCCACCACAGGTTGAACCAACATTTATGGATGATATTGAATATCTCTGCTGCAAAATGATCGGAAACAATGCAGGGCTCTCAATGCTTGGAGGTGCTGATACTAAAACACTTGAAGCAAATCCGCTTTTCGCGAGGATAACTGAAAAAATCCGTCAATATGAAGAGCTAAGACATTCTGGTTATTTCAGCGACTCAATCAGGGCAAAGTTAAGGGAGACAGGAAAGGAATTCACTCTGATAAAAGGTCAGGAATGGAAAATGGAATTTAAAGCCTGTATCATATAAGAAACATAAAGTTGCGGGACTGAATCATCCTTCAGCAAAGTGGGAAACGATCAATGATTTTGAAAAACAACCGGTTAAAGTCAGGATTGAACCATTGATGTCTGTTAAAAGATTCAATGACCCGTCAGGAGTAGTACTTGCAGACTTCGCAAAGGAAGGTGAGTTTATTCTTGCAGGAAACGCACAGAATATTAAATCCACAATTACCAGGTCAGAAGAAAAATCACCTGATGGAACCAAAGCCGGCAATTTCAGAGCAAATACCAGCGGCATAGAATCATCTGAAGGGCTTTGGGTAAAGATGGAAAAGATATTTGAACCCGGATTGGACATCAGTAAAAATCAGGGTATCGGAGTATGGGTAAAGGGTGACGGAAACGGTCAGCTTCTAAATATCAGGCTTGAAAGTCCAAAACACCTTTCACATGGAGCAAGAGGTGATCATTTCATCAAAATAGATTTTACAGGATGGAAATATTTTGAGCTGGTGGAGATTGAATCATCCGAATTCAGCAACTACATCTGGCCCGACTCAGGCTTCTATGTATATGATTCATACAGGCATACAGTTCTGTTTAACAATATTGACAAAATACAGCTTTGGTTTAATAATCTGCCGGGAGGGAAAGAATCAGGCTGTTTGGTCGGACAAATCAAAGCTCTTCCACTTGTATCCCCTGATTTGGAAAATCCATCTATAACCATCGGTGGTAAAACTCTGATAATGAATTGTCGTATGGAACCGGGTATGTACCTTGAGTTCTTTTCTGAAAATGACTGTAAACTTTATGGTCCGAAGGGCGAATTTCTGGGGGATGTTAAAACAAGCGGAACTGTTCCTGAACTGGAACCCGGCAAAAATGAGATCTTGTTCAATTGCAAAGGACCTAATAATGTAAATACGAGAGTGCAGGTGACAGTAATTTCTGAGGGGATGCCATTGATGTAAGGATTGCTTCGTCACGCTGACGCGTGACTCGCAATGACTGAGTATTAATTATTATTTTATATAAATATGAAAAAATATAATGTTGGTATAATCGGTTACAGCTGGGCTGCAGGGGCTCATATTGATGCAATAAACAAGACACAATGGGCGCAGGTAACTGCTGTATGCTCATCACGGACACTAGACCCTGCAGAATTGAGTGCAAAACATGGTGGTAAGATCAGATGCTATACTGATCTTTCAAAAATGCTGTCAGATCCTGCACTTCATGTTATATCAATTACAAGCTATCCTGCTGAACATGCAAAACAGGCTGTTATGGCAGCCAAAGCCGGCAAACATCTTATTATTGAAAAGCCGGTTGCCCTGACATGGGAGGATTGTCTTTCGGTAAAAGAGGCTGTGGTTAAAGCCGGAGTAAAAACTTGTGTATGCTTCGAATGCCGTTACTCAAGCCAGTTTCTTACAACCAAGGCACTGATCGACACAGGAATGCTTGGAGAGATACACTACGGTGAGATAGATTACTATCATGGAATAGGACCATGGTACGGACAATACCGATGGAACATAAAAAAAGAATCAGCAGGCAGCAGTCTTCTTTCAGCCGGCTGTCATGCACTTGATGCGTTGCTGCTATGTATGGGCACCGACGTGGAAAAGGTGAGCAGTTTCGCGGTCTCATCAAAGAACAATGATTTTGCAAAATATGAATATCCGACAACATCAGTTACACTTCTTAAATTCAAAGGTGGAAGGGTTGGGAAAGTTGCTTCTGTCATAGATTGTTTGCAGCCATATTATTTTCATGTTCATCTGGTTGGCAGTGAAGGAAGCCTGCTCGATAACAACTTCTATTCCACGAAGATGATAGGACTAAACAAGGGTAAATGGAGCGAATTGTCGATGAAGATCCTCGACTCCGGAGATGTCTCTGACCATCCTTATCAGACACAGTTTGAGGCCTTTTTCCAGGCACTTGACGAGGGCAAGGAAATGCCACTGACAAGCCTGACAGATGCACTTCACACACATGAGGTTATATTCAAAGCTGACTTGGATTCAGCTTCTAATTAATCAAAATATTATGAAAAGATTACTACTGGTTATAATACCATTCTGTCTGCTACTCTCCTGCCGGAATGAGAGTATTGAAAATTCAAAAAAGCAGATTCCTGTTCTTGCCTGGTACAGTATTCCCCATACTCAGACTACACTTGCCAGATACCTCGAATTAAAGGAAGCCGGGTTTACCCATAATCTCAGCTTTTTTCCCGATGCGGAAACAATGAAGGCAGCTTTCGATACGGCTCAGGTTGCCGGAATAAAAATGATAGCATACTGCCCGGAACTTAAAAGCAAACCAGAGGAAACTGTAACTAAGTTTATGAACCATCCTGCCCTGGCTGCATATATGCTTCGTGATGAACCTAACAGAAGAGACTTCCCGGAATTGGGTGATTGGGCAAAGAAAATAATGTCAGTTGATACCGGGCATTTCTGTTATCTGAATCTCTTTCCAAATTATGCTTCAGAAGAGCAATTGGGCACAAAAACATACAAAGAGCATGTTGATCTTTTTATTGAGGAGGTTCCCATACAGGTTCTCTCTTTTGACCATTACCCGGTTTTAGGTGATTCTCTGAGGCCTGAATGGTATGAAAATCTTGAGATATTCTCAGCAGCAGCCAGAAACGCTGGCAAACCATTCTGGGCTTTTGCCCTGTCAGTCGCTCATGGTCCCTACCCTATTCCTGAAGTATCACACATGAGACTACAGGTTTACAGTGACCTTGCCTATGGAGCCCAGGGAATTGAATATTTTACCTACTGGACACCTTATGATACAGCATGGAAATTCAATAATGCGCCAATTTCTCTTGAAGGTAATAGGACTGAATCGTATGACAGGGTGAAAAAGGTAAATGAGGAGATAAAAAAGCTCTCATATGTTTTTCTTGGTGCAAAGGTAGTTACTCTCGGACATACAGGGGAACAGATTCCGGCAGGTACAAAAAGGATTGGAGAGCTTCCTGAACCTGTAAAAAAGATCAGTACAGAAGGAACAGGTGCAGTTGTTTCAGTTATGCAGAATGGCATAAACAATTATCTGGTAATTGTAAACCGCGATTTTCTGAAACCAATGAAACTTACAACAGAATTTAAACCAGGCGTTTACACGATCAGCAAAGACGGATCAAAGACAAAAGCAGGCACAGAATTGAATACTATTGATGTTGAGCCGGGTGATGTTGCTATATTTAACTGGAAAAAATAACTTTAAAACTAAAAACAACCACATATGAAAAGAAGAGACTTTTTACAGAGTACAGCAGCACTTTCGGCTGTTACAATTCTGAGTCCAAAAACCGCTTTCGGCACACAGGCAAACTCAGCAGTCAGAATGGGGATCATAGGTTGTGGCGGACGCGGCACTACAGTTATCAGGTCAATGTCTGAACACACGAATATAAACATTATTGCAATGGCTGATCTTTTCAGCGACAAGCTCGATGCTGCAAAAATATTGCTTGATGAGCAGAATAAAAAGAAAGGTTTTGCTGCTATCCAGAAACAAAATACCTATACCGGTTCAAAATGTTACCAACAGCTTCTGGCCAACAAGGATATCGATGCAGTCCTTATTTCCTCTCCTGCTTATACCCATGCAGATTATTTTGAGGCTGCAGCACAGGCAGGAAAGCATATCTATTGTGAAAAACCTGCAGCACCAGATGTTGCAGGATGCCGCAAGGTTGAGCATGTTGGTAATGTTTATAACGGAAAACTGAGCATGGTCATCGGATTTCAGATCAGACACGCGACACCATATGTGCAGATGGTTGAAAGAATACAAAAGGGTGATATAGGTGAAGTGCTAAATGTTCATCTCTGCTATCTTGCAACAAGACTTGATCCCAAAGATACAAAAGGCATGTCATGGGATGAGATCAGAATAAGGAACCAGTATCATTTTCATGCACTTTCAGGCGGTACAATGCTCGATCAGGCAATTCATATGATTGATGTGTGTAACTGGGCAATACAGAAGGTTCCTTTGAATGCCATAGGCATAGGAGGAAAAGATGCATCACAGACATTTGGTGATACCTGGAAACATTTCCAGGTTGTTTACCAGTACCCCGGAATCAACGTAAGTGTACATGCTGTTCAGTTCGGAACAAGCTTTGGTGATGTCTGTGCAAAATTCATTGGCACAAAAGGGACAGCAGAAGCTCATTATTCGGGAGGTGTCTATATTAGCGGTGACAAGCCATGGGATTCAGGTATTCCAAAAGCCGGTGCTCCCCCATTAACAGCAGAACAGAGAAACTCAGGTGCTTTTCAGTCGGCCCTGCAGGACGCTGATCCTAACAAGGAGATTGCATTTATAAATAGCATTCAATCAGGTAATTATCTCAACCAGGCGCGGTCAGGAGCCGAGTCTGCACTGACAGCAATTCTTGGAAGAGAAGCTGCAATAACAGGAGAAAGAATCGGATGGGATGAACTCAGAAATTCCAATATGAGGCTCGATCCAATGTTAAATCTTTCACAGTTTGACAGATGACGCTTGGTACCAGTAACAATAACTTAATCTATTACACCACCACCACGGACCACCACAGAGAACTCAGGATTTCATTAACGGTCTTTCGGTTGACAGACCACCTTTCCACCCTATTCTCATGAGGCTGGCAGCAAAATATGCAGGAATTAAGTATAAAGATTTCTGTCTCGACTATCATAAGAAGGTTGAAGCTAATCTGCGCTGCGCAACTGACTTCGGCTATGACTGGGTTAATGTGATGTCAGATCCCTATGCAGAAGCCTCTGCATATGGTACCGGACTAACTTATCCTGAAAATAACCTGCCTCAAGTTACTGCCTGGCTTATAAATGAGATTGATGATATCGACAAGATCAGGCTTCTTAATGTGGAAGATAATTTCAGAATGAAGGCCAGGGTGGATGAGGTTTGGGAATTCAGTAAACTTGTCGGGAATACTCAGTTCATTTGCGGATGGGTTGAGGGACCTCTGGCAGAGTATTGCGATTTAAGGGATGTATCGCCGGCATGTATGGATATGTATGAAAATCCTGAAAAACTTAAAAAGGCCCTGAGTATTATAACTGAAAATGCAATGATATTTGCAGAAGCACAGGTAAAGGCAGGTGCTCATTGTATAGGAATGGGTGATGCTGTCTGTTCTCTAATTTCCCCTGATCTTTATCAGGAATTCGTCTTCCCTCTCGAAAAAGAGATTGTGGATCATATTCATTCTCTTGGAGCCATGGTAAAACTTCATATCTGTGGTAACACCTCAGGAATTTTACAGGATATGGTAATGACAGGTGCAGATATTGTTGATATTGATCATCTTGCCGGCTCAATGGCTGAATATATTGATCTCTTCCCTGCAAAGCAAGTTCCCTTGAGTAACAGCGATCCGGTATCAGTTATTATGAATGGAAACAGCAAGTCGATTGAAGATAGTGTCAGAAAATGTTTTTCCGACACAAAGAGAAGAGGAATTGTTTCAGCAGGCTGCGAGGTTCCGCCTGACACATCAGTTGAAAACATGCTTTCTTATATGAAAGCTGCCCATGGCTTAGCTTTTTGAGATCTTAGGAAGGAACGATATAATAACTGCACCGGTAAGAGCAACACATATCAGGATAATAAATCCAGGTGAATATGATGATGCAGAGTCGTACAATCTTCCGACCAGCATCGGGAACATAGACTCTGCCACACCGTCAGCAACAAGAATAATTCCCATTGTGCGGCCAAGAGCCCTTATGCCAAAAAGATCTCCGGCCATAAGCGGTATAATCATATAATCTCCTCCAAGCCCGATGCCAAAAATAACTGCAAAAATGTATATCCTGCCGGGAAAATCAGGTAAAAGCAGCAGTGGAATAGCAGAAGCTACGATTAGATAGATAAGCAGCATAACATACTTACGATGGAAAAGGTCAGCAAGCCATCCCATCAGCAATCGTCCTGCAAGACTCGACAAAAGGACAAAAGACATAACATTTGCAGCTTCAGCCTGAGAAAAGTTTATATCTCTCAGATACAACTTCAGATGCTGACCTACTCCTCCAACAGCTCCGATGGAACACATACTTCCTAAAGCAAGCAGATAGAAATTCCGATCCCTGAGAATGCTTCTGATTGGTATAGTATCATCTTTTTTCCCAGGTTCAACTGCTTTTACTGAAGCACCCTTAATAAAATAGACCATTGGCAGGGCAAAAAGTATTATCAGAACTCCAAGCGAAGCCAGGGCATTATGCCAGCCGATGTTTTTTTCCAGTCCTGCTGCAATCTGAGGGACCAAAGCACCTCCGGTTCCGATTCCCAGATATGCAATCCCCATTGCCTTGCCCCTGTTTTTGTCAAACCATCGTGATATTATAACCTGGCAGGGAAGTGGTCCGCCGCATACATATCCAAGTGCATTGAAAACATAAAAAAGGTAGAACATTGCCAGGTTATCGGAAAAGCTCAAACCAATTAGAGCAACTCCCATCATAAGAACTCCTGAAAGCATTAGCCTTCTCGGACCATATTTGTCTATCATCCAGCCGGCTACAAATCCGAACAACGGACCTACGATCAGCTTGCCTATTGCATTACCTGATGTAACGATAGTCCTTGACCAGCCGTATTCTTTTACCATAAAGTCATAAAAGAATGGCAAACCATAATATGCAAAACCAACAATACCAAATAGTGACAGGAAGGCTGTTGCCACAATATATGGCTGGCTGCTTTTCTTCTGAAGGGTTACCGGATCGGTTTCGTAGAAAAATGACATTCTGAATATTTTTTGGATTGACAGTAACAAATTTAACTTTAAATTGATATCAAGGTATTGGCTGAAAAATAAAAGTTCGGCTTTATGCGATGTTTTTTTTGATAACTTTGGAAAAGTTTATTTATGAGATGATTATGAAAAAAAGAGTTAGAGAAATATTTAATAATGAAGCTTCTGCAATAAATAATATTCCAATAACAGACAGTTTTGAAAAGGCTGTAGAGATAATTTTTGATCATGTTCACAGGAAAAACGGCAAACTTGTAACCAGCGGTATGGGCAAGGCAGGTCAGATTGCACATGATATAGCAACAACCTTCAGCTCCACAGGAACTCCTGCTGCTTATCTACACCCAAGCGAAGCACAGCATGGTGATCTGGGAATCCTTCAGCAAAATGACGTTTTGCTTGTAATCTCAAATTCAGGAAAGACAAGAGAGATTATTGAACTCATAAATCTGAAAGACAATCTTTATCCTGAAGTACCAGTAATATTAATTACAGGTAATGAATCCACTCCCCTTTCAGAAAAAGCTGTTTGTCATATACTTACAGGTAATCCGAAAGAAGTTTGTCCACTGGGACTTACACCAACTACCTCCACAACAGTAATGACAGTTATAGGGGATGCCTTAGTGGTTCTTCTTATGGAAAAAATAGGATTTACAGCAGCTGATTATGCAAAACGTCACCATGGTGGCTATCTGGGAACAAAGTCAAGAGAGATATCAGGAAGCTAAATATACAATCGGTTTACCTTATATCACTGGTATAAGTTATGGATAACAAAACGACCATTTTTTTTGTATGAATGGATAAAAAGATTAGTTTTGAATCCTTCTTTATTACTTAAATTCATTTAACATATAAATTATGACTACAAGCAGTACCTCCGGTGCCATCAGCAAAAAGGATTATATTTTTGGTATAACAGTAATCGGCGTTTTCTTTTTTCTGTTTGGATTTGTTACCTGGCTTAATGGGATTCTTATTCCATTTTTAAGAACAGCATGTGAATTAACTGATTTTGAAGCATATTTTGTAACATTCGCATTCTATATTTCGTACCTGATAATGGCCCTGCCGTCTGCATCATTACTGAAAAAGACAGGTTTTAAAAATGGTATGTCGATTGGTCTGTGGATAATGGCCGTAGGAGCTCTTATATTTATCCCAGCTGCAATGACAAGAACATTCAGCCTTTTTCTTCTGGGACTTTTTGTTGAAGGTACAGGTATGGCTCTCCTGCAGACTGCATCAAATCCTTATATCACTATTTTGGGACCACCTGAATCCGCAGCAAAGCGTATGAGCATTATGGGAATTGCAAATAAATTTGCAGGAGCAATAGCTCCTATCATTCTTTCCCATTTTATTCTTAAAGATTCAGCGGTACTCGAAGCAAAACTTGCTGAGGTTACTGATTCTGCAGTACGTACAGGCATTCTTGATGAGCTGGCAGGCAGAGTGATAATGCCTTATATAGTAATGACGGTAGTCCTGGTGCTTCTGGGTTTGCTTCTGAGATTAGCTCATCTTCCTGAAGTTGATACAGATAAGGAAGATCCAAATGTCGGCGATGCAAATTCACAGAAAACAAGTGTATGGCAGTTTCCTCACCTGATACTGGGTATGATCGCTCTCTTCTTTTATGTGGGTGTTGAGGTAATTGCCGGTGACAGCATAATCAGATATGGTCAGTCGTTAGGTATAGCAATGGATTCGGCCAAATATTATACATCACTTACACTTCTTGGAATGATACTGGGTTATATATCCGGAATTGCATTTATTCCCAGATTATTTTCGCAGGTTACTGCACTTAAATTTTCTGCCATTTTCGGAGTTATCTTCTCACTTGGAGCAATATTTACTCCTGCAGAACTGAAATTCACAATGCCTTTTATAGATATTATGACTTTTCAGTCTATTACCATGGAACTTCCTGTCACTGTGCTGTTTGTAGCGTTCCTTGGTCTCGCTAATGCACTTGTTTGGCCGGCAATGTGGCCACTGACTCTTGCTGGCCTTGGCAGATTTACGAAAACAGCATCTGCTCTGCTCGTTATGGCAATTGCAGGAGGAGCTTTATTACCATTGGTATATGGAAAACTAGCTGTTAACTTTTCAACACAATCAGCATATTGGATTTGTGTACCATCGTATTTAATAATTGCTTACTACGCCTTTATTGGTCATAATGCCGGGAGGAAATGAATTACGACCTGAAAGAAATATTCGGATTATTTACCCCTGAGGGTACATTCCTTACCGGTGAGCCATACGGAAGCGGTCATATTCATGATACATTTCTTGTAAAAACCAGCGAAGGTGACAAGGATGATTATATCCTTCAACGTCTTAACAATAAGATATTCAAGAACATACCTGAGCTCCAGCAAAACATTGAAAGAGTAACTGTTCATCTTAATCACAAACTGAGCAATATTCCCGGCTCCGATACAAAAAGAGAGTGTCTTACACTGATCTCTGCAAAAGATGGAAAAAGCTGGATAGTTGACAAGGATGGTAATTACTGGAGGATGTATATTTTCATTTCCAATCATCGTTCCTATAATATTGTCGACAGCACTGACAAAGCCTTTGAGGGAGGTAAGGCAATAGGACGTTTCCAGGCAATGCTTGCTGACATGCCGGGAGGACCGCTTCATGAGACAATTCCTATGTTTCATAACATTGAAAACCGTCTTGCAATACTGAATCAGAAGATCACTGAAAATCCGGCTGGACGTGTTGCTGACCTTACTCATGAGATTAAAGAATATCTTGGCAGAGGAGAAGAAATGAAAACCATCCTTAAGCTGGGAAGAGCAGGTAAAATACCTTCCAGGATAACCCATAATGACACAAAATTCAATAATATACTGCTTGATGAAAATGACAAGGCACTGTGTGTTATTGATCTTGATACAGTGATGCCTGGTTATGTGCATTATGATTTTGGTGATGCAATAAGGACAGTTACAAATACCGCTGCTGAGGATGAAAAGGATCTTTCAAAGGTTGAGATGAATATCGATCTATTTGAATCTTATGCAAGAGGATACCTTTCTGAAGCAGGTAAAACACTGAATGAAACTGAAATAGAATATCTGGCATTTGCACCTAAACTGATTACATATACAATTGGAGTCCGCTTTCTGACTGACTTCATAGATGGAGATAACTATTTCAAGATTCACCATCCGATGCATAACCTGCAGAGAACCAGAGCTCAGCTGAAACTGGTCATGAGCATGGAAATGCAGTATGAGAATATGAAAAAGATAATTAAGAAACTGGTGTAATGGAGGCTTCAGGCGTAAGGCGTTAGGTTTGAGATATGAGAATTGAGATTTATATTGCCATTAGCCTGTTGCCTGTTGCCCGTAACCTTTAGCTTATGGATTGGACAAAAGACGAGATCAAATTTCTTAAGACACTTTCTGACCCTGATAAGATTCAGGTTTCCTTGATTCCATTGGTTATAATCCAAATCCTGAATGCAGATCTCCCAGATGGGTGATAAAGAAATGGTCTGCCCACTGCTTTGAAGGAGCACTTTTCTCTGCAGCATGCCTCGAATTTATTGGTTATAAACCGCTCCTTGTAGATATGAAGGCATGGAATGATGATGATCATGTAATTGCTGTATTTCAAAAAAATGGCCATTGGGGATCTGTGGCAAAATCGAACTTCACAACTCTCCGATATCGTGAGCCTGTTTACCGTTCGTTAAGGGAACTTGTTATGTCATATTTTGATTTCTACTTTAACCTGAATGGTGAAAAATCACTCCGCTCCTACTCAAAACCGCTTAACCTGACAATATTCAACTCGCGGAACTGGACAACAACCGATGAAGACCTTGAATATATAGGCGATAAGCTTGAGTCGTTAAAACACTATTCTGTGGTAGATGAGACTATGATCAGTGGTTTGTACAGGGCAAGTGAAATAAGCCTTAAAGCAGGAATGCTGGGCTCAAATGAAGCCGGACTCTACAAACCGGTTTAGATAAACATTTTAAGTATGACTGGTGGCATGATTAATCGCTGGTCGAATTTTTTATACTTCTAATTATCTGTTTATCTTTAATTTAAATAAACCATAGAAATTACGGTCGATTGCCGGTTTTGAAAATACGGCTATATTGACTACTTTTGACCCCACTAAAACATCAGTTTATGGATCTATCCGGTAAAAGTTACAAATCATTTGTAGAAAGACAGGAAGCACTTAAAAAGCAGTACAGTCCTGAACAGGCTCAGAAACAGCATGTAAAAGGAAAGCTTACTGCATGGGAAAGAGTCAGCCTGCTTTTCGACAAAGGCACTTTTGAAGAAATAGATGCTTTTGTTATGCCCGCCAGCACTCCTGTTGAATTTGGTAAGATTGACAGGAAATATGGTGATGGTGTAATTGTTGGTCATGGAAAAGTAAATGGCAGGCTTATATTTGCCTATGCTCAGGATTTTACAATAATGGGCGGATCACTCGGACTTGTCCATTCAAGAAAGATAACCAAGGTTCAGGAGATGGCTCTAAAGATGGGCGCTCCTATTATCGGAATGCTCGACTCTGGAGGAGCAAGGATACAGGAAGGCGTTGCCAGCCTTAGCGGATATGCTTCAATTTTTCACAATATCATTCAATCATCAGGAATTATTCCACAGATATCAGTAATAATGGGGCCATGCGCAGGTGGTGCGGTATACTCCCCCTCCCTGACCGACTTTGTCTTTATGGTAAACCATACAAGTTATATGTTTGTTACCGGGCCTAATGTGGTTAAGGAGGTTCTTAACGAAGATGTCACCTCCGATGGACTTGGAGGCGCAGAAGTACATGCCCGTAAGAGCGGGGTTGCACAAATGATATATGATGATGAAGAGAATACAATCCTGGCTCTGAAGAAATTCCTCTCATACCTTCCTTCAAACAATGTTGAAAACCCTCCTTCAGTAAGTGATGACGGTGCAATACCAAATTTCAATGAAAGACTAAGGGATATTGTACCTGATGATCCCAATAAGGCATACGATGTCAGAGATATAATTAACCAGGTAGCTGACAGAAACACATTCTTTGAAACCGCAGAGCTTTTCGGAGCCAGCCTTGTTACCGGTTTTGCTCGTTTACGGGGCAGAACTATCGGAATTGTAGCAAATCAGCCAAAGGTACTTGCAGGCGTACTTGACATAGATTCATCAGTTAAAGGTGCAAGGTTCATCAGGTTCTGCGATGCTTTCAATATTCCTATTATAACATTTGAGGATGTACCGGGATTCCTGCCCGGAGTTGATCAGGAACATGCAGGAATAATAAGGCATGGTGCAAAGCTTCTCTTTGCTTACAGCGAAGCTACTGTTCCTAAAATAACAATAATTCTGCGCAAAGCCTATGGAGGAGCATTTATTGTAATGAACAGCAAATTCCTTGGCGGTGACTTCAATTATGCATGGCCATCAGCTGAGATTGCAGTAATGGGACCTGACGGAGCTGTTGCTATTCTCTACAGGAAAGAGCTTGCTGAATCAAAAAATCCGGTTGAACTGAAAAAGGAGCTGGTAAAAAAATACAGAGACAAGATCGCAAACCCTTTCATTGCTGACGAAAGTGGTTATATAGATGAGGTAATTGATCCCGCACTCACAAGGCAGAAGATCATCTCGGCACTTGATGCACTCAGCAACAAATGGGTGAAGGTCCCGGCAAGGAAGCATGGGAATATGCCACTGTAAAGGCGCAGGGCTCAGGGCTAAGGGCTCAGGGCAGAAGATATTTCGGATCCCCTCCTGGGAGGGGTTAGGGGTGGGTTTAATTAGTTAGAATATATAAGTATGAAAATTAAAAGGATCTTAATCGCAAACCGGGGCGAAATTGCAGTCAGGATAATGAAAACCGCGCACCTGATGAATATTGAAACTGTTGCTGTGAAGACAGCAGTGGAACCCAATGCTATGTACCTCTCATCAGCTGATATCATCTTCGACAACACGGAGGATACCTCAGAGATACCTGTCTTTCTTGATATTGAAAAGCTGATAGCGATAGCTCTTAAAAGCGGAGCCAATGCGGTTCATCCGGGATACGGCTTCCTTGCTGAAAATGCATATTTTGCTCAGAAATGCATTGACAATAATATAATTTTCATTGGTCCGTCTCCTGATGCAATATATAAAATGGGAAATAAGACCATTGCCCGCAACCTCGCTCTCCAAAATGGAATACCAATGGCAATGGGAAGCCAGGGCAATATAGCAAATGAAGAGGAAGCAATTGCGATTGCTGAAAAGATAGGATATCCTGTCATCATAAAAGCCGCTTCCGGAGGCGGCGGAAGAGGCATGAGGATTGTCAGGAAGAAGGATGAGATGGAAAAGATGTTCGTAATTGCCAGTAAAGAGGCAGAAAAATCGTTTAATGATCCGTCAGTATTCGTTGAAAAATATATAGAAAATCCAAAGCACATTGAATTCCAGATACTTGGAGACACAAAAGGAAATGTGATACACCTTGGTGAAAGGGAATGTTCAATTCAGAGGAAACATCAGAAACTGCTAGAAGAAGCTCCCTCTGGTGCACTTGATGCGAAACTGAGGAAGAAGATGGGCACTATGGCAATACAGATTGCAAAAGCCGTCAATTACTATTCAGCAGGAACAGTTGAATTTCTGCTTGACTCCGACAAGAATTTCTATTTCATGGAAATGAATACAAGGATTCAGGTAGAACATCCGGTAACTGAAGTCATTACAGGAATAGATCTTATTGAACAGCAGATCCGTATTGCAAATGGCGAGGCTCTAAAATTCAAACAGGAAGACATTAAACTTACCGGATGGGCGATTGAATGCAGAATAAATGCTGAAGATGTTCAGGCAGGATTTGCTCCCGATCCGGGTAAGATTGAAAGTCTGAGTATGCCGACCGATTCCTATGTAAGAGTTGACACCGGCATACAGAGAGGATCATCCATTGTAGCCAGCTATGACTCAATGATCGCCAAGCTGATTGTCAAGGGCAAAGACAGGAAGGAAGCCCTGAAACATACAAAAATGGCTCTTGATAAAGTCTGGATAAAAGGAACAAAGACTACTCTCCCATTTTTCAGAATGCTTGTCAGGCATCCAAAATTTCAGAATGGCAGCTTCACAACAGCTTTTATTGAGAAGGATCTTGAAAAATATTACTTCAATGCAGAGTATGAAGAGATGCTTGCCGCCTGGCTTGCGGTCAAACTTTTTGTCGAGGAAAACCTTAGTGATGACAGCATCAGTATTGATTACAAGCATGGAAAAGAAATGAATCCATGGCTTCTGAATAAACGAATTAGTCAATTTTAATCCCGCTCTGATTATGACAAATGATAAACTCCAGAAAAAGAAGCTCTATGCTATCTCGTCTGAAAACAGACAGTTCGGCTTCACGCTTCCATTAAAGCATACCATCAGGATAGGAAAGCGCGATTACGATGTCAAGCTTAAAGCAGATGAAAAGCTGGGTACCTATATTCTCTGGAAAAACAGAAAATACCCTGTGGAAATTGTCCGATCGAGACAAAACAGATACGAAATTCTTTTTAATGACATAAGCTACACATTTACAGTTGAGACACCATTCTCCCTGCAGAGAATGAAAGTACTTAATGCACAAAAAGGGAAAGCCACAACAGAGTATATAAAAGCTCCCATGCCAGGCAAAATTATCGATGTACTGGTCAGGGAGGGCGGAGTGGTTCAACGGGGCGAACCCATAGTTATTCTGGAAGCTATGAAAATGCAGAATGAGATACTCTCTCCAGTAAATGGTACTATTGTTAAAATTTCTGCAAAGCCTAATACAAATGTGATGAAAGATGATCTTCTTGTTGAGATCAAACCATGAAATAATAGCTACCAACCGTTAACTCAAACCTGCAATCCGTAAACTGGTATTGCTATTTTCCGTTATTTGGTGCTAACTTGCATCCAAAGAAGCATATCTGAGGAATGAATACAAGCAGGTCAAATATTAAAATCGGGATAATTTTTTTCCTTTCTATTATCGTTTCCTCATTATCCCTTTTCGCCGGCACTTTTCAATCAATTCAGTATTTGAAAAAAGAGGTTAAGGCCCCCACTGACACATCAGCTATTAATATTCATATAACCAAGGCATTAGAATTTGCTTATCATTCCAAAAAGATTGATCTGGTAAAAGCGCATATCGATTCTGCCGAATCAATATGTATTGAAAAAAACATTGAATTTCCAACTCTTCTTCACCTTGCCAGAGCTGAATACTTTTACCTCACCAGTGATTTCAGAAATGCATCACAGGAAGGAACCCTCGCTATGAATAAGGCGAAAGCAAATAATGACAAAGAAATTATAGCAAATACCCTGAATTTCTTTGGGAGATATAGTTTACGTACCGGATTCTACTTTGAAAGTATTGATTACTTTAAAAGCTGTATTGAGGTTGCTAATAAGAATAATTTAAAAATACTTGTGCCCTGGAGTTATCTAAGCCTTGCGAATCTCTATTCGACCATTGGTGACGTAAAAGAGATGCAGAATTCACTTTATAAGATGATTGAGGCATCAGTAAGTGACAAAGATACGGTATTTCTATCTATGGGATATTACAGGCTGGGAACATCATATACGGAAAAAGTCCGCGACTATAAAAAAGCTGATTCCCTTCTGAAGAAATGTCTTGAACTTGCTCTGATAAGAAGTGATTCTAACAATGCGGCACTTTCACTGGCCAACCTGGGGTGGAACAGTTATCTTGACAAAAAATATAATGATGGAATAAGGTTTTATGAAAGGTCTCTGTCATACAGTCTTCCGACTAATATGCACGGTCATGCAGCAAACGCTTTCGGGAATCTTGGTACAATATACCGTGATCTTGGGGAGACCGAAAAAGCACTGATGAATTATCAGAAATCAATTGACCAGGCAATGGCTATCAACGACCTCTATAACCTTCAATGGGTTTATAGCGATATGAGTGAGCTCTTCCTGAGAAAGAGAGATACCTCCAATGCCTATAAAACTTTTGTAAAGTTTAAAAAGTTCAGCGATGAACAGATCAAGAGGAGCAGTAACCAGGGACTTTCAGATGCAAGAATAAGATATGAAGCAGATACCCGGAATAAAGAAGTTGAGCTGTTGTCGTTAAGATTAAGGAATCATGAACTTATAATTTACGGATCAGCGGGACTCTTTCTTTTAAGTCTGGCAATTTTCATACTCATTCTCAGCAGGGCAAAAATCAACAACAAGCGGAGAATAAGTGAGATGAATCACAAGATAGCGGAAGTGACACAAGCTAACCTTCGTCAGCAGATGAATCCTCATTTTATTTTTAATACACTTAATTCTATACAGTATTACATGTACCAGCACGATAAGCTGGCCACAAATAATTATCTCACAAAGTTCTCAAGCCTGATGAGAAAAGTCCTTGAAAACTCACAGCATACATCAGTACCATTAAGCGATGAACTTGATGCACTGAAATTATATCTCGATCTTGAAATTATCAGATTCAAGGATAAATTCACTTATGAGATAATAGTTGATGAGGAAATTGATACTCTGTTATATAAAGTACCAACCATGCTCATTCAGCCATATGTGGAGAATTCAATATGTCACGGACTTATTCCTGCTGAAAATAAAGGATCAATTAAAATTGATTTAAAACTGAAAGATGATTATATTTCATGCACAATTGAAGATAACGGGATAGGCCGTGAAGCTGCCATGGTTAAGAAAAACAGAAGTGAAAATAATCACAACTCACTTGGAACTCAGATTGTTACATCAAGGCTTGACCTTGTAAATGCATTGTATGGGACAACTCTTAAAACCATTTATACTGATCTTAAGAATAAGGAAGGCGAATCAGAAGGAACAAGGGTTGAGATCCAAATTCCGATACTCTCATGAAGCATAAACTGATCACAGTTGTTATTGATGATGAACCGGATGCCGTTGATTTTATAACATCAATCATTAAAGAATACTGTCCGGGTCTGGAAGTTACAGGAAAAGCCCACAATGTTAAAGAAGGGGTTCATCTTATAAATGAGATCAAACCAGAACTGGTATTTCTTGATGTTGAAATGCCAAACGGGACAGGATTTGACCTTCTAACACAATTCCCGGAAAAGGATTTTGATGTCATATTTATCACTGCATTCAATCATTATGCAATAAAGGCAATTAAGTTCAGCGCTGTTGATTATATCCTGAAACCGATAAATATCAATGAGTTCATTGAATCGGTAAATAAGGTCATTCACAAACATACTACCAATCCGCTTTCAGGACATGAGAATCTGGAAGTGCTCCTTGAAAACATACGTACCTCCCAGCCCACCAGGCTTGTTATTCCGACTGCAGACGGACGGGAATACCTCAATCCCAAGGAAATCATCCGCATTGAAGCCGATCGAAGTTATTCCTGGTTTTTCATCAACGACAGACGTAAAATACTGGTTTCAAAACACTTAAAGGAATTTCAGGAGATCCTGAACGACAGAAATTTCTTCAGGCCTCATAACTCGCATCTTATAAATCTTGATTTTGTCAAAAAATATATCAGACATGATGGTGGTTATATTGAAATGACAGACGGATCAAAGATCCCTATAGCAAGAAACAGGAAAGACCTTTTCCTTGCACATATGTCGAGATACACCGGATGAAAATAAAATCAGAGTTATTCCTTCTTCCTCAATAAGCTTCCTGCTGCAAGCAAATAAACTGCTGAGAGTGCCACTCCTATTGCTGCATATGAAAGGCTTTCACCTGCTGATGGGATTAACCATGACCAGACTAACCAGTAAAATGGGGAAACGAACACTATGCTATTCCAGGGCCTGTGCAAAAACAGTCCAATTGGCATTGCCGCTAAAATCAATACTAAAAATACAAGCAGCATTATGCATGAAAATCTGGAACACGACAGTTTAATAAGTGAATATGTAAAAGCTGATTCTGCTGAAAGAAGAATAATTATCATGAGTGTCCTTAACCAACCTTCCTGTGGGACAGGACTGGTAAGATTAATTACCAGAAGAAGAGTAATAAAACTGAGAATAAAGAGGTATACCATCCTCAGTACTCCTGCTGATATCTGTCTGCCTTTGAAAGAGATTCCAAACAGATGATTAAGCTTATTTCTTTCGTCCGAATAAACAATTGAGAATACTATACCGTAGATAACCGGAATAATGGAAGATAGTGTAACTAATGTAACAGTATAATATTCTTTATGTTCCATTCAAATCTTAATCATTTGACAGGAATATGTTTGAGTGTTTCTACCATAAAATCCCAGAACTTCTTAACAGATTCAATATTAACCTTTTCATCAGGAGAATGAGGGTACCTGATTGTCGGGCCAAAAGAGATCATATCAAGGTTCGGGTATGTACCGCCAAGTATTCCGCATTCAAGACCTGCATGTATTGCTTTGATTTCAGGAGTCTTTCCATACATATCCTTATAAACCTTACTCATGGTATTAAGGACCGGTGATTGCATATTCGGTTTCCAACCGGGATACCCACCTTTAACTGTAACTTTTGCATCGATGAGATGAAATACTCCTGCTATTTTCCATGCTGTAGCTTCCTTGGCAGAATCGACTGAACTTCTTGTCAGGTTATGAGCTTCAAATTTTCCTTTAGAGCATTTAACTATTGCAAGATTATTAGACGTTTCAACAAGTCCCTTCATAGCCTGGCTCATTCTCTGTACGCCATTAGGACATGCATATACAGCCCTGATAATACGGTACTGGTCATTCTTGTTCATTACTTTGGCAGGAGCATCAGATTTGATTGCTTTAAATGAAAGAGTCGGCTCTGTTTCAGCAAACTCAGCCTTATACATCTTCTCGTAATGTTTAATAAATTTTTCAAAATCCGGGGCTTTTTTTGTTGCAACCAGAACAAGCGCATGAGACTCCCTTGGTATAGCATTTCGGAGGTCACCTCCGGCAGTTTCGGCGAGACGAACAGCATAATCTGATTCAGCCTGCATAAGGAATCTGAAAAGCAGTTTATTCGCATTGGCACGGCCAAGAGGAATATCAACACCGGAATGTCCCCCTTTCAGTCCTTTCAGTACTACTTTGTATGTTGTCATACCCCTGGGGGCAGGTTCCTCTGCATACTTTTTTTCAACGCTTACATCAATCCCTCCTGCACAACCAACATAAAGTTCGCCTTCATCTTCCGAATCGAGATTCATAAGAATATCTCCCTTTAGAACTCCCTTTTTTAAACCAAACACACCGGTCATTCCTGTTTCTTCATCGATTGTAAAGAGGACTTCGAGTGGTCCATGCTTGATTGTTTTAGATGCAAGAACCGACATTGCTGCAGCAACTCCGATTCCGTTATCCGAGCCAAGTGTTGTACCATTGGCTCTTACCCATTCACCATCAACAACAGTTTCAATTGGGTCTTTTTCAAAGTCGTGCTTTTTATCGCTGTTCTTCTGGGGGACCATGTCGAGATGAGCCTGGAAGATAACTCCCTTTCTTTTTTCCATTCCTTTGGTGGCAGGTTTCCGGAAGATCACATTACCTGTTTTGTCGACAATTGTTTCAAGATTGTTCTTCTTTCCAAACTCCTTCATAAACTCAACCATCCTCTTTTCACTTTTTGAAGGATGTGGGATTTTGCAAATCTCACTGAAATATCCCCATACCTGCTTTGGTTCCAAATTTTGTATGTTGCTCATTTTCAAATATTTTAAATTTTAAAGAATTAGATTATAAAATTAATACAATTTGAGCTTAAATGCAATTGCTGTCATACCTATAATTATTAAATATTATAGTTTTTATAAATCAAATAATTGTTTGTGAAAAATGTAACAAAAACTTAATAAGGTTATAACCATTCCTTTGACCATTCTTTTTTACATTTGTATCTGGGAATTTTTTATATAGCTTATAGAATGTTTAACTTTCAATTGGACAATTTGTTCATCGAAAAATAATCAAAACATACAAATGACATTTCTAATAGTAGTTGTAGCTCTGGTCCTGATTTTTGACTTCATTAACGGCTTTCACGATTCAGCCAATTCAATTGCAACAATAGTATCGACAAAAGTTTTATCACCCGTGGCAGCAGTTAGTATGGCAGCCTTTTTCAATTTCATAGCATTTGTGGTATTTCCTCTTAAAGTTGCAACAACAATTGGTAAGAATGTTATAAATCCTGATGTAATCAGTTTAACAGTAATAGCTGCAGCACTTGTGGCAGCTATTACATGGAATCTTGTTACCTGGTGGTACGGACTTCCTTCAAGTTCTTCTCACACTCTGGTCGGAGGATTGGTTGGTGCTGCTGTAGCGAGCACCGGATGGGGTTCTGTAATTGTAAGCGGAGTAGTTAAGATCATTATCTTTATAGTAGTAGCCCCTCTTCTTGGTGTTGTGATGTCATTTATCATTTCTGCTGTTGTAATTTTTCTTGCAAGAAATTATTCTCCCCTGACAGTAGATAAGCATTTCCGACGGCTTCAGTTATTGTCAGCGGCAGCATTCAGTCTGGGACACGGGGGAAATGATGCTCAAAAATCAATGGGAATCATATGGGTAGCGCTAATAGTATCTGGTTTTACCACAAAAAATGATCCGATAGCTCTCTGGATAGTTTTGTCATGTCAGGCTGCAATAGCACTGGGCACTTTACTGGGAGGATGGAGAATAGTTAAAACTATGGGTCAAAAGATCACCAAACTCAAACCGTTTGAAGGGTTTTGTGCAGAAACAGCCGGAGCGATTACACTCTTCGGTGCCACACACTGGGGGATACCTGTAAGTACAACTCATGTTATTACCGGAGCAATTATTGGAGCAGGAGCAAGAAAAGGTGTTTCTGCTGTAAAATGGGGAGTTACAGGAAACATTTTCTGGGCATGGATTTTAACTATTCCTGTGTCCGCTATAATAGGTGGAATTATATTCTATTTTCTTAACTGGATTCTGGTTTAAATTGTAATTTTATCCAACAATAATATTAAAAGTTATGAATATTGATACCATTCTTAAATTCTTTGTGCCTAAGGATCATTCCTTCTTCCCTCTTTTTGAAGCTGATGCTGAAAATCTTGTAAAAGCAGCATATCTTCTGAAAGAGCTTATGTCGACAGAAGACCAGGCTGAACATGAAAGAATACATAAGGAAATAGTAAATATTGAACATATTGGTGATGAAATTACCAATAAGACCTACGAGCAGCTTAACAAATCATTTATAACACCTTTTGACAGGGAAGATATTCATGAACTGACAGCCCATATTGATGACGTTGTTGATTCAATTAACGGAATCAGTCGCAGGGTTTGCCTTTATAAGCCAAAGAAGCTTGTACCTATTTATAGTGAACTGGCAAGTCTTATTGCTGAAGGAGCTATAGAAATAAAAAATGCTGTGCATTGTCTTAAGGATCCTGTAGCCAATAAAGATAAAATAACACAGGCCTGCAATAAAGTCAAAGAAATTGAACACAAGGCAGATGAGTTATATTTCGAGGGTGCCTCGATGCTTTTCGAAAAAGAAGAAGATCCTAAGGAGTTGCTTAAGAAAAACAAAATTCTCGAGATTCTTGAAAGATGCGTAGATGAAGAAGAGGATGTTACCGATACATTGAAAGCTATCCTCATTAAGATGGCTTAGGTTAAATAAACCTATTGAATCTGAAATGCAGCCAGAATATGGCTGCATTTTTTTATTATAAACTGCATGTCGAATTGCTTGCAATATTGTTCGATTTTTTGGTATTTTAGACAAATATTAATTAGAACTTTTGAAATCTGAATGATTTTCCTTTACGTTGTTGTAGGACTGGTTCTTATTTTTGATTTCCTGAATGGATTTCATGATTCTGCAAATTCAATTGCGACAGTTGTTTCAACAAAAGTACTATCGCCTGTATCTGCTGTTATTATCGCTGCTTTTTTTAATTTCATTGCATTCACGGTATTTCCTTTAAAAGTTGCACATACAATCGGTAAGGGTGTTGTTGATCCGGATGTACTTAATCTGACTGTTATCGCTTCAGCACTCGTGGCAGCAATATTCTGGAATCTACTAACCTGGTGGCTGGGTTTACCTTCCAGTTCATCACATACACTTGTTGGCGGATTGGTTGGTGCTGCCTTCACTCATGCCGGGGCCGGTTCAATAGTACTACCTGGTTTGTTAAAGATCATTGCCTTCATCTTTATAGCTCCAATTATTGGCATGGTAATGTCATTTATTATTTCAACATGCGTAGTTTATATTGTCAGGAACTGTACACCTTCAGGAGTAGACAAGGTGTTTCGAAGACTCCAGCTTATATCTTCTTCTACTTTAAGTCTCGGGCATGGAGGTAATGATGCACAAAAATCGATGGGTATAATCTGGGCAGCATTAATTGTATCGGGTCTTGCGACAAAAAATGATCCGATTGCACTGTGGATTATATTATCATGTCAGACATCAATAGCACTGGGTACCCTTTTTGGTGGATGGAGAATTGTAAAAACAATGGGACAAAAAATTACCAAAGTAAAACCTTTCGAAGGGTTTTGTGCTGAAACAGCAGGAGCTCTGACTCTATTCGGATCAACTCATTTCGGTATTCCCGTAAGTACCACACATACAATTACCGGAGCCATTATCGGAGTAGGAGCCAGAAGAGGAGCTTCTGCTGTAAAATGGGGCGTTACGAAAAAGATATTCTGGGCATGGATACTTACTATACCAGTCAGTGCTGCAATTGGTGCTTCTATGTACCACTTCTTTAACTGGATCTTCTGAACCCTTTGCTTTGCTGTTCAGGTACTCCTTATCATTGTAAGCACCATCTTGAACTTTTCAATAGCCTTCACCGAGTGACTTATGTTTGCAGGCATAATAATCGTCTCACCTGCTTCAACAATATATGGGGTACCTCCTATTGTTATCTCACCTTTCCCGTCAACAACCTGAATCATAGCATCGAAGGGAGCAGTATGCTCGCTGAGAGCTTCACCCTTGTCGAAAGAAAAGAGAGATATATTTCCTGTTTGTTTCTTGAGAACTGTTTTGCTTACTATACCGCCATTGGCATATTCAACTGAACCATTAAAAGTAAATACTTTGGCCTTTTCAAATTCGTTGGTCGACATAATAATTATGGTGTGAGGTGTGAGGAAAATATGTTAAATAACATAAAAAAATTGAGTCATAATTAACCGTTGCCGATCATTTATGACTCAATATGAGTTCAGTCATTGTTATATGTAATGACTGAGAACAGATTCTAAATTATTTCTTGGCAGCGCAGGGTTTTGCTTCGTCGCATTTTTTTGCATCAGCAGTACCAGCACATGCGGCCTTTTTTGCAGCATCACAACATGGTTTTGCTTCAGCAGTTTTTGCCTCTGCTTTTTCAGCACAAGTTGCTGCGGAAGGACATTTACTGCAATCTTTTGATACTTCAGTTGTTGCCTTCTTGGCATCTTTAGGATCACCTGTTGAAGCATTCGCAACCATAACAACTATGAATGCTACCAATACTATTCCTGTTAAACCGATTATTACCTTTTTCATTTTTAATCACATTTTTTAGTTCGACAAAAGCAAATATAATAAAAAAATAATAAAAGACAACAGCGTCTTAATTTTTTATATTCGGCAATTCCAGTCCGTAGCCTTTTTTCTTATCCTCGGCTTTAAGAAGGAAAGCAAATAAAAGTGCCAGCAATCCGAAACAGGTGAAGATAATCATAGGCAATGTGTAATTATAGGTAGGAACATTTACTCCATCAATCAGTTTGGTTCCTGTTATGCAATACTTATCAAGCACCCAGCCAATAAGTGCAGGGACACCCATCAATCCCCAGTTCTGAACCCAGAAGATTAGTGCATAGGCCGTTCCCAATTGCTTTTCAGGTATGATCTTTGGAACAGAGGGCCACATGGCAGAAGGAACAAGTGAAAAACCTATTCCCAGTAAAATTATAAGGATTATAGCTACCGGCTTAAAATTCAGGAATGGAACGGAAAACAATGCATGAACGCCTATAAGTATAAGAGATCCAAGTATCATGATGCTGGCTCCTTTTCCTTTCCGATCATACATATTTCCAAAAAGTGGTGTAAGAAGAATCGTACCAAACGGAAGAAGTGCCGGGATACTGCCTGCTACGAGCGGATCCACACCGAATTTATTCACCATTAAGTCTGAAGCATACTTCAGAAACGGAAAAACGGCTGAATAAAACAACACGCATAGAATAGCAATATACCACCATCCTTTGTTCTTTATAATGAACCAGATATCAGAAATTCTGAAGGATTCTTCCTCGTCTGTTTTACCGGAAATTGCAGCTTCAGCAGCAACAGATTGATCCAGCTTTTTATCCTTAGCTGTATAGATAAAGAAACTGATCATTCCGATGCATAGCAAAATCAGTCCTAAAAATATTGGTTTTGACACATCACCCATCCATATTGCTATCGGGTATGAAGCAAATAGTGCAAGTCCTGTACCAACCCGGGCAGATGCCATCTCCAGCCCCATTGCAAGGGCCAGTTCTTTTCCCTTAAACCACTTAACTATTATTTTCGAAACAGTAATTCCGGCAACTTCAACTCCCACTCCAAATGTTGCATAACCAAGAGCAGCAATTACAACCTGGGCTTTCATACCTAGTATTTCATGTCCGTCCAGTGAACTTGTTGATATTGCCCAAAACTTTATTGCAGTTCCGGCAACCATTATAATTGTTGCCATCTTACCTGTAAAACGTACACCTTTTTTATCCAGAATTATCCCTCCAAGGATCAGCATAAGGAGGAAAACATTGAACCAGCCATAGGCACTTGTGAAGAATCCATACTCTGTGCTGTTCCAGAGTAGTTCTTTTTCGAGCATAGGCTTTAAAGGTGCCATCACATCAGTGAGGTAATAACCGCACAGCATTGTAAATGAAACAACAGCCAGGGCAGTCCAGCGCGCCACTTTTGAGTCACGCAAAGTATTTGTTACAGTTTCCATATATCTGGTTTAGTATTAGAATTTATGACAGGTAAAAGTAAAAAATAAAATGAATGAAAGTCTCTAAAACAGAAATGTTATGCGAACATATCAATGGCCCGATTGTTGATAACTACAGTGATAAATAAGAGTTTATTAATCAGAAATAGTATTTTTCACTTATTTTGCAAAAAACAAACATCAAAGAAAACTCACTTCAATGAAAAAAATAATATTACCGGTATTTTTACTTATGATGCTGTTAGTTGCTGTACCTCTTAACATGATAACGGCCCAGACCCCAATGGTAAAATGGTATACTATCCAGGAAGCAGAAAAACTACTGAAGGAATCCCCAAGACCTCTCTTTATTGATACCTATACCGACTGGTGCGGATGGTGCAAGAAAATGGATAAGGATACATTCACCAATAATGTAATTGCAGATCTTCTTAATAATAAATTTTATGCTGTAAAATTCAATGCCGAAGGAAAAGAGAAGGTAGATTTTCTTGGACAAACATTTATAAATGACGGCAAGGCAGGAAATGCACATCAGCTTGCAGTTGCGCTTCTTCAGGGACAGCTCTCCTACCCGACTGTTGTTTTTCTTACCACTCAGACTGACGGAAAAATAGGTGTATCCCCTGTACCTGGTTATAAAGCTCCTAAAGATATGGAAGTTCTTCTCAGCTTTTTTGCCGATAAGAATTACGAGACCCAGAAGTGGGAGGATTTCCAGAAAACGTTTAAGGGGAAGATACAGTAAGCGGCAACCGGCTACCGGCTACCGGTAACCGGTTACCGGTTACAAATTTACTTTGCAATAATGAAATTCGCAGGTAACTGGATAGTCTCACCAAACTGGTAAATAAGTTTCCGCGATTTAAACAGCACCTCATTACCCATTGATATCTTTATATTGACTACATCAGGCACTCTGTAATAAAGCTTATCAAAAGTGGTATTAGACTCTCCGGCCTGATTCTTGTTTATAACAGTAAGAGCCCTGGTCTTACGCTCAGGTACAAGCTCTGCATTTACAGGAACACCTCCCTTGGCAGAGCCAGTAACAGGTCCTGTCAGTTCTGAAAACTGAAACAACGGAACAGGCTTTTTCTCCATCCCTGGCTCAGGAATGAGATTGAATGAAAAACTTCTGTTTTCCCTGATGACCTTACCTGCGAACAATTCTGTGTACTCTCTTTCAAGTCGGTTCATCTCATTTATTGCAGCGTCACTCTGCGGAAAAACATTGGCTTCTCCTGTCAGAATCAGGTGTTTGCCATCGCGCATCTCCATAATTCTTTTCGCAGCTTTTTCCGCCAGCTGTTCAGTACCCAGCCGCTTCTTCTTTTCAACGATGTAAGGAATCCGTATGAATGTTGAATCGATGCTTACCCTCTTATAGGCTGTATCGCTCTGCAGATTGTAATACTCATCCGATCCAAGGTCTTCAAACCTCAGCTGATCGAATTCATGTCCATCACCAACTGACTGTTTTTCAGCAACCAAAAACTGCTTCGGATTTATATCAAGAATAAGTCCTTCCTTCCTGAGTGACAATGCATTGCTTCTCAAAAAAGAGCTGCTCTTGATAACATAGTATTCGGATGGATCAAGTTCTTCATGTGCATTTACTGTAATACCCGTTATTGTCCAGTATTCACTTTCCTTATCAACAGCATCAGTAATCCCAAGAAGATCAGCAGCATATCGTGCATATGGACCAGGTATTTCCATCGTACGTTCCATTTCAACCCTGACATTGAACACAGTTCTTGGAAGTCCGTAAATGATGCTGGCTTCTGTCATGGATACAGTATCCGACAATGGCACCACAACCGGTTTGGAATCAACAATTTTTTTACCTGTGGTACAGGAAACCATACTTGAAATGACCAGGCTTATTATAATAAGTTTTAAAGAATTTCGTATTTGTGCCATATTGGATCTAGTTTAAATTTTGAGTTTTATTTTAGGGGCAATTCAGGATGAATGTTCCCTGATTCTATTATACGCGTTACCTATATTATTTATTATATCCGATGCAATCAATGATTCATATCCTGAATAATCTGCTGCAATATCACCGGCAAGTCCGTGAATGTACATCCCTGCCAGAGCAGCATTTTCAGCTGAATACCCCTGCGCCAGCAAAGATAATATTATTCCGGTAAGTACATCGCCGCTGCCACCTGTTGCCATACCCGGATTACCTGTGCTGTTAAATATAACATTTCCATCCGGAGTGCTTACCGAGGTATATGCACCTTTAAGCAGTACAATACAATTATGCTTCCGGGAAAACTCGATTTGTTTTTGCAGCCTGGAATAACCATTTTCACATTTTCCTGCAATCCTTTCAAATTCTTTCGGATGAGGAGTCAGAACTACAGAGGGATTAAGCAGTGAATACCATTTTGGATTCGCTGACAGAATATTGATAGCATCTGCATCAACAACAACCGGTTTTCTGAATACCTTCAGAAATGCATGAAGAGCTTTACCTGTAGCATCACCGGTTCCTATCCCCGGACCAATTGCAGCTGCATCATATGAACCGGACAGATCTATATTACTTATCACATCATCCGAATCATCAGTATGAACCATCGCTTCAGGAACAGCAGTCTGCATTATTATTCTCCCGGAAGATGGTATATGACATGTAATCAGTCCTATACCAGTTCTGAGTGCGGCCCCGGCACCCAATAATGCAGCGCCCATTTTACCATTGGATCCGGCAATAAGAAGACCGTGACCAAAAATACCTTTATGATCAAACTTCTTTCTGGTCTTCAATAATGGAGCTATATCTTCATTTTCAACAAAACTATACGGTGATGCAGTATCCCTGATCGCTGCCTCACTCAGACCAATTTTCAAAACCTCCCATTGACCAACAAAATCAGCATTTTCAGCAAAGAGAAAAGCAAGTTTCGGGAACTGGAAGCTCAGAGTATAGTCAGCCTTTATTATTGCATCCTGATCATTTCCGGAGTTGTCCTCGCCAAAAAGACCGGAAGGTATATCAACAGAGATCCTAAGTGCACCACTATTATTAATCAGACCAATTATTTCCTTGGGCAATCCTTCAACAGGTCTTATCAGACCGGACCCGAAAATTGCATCAAAAATTACATCATCTGATGAGATTACCGGAAATTGTTCGGGAGAAGTAAGAATTTTTATATCAATCCGCGAATCACCCTTAAGCCTCCTGAAGTTAAAGTCCCAGTCAGGAGAGGTCTTATCCGTAAACTTAACATAGTAAAGTTCAACATCATATCTCTCCTGCACAAGCATTCCTGAAAGCGCCAGTCCATCTCCTCCGTTATTACCTGGTCCGGCAAAGATAAATACCTTCCGGCTTCTTTCATACCGGTGTACATACCAGCTGAAGAGTCTGGAGGCTGCCCTCTCCATAAGCTCGTGTGAAGCTATTGGTTCATGCAGGATTGTATAATTGTCGATCTCCTTAATCTGACCTGTCCGGAATATTTTCATTCTGATGTCATAAAGCCACTAAGAAAATTAGTATTACGAAAAACATATATTACAAATTTACACTCTAAACTGCTCAATAAAAAATAAAGACAAAAGAATGCAGAATACGGACAGGACAAATCTGATTTTTTTAGTTTAAAAAGATTGATATATTTGTTTTCCTGCAAAGGTAAGTTATTCAAAAAAAGAAGATAATTAAGCCATCAGGATTATTGGCATTAGTGATTTGAAAAACAAGTAATTAATAACTAAAAAACAACAATATGCTTAAGAATCATCCAAAAGGACTGCTTGTAGCATTTTTCGCAAACATGGGCGAAAGATTCGGATTCTATACAATGATGGCAATTCTGGTACTATTCCTTCAGGCTAAATTTGGTTTGCCAGCGGAAAAAGCAGGTGATATCTACAGCTGGTTCTACTTCAGCATTTATGCCCTTGCACTGTTTGGAGGTATTTTGGCAGACTCGACCAGAAAATACAAAACAGTAATTCTTTTCGGTATTATTATAATGTTTGCCGGATATTTACTTATGGCAGTACCCGGTATGTCCCTCACATTTACAATAGTTGCATTATTCACTATTGCCTTCGGAAATGGTCTCTTCAAAGGAAATCTACAGGCTGTTGTTGGACAAATGTATGATAACCCCCAGTATTCTAAATTCAGGGATTCAGCATTCATGATATTTTATATGGGTATAAATGTAGGTGCATTTTTTGCACCATTTGCTGCATCAGCAATGCGTGACTGGTGGCTAAAATTCAATGGTTTTGCACATGATGGATCAATACCATCACTTTGCCATCAGCTGGTTAACGGAACAATTTCCCAGGTAGATAGTGAAAAACTCCAGATACTTGCAAATTCAGTAAGTATAACTGGTCCTGTTATCGATCTGTCTGCTTTTGCCGCAAAGTATCTTGATGTTTTTGCAAAAGGATATAATTACGCATTCGGTATTGCAGCGGGTGCAATGGTAATCTCATTACTGGTTTATATCTTCTTCAATAAATTCCTTCCAAACAAGGAAAAAGTTTCCAAAGAGGGAGGACCTGAAATTCCATTCAAAACAAGTCCATTACTTATTGCCTTTGGGGCTCTGATTGCAACAGGTCTGATATTTAGTTTTATCCTTAGTTATGCTACCGGAAGCCCTTTTGGAAAAGTGGTTGCAAATGGAATGGCTTTCGGCCTCTTTGGTGGTTTTGTAACATGGATGCTCTTAAGTGCCAGGAAGGAAGAATTTTCACGCATCTCAGCTCTTATACTGGTATTCATTGTTGTAATATTTTTCTGGATGTCATTTCACCAGAACGGACTTACACTTACAATGTTTGCCCGTGACTATAATGTAAAGCAGGTTGAACCATTTACTAACATTTTCTTTACCCTTCCTTCAATTCTTGCTTTTATCGGCTCAATTGCAGGACTAATATTAGTGGTAAAAAAGAATATAAAACTGAATGCAAGGATTGCTTCAGGAGTTCTCTTTGTAATTACACTTTTGATGACAATATTCTTTCTAACAGGAATAGATCCGTTTAACGTATTCAATAAGATCTTCACTCCTTTCAAAGCTCAAAATTCTATTACTCCTGAGATTTTCCAGTCGTTTAATCCTCTGTTTATAGTAGCACTAACATTCCCGGTTATGGGAATATTCGCATGGTTAAATAAAAAAGGTATTGAACCTTCTACACCAAAGAAGATTGGAATAGGAATGATAATAGCAGCAATCGGGTTTATTATTGTGCTTACTGCTTCAGTTGATCTTACATCTCCAAAAACTTTATCAGGCTCACCTGTAGATGATATTGAAAGAGTATCCCCTTACTGGTTAATAAGCAGTTACCTGATACTGACAATTGCAGAGCTGTTTTTAAGTCCAATGGGATTATCATTCGTATCGAAGGTTGCACCATCCCGTTTCCAGGGTTTAATGCAGGGAGGATGGCTTCTGGCAACTGCAGTGGGAAATAAGCTTCTTTTTGTTGGAACCCTTCTATGGGATAAAGTAGAACTGTGGCAGCTTTGGCTTGTTTTTATTGTTTGCTGTCTTCTTTCTGCAACCTTTATTTTCTCGATACTTAAAAGACTTGAAAAAGTAGGAAATAATTAGTCCGGGACTGGAAAGTTTTTGCTTCAGACAGGTCAGGCAATGCCATTTAAGATATTTTGAGGAATTTAAGCTGTAATACCTCAGTTGTCTTTGTACTATTTAAATTCATTAAATATATTAATCATTAAACAGGTTTTACTTGTAACTTATTAGAATTACATCATATTATATTAATGTTTTCAATTTAACTAGGAAAAGAACTGTTTTTTTACTAATTTTGTCTCATTATGCATCTTTAGGGATGCATATTTATTTTTAAGATAAGAATATGAAAGTACTGAAATTTGGAGGTACATCTGTAGGATCACCTGAAAGGATCAGGGGTGTCCGTAAAATAATTGAGTCTCAGCCATCTGATTGTCTGGTAGTTGTTTCAGCTTTTCAGGGTATCACCGATGAGCTCAAGCAGGCCTGTGAACTGGCATGTGCCCGCAATGATGATTACAAGACGCAATTATCGGCAATAACTGCCAGACACAGAGACTATTCAAGGCAGCTGCTTGATAAGATAAGCCTGAAAAGAGTAAATACCATAATGGATAAAATATTTCTTGATCTTGAAGGGATTCTCAGTGGGATATATCTTGTCAGAGAACTGAGCAAACATTCACTTGATCAGGTGCTTAGTACCGGAGAACTACTCTCTTCCCTGATAATCAGCAACATGATCAATGATTGCTATTATATTGATTCAAGAACAATTATCAGGACCGACAGCAATTTCGGATTTGCAAATGTCGATTTCGAAAAAACCAATAAGCTTATCAGGCAAAGCCTGCCGGAGGGAAAAAAGGTTATTCTGATACCAGGTTTTATTGCCTCAAATGAAAACAATGAAACAACAACCCTTGGCAGAGGTGGCTCAGATTACACTGCAGCAATTGCAGCTGCTGCCATCGATGCTGAAGTACTTGAGATCTGGACCGATGTGGACGGATTTATGACAGCTGATCCGAAAAAGGTTGACAAGGCATATGCAATTGAAAGCCTGACATATTCTGAAGCTATTGAGCTGTCACATTTCGGAGCCAAGGTAATATATACTCCTACTCTTCGTCCTGTCTACAAAAAGAATATTCCCATTATTGTCCTTAATACATTTAAACCTGATCTTAAGGGTACACTCATAAGTCATAAATCACTCAATGGGAATAAAAGCCCCATAAAAGGGATCTCATCAATAGACCACATTGACCTGATAACACTACAGGGAACCGGCATGGTTGGAGTAACAGGCACTTCAATGAGATTATTCGGTGCACTGGCAAGAATGAATATCAATATTATTCTTATCACCCAGGCTTCTTCAGAATACTCTATATCATTTGCGGTTATTCCATCCGACTCAGAGCACGCAAAAGATGCAATTGCAAATGAATTCAGGGCAGAAATAGAACTTAAAAAGGAACTCAATATACTGATAGAGAAGAATCTGTCGATTATAGCTATTGTCGGAGAAAAGATGAAGAACACTCCCGGCATTTCGGCAACCCTTTTCAGATCCCTTGGCAGGAACGGCATTAATGTTATTGCCACGGCACAAGGATCATCAGAGCTTAACATTTCGGTAGTCATAAAGAATGAAAGTCTGAAAAAAGCTCTTAATGTAATTCATGACGGTTTTTTCCTTTCACGATATAAAGAGATGTATCTTTTTGTTGCTGGTACAGGACTTGTAGGAACCAGTCTTCTAAAGCAACTTAAGGATCAGGCACCTACTCTACTTGCCGAACATAATCTTAAGATCAATCTGATGGGTGTTACTAATACCAGGAAGATGATAATCGACAAGAAGTGTGTTTCGCTTGATAATTACAGGGATGCATTGAAAACATCCACCGACAAGGGGGATATTGCAGCATTCATAAGTCATATGACCCGTTTAAATCTGAGGAACTCCGTTTTTATCGATTGCACTGCAAATGAAGACGTTGCCTCGAGATATAAAGATATACTTTCCAAATATGTCTCTGTTGTAACCGCCAATAAAATAGCATGCTCCTCAGAATTCAGTTATTACCAGATGCTCAGGAACACTGCTGCGGAACGTGGAGTCAGATTCATTTATGAAACAACTGTCGGAGCCGGACTGCCGATTATCAAGACAATAACCGACCTCGTAGTGAGCGGAGATAAGATTCTGAAAATTGAAGCAGTCCTCTCAGGCACAATGAATTTCATTTTCAATGAACTGGGTCCTGATATGCCGCTAAGCACAGCCATTAAAAAAGCCAGGGAGAAAGGTTATTCAGAGCCTGACCCAAGGGTGGATCTGAGTGGAACAGATGTGGTGAGAAAAATACTTATTCTGGCAAGGGAAGCCGGATACCCTCTTGAAAAAGAAGATGTTGTAGTTGAAAAGTTTCTTCCGGAAGATTGCTTCAAAGGAGACCTGAACAGCTTCTTTGAAAAAGTAAAGAATTATGATGAAGAGTTCGAGAAAAAGAGGAAGAAACTGGCCGCAAAAAATATGAAATGGAGATTTTTTGCCACACTTGACAATGGAAAGGCAAGGGTTGAGCTTTTAACAATTGGTTCTGACCATCCTTCATTTAATCTTGAAGGAAGCAATAACATTATTCTTCTGACAACAACAAGGTACAAAGAGCTCCCAATGGTAATAAAGGGCTATGGTGCTGGTGCAGAAGTGACTGCAGCGGGTGTATTTGCCGATCTGATGAGAGTTGTAAATGTTTAACGAACTAAGTTATTGAATACAAAAAATATAACATATTATTCAACAAATCTTAAATCAGAACATGTCACCTTCAGTGAGGCTCTTCTGAAGGGACTTGCGCCTGACGGCGGTCTTTATATGCCGTCCTCAATACCATTACTTGATTTAACGGAACTCGAAAGACTTAAAGATCAGAGCTACCCGGAAATAGCTCATAAAGTTCTCACTAAACTACTTGGAAACGAGATCAGCAGCGAAGATCTTTACCCGTTATGTACAGATGCCTATGATTTTGAAGTACCGCTTGAACATGTAACTGAAAGGAAATATATTCTCAGGTTGGACCAGGGACCTACTGCATCATTTAAGGATTTTGCAGCCCGTATGATGAGCAGGCTGATGCAGTATTTCATTTCTAAAAACAAAAGAAATCTTACAATTTTAACTGCAACTTCGGGCGATACCGGCAGTGCGGTAGCAAGTGCTTATTACGGACTTGATAATATCAAAGTCATCATACTTTTTCCATTGGAAGAAGTAAGTGCAATGCAGAGGAAACAGATGACAACACTGGGAAAGAATATTACAGTGGTTGGCATAGATGGGAAATTTGATGATTGTCAGCGGCTTGTAAAAACTGCCTTTACTGATAATTCATTGAATCACCTGCCTCTCTCATCAGCAAATTCAATAAATACCGGAAGGCTGCTCCCTCAAACAGTTTACTATTTTTATGCATGGTCGAGGCTCAGAAAAAATGCTGATGAGAAAATTATATTCAGTGTTCCCTCAGGGAACTTCGGAAACCTTATGGGAGGCCTTATAGCACACAGGATGGGACTACCTGTAAAAAGATTTGTAGTCTCAACAAATGCAAACGGAGAGGTTCCTGAATTCCTTGGTACCGGCATCTATAAACCTATCGAACCTTCGGTGAACTGCATTTCGAGCGCAATGAATGTCGGACATCCAAGTAACCTTGCAAGGATTGTAGCACTCTATGGTGGTGTAATGGACCAGAACGGGAAAATAATGAAAGTCCCGGATATGGAACTTCTGCGTGAGAACATTGCAGGTATAAGTATTTCAGACAGTGATACCATGAAGACAATAAAAGATTGTTTCAACACTTTTGGAATTCTTCTTGAACCTCACGGAGCTGTTGCCTGGAAGGGTCTTACTGAGTATCTGAAAGATTTCAGGGAATCTTCAGAACAGCTTTCAGTATCGCTCGAAACAGCTCATCCGGCTAAATTCCCTGATGAGATAATGAATATTACCGGCGTAAATCCTGATCTTCCTATTTCCCTTTCAGGACTTAAAAATAAGAATGAAAGTTATTCCAGGATTGAGAACAGTTATGAAAAGCTGAAAGAGATTCTGCTGCAGAGCCAATGAACTGAAAAATAAAGAGTGATGTATATAATTTGTTCCGATCTTGAAGGTATCTATACTCCTGAAATATGGATAAATGTCTCAAAGCACACCGGTATTGAGGAGTTAAGGCTCACAACAAGAGAAGTGAATGACTATAATGTGTTGATGAGAGGAAGATTGTCAATTCTGAAGCAGCATGGCCTCAAATTAACAGATATTCAAAAAGTTATAAGGCAATTAAAGCCCCTGCAGGGAGCACGGGAGTTCCTGGACTGGCTAAGATCAGAATATCAGCTTATAATTGTGTCCGATACATTCAGAGAATTTGCTGATCCGCTTATGGAACAGCTGGGCAGGCCAACACTGCTTTGCCACCATTTAACTACAGATGAAGAAGGAAATATAACTGATTACAACCTTCGTCAGCCGGATGCAAAAAGAAAAGTAGTTGAGGCTCTTCAAAATCTTAATTATAAAGTTATTGCAATAGGCGACTCATACAATGATATTTCAATGCTTCGAAAAGCTGAAAAAGCAATTTTATTCAGGCCTCCACAAAATGTGATAGATGAGAACCCCGACATTCCTTATGTTACAAGCTATGAGGAGTTAAGGAAAATCATTATTGCAACAACAGCGAGTGAAAAATAATTCTGCTCCGCACAGTATTTATTGTTTCAAAATCAGATCTGACATCATAAAGTAATAATTATCAGTTTGCTGCCATTTAAGGTATAATTTCATACTTTTACTTCTGATGACAAATAAAACCTGATTGTTATGAAACTACCTCCATCATCCAGGAACTGGCTTACCATAATCGGATCCATCATTGCAGGTATCAATCTGTTACTGATTATATTCCTGTTTATAATATCGTCATATTTTGACATGGGAAGTACCAATCTTGGACTGTTCATATATGTAATTCTCCCCGGATTTATGATACTTGGTCTGCTGCTTATCCCGATTGGAATGATAATGGAAAGAAAAAGACAAAGTCATATGGCCGACAGAAAATCGGCTCCTCTGCCAAAGATTGATCTCAATGATCCGAGGCACAAAAATGCTTTCATAATATTCACAATTGCCACAATAATTATTCTGTTTCTTTCAACATTAGGAAGCTTTGAAGCATATCATATGACAGAATCCGTAGAATTCTGCGGTACATTATGTCATGAAGTAATGGAGCCGGAGCACGTTGCTTACCAGAAATCACCACATGCAAATGTGACTTGTGTTGAATGTCACGTTGGATCAGGAGCATCATGGTATGTAAAATCAAAGATATCGGGCCTCCACCAGGTAATTGCTGTTATGACAAATAAATTCTCAAGGCCGATTGAAACTCCTCTTCATGATCTTCGTCCTGCAAGGGAAACATGTGAAAAGTGTCACTGGCCACAGAAGTTTTATGCCCGTTCATTGAAAACCATAAAATATTTTCTTACAGACTCTGCTAACAGTGAATGGGATATTATCCTTCAGATGAAGACTGGTCCTGAATACAGTGAATTAGGACTTAAAGAAGGCATCCACTGGCATATTAATCCCACAATTGATGTATCATATAAATCGGAGAATGATAAACGGGAAACAATTACTTACATAAAATACACCAATAAGACAACCGGAGAGGTTCATGTTTATCAGAATCCGAATGTTTCTGCAAGTGATAGTTCACTGGCAGTATCCGAGACAAGGTCAATGGACTGTATAGATTGCCACAACCGCCCTTCCCATAATTACGCTTCCCCTTCCTCATATTTTGACAATGCAATGCTTACAGGTAATATCTCAAACAAAATTCCTTATATAAAACAGGTTACAATGGGAATACTTGCAGAGAGATTTACAAGCAAGGATACAGCAATGATGAAGATATCGGAAGGGATTACCAATCATTACAAAACTGAAATGAGCGATTTCTATGAAGCAAATAAAGACCTCATTGATAAATCTATAGAATCGATTAAGAATGGCTTCAGCCAGAACACATTCCCGTCAATGGGCGTCAGATATGATGTATATCCGGAGCATATCGGGCATCAGGAATCTGAAGGATGCTTCAGGTGCCATAATAATCAGTTCATATCGGAATCTGGAAGAGTGATATCAAAAGATTGTAATCTTTGCCATACTATTATTGGTCAGGGGAAACCAGCAATGATGAAATATTCAACTATAAGAGAAAGTCTTGAATTTGAACATCCTGTCGATATAGGTACTGACTGGAAAGAAATGAACTGTTCGGAATGTCACAAATCTATGTATTAAGAAAACTATAAGATGCTATACCTCATAAAAAAATCTGTTTGCATTGGCATTATATTGCTTACTGCAACTTTGATTCTTAACGGACAGAATGACACAACAACTCTTGTAAAGGTTGGCGATCCGGCTCCCCTGTTCAAATGCAGGACCATTGATGGCAAATCGATTGATATAGGAAAGATGAAAGGGAAATTGATAATGGTAAATTTCTTTGCTACATGGTGCCCTCCATGCAACCTTGAACTTCCTGTACTTCAGAAAAAAATATGGGATAAGTATAAAGACAACCCGCAATTTGTTCTTATTATCCTTGGAAGAGAACACACTGAGGCTGAAGTCAGTGCTTTTGCACAAAAAAAGAGTTTCACTATGCCGTTTGCCGCTGATCCAAAACGCGAAATATTCAGCATGTATGCTACTCAGAATATTCCAAGAAATATTATTATTGGAAAAGACGGAAATATTCTGTTTCAGGGAACAGGTTTTTCTGAGGAAGAATTTTCAGTAATGGAGAAAATTATTGCTGAAAAAATTAAATAATTTTTGCCTGAATTTCTATTGTCCCAGTATTTCTGAGGCATACAGATCAGCCACATCTGCCTGATCTTTTGAAAGTCCTGATATAATTACCATAATCTTACCAGCCCAGGCCAGAAAAATTGTACCATTGTATCCGTCTGAAATAACATATTTTCCGGTTTCAGATTCCGAAGCATCCTCTCCGCTCTGATTCAGATAAGCTTCTGCCATTTTCCATGTATCAGAAGGGGACTGTTTTTCAAAAAGATAAACAGAAAAGTTGTCGGGACCGACTTCATATACAGCTTTAAATGCACCTGACAAAAATTTATGACCAAGGACATTTTCATTAATATAGATCTCTTCATTGATCTTCCTTCCGGTTTCAGGAAACCGGGATAGAGCGGACGGCATTTCAGGATTTCCGGGTAACATGTTCGCTACTCTCAATGCAAGAGATTCAGACATTTGCAGATTTTTCTCATTACCCGGCAAAGTTCTGATGCGAACATAATAATGACCTTTAAAAAATGCTAAAGATTCATTGGTGGTGTATCCCTGGGAACCAAGATTTAAAAATCTATAGGAACCGGATCGGTCAAGTGAATACATACCAAAGGCGAAAAGGTTCTCCGAATGCTGGTAGATTTCGATCCTGATTTCATTTTTACCTTTCCTGTATTCAGCTATATTCAGATTAATAAAACCATAGGAAAGGCAAACTTCAGAAAAGTTGCTGTTGAACTCAGTAAGATTATCCTTTGTATAAACCGGGAAGGAGGTATTTTTCCTGTAACCATTAAGCTCAGGAAATGATATCTCCTGTGAGCAAACCGGCTGTGAAATAATCAAAATAAGAATTGTTGCTGCAAAGAGAATTCTTTTCATCAGGACTTATTTCATATTCCGGATCCGAACTTCTATACCACTCCCCTTAAGAAGAGAAATAATTTCCTCTGTGTCAGTATCACCGTAATGGTAGGGATACAATATTCTTGGTTTAAATGCCTTTGCAGCATCTGCAACCATTGCAGGTGTCATTGTGTATGGAAGGTTCATTGGGAGGAATGCCACTTCAATATCCTTTAAAGCTTTCATTTCAGGAGTATTTTCAGTGTCGCCGGCTATATAAAATCTCTTCCCTCCCATTGTAAGAATATATCCGATACCTGATCCTTTTGGATGAAATGGCTGGCCCGGTGAACGCATATTAACAATATTATATGCATATACTGCTTCAAAAACAATCCCGTTAACTTCCTGCCTGTCGCCTGCTTTCATAGGTGCTGCCCATCCTATCTGTTCGGTTGATTTCTCATTTGTAAAAACAAGGGTACCATCTTTTTTTAACTCGTTAATAAGGTTAATATCAAGATGATCAGAATGTTCATGAGTAACAAGTATAAGATCGGCTTTTGGAAGAAACCTGTAATCACCTGAGCTGCTGACCGGGTCGATATGAATAACAAACCCGTTCAATTTAAACATCAGAGAGCCATGACCAATAAAGTGTATTTCAACATTTCCTGCATTCGTCGGTATTTTATCGTATTCAGGGGAATCCTGGGAAAATCCTTTTGTTGTCATGGTACAATAGGTTATTATGGACAGAAAAAGCAAAAATCTTTTTAATGACAAAGTATTCATATAAAATAATATTATGTTAAGAAATTCTGACTCCCAGTACCAGGATATCATCAATTTGAGGACCGGAGCCTCGCCATTCCTCAAGTTTAGTGTTAAGTATCTCTCTCTGTTCAGCCATTCCTGCACCCTGAATCTCAAGAAGGAGGCGTTTAAATCCTTTTTTCATGAACTTCCTCTGATTGGGACCTCCGAACTGATCAATATAACCATCAGATGAGAGATAATAGGAAAACTCCCTTTTCTATCGGAAATTTTTCGAATACATATCCCTGATCCATTTTTGAGGAAATACCGATCGGCATTTTACTTGCTCTCAATGTTTCAAGCAGAAAAACACCATCTGACAATGAACCATCGCCTGAATCAGATTCATCACCGGCTGTTCTGTTTTCATCCGGCCGGAGTTTGCGTACTTTGTAGCAGGGATTGTAGGCTCCGGAGAATTCTACATGCTGGTGTGTAAAATCAAATACAAGAAGGCCCAGATCCATCCCATCTTTAGATTCATTCTCAATACCAGTCTGTTTAAGAGAGTCCGTAACATGCTGACGCATTTCACTCAGGACGAGGTCGGCTCTGAGTTCAGTATCTCTGTCAAGTATTTCATCAAGGAAAGACATGCCCAGCAAACTCATGAAGGCACCCGGGACTCCATGACCTGTGCAGTCAGCCACGACAACATACAGACGGTCTTTCTTCCGGGCCATCCAATAGAAGTCTCCACTGACGATATCCCTTGGCTTAAAAAGGATGAAATACTCCGGAATATTCTCAGCAAGAATATTTTCAGTAGGCAGCAGAGCCATTTGTATTCTGCTGGCATAATGAATGCTTGATTCAAGTTCCTCCTTTTGTTTAACAACCACAGCAGTGCGCTCGGCAACAATTCCTTCAAGCCGGATATTTTCATTTTTAAGCTTCTTTGTATAAGCTTTAATTATTGCCACTACAATGAGGAAGATAATGATTGTAAATCCAAAAAACGCAAGAATTGTTGCATACCACGGTTTTAAAATAAAAAACTCATAACTCAGCTCTTCTCCCTCATTTCCTGTAAGAGTGCGTGTTCTGACCCTGAATGTATAATGTCCGTATGGCAGGTTTGTGTACTCGCGCCTGGCATATATTGCCTGCATATTATAACCGAACGAAATTCCCTCCCACTTAGACCAGTTCTTTTCAAATCCATCCAGTTTATAGCTGTATTCAGTCTGAAGCTCTTCAAAGAAATGAGGTGTAGTCCATTCAAAGGCAATCTCATTGAGATCAAATGGAAATTCAGGTATTTGTGAGGATGTATTTTTCAGGACAGGGATTCTTTTCTTATCGTTAACTGAACTGAAGGTTTCTGAACGTTACTGAAGAATCAGTCCCGATAGTTATCTTAACAAAGGAAGGATTCAGGATGCTTTTATCAACTACCAGACCTGCTTTATCTGCAACATAGATTTCCTTTGATTTAAGAAAATAAGTTTTACCATCAGCGAAGAGTATATCCATCAGCGGGACATCCGGCAAAATATGTAGTACTCCGTTATATAATTCAGAAGTTCCACCATTTTTTCTGATCAGGTATTCATGGTTAGCATTGGAAAATTCACTGTACCAGAGATCGCCATCCTTATCCTGATATATATTGGTTGCACTCTGAACCGGGGAAGGGCTATTTGGAAAAAGAGAGCCAGGAATAAAACTATCAGTATCCTTATTATACTTCAGGATGCCTGCTGAAGAAGTAACATATATTTCACTATCGATAAAACCGATAGTATTCAGATCAATATCCCCAATACCTTTTTCTGGTCCGTATTTTGTCAAAACTGAGTCCTGTTCATTGAAATCTATCCTGTAAAGAGCATCCGGATCATCTGTTATCAGCCATAGACCTCTTCCATCCTTTTTTTCAACCATACTATATACTACTCCGGACAATTGCCTGATCTTGTTCAGATAATACCATCTGCCACTTAAGTATTTAAGAATCAGTATTTCTCCAGTCTGAAGTCCAAAGAACAGAATATCAGGATCTCTTTCTGACTGAAGTATTTTTCTTACATTATAGGGTTGTTTCTGTGGTTTATTAATGCATATATTATCAACATTTCTTACTGCATCGCCTTCTCTTATCTGAAAGATACCATCAAGGGTTCCGGTAAGTATGAAGCTTTCGGATGGTGTATTAATGACTTTAAGAGGAAAAGCCTGGGAGTTCATTCCCTGAATCTTTCTGAATTTAAGATTATCATTCTGATCTACATAACTCTTAAGAATCCCGGCATCTGATGACAGATAAATACTGCCCATGTACATACTTATCTCATTTACACCTGATTCGATTCCCTGTTTATCGGAGAAAATTGTAATTGGTATATTGAAATAGGCTTTACTAAGAACACCATAAGTAGATATCCATAACTCAGAACTCTTTGTATAATCACAGAACATTGCATATGCAGTATTATCCTCAAGGTGTGAATTCTCAGTATTGATCTGCTGAATGAGTTCTCCCTTTTTGTTAATAATCAGGATACCTTCCTGGTTTGTTGTTCCAATGGCAAACAGATCCTCACCCAGTTTTGCAGCTGCATATATAAATACCTTTTTAAATTTCTCATTTACAGAGGCTTTTACGAAATTCGATTTAATCTCCCCGGTCACATAATCGTAAAGATAAATACCATCATCAAATGTCCCGATAATGATCTTATTATCACCGTAAGGCAGCAATACGGTACAGCTCATATTACTGAAAAAACTCCGCCGGGTAATTGAACAATGGAAGAGTCTTTAAGCTCAAAAAGACCTTTAATGTTATCTGTCAGAATAAGTCTGTTATCAATTCTGATCAGCCTGTATGCATCAAGCAGATCTGACCTGACAAGATCCATGCTGTACAGAGTGTCAAGTTCGGAATCGTAGGTAAACAATACTTTTGCGCCAAGAAATTGAACTTTGCTACCTTCAACCACAATTGAATAAACGAACCTTATATCGGATTTTACAGGGACTCTGTCAGCGAGTGAGATATATTCAGGGTTCCCGTTAATACCTGGTTGAATATAACCAAATTCGTAGGCAGCACCTACATAAACAATACCATTAGAATCGCTTTCAATAGAGTAAATTCGCGGATTTTGTCTGATAGAAATGGGTGTCCATTTTGTTCCGTCATATTTTATGACACCCCTGTCCTGGTTTCCGAAATAAATATTTCCGAATTTATCCTTTGCAATGCACCAGTTTTGCTCCGAGCCACCTGTTATCTGGGTAGCATAATTGCGAACCAGAGGCACGCCATATCTGTTAATCTGCCCTGCAACACATTGTGCCAGAAGTACTAATAGTATTATTGTTATGTATCTTTTCATGTTCCCGGTTCCCTGTGACAGGATAAATTCAACCCTAAAATTACAAATCTTATTATTTTAATCAAATTTATTAATCTGTCATCAGAGAGTGTACTAATTTTTGATAAATTGCGTTTTGAATTTAGGGGTTAATGTTAATTACTTAACATTGATGTGTTTAGGGTTAAATAAACATTCTGTTTTAATAACAGTTCTTTCGCTTTTCACGGGGTTCATAAGTGGGCAGGAGGTGAAAAGTTACAAATTCCATCTGAATGGTGATTTGCCGGCAAAAAGTGTGGTCAGAGACGGACAGTCTCTTCTCATATATTATTCAATTGATGAGCTTAATTTAGAGGCTGTTGAGACTGAAAATGGTTTGTTCTACCGTGTTACAATCCCCGGACATACTCCAACGTATTCAGAAGGAAAACCTGAATTGCCCGTTCTTAGCAGACTGATCATGATACCTGAAGGGGCTGATTTTAAAATAAAAATATCAGATGTAAAGAGTACCCGACTTCATCCCTCCTCAAAAAAGATAAAAGGTCTACTTTATCCGGCACAGGAAAGTGAATCAAAATCAGCCGTTCAGCGAAAGAAAGAATTCAGGATCGACAGAGAACTCTATGCTTCAAAGAATACAATACCGGCAGACACAATAATTATTGAACCTCTTGGGACTCTCAGAAACAACAGGTTATACAATATCTCAATTAAACCTGCACGATACAATCCACGCACAAATTCACTGGAGGTTATTACTTCAATGAAGGTGGAGATCAGTAATATAGTTTCGGCAGGCAGTAAATCTGAATCACTTGCTGAAGAGTCTGTACTTTTTACTGAATCGCTTGAAAAATCTGTAATAAATTACGATTCGGGTGATGTCATTCCGGGTTTTTCAGACAAGCCTGTAAAAATGATCATTTTAACAGATACTACTTTTAAAAAGCTGCTAATTCCATTTATAAAGTGGAAGACTCAGAAAGGTTTTGATGTTAAAGTATTATACAGAGGTAAAAAATATGCCGGCGACACATATACTGAAATAAAAACTACACTTGCCAATATCTACAATACATCAACCCCAAAACCTGAATACCTTCTTATTATAGGCGACACCAAAAGGATTCCCTACTACGGTACAGGCAGTATTACTGATATGTACTACGGAGAATTTGATGGCAACGGTGATTATATTCCGGAAATGTATATCGGAAGACTTCCTGTTTCAGATACAACACAGCTAAAAAACGTACTTGACAAAGTCATTCAGTATGAACAGTATAAATTTGCCAGCACAAACACTTTCCATTCAAGGGCACTGGTAACCGGTGGCACAGATGCTTCAAATATTAAAATAATTAATGGACAGGTGTATTATGGTATCACCAATTATTTAACCAGTGCCAATAAACTCACAGGTTACCATTTCTATTATGATCAGGCTCTCAAGTTAAATGCAGAAGATTCAATCAGAAAACTCACCCGAAGAGGTCTGTCCTTTATAAACTATACCGGACATGGAGATGCTTCCGGATGGCTCGATCCAACATTAAAAAGTGGCGACCTTGATACGGTGACAAATACCAATATGTACCCTTTTATTATTTCCAATGCATGTCAGACAAGCACGTTCAGTAATGCTTCTACATTCGGTAATAAAATGGTACTGGCAGGCAAGAAGGGAGCAATTGGTTTTATTGGTGGATCAGCTGATACATACTGGGATGAGGATTTCTATTGGGCAGTAGGACCCGGAACAATCACAAATGAGCCAACCTATGCCGGAACAGGACTTGGGGCATACGACCGTCTGTTTCATACCCACAGCGAATTACCATCAGACTGGTATGTCACAATGGGCCAGGTGATGTTTGCTGGTAATATGGCAGTAAGCGCAAGCTCAACTACCAAAAAGAAATACTATTGGGAAATATATAATCTTGTTGGTGATCCAAGTGTTAGTCCAATTATTGGCAAACCTGACACATTCAGTATTCATCTGCCTGACACTCTTCCTAACGGGATTAAGTCTCTTTCGCTAACAGAAAAGCCCTTCGCATATTTCGCTGTTTCTCATTCAGATACCCTATGGGATGCTTCACATGCAAGCCCATCAGGAGCTGTTGAACTTACGATGCCAGGATTATCAAATGATTCATGCCTGCTTGTTGTAACAGGACAGAACACAAAACCTTTAATAAAGACAATATATTTCGGATCGGTAAGCAAAGAATATATAAATCTTTCTGACAGAAGTATAAATGACCTCATGGGCAACAATAACAAAGTTGCTGATTTAGGTGAAACATTTTACCTTAGCATCAAGGCAGCTAATCTTGGAAATACTGTTGCAAATAATGTATATGCAAAGATTTCAAGTTCATCAGGATATATAACCATACTTAATGATTCAACCTATTTAGGTAATCTGGCAGCAAGATCTGAAATCACTGTTTTAGACAAACTCGAGATAAAGGTTAGCAGAGATGTTACCGATCTTAGTGTTGCAACCATAATCCTGAAACTCGGAGATGACGCTACAACTAAACAATATACAATTGATATAACTTTGCACTCCCCTGATCTGCAGGTCTTAAGCTGCACAATGAATGATTCACTTCTGGGCAATGGCAATTTCATTGCTGATCCGGGTGAAAAATTCAGTCTCATATATAAAGTACAAAACAAGGGAACAAGCGATGCATCCGGAGACTTTTCTGTCTCAACTCCTGATCCGGAAAAAATAACTATTCTTGATCAGAATGTTAAATCAGGCATACTCAGATTCGGACAAGTTACCGAAATACCTGTTACAGTACAGCTGGCTGATCTTGTGGCAAACGGGAGTTATTTCAATGTATCTTCATCTCTTAGCTGTGATCCATACATAATCAATAATAATTTCACATTCAGGGTAGGAAGGATAAGAGAGAGCTTTGAGGCTGAATCATTTAATGTATTTCCCTGGATCAATTACAACAAGGTTCCATGGATTACAACCGGTGTCAGCTCATATGACGGAGGTATATCAGCCAGGTCTGGCGCAATAGGTAATAGTTCTTCCTCCTCCCTGATGATCAAAACATATTATAATAGCAGTGACTCTGTTAAATTTATGTACAAAGTTTCATCTGAGCTAAATTATGATTACTTCTACTTCCTTATAAATGATAAAGAGGTTCTTAAAAAATCGGGTGAAACTGGTTGGATAAAATTTTCAGTAGCAGTGAAAGCTGGGCTTAACAAGTTCGAATGGATTTACAGAAAAGATGCGAACCAATCAGGAGGTAACGATTGTGCCTGGATCGACATGATTGATTTTGCTACAACAGGAAGCCTGAGATATATACAGAAGGACCTTCAGGTAGCTAAGGTATTACCTCTCCCTGCCAAAAACAAGTATTCATATGAACCTATAATTGTAAAACTTCTTAACGTTGGAAAAGACACCATAAAAAGTTTTAACCTGGCTTACAGGATTAATGACCGGTCTGTTCCTGTCCAGCAGCTATTTAATACCAAAGTTGTTCCATTTGGAGATACTGTCACAGTGGAGTTTACTGAAAAAGTAAATTTTTACCGGTATGGATTGTATAAGATAACATCCTATGCTCTCAATAACGGTGATGATTATCTCCGTAACGATACGGCAAGTTTTGAATTCAGGCATGAGCTTACCGATTCCCTGATTATATATCCAAATCCATTTACAGAACAGTTTACTATTTACATAAACTCCAAATATTCTGAAACTATCAGAATTACAATCAATAATTCAGCAGGATCGCAGGTTTATGAAATGGAGAAGAATATTACAGCAGGTAAGAATCCTGTTATAATTTCAGCGCCATGGCTGTCTCCTTCAGTCTACTATGTAAACATACGCACCAACCGCGGTTTCACAACCCTGAGGGTAATTAAAACAAAGAAATGATACTATACAATATTTGATAATTTGATAATCTGATTATGTCATCAAACATACCTACCCGTGAGCAGGCTTTTGAGCTCCTGAAACAATATAATAAAACTGATAGTCTTATCAGGCATGCACTGTCTGTAGAAGCAGTTATGAAGTATATGGCTGGAAAAGCTAAAGAAGATGTGGAGAAATGGGGCATCATCGGTTTGATACATGATCTTGATTATGAGATGTATCCCGACCAGCATTGTAAAATGACTGAAAAAATTCTTACAGAAAACAACTGGCCACCAGAATATATCAGAGCGGTTTTAAGTCATGGATGGGGCCTGGTAACTGATGTGGAACCGGTATCCCGACTTGAAAAAACTATCTATGCCATAGATGAACTTACAGGGCTTGTTGCAACAAGTGCACTTGTAAGACCATCAAAAAGTGTACTTGACATGGAAGCTAAGTCGGTAAAAAAGAAGTGGAATGATAAACGGTTTGCTGCCGGTGTTGACAGATCTGTTATTGAGAAAGGAGCTGAAATGCTCGGGGTTAGTCTGGATGAACTGATCACTGACTGCATCATGGGTATGAGAACGGAAGCGGAGGCTATTGGGTTAAAAGGAATATAAAACCTCACCACAACCCCTCTCCCGGGGGAGAGGGGCTAAAACAGAAGATAATCATGTTACGACTCCTATTCTGCTGTGGGAGAAGGGTTCAGAAAGTTATCGGGAAAGGGGTGGATATAAAAAAAGGGGCTTTAAACAAAGCCCCTTTCTGTTAATTATTTAACAATAATTAAGCCGGCATCTCGGGCAGAGTGTAACCTGCGCGGTAATTATGCTTAATCATTTCATTTGCAAACTGTTTTGCATTCATCGGATCAGTCCATTTCTTATTGAATGTAGGATGGCCATCATGAATACTGAATGCATCCTCAACACAGATCTTCAGTGTTTCATCGTCCGTAATGTTTGTAAACTGCATTTTTTCGCCGTCCCATTCCAGTTCCTTGTTCAGAGCCTGAAGTCTTACAGCTAATACTCCCATTACAACCATTTCATTGAATGGTCCTGCTTCTGAAAAGTCAGATTTTGAAAGTACTCTTGAATCAGGACTTTCCTTACAAGCACGAACCCAGTCTTTCTCGTGTCCACCCTGCATAGCGCTTTCAATCCTTCTCTCTGTCTTTGGAGCAACAGGCACGCGACCTGACAACAGCCATGGCCTTACACCATAACATCCGCAGATAAGCTTGTCTTTTGTACCATGGAAGATTACACCACCACCTGCATCATTCATATTCTTTCCTGCTGGCCATCCGGCAGGTCTTGCTGGCTGCAAACCACCGTCATACCATATAATTTCAACTGCAGGATATTTAATTTTTGAACCTTTCGGAGCAACTCTTTCAGGATATTTGAGAGTTACCATCTGAGCATTAGGTGCACAGTCGGTAAGGAGAAGTGTAGAACTACCCTGTGCCTTAGTCCGGTATTTAAGTTTCAGACACTTGAACACCGGATGAAGAATATGGCAAGCCATATCACCAAGAGCACCTGTTCCGAAATCCCACCAACCGCGCCAGTTCCATGGAGTATATATACTATTGTATGGACGCATAGGAGCTGAACCAATAAAAAGATCCCAATTAAGTGTTTCAGGAACCCACTCGCCCTTTGCAGGTCTGTTAAGACCCTGTGGCCATATTGGACGGTCAGTAAATGCTTCAACTTTTGTTACCTCACCTATCTCTCCGTTTTGTATCCATTCAATTGTCTGGTTTACACCTTCATCGGATGAACCCTGGTTTCCCATCTGTGTTGCCACTTTATTTTTTGCAGCAAGCTTGGTGAGTAATCTTGATTCATAAACTGAGTGGGTAAGAGGTTTCTGAACATAAGCATGTTTGCCCATAGCCATTGCATTGGCAGCAACTGCAGCATGTGAATGGTCAGCTGTTGCAACAACTACTGCATCAATCGATTTTCCCATTTCATCATACATCTTACGCCAGTCCCAGTACCATTTTGCGCCAGGATATTCTTCGAATACACCGTTCTGCTTGCAGTATCCCCAGTCTACATCGCATAATGCAACAATATTTTCCCCTTTCAGGTTTTTAAGGTTAGCATTACCCATGCCGCCTACGCCTATACCGGCAATATTCAGCTTGTCGCTTGGAGCCTTATGCCCGAGTCCGCTGATTACGGTGTTGGGCAGAATGGTCAATCCTGCAGCAATCGTACCGGTTGTTCCGATAAATGACCGCCTTGAAATGTGAGTTTTCGTTTTCTTTCATGTCAGGTAAAATTTGAGTTTAGTTATACAATTAATATTATTATAAAATCAGAGTTCTCTTATCCATATGTTCCTGAAAGCAACAGGATTACCGTGGTCCTGCAGTACAAGACTACCCGGACCGTGCTTCTTTACAAAATATTCCGGAATTCCGATATAAACTGTTGGTCCTCTGAGGCTGACATTATTCTGGATGAGTACCCCATTATGAAAAACAGTAACACGCGGAGGAGTGAGATATGTTATTGAGTCTGTCCCGAATGTTGGAGCGGTATAAATAATATCATACGACTGCCATTCTCCAGGTTTGCGGGATGAATTTACAAGAGGTGCATGTTGTTTATAAAGGCTGCCTGCCTGTCCATGCCTGTAAGTTTGTTATTATAACTATCCAGTACCTGAACTTCATATTGTTCCTGAAGAAAAACGCCGCTGTTTCCTCTTCCCTGACTCTCTCCCTGGACTTCTGATGGTGATTTCCATTCAATATGAAGCTGGCAATTGGCAAATTTACGTTTTGTCTTAATCACACCGGATCCTTTGACACAGACCAGAACTCCATCCTGAATAAGCCATTTTGTAGGGTTTCCCTTACTGTCTTCCCATTCGCTATTAACATCTGATCCATTGAACAGTACAATTGCATCCGATGGTGCATCGCTATCCTTTACTCCGGCCTGAACAATTTTAACCTCAGGTTCCCATACTTCTGTCATCCCGGGTGTTATTTTATCAGATTCAGTTGATTTCTGTGCAGCTTGCTGGGCAGCAGTAACATTCACTAAACCCAGGAGGATTAAACCTCCGGTCACTATTCTCTTCATATCACTCTTCGTTTTTTTGAATATTATTTTTAGTTCAATTCATAAAATTAATTTTTTTTCTTATTGTGAGCTGATTTAGGCTTACAATAATTCTTAAAATTGCTTTAATAATCAAAAAGGGATAAATTGCCGCAAATATAAATTATGGAAACAAAGCATTTCTCACTTGGCAATTATGAAAAAAACCGTTTGATAAATATCATCCGGATATTATTTGGTGCAACATGCATTCTTGTTGCAGTTTTCTGGCTGATATTCAATACAAATTCAATTAATTCTTCAGGATCAATATGGATGACAATAGTGTTTCTCACTGGTTTCGGCTTCTACCAGATATGGGCAGGATCAGGAAAAGCAGAAAGGTATATTGCTGTATCAGACAGAATGATAAATCTGAAAAAATATATCTTTCTTTCACCTGTTTCAATTCTGGCTGCTGAGACTGAAAAGATAGAATTTCATCCCCTGAAAGTAAGATTCCTCCTTAAAACCGGTAAATCAATAATCCTGAGATTTGGTACAACTTACTATGAATCAAACGAAAAAATAATTGATGAATTATCGGGTTATGCTGAAAGGAATAATATAGATACTCAGATAATTGAGGAGGAGAGAGGGGGCTGGGGTGGGGGGGCTGCGTCCACAGGTACTGGAGTACTGGAACATTGATTAATCTCAGGTTCAAAGAGATAAAACTTTATCCCAAAGGCTTCTGTTAACAGGTATTCCGTTAGCCAGGTTTTGCAACCTTGTTTTCACTACATTTTCTCCGGGATACCTTACAGTTGTTCCATCTCCTGCAGGTTCAGATTTCTTAATATCCTCAAGAATGCTTCTTATGGTGCTCTGCAATTGCAGGGAAGTTATGCAGCTTTTTTATATCAACAGCAATGAATACCTGTGATATCCCTGTCTCCTTATCACAGGCACCTATCTGATGTGTTGAAAGTCCTCCTGAAAGTGTTGCAGCAAGAATATCAAGAAGAATTGACAACCCCGCTCCTTTCCAGTAACCAACCGGAACAGGACGCATTGTTTCAAGTATCTCATCAGGATCATCCGTCAGTTCGCCCTTTCTATTGAAGCCTCCCTGATATGGAAGTTTCTTTCCTTCATAACTATAAGATTCCATTTTCCCATATGAGAACTGGGTCATTGCAAAATCAAGCACAACTGCTTCATTTTCATATGGAATAGCAATTACAAAGGGATTGTTTCCAATCCGTGCATCTTTTCCACCCCATGCAGGCATATTGACACATGTATTTGCCCATCCAATGAAAACAAAACCTTTTCGGGCAGCCTGCCAGCCATAAGTTCCGCCACGCATCCAATGATTGGTATTGGCCAGCGTAACAAGCCCGATCCCGTTTTCTCCTGCAAGTTCCATTGCCCTCCCTGTTGCAAACTCCGCATTCAGTGGACCCGGACCCAGATTACCGTGCCATTGTTCTATTGATCCGGCACGATGAATAAGCGTTGGAACCGCTTCAGTATTGATATACCTGTCATCAATATATTTAACAAACCTGGGAAAACGATTGATTCCATGTGAATAAATACCTTCCAGACTATTGAGCGTAAAAATAGCGGCACACTTTTCTGCCTTTACTTTACCCATTCCATGTTTGACAAGAATATTAAAAAACAGGGTATTCATTTCATCCCTGCTTATTCTCATAGTTGCATTGTTTTCTTCCATTTGTTTACATTTTACTGAATGTAACTGATTGTGAACCGGAAGATCCGGTATTCTTATACAGGAGCACAACCCGCGTAACACCTTTGGGCCAGTAACGCCTTAGTCCTGCATCAGTAACTTCAATGAATTCTATTTTTGGTGACAGTTTCTTCGGATCGTAGTTCATTTTAAGAGTAAATCCCTCACCTTCAAATATCAGTTCACCCGGTTTTCCTTCAGATACCTTACAATAAGTTATCAGATTAGAACTTGAAGGAGCCCCGGAAACTGAAGCTAATTCATATTTATCAGTTATGATGAAGTTTTTCCCACGGTTCAAGGTATAGGAGCGTACCCACAATTTTACATTTGCCCCTGAAGGATATGCACCTGAAATATCTGAAGAAAACCTGACAGTCTTTGAATTGGCGACGAACGTGGAGTTTTTTGCCATAAATTCAGGTCCCTCCTTTTGCTCCACTCCGTTTATTACAGGAATATTATGGTAAGCCGACTGCATTGTCCAGATCTCATATCGTCTTGGGCCAAATGTTTTTGAAGTATAGGTCTCCCTGCCAAGATCAATGAGGCATGGTTTGCCATCATAATACATCAGGCATGATCCAACATCATTGTGGTTATGACTCTCGGCGTTGAAACCTCCCTTTGCCCCGAAGAAAAAACCATTAAAGCTTCCCTCGTTGTCACGGCCTCCTGCAATTTCTGTATCAGGCAGCCAGAAATCAGCGACCAGAGCTTCTTTTGATTCCGCTGCTGTTATTTCTGGAAGAAGAGCAAGATTCTCGATCTGATCGCATATTTTTCCTGAAAAGGTATTATCACCCCATTTGTTCAGTTTAGCCAGATACGCCCCAAATTTTTGCATCTGTGCATCATTGATTGATTTCCCATACAGATAAACAGTTGCGGGATTGCCACCGGTAGTGGCATCGGCATCAGCAAAATTTATGAAGAAAGGAGCATGAATATTGACTTCAGGAAAATAGGATCCGATATTCCTGATAAGAGGATCGTCAAAAACATCAAATCTTCCTCCGGTTGCATCTTTCAGAAGTGCCAGGCTCTCATAGAGTATCGACCCTGCAACTCCCCAGTATGAAGGACCTTCATCGCATCCTCCGTCATCAGGATAACCATTAAGGAATTTATCGAGGGAATTAATGATCTTGTTTACCATGGCACTTTTTCGTACCTGATCATCCTCAAGTATCATAAAGCAGTTAAGCATGTTATAGTTGACCCATGGATTCCAGTTATTGACCCTGCCTCCTGTAAATCCCATATAGCCGAAATCAGTTCTTTCGAAATAAGGATTCACAGCTTTTTTCATGATCTCCTGTTTAAGTCTTTGAGAAATGAGGGGGTGTACCTTATCAAACTCGTCTTTGAAAAGATACCATGTCCATGCCAGATCACTGGCTATCTCCCCCACTCCAAGGTCAACCGTTGGCTCATTAATATCAGGTAGCCCTCCCGGAGCTTTCTGAAAATAGAGATGAGCAGACCATCCCCACCATGTTTGCTCACTGTAATACCATACAGCATTAATAATCTGATTTATGAACCTTCCTTTTCCCTCCACAAGCTCACCCATAACAAGTGAATTGAGAGCTTTACTGGGTTCGGCATACACTTCCTGCCTTCTGTCACCTGACCTTATAAACTCAAGATAGTCAGTTGCTTTAACTACCGGCCAGTTGTAATCGAGATACTCCTCGGCTTTGCAGATATATGCAACTTTTAGCTTTGCCGGAATCTTCTCCCAGAATTCACGCTTGCTGTAATCAGGCAGTTTGTTCCATGAATTATCCGTAACAAGCGATTTTGAAATATCTATTGCTGAAGCCTCTTTGCTTAAGATATTACGTTCCTTTATTTCTGGAATAACAGATGAAACATAGGAAGTGATACCGAAAAGCAAAATACTGGTAACAAGGATGTTTTTATATTGAAATTTCATAGAGATGGTTTTCATCAAATTTAAAGAAAATTATAATCGGTTTAAGTGCCGGTTAAAAGGTTAAATATTATGTAAATTTGATAAACAAAACTTCATATGATCACTCTTTACAGGAAAACAGGAGACAAAGCAGAATGCCTTCTCTGTCCTCACAATTGCAGGATTGATGAAGGCAGATATGGGATTTGCGGTGTAAGAAAGAACAATGGAGGTAGAGTTGAGCTGCAGACTTACGGAGTACTTTCAGCCTTGTCGCTTGATCCTGTTGAAAAGAAACCGATGTATCATTACTTCCCTGGTCATAATATCCTTTCTGCCGGTTCATACGGATGTAACCTCAGATGTGATTTCTGCCAGAATTTCAGCATCTCACAATCAGGTCATGAAGCTGATTACCATTTTAAAACTGTCACTCCTGACGCCCTTGTAAACAAAGCCCTAAGTGCAAAAAACAATATAGGTATTGCTTTTACATACAATGAACCACTGATATGGTTTGAATTTATAAAGGATGCTGCCACTCTTGCGAAAAGCAAAGGTTTGCACACAGCTATTGTAAGCAATGGATATGTTAACAATGAGCCACTCAGAGAGATAATGGAATTTATTGATGCGTTCAACATTGACCTGAAAGCTTTCAATGATTCATTCTACTGGAAACTGACTGGCGCCGGTATAGAACCTGTTAAGAATTCATTGAAAAAGATTGCCGAAAATGGGAAACATCTGGAAATCACTACACTGATAATACCGGGGCAAAATGATGGCACGGAAGATATGGAGAAAGAAGCAGAATGGATTGCAGGAGAACTTGGCAATGAAGTACCGCTCCATCTAAGCAGATATTTCCCGATGTACAAACGGCAGGATCCGGCTACACCGGATGAAACTCTGATAAAGTTATATGAAATCGCTGCCCGGAAACTTGCATATGTTTATATTGGCAATACACGGTCAGTCTCGGGTCAAAACACTAAATGTCCTGATTGCGGAATATGTGTAACAGAAAGGTCAGGTTACCTTACCAGGCAGGTAAACATAGATTATAAAGGCAGATGTAAAGGTTGCGGAAAACTTATCTACAGCAACTATTCTATTTCTTCTTCTTAGGGACTGACAATGCGCTGAGCCGTGAGAATAGCTTGTCAACTCCTTCCATAAGATCCTTTCTTACAGACTGATAATAAGCCCTTACAATTTTGGGATTGTCCTTACCATCAGGATTATTAACCCTTGCAATGAGATCATTCCTGAGATTAACGGCATCATTTATAATTGCTGAGACTTCGTCAGTTTTATGTTCAGGATGAATACCCTGATAAACAAAAGAATCAGAAATGACTTCATAAATCAGGTAATCAATATCTTTTTTAAGGTCGCGGATGCTTGACATAGATAAAAGGTTTTAGGTGTGAGGCTTAAGGTGTGAGGTTAATTTATTGCTCAAAGATAGGCAAATTATTTTTGCCGGCAATAAGCAAAGACTGGTTATTCAGCCATGAAATTCCCTATGCTCTCCTGAGCTTTCTCAATATAAAGCCTCCTCAATTCGGTAATCAAAGGTAGTTTTACATTAAAATTGCAATCATTTACTGAACTGAAAGGGAGGACCATCGGAGAAGTGCCCGACATGAATACAGAATCATATTGTTCTGTTTCATTTGCATTAACAGGTTCAAAGATCACCTTAATATTCTTCTCACGACAGATTTCAATGATGTATTTACGGGTTATGCCATTAAGTATAATATCCTCAGGGGCAGAAAAAAGCGTATTATCTCTGATAAAAAAAATATTTGAACGGCTCCCTTCTGTTATACGGTTCTTATGATCAACAAGAAGTGCCTCATAAGCGCCTTCGAGTATTAGTTTGTGATAAATATCCGACCGCAGCTTATGGTTGATCACCTTCGATGCCGGATCTTTTCTTTCAGCATTGAAGAGTATACCTTTTACTCCGGTTTTATAATGGTTTTCAGAAGGGTAAATGGGTTCAATAAAATAGATAAAGAAATCAGATGATGATTCGCTGTAATTAAAAACAATCTTCAGATTTACCTCTTTTATTTTCTCTGAATCAGTCAGTTTCAGGATATACCTGCGTAAACCATCAGTATCGGCTGCCATTTCTCTTTTCTGCAGGCTGACACTGTTTTTCAGACGCTCCATATGATCGTAAAAGAAGACAGGTATTCCATTTATCATCCTTATCACTTCATACACTGATTCTCCTTCATAGATCACTGCACTATTAAAATGATCAGAGGAAAGCAATTTTCCATTCCTGATGAAATTTTTTCCAAAACATTCGTCCATCAATGGTATGATTACAATTTACAAAAGTACAAACTTAAAGCCAGACTGAGGTTAAAACTGATTATCTTCGCCGGAGGTACCAGAGGTAATTTGCAGATGTACGCGATAATTGATATTGAGACAACCGGAGGTAGTCCCAGGCTTGAAAAGATCACTGAAATAGCTATCTATCTGCATGACGGAAAAGAGATTACAGGCGAATACATAACTCTTGTCAATCCGGAAAGGAACATACCCTATTTTATTACCAGCCTCACCGGTATCACAAATGAGATGGTAGAAAATGCGCCCCGCTTTTTCGAAATTGCCAAAAATATTGTTGAGCTAACAGAAGGCAGAACTTTTGTGGCACATAACGCCAGGTTTGACTATTCATTTATCAGGGAAGAATTCAAATCGCTGGGATTTAACTATAAAAGAAACCTGCTTGACACTGTCACACTAGGCCGAAAGCTTTTACCCGGACATAAATCATACAGCCTTGGAAATATCTGCAATGACCTGAACATATCAATAAACGGCAGGCACCGTGCTGCAGGAGATGCTCTGGCAACTGTCAGGCTGTTTGAAATGCTGATGGAAAAAGACAGAGAGATGAATACCGGAAAGCAGGCCATGATTAAAAACACCAAAACATCAAAGCTGAATCCAAAGCTCAATCTCGATAAAATCTCCGATATCCCTGAAGAACCTGGTATTTACTATTTTTATAATGAATCCGGTGATCTGATTTACATTGGGAAAAGCAGGAACCTTCAGCAGAGAATAAACACGCATCTATCTAACAATACGACAAACAGGTCAATGGAGATGCGCGATCATATAGCTGATATTGACTGGGAAACAACCGGGAGTGAACTTATTGCACTGCTTAAAGAATCTTCGGAGATTAAAAAAAACAAACCTCACTATAACAGAGCACAGAGAAGAACAAGTTTTCAATGGGGTATCTTCAGTTTTGAGGATGAAAAAGGGTATATCAATTACAGGTTAGGACCCCTGGAGTTAAATGATACACCGGTAGCAGTATTTTCATCAAAGGAACGGACCAGGGCAAAGCTGGAATCGTTGGTTGAGAAATACAACCTATGCCAGAAACTTTGCGGCTTATATGAGTCAGCAGGAGAATGCTTCCACCATCAGGTAGGGATATGCAGGGGTGCATGCTGTGGAAAAGAATCAGCCAGGGATTATAATGAAAGAGCATTAAAAGCAACTGATCAATTTGTGTTTTCATCCAGGAACTTTTTCATAATCGACAAGGGCAGAAGTGAAAATGAAAGATGTGCTGTAAAAATATACAATGGGAAATATTACGGATTCGGTTATTTCGACATTAATGATATCGGATTTGGCCTCACTGCAGTGCATGAGTGCATCAAACCTTCAGGTGATAATCGTGATATACAGGTAATACTTAAACAGTACCTGAAGACAAACAGAGTAGAAAAGATAATTGAATTCTGAAAGAAGCCTGCACCCATTTATTTTATAAATTTGATAAAAAAAAGATAATAGTATGGCTGTCTTCAAAAGAACAACTAAAAACCTTATTATCAGGATAGATGAGTTCATAGATAATATTGACCTGGGGCTGCTGGTATTCAGGGAGGCTATGAAAGCCTACCTTGAAAAGGATTTTGATTCGTTTGAAAGGCATCTTAAAAAGGTGGATACCCTGGAAAACAGTGCCGACAGACTGCAGCGTGAGATAGAAAATGATATGATCACACACTCGGTACTTCCCCAGCACAGGGAAGAAGTTGTAAAGCTTATTGATGTTCTCGATGAGATAATCGATTCGGTAAAAAGTTCCTTAAATGAGATCGATATTGAAAGACCCGAAATACCTGTTTCCCTGAATAAAAACCTGCTCAGCCTTGCAGAAACATCAGCAAATACAGCAGAAGAGCTTGTTCCTGCTGCAAGAGCATATTTCAGGGCTCCATATACAGTAAGGGAAAAGCTTCTCAGGGTTTACTATTTTGAATCTGAAACAGATAAAATGGCTTTGAGTATTAAGAAGTCAATCTTCAGGGAGATGAATGATCTTGATCTTGCCCGCAAAAACCAGCTTAGATATATGATCAGCCACATTGAGAATATATCCGATCTGGCACAGAAGGCAGCGGATATGCTGTCGGGGATGGCGATAAAAATAATTATTTGAAATAGTTGCGGGTTACAAGTTGCAGGTTGTAAGAAAAACCTCTAGATTTTGCAACATGCAACATGCAACACATGCAATATGCAACACTCAACACGCAACATTAAACTATGATTCTACTCTTTTTGACAAGCGGGCTTTTTCTGGGATGGTCACTGGGTGCCAATGACGCTTCCAATGTATTCGGTTCAGCAGTTGGCTCAAAGATGGTATCATTCAGGAAAGCAGCGATAATAGCATCACTGGCAGTTATCCTGGGAGCCGTTTTACAGGGTGCAGGTGCATCTGATACACTGGGCAAACTAGGATCAATTAACGCAATCGGAGGTGCTTTCACTCTGGCTCTGGCTGCAGCAGTCACAGTCTATGTAATGACAAAATTCTCTCTTCCCGTTTCAACAACGCAGGCTATTGTAGGTGCAATTATCGGATGGAACCTCTTTACCGGGAACAATACAGATACTGATACTCTCACAAAAATTGTTGCTACATGGATAACCGGGCCGGTCATAGGAGCAATTTTCTCAATTCTCCTTTTCATTATTGTAATTAAGATCAAGAAATCCAGCAGGATACATTTATTCAGATTTGAAACCTATATAAAAACCGGACTTATAATTGTCGGAGCATTCGGAGCTTACAGCCTTGGTGCAAACAACATTGCCAATGTAATGGGAGTATTCCTTCCCTCCTTTAATCTTGATCCTCTCGATCTGGGCCTCTTTTCAATTTCTTCAAGCCAGCAGCTGTTCCTCCTGGGAGGACTTGCCATAGCAGTTGGTATAATAACCTATTCAAAAAAGGTTATGGATACTATCGGGGGGAATATTGTGGAACTAAGTCCTGAAGGGGCAATGGTAGTAGTGCTTGCCCAATCAGTTGTACTGTTTATTTTCTCATCCAGCGGACTTTCAAATCTTTTCCAAAAGATCGGACTTCCTCCTATTCCCATGGTTCCTGTTTCCAGTTCTCAGGTCATTGTCGGATGTGTTATCGGTATCGGTCTTTACAAGGGAGCCAGAAACATCAATTTCAAACTTCTGGGAGAAATTGCAATAGGATGGCTGAGTACGCCTGTTCTGTCAGGACTTCTGGCTTTCTTCTCATTATTCTTTGTTAAGAATATTTTCGGTATAGATGTGGGTCATAATATATCCAGTGTGGGTTCCCTTCCGGAAATTGTAACAGTAACTACAAACACAAGCATGTCTCTGATTTTCAAGTATCTCCTCCTTGGAATTGTCGCTTCTGGGATAGTTGCAGCCTTCCTGTATTACCTGTTTGAGAGGAAGAAAAACCGTGAATTCCGTCTGTCAGAAGAGAAATTCTGGAAAAACATGAAGTAGATTTTTTTTACCACAGAGGACACAAAGGTTACACAAAGATCACAAAGGAAGATCTAATTTTATTTTCTCTGTGTCATTTGAGCATTGTCTTTGTGACCTCTGTGTTTAAGATATTAAATTCATTAATAATTCCGAACTAATTTCTTGGAGGCAGAAAGGAATAACTCTTCCCGTAATACATCATCTGCCCCAGATAATCATCAGTGTATTCAACTGTAATATCAGTGATTTTACCATTTGAATCATAAACCGGATTGAGAATAGGATTTACAAAACCTGTATATGGTGCCAGTTTAAGTTTTGCATATCTGTCAAGTACCTCCGCATGTAATACCGGGTCGATTTTTACACCATACTCTTCGATGAGTTTCTTACCAGCTTCAAAATCACCTTCTGATTTAATTCGCTGTATCTCCTTAAGCAATTCTCCGAAAAGCAGCCTAAGCTTCTGATAATCATTTATTTTAACAAATGTCTTCCCATCCCTGCTGATCATTTCAATAACATTTTCAGGCTTACCCTTTTCATAAACCCAGTGAGAGATCATTGACCTGCATCTCATATGTGCCTGTTCAATATCCTTCCCTGGTTTGATCCTGACGATCTGGGTAAGCAGACCGTTTCTGAGATAATCATCATAAGCGACCTCCCCTGCTTTCATGTCAGGGAATAGTCCCAGTTCCTTCATTTTGCCATCAGTCATATAATAAAGTGCAAACAGATCGGCACGCGATTCTTCAAGAGGTGATGCATAGTTCTTCAGAGCATTGGGATCAGTACCTTCTGCAAGCTTGCCACTGGCATGTCCGACACATTCATGTAGGTCGGTGTGCAGGGCATCTGCTATTGGCCCGAATTCTTTCACCCTAGCAACCTCTCCGGCATCAAAGGCAAATTCCTCAAGAAAACCATTTCCCTGTGATGCCAGGTCATAGGCATTTGAAATATTTGCAAGGGTAACTGATTTGGATCCAACCTCTTTCCTGATCCAGTCTGCATTAGGAAGATTAATTCCCAGAGGTGAGGCGGGATAGCAATCACCGCCAAGCATCGCAATATTTATAACCTTTGCAGCAACACCAGTAACTTTTTCCTTTCTGTACTGAGGCTGAATCGGAGAATTATCTTCAAACCACTGTGCATTTGAAGTAATAATAGAAGTACGTTTTGAAGCTTCAACATCGGTATAATTTACAATTGCCTCCCACGTTGCTTTCATGCCTAGCGGATCTTCATAATTCTCAATAAATCCATTTATATAATCTACCATTGATTCGGTATTGCCTGCCCATGCCACATTGTAATCATCCCATTTTCTGAGATCTCCCGACTTATAATAATCAATCAGCAGTCCGATTTCCTTATTCTGCATGTCTGTTTCTGCAACAGATGCTGCCTTTTCAAGCCAATCAATAATATTATCAATTGCAGAACCATAACGACCGCCTGACATGTATATATCTTCAGTTACCTTCCCATTCACTTTTATGACTTTTGAATTCAGTCCGAGTGAAACAGGCCTTGTATCTTTTGGATCAGCTTTTAAGGCATAGAAAGCTTCAACCTCTTTCTGAGTCACACCCTCATAAAAATTAGAAGCTGACTCGGCCACCATGTCTGCTCCTTCACGTTGTTCTACTTTTCTTTGATACAACTTCTCATCAAATAAAACGGGTGAAATAACTGACAGAAGCTGATCAGCATTCTCTACTTCTGAAAGCGGAAGCTTTGACTGATCTGAGCCTTTTACAAGAGACTCAAAAAAAGCCTGATTAAATCCGGGTTTGAATTTGTCACTGGAGTAATGATGATGTATCCCGTTGGCAAAGAATACTCTTTTGGCATAAACGAGGAATGCCTTATACTCTTCACTGTTTTTATCACCTGAATAGGAATCAATTATTGCCTCAAAAGTTTTCTTATGAGAAGGTTATATCTGAAATTCTGATCCCAAAGGATATCTCTGCCTGCCAGGCGGCCTGACTAAGATAATAGATGTACTCCTTTTGCTGCAGAGTGAGAGATTCAAAGGCAGGAAGTCTGTATTTCAGAATTCTAATGTCTTCAAACTGTTCAACGAAGTAGCTGAATTCATTTTTCGATTCAGACTCTTTTGAGGTTGAGTTTTTGCAACCATTATTTAAAAGCATGACCATAAGCAACAAAATAACTATTTTTGAAAAGGTTTTCATGGCTGAAAAGTTTAAATAAACTGCTAATTTACCAAAACCGCATGAATAAAATAACAGAAAACTTAAGAAAGGATCTGATAAAAAATTCGGACCAGAAAACAAAGGAAACCGGGGAAAGATTCTTCAGGGAGGATGTAACTCTTTATGGCATTAAATCTTCAGTTGTATCACAGATAAGCAAAGCACACTATAAGGAAATTGGAGACAAGAGTAAAAGTTCCGTTTTTTCATTATGTGAATCACTGCTGATGTCTGGAATCATGGAAGAGTCTTTTGTTGCATGCAATTGGTCATATAATGTCAGGAAACAATACGAACCCTCAGATTTTATGATATTTGAGTCATGGGTAAATAAATATGTGAATAACTGGGCTACCTGCGATACTCTGTGTAACCATACAGTGGGAACCTTCATAGAAATGTATCCCAAATACCTTGCAGGACTTAAAAAATGGTCACACTCACAAAACAGGTGGGTTAAACGTGCATCAGCCGTATCACTGATTGTTCCGGCAAAAAGAGGGCTGTTCCTTGATGATGTCTTTGAGATTGCAGATATCATGCATTCTGATAAAGATGATATGGTACAGAAAGGTTATGGATGGATGCTTAAAGTTGCAAGCCAAGCTCATCAGAAGGAGGTATTTGATTATATTCTGAGAAAAAAAGCTACTATGCCAAGGACATCACTACGGTATGCTATCGAAAAAATGCCGGATGATCTTAAAAAAAGAGCAATGGAAAAATAACTGTAACAATCTGATTATCATACTATATAATACATTAATTATGAGATATTTACTATCAATATCAGTACTCTTTATATGTTTCGGAGGTGTATTTGGCCAGAAGAATACACTTAATGACAGGATAAGCGGATCGGCTAGTTCCATGGAGGAATCTTATCGCACTATTTATATCGATCTTCATCAGAATCCTGAACTATCGCTGATGGAAGTTAAAACTGCAGCTAAAATGGCCGGACAACTTAAAAATCTTGGATTTGAAGTGACAACCGGAATCGGAGGTAACGGAGTTGTTGGTATTTTCAGGAATGGTCCGGGCAAAACAATAATGCTCCGCACAGATATGGATGCTCTGCCTGTTAAGGAAAACACAGGTCTCGCATATGCCAGCAACATTGTGATGAAAGACGCCAAAGGAAATGAAAACCCTGTGATGCATGCCTGCGGACATGATCTTCATATGACCACATGGCTCGGCACTCTGAGCACTCTCGTTTCGCTCAAAAAAGAATGGAAAGGTACACTCATAGCAGTAGGTCAGCCTGCTGAAGAGGGAACTATGGGTGCCCAGGCAATGCTGGATGACGGTTTATTCAAAAAATTCCCGAAACCTGATATTGCTCTTGCATATCATGTAAGTCCCGAATTGCCTGCCGGTACAATAGGATATTTTCCGGGACCTATATTTGCAGGAGTCCAGACAGCAGAATTAACTGTATTCGGCTATGGTGGACATGGTGCCACCTCACAAAACCATTGATCCTATTGTCCTGTCAGCCAAGATAATACTTGATATCCAGACGATTATAAGCCGAAAGATAAATCCAATAAAACCTGCGGTAGTCACAGTGGGTTCCATCCATGGAGGCACACGTGCGAATGTAATACCTGATGAAGTAAAGATGATGATAACAATAAGGTTCTTTGAGCAGGATGTTTATAAAACAATCAGGGAGTCGCTTATCAACATTAGCAAGGGGGCTGCAGTCTCTGCAGGGCTGCCTGATGAAAAAATGCCAAGGATAATATTCGATGAGCCGCTCGATCTTCCGGTTAATAATGATCCTGCACTGGTAATGGAAGCAGTGGAATCGATGAAAGATATTCTGGGTGAGAAGAACATAATTCAGGTTGATCCTGCAATGGTGGCAGAGGATTTTGCCAAATATGGTGCAACCGAAGAAAAGATCCCCATAGGGCTCTTCTGGCTGGGAGGAGTGGCAACGGATAAATACAAAGATTTTGAGAATAAACTGATTACCCTCCCTCCTCTTCACAACTCTGCTTTTGCTCCTGATTTCGGACCGGCATTTAAAACAGGGGTAACTGCAATGAGCAAAACAATAATTGATCTTTTTGGAAATAAGAAATAATTAAAAAATGTACATCTGCTTTCGTAATTCTTAACTTTGTATACTCATTTTAATAAGAACATTCAGATGAAATATTACAGCCTTATCATATTCATGTTTATATCTGTTGCACTGACCGCACAGGACAGGGTCACCGGATATTCATTTGCAACACGCTCTGAGGTTATTGCCCGTAACGGAATGGCTGCCACAAGTCATCCACTGGCAACACAGGCTGCCCTTGATGTTCTGAAGAAAGGAGGGACTGCAATTGATGCGGCCATTGCAGCTGATGCTGTGCTGGGAGTTGTAGAACCCACAGGGAGCGGAATAGGAGGAGATATCTTTGCAATAATCTGGAGCGCTGAAAAAAGGAAGCTGTACGGACTAAATGGCAGCGGACGCTCACCCAGATCGCTTAAACTGGAATATTTCAGGGAGAACGGCATAGAATTTATCCCGTCACTCGGACCTCTTCCGGTTTCAGTCCCGGGATGTGTTGACGGCTGGTTTGAGATGCATGATATGTTTGGCAAACTACCAATGAAAGATGTCCTTCAGCCCGCAATAGTTTATGCCAGGGATGGTTTCCCGTAACTGAAGTTATTGCATATTATCTTGAAAGAAATACAGCTGCGCTCAAGGAATTTCCTAATATAAAGGAGGTTTATATGCCCGGAGGCAAATCACCAGCCAAAGGTGAAATATTTAAAAATCCTTTACTTGCAGGCACACTTGAAAAGATCGTGAAAGGAGGACGAAATGAATTCTACCGGGGAAGCATTGCCAGGGATATAGACGCATTTATGAAAAAGAATGGAGGATTCCTTACATTCGATGACCTGTCACGTCATCATTCAGAATGGATAGAACCTGTAAGTACATCATACAGAGGATTTGACGTATGGGAACTGCCGCCAAACGGACAAGGTATTGCTGCCCTTCAGATGCTTAATATTCTTGAAGGATATAATATTGCGGCCATGGGATTCGGCTCTGCTGAATATATCCATCTTTTTACGGAAGCCAAGAAACTGGCTTTTGAAGACAGGGCAAAATATTATGCTGATCCACTATTCAGTAATGTTCCGGTATCTCAGCTGATATCAAAAAAATATGCTGCTGAAAGAAGAAAACTTATAGACAGGGATAAGGCTGCCAAAATCTATGATGCAGGAAAAATAGAGGCAGGAAATACCAGATATCTTACAGTGGCTGACAAATTCGGTAACATGGTTTCACTTATCCAGAGCAATTATCGCGGGATGGGCTCAGGAATGTGCCCTACTGGTCTGGGCTTTGTACTTCAGGACAGGGGTGAAATGTTCAGTCTGATGGAAGGTCATGCAAATGCTTATGCTCCCGGGAAGAGACCTTTTCATACCATAATTCCTGCCTTCATTACTAAAAACGGTGAACCATTGATTTCCTTTGGAGTAATGGGTGGTGACATGCAGCCTCAGGGACATGTTCAGATAGTTGTCAACATTATCGATTTCAAGATGAATCTTCAGGAGGCCGGTGATGCACCAAGGATCTACCATACAGGTTCATCTGAACCTACAGGTGAGCAGATGACCAGCGGTGGGATCCTTCATCTGGAAAGCGGGATACGGACTGAGGTTCTACAGAAGCTGATGAGCATGGGGCATGTTATCCAGTGGAACCTGGGCGGATATGGCGGTTACCAGGCAATTATGTGGGATTCAAGGAATAAAGTCTGGTACGGAGCTTCGGAATCGAGGAAAGACGGACAGGCGGCGGGGTATTGAGGGCGCAGGGCTCAGGGCTCAGGGCGAAGGGTGTGAGGTGTGAGGTGTGGGATAGAAAATTATAACTCAAATAAATATATTTATGGAAAGGTACAGGGCTTCATTAAAGGTGATGTTTGTCATTATTGTAACTGCTGTAATTACTCTCTCATGCGGGTCTCCTGAGCAGAGAGCAGAGAAGATTATAAATACCTACATGCAGAAAACCGGAACTGTTGGCCTTTCGGTAGCAGTTGTTAAGGATAATAAGATCATCTATACCCATGCCTTTGGGATGAGTAATATTGAGAAGCAGACTGACCTGAGAACAGATGACATTTTCCGTATAGCTTCAATTTCCAAATCTTTCACCACCACGGCCCTGCTTACCTTAGTTGAAAAAGGAGCTGTTTCTCTCGACAGTGACGTAAGTGACATCATTGGATTTAAAATCAGGAATCCGAAATATCCTGAGGTTCCTATAACTGTGAAAATGCTTTTGTCGCATTCATCCTCCCTGAATGATTCCCAGGAGTACTATTCTCTGGATTTCATCAATCCTGCGGTTAACCCCGACTTTGCAAAATGCTACAATGACTATATGCCGGGAACAAAATATGAATACTGCAACCTCGGATTTAACACACTCGGCACTATTGTTGAGAAAGTATCGGGAATCAGATTTGACAAGTACGTTTCTCAAAATGTTCTTCAGCCGCTGAATCTTAAAGCCAGCTTTAACGTAGATGATTTTAAGGGCATTACTTTTACAACTCTTTATACTCCGGACACTACAGGATTATCTGTAAGCGGCAAAATAAATTTCATTCCATCTGAAAGTGCTTATCTGAGCAGGGCTCCGATAATAGATTCCGGGAAATACATCCAGGGTTACTCTGCTCCTCTTTTCTCACCCACCGGAGGAATGAAGATATCAGCTCCTGACCTTGCAAAATATATGATGATGCATATGAATTATGGGATTGAACCTCAATCAGGGGTAAGAATCATAAAAGAAGAGACTTCAAAAATGATGCAGACACCTGTTATTGAAACCGGTGGTGAAGGAAAATACTGTTTTGCACTAAACCAGATTACAAACCTTATCCCGGGTGAAACCATGACAGGTCATACAGGTTCTGCTTATGGTCTTCTGAGCGCGATGTATTTTCAACCTGAAAAAGAAATTCGGTATCGTCATGATAACTAATGGTACATCACTTCAATATGGCGACTATGTTGATGGATTTGCTCCTGTACAAAGGGATGTGGTACGAATGCTGTATGATGCTTTTATAAAATAGGATACTGGCGACAGGCGACAGGCGACAGGCATCAGGCTACAGAAAATCAAACATTTACCTTATGCCAAGAAGATCTATCAATCCGTTAATAAATGTAAGCGGGTGTACTGGATTTCCCGGTACAAAAAGATCAATATGATTAGTTTCAATGAACTTCCTGTCCAGAGCCGGGCTCCCATTAAAGATACCGCCGCTTATTGCATCTGTGCCTGCAAGGATGATGATCTTGGGTGATGGAGTTGCATCATATGTAATCTGTAATGGCTCAGCCATATTCTTTGAAATAGGCCCTGTTATCACAATTCCATCAGCATGACGGGGCGAGGCCACAAACTCAATGCCATATCGTCCCATGTCAAAATTGACGTTGCCACACGCATTCAGCTCAAGTTCAGTGCTGTTATCTCCTGCTGCAGAAACCTGCCGGAGCTTCAGTGATCCTTTGAAAAGTTTACGTATCTCAGACCGTACAAGGTCTGGATTTACTGTTAACTGATTAACAGAACCTTCCTGAACGATCAAACTCTCCCTCTGATTTACTGAAAGTTTATAATCTGTTGTGAATTTAATCTTGCCGGGGAACAGCCGTGAACATTCACCACAGAAAGCGCATTTTCCGAGATCAATCCTGACTGGCTGCATCATAATTGCACCTACAGGGCAGAGATCAATAAGAGCCTTTTCATCTACCGGCTCATCCGATATCTCCGGTCTGCCTCTGAATATCCCCGGCACTTTTGCATTTCTGAGATCAGGAATATATTGTTTCCCCTGATGATGAAGTATTTTTAATGTTGTCAGCATCTTATCAGAATTTTAATAATTACAGATCATGACCGCAATAGGAAAGATCAAAACTTTTATTGCAGACCGGGAAATCAGAGATTTCATTATTCCGAACCGCAAGAGCCAGTGCAAGCCAGTTATGGAACGACGGATCTTTTACTTTATAGATCAACAGGTCACCATTTTTATCTGTAATTGCTGCATGGCATATCTCACCTCTCCATCCCTCTGTAAGGGAGATTGCAAATGAATCCGGCTTTAAGGTTAAGTGTTTATCGTTAGCAGGCTCAGATTCAGGAATATCATTAAGAAGTGACCGTATATATGAAATAGACTGGAGAACCTCTTCTTTCCTGATCTGCACCCTTGAATATACATCGCCATGATGCTTAATTACAGGATCATGATTCAGCTGAGGATATAAACCATACGGGTGGGAAATCCTGATATCTCTTACCAGGTCATTCATTCTTGCTGACATACCAACAGTACCAACTGCCAGCAACTGCTCCTTTTTTAACATGCCTGTGCGCTCAAATCTTGAGAGAGTACTTGGCAGGCTTGACATTTCCTTATTCATCTCAACAAAATCAGGCTCAAAGGCATCGAGAACAGAAATTAGCCTTTCAGCAAGAGCTTTATTAAAAGGATAAGGATTATATCCTGGTCTTATCAATCCCTTTGATAATCGGTTCCCGCACCATTCCTGGAAATAATTGATAACCGGAGTTCTGAGTCTGCCGAATACAGAGTTTCCAAGCTGGTAAGCCACATCTCCCGCAAGAGCACTGAGATCACCGGTATGTATTGCAATACGTTCTATCTCCTGTGCAATAGTCCTTGAATAAAGTGTTTCATTGCCTGGATACGAATCACTCAGACTTTCAAAAAGATAAGCAAATGCAGTTGTATGCCCAATCACACTGTCTCCTGCAATTGATTCGGCCAGAATAGTACGCTGAAGAAGCTTTTTCCTGTCAAGGAAAAGCTGTTCAACTCCCCTGTGCTGGTAACCCAGTTGTATCTCGAGATGTAATATCTGTTCACCATTACATATGAACCTGAAATGGCCTGGCTCAATAATACCTGCATGAACAGGTCCCACTCCGACTTCATGAAGCTCCTCACTTTCAATGCCGTAAAAGGGATAATCTGCTATGTTACCTGTCTTTTTATTCCTGTTATATGAATACCGTACAGGTTTAAGCCAGGGATGATTTGAATACTCAATTCCGAAATTCTCGTGTAACTCCCTTTCGAACTTCTCAAATGAAAAATGCCTTGAGGTAAATGAATCAAGTACAGCACCATCTTTTACGGCAGAGGATGAAACAAGAATATTGTGATTATTGTCGTCTGCAATGCAGCATATCAGGCGTATTGTATCAGCATTCCTGAAACCAAAATAAAGAACACAATGCCGCTCGGGATGATCAGCTACAAGAGAAGTGTTCATCTCCAGAAAAAGCTCATAATTCGTCTCAGGAATTGAACTGACCGGAACTGACTGATGGTTATTTATTATTAGATTATTCATATTAAGCAGGTAAGATTTTTACTGCATCCTGTATCAACTCTACGAAAACATCTGGAGGATTCAATCCGAGCCAAATGGCTATAAACATAAGGGCATACTGGGTAAGCGACTCCCATGGGTTTGCCTTCGGTATATTTGATTCATCAATTCCGGGGACCGGAAGAAACAGAATTTTCAGAATATTCTTTCCGAATGCCCAGATTACAATGGTCAGCAGTATCAGTACAATCACAAGAAGGACAATATGGCTTCCTTCAAACAATGCCCTGAAAATAAGGAACTCGCTTACAAACATTCCTGAAGGAGGCATGGCCGTAGCGCTAATGAAACCTAAAAGCAGGACAATAGCTCCTGCAGGATTATACTTAAAATAGTTGCCAACATGACTGATACTCTTTGTCTGAAATGTCCTGTAAAGCTGATTGAACTGAAAAAACAATCCTGATTTGACAAAAGCATGAAGAATTATATGAAGAATAGCTGCATAGTAACCTACACCTCCTGCTGCAATTCCTAGCATCACAATTCCCATATGTTCAATCCCCGAGTAGGCAAACATTCTCTTAATGTTCATAACCCTGGTCATATAAACTGTTGCCACAAAAACCGACAGGACAGCTGCAATAAAAATTATCAGGTTTGCCCAGTGAAAAAGGGAGGTGTGTGCTACTATTGCATAAAACCTGAAAATCCCTACAAAACCAAGATTCATCAGTACACTGGCAAACAATGCCCCTGCCGGAGCCGGAGCTGTATCCTTGGCATCTATCCCTGCTGTGTACATAGGAACGAGTCCCAGTTTGGCTGTAAAACCTGTAAATATAAACAGGAATGCCAGTCTGAGCCAGAAAGGATTAAGCTGATCCCTGTATTTCATCAGGTTACTGAATGACAGATCATCTGAACCCGCATGCTGAAGTGAAAGACTCAGAAACAGAATGCCAATAAAGACAAATGTGATACTTATGGCACAGATGAATACATATTTCCATGTACCTTCAAGAGCAAGTTTATTCCTGTGATGGTAGATGAGCATAGAGGCAGCCAGTGTTGTCATCTCTGCGAAGATCCAGATTACGGCAATATGATTTGCAAAGTATGCTGCAGTTATAGATGTAATAAGAACAACCATGGCAGCAAAATAGATTGCTCTTGATTGTGGTGTCTCTTCATGCCTGACAATATATATATAACTGTGTATCAATGCAGGGACAGTTATGATTGTGAGGGTAAGTAAGAGAAGTATTCCGAGTGAGTCGAATGTAAAATACACCATGGAACTGGTTCTATAATTATAACAGGCAAAAATCGTAAAAGCGATCTGCAGCAGGCCAAATAGTATTACCAGCAGGTTATTCAGAAACGAATTCCTGTTCAGGAAGATTGTTCCTGCAATAACAAAGGCGGCTATAAGATAGATTGCGGTCATTTTTTACTTTTTAATAATCTTTCAGGTTACTCAGCTGGTCAACATTCACATCTTTGAAGACATCACCGATCTTATTCAGGAATATACCGAGTATCAGCACACTGGCAAATACATCAAGCATTATACCCAGGTTAACAAGGTTAGGCATTTCATTGCCAACTGCAAGTGAGAGAACAAATACCCCGTTTTCGATCATCAGGTAACCCATTACATGGGTAATGATCTTCTTACGTGATGCAATAAAATAGAGGCCTGTAAAAAGGGTTGAAAGCGAAACTATAAAGAAGATCTTATCGAGATGAGTGTCCTTTATTGAGTTTGCAAGAAGAACAGTAACAACAACAATCAGGGTGATAATAACAAGTGACACGAAATGAGGAAGATAAGGTTCTGTCTCCCTGGTGATTTTGTTTCTTCTTATAAGATAACTCAGAAAATAAGGAACTGCAATCGCCTTAAATACAATTGTTTCAAGCAGAATCAGGATAAGATTCCATGTTTGTATCTCCTGCAGTTCCATAAATGTTACACCAAACAGGATAAATCCCTGCAAAGCCAATACCCTAACATAAGTTATGATCCTGTTTGCTATAGAAACGTATAACAGGCTTATTATAAATATAATCAGGAGAACGTTAGCCATATCTTAATATATTAAATAAATTTCTCGAGCACAAGCAGAACACCCAGAAAAATAAGGAAACTTACTGATGACAGGGCAAGAATAAACTGGGGATTATGACTCATTCTGAACCGTGCCATAAATGACTCAACCAAACCAATTGCCACCGCAAATACAATTTGTATCAGGAAGAAAACAGGTATTGTCCAGGAAACAGGAAGACTGCCGGTAAAGAAACCGGCAATTATTGCACCGTACATTGCAAACTTGAGATAGCCTGCAGTTAAGATCAGACTAAGATCAAATCCACTGTTATCAAGTATCATAACCTCATGGATCATTGTCAGTTCAAGATGAGTTTTCGGATCATCAACTGGCATTCTGCTGTTTTCAATCATTGCTATCATAAGAAGTACAAACGCAGCCAGTGCTCCGAGAAGATATGTTATTGAGGAACCCAAATGCAGAGCTGAAAAGATGTCGTAGAATGATGTATGACCTGTAAAAAGCGCAAAGGAGCCAATTAGAATAAAGAATGCAGGTTCAGCAAACATTGAGTACAGTGCTTCGCGGCTTGCACCCATCCCCTCAAAACTGCTTCCTGTATCCATTGCAGCAATTATGGTAAAGAACTTACCCAGGGCAAGTATATAAGCGAAGAAGATAAAATCCCCATCAAAACTTACAATTCCCTTGTAAGGACCGGATGGGATGACGAGGCATGCCATCAGTACAGTTGAAAAATAGATCACAGGTGCAATTCTGAATATAACAGTTGTTGTCTCACTGTATACTGCTCCTTTACGGAATAGCCTGATAACATCTTTCACAGGCTGCAAAATACCGGGGCCTTTTCTCCCTGAGGTTATACTTTTTGTACGGAGTATAATCCCTGAAAAGAAGATGCTGGTAATTAATATTAAACTCAGGCTTAGCATATTACAAATTATTAAGGAACCTTAGTATTGTTATAATCTTTTCAAAAATCAACGGGAGGCAGATTATTGCTGTAATAAATACTATCCCATACAAAATGTACCTCTGGAGATGACCATTCTGAAGGAACATGAACATATCCGCAATACGGTCGATTAGTTTTAAGGGCTTATCAATCAGAATCCTCTCCAGCATATCATATGAATCAGTCTTATAATGTTTTTCACCCGGAAAAACTTCACGAATCTCCACTTCACTTTTTTCAATATCAAGTATCGGCTTAGCCAGCTTTGAGTAGCTCCTGACAAAAGAACCGGCGGTATACTGGGTCTTCCCGGCAGGTGCAACATAACCGCAACCCCATGTGGGACCTTTCTCAATTAATTTGTTTCCGGATAAATACTTTTTCAGGTATAGGACAGCAATAATCAGCAAAATCATTCCAAAGAAAAGCCAGCTCACGGTTTTGAGTGAATCAAATGAGCCTACTTTTATCAGGTTGAGATTAAAGACTATATCATGAGTAAAAAGATTTACCGGCCTTTGAAGAGCTGCTATGAAAAGAGATGGAAACAGACCAATGATTATCATTAATGATACTGTAAAATACATAGGCAAAAGCTGCCAGAAACCAGTTTCTTTTATTTCAAAATCATGAGCTTCTCGTGGATTTCCAAGGAAGACTATACTGAACGCTTTTGTAAAACAGAGAAATGCAAGTCCTCCGATAAATACAAGTCCCCCTACAGAAAAAACTATTGCAATCAGAGAAAGGAGTCCGGCACTGTATAACCAGTTATATAAGCCACTCAGAATCAGAAATTCGGAAATAAATCCGTTGAGGGGAGGAAGTCCGCAAATAGCAACAGCAGCTATAAGAAATAAAACGGCTGTGTGAGGCATTTTTTTCATAAGCCCTCCCAGTCTCTCAACATTTACCGTATGCATTATCTGCAATACATTTCCTGCACTGTAGAATAACAATGACTTGAAGAGTGAATGGTTCAAGGTGTGCAGCAGTGCACCGGAAAAACCAAGTACAGCCATCCACTTGTTGGTATCACCGAGCCCGATGCATCCAATGCCAATTCCTATACCTATTATCCCGATATTCTCAATACTGTGGTAAGCCAGTAGTTTTTTAAGGTCATGCTGAATTATAGCCAGCATAACACCGTAAACTCCTGTAATCAGGGAAATTATCAGAATAAAATAACCGATTGTTGTATAATCTGTTTTTATCAGAAGAAGCATCCTGAGTATTCCATAAATTCCAATCTTAATGACTACACCAGACATTACACCGGATACATGAGTTGGCGCTGCCGGATGAGCATATGGAAGCCAGGTATGGAAAGGAACGAATCCTGATTTAATTGCAAATCCGATGAAAAAGCAAAGGAAAAGTGCCGTACCTGCAAGAGTGGATTGATATCCTGGAAAAAGCAGATATTGCATCAAATCCATAGCTGCCGGTTTTGTAAGCAACATAGATAAATCCCAGCATGATAAAAACAATACTGATATGCGACTGAACAAGGTAATTTATACCTGCTTTTATGGTATCAGGCTTATGATGATCAAAGATAACCAGGACAAACATTGAAATAGCCATCAGTTCCCAAAGGATAAGAAAGATAAATCCGTTCTGGACAGCACATATCCCAACAAGTGAAAACTGGGCAATCAGGTAAGCAATGCAATGAACTGTTATGTCGCTTTTACGATCCCGGTATCTCTTAAGGTAATTGAAACCATAAATTGCCCCTGTAATAATTGTAAAATTGATTGTAAGTATAAACCAGGCAGATAAGGCATCAACTATCACAGGTGCCTTACCAAAAAGATAGGTGCCTGAAAGAACAGTTTCAAAGTTGTGACCAAGAAGAGCTTTTAACTGCAACAGAGCCTGAGATCAATCCTGATACAATTACTGCAGACAATGTAATTATACCTTTCCATTTGGTGCCGGCGGCAAGAATGAAAAAAACAGCCAGAAATAATATGCCAAATATTAAGTTAATCAATGCCAGATATTTAGTACAGTTCCAAGGAAAATTACCAGAATAAATACGATACCATAAATCACATATGCCTGAATTCTGCCATTCTGAACAAACTGAAAAAGGTTAATGAACCGTCTCAACAGGATCAATAAAGGATCGATGATTCTTGTTTCAAAAATATCGAGATAATAAGATCTGTATTCTCTTGAGGAAGGAAATATCTCCTCTCTCTGAATCTCCTGGTATCCCTTCTTTTCCGGAAGGATAAAGTTCAGGATTTTCCCGAATGATTTTGAAAATGATTTTCCTGTATACTGCATTCCTGCATCAGGAGCCTGGTAACCGCATCCCCATGTTGATGAATATGTTTCAGACGATCCTGCTGTCAGGAATTTTCTTAAAAGGAAAACAATAAAGACTACTGCGAGGAATATTGCTGAAGCTAAACTAATATTATTCATTACAGATAGGTAACCTTTCATTCCGGCTATATCAGAAGGCAAACCTGAAACTGAAAATGAACTGAGGACCATCCCTGATATTCTGATAAATACTCCCGGGAAAAAAAGCTATAACAAGCATAAGAGCAATTATCAGGTACTGAGGCAGCAACATTATGGGTGAAACTTCCGATGGTTCATGTTTCAGCTTTTGCCTCGGTGTTCCCAGGAAGATAGTACCGAATGTTTTTGTAAAGGCAAGTATTGAGATACCTCCAACTATGCTCATTCCTGCAAAGGTCAGGATCATAAGGGTTATCTGTTCCAGACCGGCTGATTTTATTCCGGCAAGTATCCCGCAATAGATCAGAAATTCCGATATAAATCCGTTAAGCGGAGGAATTCCTCCGATTGCAATTGCTCCGGTAAGAAAAATCAGTGAGGTTTTTGGCATCGTCTTCATTAAACCTCCCAGCTTATCCATATCACGGGTATGTGTCTGAGTGTAGACTGATCCTGCAGAATAGAAAAGAAGTGATTTGTAAAGTGAATGGTTCAGAACATGCAGAAGGGCACCGGCAAATCCAAAGAATTCAAGCACATAATTATTACTTGCAATACCGATCATTCCCAGCCCGATACCTATGCCAATAATTCCAATATTTTCTATGGTGCAGTATGCAAGCATCCTCTTGAAATCCCTGTGGACTGCTGCATTCATTATTCCGAATATGGCAGTAAGCAATGAAAGTGTTATAATAATTTCACCCAGGATCACCATGTCAGATTTCAGAAAGGTCACTGTTCTTATAATTCCATAAATACCCATTTTGACAATGACTCCCGACATTACCCCTGATACATGTGAAGGCGCGGCCGGGTGAGCCACTGGCAGCCATGTATGCAGACCGAGAAATCCTGCCTTAAGACCGAAACCTGCAAAAAACAGCAGGAATAACCAGATGTTGGGATTATAGCTGAAGAATGTTCCTATTCCCTTAAAATCAAATGTCCCCGTTTTAAAATATACCCAGATGAATGCCACTGTTAACAGAACGACACTGATGTGCATCTGTACCAGGTAATTAACGCCAGCTTTCAGAACTTTGGGATTAGTATAATCAAACAAAACAAGAAACATTGATGACAGCGACATGACCTCCCAGGCAACAATGAAAGCAATACTGTGCTGTACCATACTGACAGTGATCATTGAAGACTGGAATACAAGGTATAGCATCCAGTGGAAAGAAACCTGGGATGAGCTTACAGTATAAGTTTTAAGGTAACCTGTACCATATATAACACCTGTTATACTTGTGAAATTAATGATAAGTATAAACCATGAAGAGAGGGCATCAATCCTGAAGGGAATTTCACCAAAGAATATTCCTCCATTGATATAGTATTCAATTCCTCCTCCTGAAAAACCCTTTATTGCCAAAAAGGAAGTTACAAAAGCTACAAGGCTTACCGAAATAATGCTTATAACTGGTTTAATTCTCTGCGGGACAAGAGGTAGTGCAATTATCCCGGATAATAAGACTAATGCAAATGTTTTGAAAAGAAAACCAATTAATTCGCTTTCCTCATATACCATCATATATTAATTTGGTCGTCTGTCTGATTAGAACAGGGTGCAAAGTAAATAAAAAACCGGCAACCTGCAACCTGCAACTCGCAACCTGCAATAGGAAATAAAAAAACTGCCGCTCATATGAACGGCAGCCTGACATTATAAAAAACTCTGTTAAGAAAACAACACTATTAGAATCAGCACGGCCTGACAGCCAGTCTGAGCTTTCTCTTTTTAAGATAGTCGATAAGCTTTTTAGTCAGATACGACAGTACTATTACTGATAATAACATTTTCTAAATAGTTTGAGGTCATTACTCCGGTACCCGACCATCTGGTCGTTCCATTCTGGAAAAGCATAAGAGTTGGCACACTCTGTATCCTGTATTTACCTGCCAGATCCCTGTTCTTGTCCACATCAATATTAATAATCCGGATCTTATCCTCCATTTTATCCTTAAGCTGCTTTAACACAGGCTTCATCATCTTGCATGGACCGCACCATTCGGCTGAAAAATCAACCAGAACCGGCACATCACTGTTGATCAGATTATTGAAGTTACTGGTCATATTTCTTTTCCTTTCTGAAACTATTTATAAGGTCATGTCCAAGACTGGATACAATCCAGCCAAGGATTCCTCCATAAAGTGTACTCAGATACCATACTGATTTAATTACACATGTACCAGATAAGCAGCCAACAAATTTCCAGTAAAGAAAACCGCCGATTGCTCCGGCAAGTGAAAATATGATTTCAGGAAGGTATTTTTTGATGAATTCTTTCATGATAGTATTTTGATGCAAATTTCATTACATCAGAATACATGGTCAGTGACTTATGTCACAGAAGGAACTTATTTCTTACAAGTACAGTATAATCAACTGAATTTCTTTCTGTTATAACCAGCTTTTTATTTTCAAGATTTCTGAGAAGCCTGGAAATAACTTCCCTCGAGGTATTAAGTTGTTCAGCGATATCCTGATGTGTCCCGGGAAATATTGTTTTCCCGGTTGAGCTGAACCTTTCTTCAAAAAACCTTATCAGGCGTTCATCAAGTTTCATGAAGGCAATTGAATCGATGGTATCAAGAAGTTCATCGAAACGGTGCCTGTAGGAATACATCATATACTCTTTCCATGACTTATAGTCCGACATCCACTTTTCAGGCATATTAACAGGGATAGTCAACAGAACAGAATCCTCTTCGGCTATCATTTTTATTCTGCTCTTCTGAAGTCCCATGCAACAGGTAAGAGCCATGCTGCATATCTCTCCGCTGTTTAGGTAGTAAAGAAGCAGCTCATTGCCATCATCGGAAAGACGTACAACTCTAAGGCAGCCTGAGATTACCATCGGAAAAGACTTTATATAATCTCCCTCTGAGAGTATGCTTTCATCTGATTTTAATTCAAGAAGAGCCGAAGCCTTATCAATCTCTGAGACCAATTCCTTCTCCAGGAAAGGAAATGTTTTCTTAATCAAATCATATTTGTCCATCCGGCTGTTTTTATCTTAAATAAATCAGATTATGTATTTTGGCACAAAGGCGCAATGGCTCAATGGCGCAATGGTTCACAAAGTTATATTTAACTTAATAAACAGTTCCTTTTACTATTTTACTATACAATGTAATTACGTTTTCCTTCTCCTTTTCCCAATTAAGCATATCTGAAGTTATAACTGAATTCTGCTTTAAGGTCCCGAGAAATTCATGGTTGTCCCTTAACCTGATAATCGCATTGCGAATATCTTCAGGTGTTATATCAGAAACAGAGATTCCGCAATTATAAGAACTAACTATTTTACTGATTTCAGGTAGGTTACCGGTAATCACAGGAATGCCTGCAGAGATATAATCAAATAACTTATTAGGAAGGCTGAATCTGTAATTAATATTCGTATCCTTTTCGAGAATGACACCTGCATCGGCTGATTTTGTTAATCTCATCAGTTCCTTCCAGGGCATTGCAGGGAAAAACCTTATCCGGTCCGACAGACCATGTTTCTCTACAATCAATTTCAGTTCAGGTACAACATCTCCCGAACCGGCAATAATTAGTGATACATTTTCAGTAATCCTGACTGCTTCGATAAGCTCTTCGGCACCTTTATCGATGTTGATCCCGCCTCCCTGAAGAATAAGCAACAGGCTGCTATTATTTAAATTAAGCTCCTCTCTGCTAAAAGGTACGACAGACTTTGATAAAGGTGAAAGGTTTCTTATTACAACCGGCAACATACCATACTCATTATGGTATAATTCTGCGATTGAGTCGCTTACTGTAATTACATGTTCAAGATGCGGAAAAATTCTCTTTTCAATCGATTTCCACACCCACTTTACAAATGGTCTTCCGTTCAGTTCAGGAACACCCGTAAAATACTCATGTGAATCATAAACCAGAGGCAGACGTTTGATTTTTGAAATCAGGTAATTAGGAAGAAGTGTATCGAGGTCGTTTGCAACAAGAATATGGAACCTGTGAAATAAAAGATAAATGAAAAGCCTGATATTAAAGAACTTGTAAAAGAGAAAACCGTTCTTAAAAAACATCCGTAACCTCTTTGTCCTGAATTGAATCTGATCATTCTCACAGCACTCCCCTCTCCTTCTTCCGATAATCGTAACATCGCATCCCAGCTCTTTTACCACACCGGCCATTTTCAGTACCCGCTGGTCAAAACAGATGCAGTTAGTGACAGAGAAGGCGATTTTAACAAGGGGTGAGGCGGGAGGCATGAGGCGGGAGGTGTGTCTATTCTGATAGAGAATATTTTAAGATCAATGGATTCATAAACAGGCCTTTGGAATCTGTCTTATCCTGAAAGTATAATCTTAATGAGGTATTGCCAAGATAGAACAATTCATCGTTGGCAAGTGTGCAGGTTGTAGGCAGGTTGAAAAGAGGATTTCCCTTGTCAAGTATGATCACCTCCTCTATCACTTTCATATCTGAACTCAGATTATACCTTGCCACAAACATCTCGCTTTCAGTATCTTTTGAGTTAGTAACACCAATCAGAGAACCTTTATAGAAAACAATTCCATCAATCCCGCCGCTGCCGGTTTTACCGGGATCTCCAACAGGATATACTGATTTGCTGACTGCATCAATTATTGTGATCTGGGCACCTGCCGCTGCATAAATCAGTTTATCATCGGGCGAGACCACTATCCCGTTAACAAAGCGCAAAAGAGAATCGGGGCCGGCATATAATTCCAGCCTGCCCGATTCAAAACTATAATTATAAATTTGGCTACCGTATGAATCAGTTATATATGAATCACCTCTGCTATCAAGTGCAATGTCATTAAATAACTGATTTACAGTATCTTTTACGATTACTCTTTTTAAAAGCAGTTTCGAATCAATGTCATAAACATGAATTGCTGAAAAGGAAGTTTTACCGACAGTTTCATTTGAGACAACCCATAACCTTCTCCGTTCGGCATCAACCTTCATTCCAAGTGTCTGCATTATACTGTCCTGGCCCGGAGTTACAAAATCACTCTCCCGACCATCCTCTGAAACAGCAACAATTTTTTCCTTGCCAATACTGCTCACAAAAATCTGTCGTGTAACCGGATCAAAGGTTATTCCCTCTGGAATAAGATCTTTCTCACTTAATGTATATTCGATAGTTGAGGTAGGTGATTCGGTGTTGCATGCGACATTTGCAAGGATAATCAACACAATACATAGCATTTTATTCAGGAAAAATTCTCTCTTCATTTCAATTATGTTTTATCTAAAGGTACAAAAGTTGCCTTAAAACAGTTGTTGAAATAGTCGGTACTATCTGAAGATCTTTCTTTTATTTAGTTCACGCTGGTATTCAGCAGCATACCTGTTATGTTCCGAAAGAGTTCTTGAGAAATTATGATAACCCGAAAAGTCCGCTTTTGCCGCAAAAAAGAGATATTCGTGTTCTTCAGCATTAAGGACAGCATCAATTCCTTCAATAGACGGACAGCCTATTGGTCCGGGAGGGAATCCTCTGTACTTATAGGTATTGTAAGGTGATTCGGTCGCAAGATGTACTTTTAATACTCTGGTGATAGTAAAATCATTCATTGCAAACTTTATTGTAGGGCATGCCTGCAGTGGAATTCCTCTTTTGAGACGATTAAGGTATACACCGGCAATCTTTGGTTTTTCAGACTTCTTGGTAACCTCATCATCAATAATTGAAGCCAGGATTGAAACTTCTACCCTGGAAAGTCCCTTTTCCTTTGCTTTGGAAATACGCTGTTCATTCCAGAATTTTTCATATTCCATTAGCAATCTCTGATAAATACCTTCGCTTCCGGTATTCCAGAAAAATTCATAAGTATCAGGTATAAAAAGAGATATGATAGTCTCCCTGCTGAAACCGTCATTCCTGTAATTAGCTTCATCGGAAAAAAAGTCCAATACCTGCACAGAATCGGTTTCGAGCTGCCTGCCGAATTTTCCTGCAAGCTGATTAAGGGTTCTGATATTATTAAATGTAATCCTTACAGGTGTCTGCCTGCCCGACCTGAGAATATTAATAAGCTCATTAGCTGACAGAGGTTCCTTAATGATATATCTTCCGGGTTTAATGTTTTCCGGATAGCTTTTTTTATTAGCCAGCCAGTTCAGAAACTCAGG
>JADKBL010000007.1 GCA_016718875.1 Bacteroidota bacterium
TTGAACAGATATCAAAGCAGGAATGGTTCTCAAATACTCTTTTTGTCATTACAGCTGATCATACAAATGAGTCAATTCATAAAGAGTTTCAGAATGATTTCGGTTCTTACAGCATCCCTGTGATTTTTTATAAGCCCGGAAGCGATCTGATGGGAGTGAAGAAAAAGATAGCACAACAGATAGATATTATGCCTACTGTTCTTCATTATCTTAATTATGATGAAGAATTTATTGCCTTTGGAAATAATCTGCTGGATGACAGTAAAGAATCGTTTGGATTCAATACAAATGGAAGCAATTATCACCTTTATATGCGTGATCATATACTTGAAATGGTTGACAGAAAAAGTTTAGGTCTTTTCAATTATAAAAATGATATCTTTCTAGAGAAAAACCTCCTTAATGCAGATCCGGTACTTCAGGGACTAATGGAGGATAAGCTGAAAGCAATAATGCAGACTTACAACAGCAGGTTGCTGGACAATAATATGATAGTGCGTAAAGACAAATAGTTGAAATAAAAAAAGATTAAAATGAAAACACGTCGTCAGTTTTTTAAGTTGGCAGGAACGGGTGTTCTTGCTGCAGGAGTTTCATCTGTCTATGGATCACCAGTTTATACTCAGCATCAGGGAGATGCAAAGGATCTCTTTAAACTTGGTATGGCAGGCTATTCATTTAAGGAATTTACAGTTGAGCAGACTATCGAGATGATGAAGAGGGCAGGGGTATCAAATCTTTCGATAAAAGATTTTCATATGCCCTATACCAGTACAAAGGATCAGATAGCATCAGTTATTTCAAAATTCAAGGCAGGAGATATAAATCCTTATGCTGTTGGGGTTGTATATATGAAGACAGAACAGGAAGTTGACCGGTCCTTCGAATATGCTAAAATGGCCGGAGTAAAACTTATTGTTGGTGCTCGGAATATGCGCTTCTGCCCTATGTTGAAAAGAAAGTTAAGGAGTCTGATATCAGTATTGCAATTCACAATCACGGACCTGACAATCCTCTCTTTCCGAATGCCGCTGATATCTGGAACAGAATCTGGGACAAGGATAAAAGGATGGGCATTTGTATTGACATTGGACATACAAAAAGAGATGGAAAGGACCCTGTATTTGATATTCTCAGGTACGGATCAAGGATATACGACGTTCATATAAAGGACGTGGACGCAGCTACCAAAGATGGCAAAATGGTAGAGATCGGAAGAGGTATTATTGATATACCTGGTGTTATAGGAGCCCTTCGTAAGATCGGATTCTCAGGAATGTGCAGTCTTGAATATGAGAAAGACATGAAAGATCCTCTGGCAGGAATAGCTGAATCGCTTGGCTATTTCCGTGGAGTGATGCAATGCAGATAAGGCATCGGGCTTTAGGCATCAGGCGTCAGGAAGAAGGATTTCCTGTCGCCTGTCGCCTGCCGCCTGTAGCCTTCTTTTTAATACTTCTTCAGCAGGTTGAGTAGCTTGCTGTCAAGTTTATGACCATACCAGTCGGCGTATTGTATATCCTTCCGGTTTGAGTCAAGGATACCGAAGTCGCCTCTGAAATTCCAGAGGGCATAGCCAATTCCAGCAGGTGTAAGGATATCAATAACATCGGTAAACCAGGCAAGGAACACCTCATGAGGTGTGTTACTCCAGCAGCCGCACTCGCCGCAATGAACTCCTACTCCTTTGTCCTTAAGCTCTATCCATGGTTTGTAAAGGTCTTCGAGTCCTTTTCTGTCATAATATTTTCCATCCATGGTTCCAGGCCACACCGGTGTGGGTGCTTTTGAAGGATCTTTCCATACCCATGGTGCCTGATAATGGGAAATTACTCCCGGCCAGTAACCGCGACAGCTCTGTCCAACATTCAGATCAATTATCTCAGGAGTTACATTATTACCCACATTGTTTCCGTCTGCAACTACCAGTCTGTTTGGACTTTCGGCCCTTATTGCCTTTGTTGCTCCTTCAACAACCAGTCTGTAAGTCTGCCCCGGAACCGGTCCCTTCTTTGCATACTGGTCATTCATATCTTCAATATAGGCAGGTTCATTAAGGAGATCGAAACTCAGTTTTTCGGGTGACACATTCTTATGTCGTTTTGCCCACATCCCCCAGTGATGGAAGAATGCATCCTGAGCATCTTTGTCTTTCCAAAGGTTGAATGGCTCATGAAAGCCTGCATTAATGCAGTAACCCGGACCGCGGTGCAGGTTAAGGCTCACATGGAGGTTATACTTGTTTGCTGTATAAATGAGCTTATCAATTTCCTCCAGTACCTTTTCATCCATCTGATAAACCTCCTCCTTAGTTATATCTTTGATCTGTCAAATGAAAGATAGCTGGGATATGCCATAGGGATTCTTACAAAATCAAATCCCCAGTCGGACATCCACTTAAAGTCTTCTTCAGTTGTCCTTCCCCTTCCGTCCCCTTTTGGAGGATTTGGTGAGAAATAGTCCAGCAGGTTAAAACCTTTCCACCGTGGGAATTTGTTTTTAACTGCCGGCAATTCAGCTCCCAGTACCTTGCTGCCTGTAAGTGTAAGAGCAGTAGCGGCCAGGGTTGTGTTCCTGATAAAACGTCTCCGGTTTATTTTCATATTTTCCATAGCTTAGGTATTAATTTATTTAGATCCAGACAATTCTTCTGTGTTGTTCAATAACTCATTCATTGAAATGTCCTGTTTTCCTTTCTTGAAACCTCTGCTGCAAATACAACAGCATGTGTCCTTAACGCTTCTTCAGCATTTACTGTTACCGGGGAAGCAGATAATACTGATGCCAGCCATTCATTTACTATATCCTGGTCTTCAGGATGATATATTGTTGTTTGGGGAATATTTATGATTTCATTTCTGTTGCCGGAGAATTCTCTGATGCTGATTGTCCCGATGGATTCATCAAAGAGTATCTCCCCCCTTGTTCCCTGGAGCCTTATACGTCTGCCATTTGTTGCCGAAAAACCTGTCAGGGTGCATGTTGCAGTGGCTCCTCCTTCAAATTCCATCATTACTGTCTGGTGATCGACAACATCATTTTCAGAATGCCATACGCATAAGCCATAAGGACCGTTTCTGACAGCTTCAAGATGCGATTCCTTTGAATGGGTAGCAGCAATATCCCTTGCCGGCCATTCCTCAAGAGATCCATTTACATAAATCTTAATTGCACTGTAAGGACATGTATCTGTAAGTCTGCAACCATCGGAGCATCTTTTGGTGCTTCCAGTAGGAGCATTTTGCGCAGTGAAGTATTTGAGTGATCCGAAGGATGAAACTCTGATGCATTTTTCACTGAAGAGCCAGTTTATGTAATCTATATCGTGGCTGCATTTGTGAAGAAGCAGAAAAGTGTTGAGTTTCTCCTGTGCCCATCTTCCTCTTACATAATTATGGGCAAAACGGAAGTTGCTTATAGCCTCCATGTGTTCCACATGTACCAGATCTCCTATTACGCCCCCGGAAAGGAGTTCCTTTAACTTCCTGTATCCTTCCATAAACCTGAGAGTATGGCAAACTGCAATTACCGTCTTCTTCTCTTTCTGCAAATTGACTATACGGAGGCAATCCTCATAGCTATCCGCCAGAGGCTTTTCGATAAGGATATGCCAGTTATTCATGAGACTCCCAATTGCCGGGCCAGTATGCTGATTATCAAGAGTAGCAATTATTGCCGCATCGAATTTGCCGGGGTTAGCCATCAGTTCTTCCCATCCTTCATAAATGTTACTTTCAGGAATACTGAACTCTTCAGCAAATTTCATCCGCTTAACCAGATCGGGTTCCGCAACAGCCGCAATTACCGCATTCATACCTGAGGTAAGAACTTTGCGGGCCAGACTGGTTCCTCTTACACCTGCACCTATTACTGCAATAGCTAGCATATTAACCTGTTTGTTCATCCGGTTCAGGGTTTTCTGATGAGCACAATCCTGTTGAGCCATAAGCCCGTTTTGCCATCACCTGTTCTGAACCTGGTTGTTATAGTATTATTAAGACCATTAATTTCAAAGTCACAGAGGTACAGGTTGAAGTTCCGTTCCTCATTTTTGCTGAAAGATGATTTCCAGTCAGTTAGCTGTGACTGCCTGTGCCAGACCGAGAATTCACAGCCATATGGTTCACTCATAATGTCAAAGTACATACTGTACATTCCATCAGGCATATCCTTTAGCGAAATCCTTACCCATGAATCTCCACCGGGAGTGAACAGATAGCTCTCTCCTCCGGTACCATATTTCCATGTCGTTTTGATATCAATACTTCCGTAGATTGTAAGATCGAGAAGTTGCGGGTAAAGTATCAGTGTATCAGGGATGAAAACCCTACTGAGTTCATTGTTGGGGATATCCATTTTTTCAGCCGGCGAGTCACAATAATATAATCCGATTGAGGTATAATCAGCAGGGAAGGCATTGCCAACCGGACCGTGTTCAATACTATGGAAGAAGCTTTTTTCGAAGGAAATTTTGTCGGCTGTGAAGAGCCTGTAACCTCCTGTACGGCAGAAAGGCAATGAATAATCGAGGGAGCCATGAAGGGGAAGGCTCATCTTTCCATCCCAGCGGTCGAGCATTGCATACCAGCCTCCGTTAAAATAATCCTCTGATCCTGTTCCATGCATTCGGAATGAACCGTCGACTGATGTTGAATCATCGCCTTCGAAGAAGAGTGTCATACCGGATTTCAGACCCTGAGCCTGGAGTAAGGTTCCTACATAATGTCCTTTTCCTTTGATATCAGCAAGTATGTGCGGAACGCCTTTGGTTGCATTTCCGTTTTTATGCCAGTATGCATAGAATTTGCCTTCCCTTGCCGGATCGCGCTTTTCTCTTGAATACCAGATTTTTGCATTGATTTTTTTCTCTGCATTGGAAGATAAATCACCCTTTCTGTATATAAGTTCTATTGTTGCAGAATTATCATAGGGCATCGGGAAATAGCAATAGTTTATTTTACCATTGTTCCCAAGCAAAAGACTTTTCATCGAATGGGTACCAAATGCATAACCAAAGAAGTCTGCTGCCGGACACAGAACAGCAGGATATAAATCATTATCCCAGGTAATTCTCAGGTCAATGTTTTTATCCCATTCATTAAATTCAACTGATGGTGACAGTTCAATTCCCACTATTCTGCCACCGCCTGTGCTTTTGAAAATCGTCTGTGAATCTCCGGGCTTTAAAATGAAATCATTGTTTTTACATATGATTTCACCTTTGCAGAAGTCAGAAGTATTCCTGGTTTGACTGTTCCAGAGCAGAGCAATTTTTTCAAGAGTTTCTTTCTCATCCTTATTTAAGGAAGTTTTGAACGGAATTACATTTTTCCCGTCACTGTAAAGCCTGTACTGTATCTGGTGGAATTGTATTTTGTTACCCCTTGTAATGATCCGGCAGCTTTTATTAAAAGTGATTGGTACATAGCAATAATAACCGCCAAGCTGATTCCCACATAATGGCAGTATGAAAGGATAGACTTTTCCTGAGAAGAGATCGATAAAAGAGATTGAGAAGGCAGGCTTGTCGTTGTTGTCGATGTAAAAATCGAGAGTATCGCTGTTCGGGGTGGGAGTCCATATTCTGTTAATCACACCGCTTCCCGTGACATCGAATATAAGAAGGCTGCCATCCTCGTTTCTTTTCAGGAATGAATATTTGCCGCTGAAGCCATCATCATTTTTCCCGGTTGTATCCCATGAAGAGACCTGAGCACACCATGAATTATCAATATATTCAGGAAGTGTGCCCGGATTATGAAATACTTCCAGTTCAGTGATCAGCGAATGTTCCTGAATATCTTTAAACTCTTTATTGACAGATTTCTCTTTACTACAGGATGAAACCAGAAAGAGTACAAGAAAAATGAAAAAGTATGATCTCATTTTAATTATGGTTAATATTTTTCAAGATTGCTGAAGAGTCTCTGAAACCTCATATTCAAGTCATTGCATATCATTGGTCTGCCTGAGAAGCTGACACATATATTGCTGGAATTTTGTTTTTCTGATCCTCCGTCGGTGAATATCATTTCAGCCTGGATGCAGCTGTTCGGTTTACCAGGTTCTGTTTCTTTGCAGAGCCAGCAAATTGACGCCGGTGAATCCTTGCAGATATCTTTTTTATATGTAAGGTCCAACTCCGTGATTTTTACCTTATATACCCATTTAAATGGTCCGTCAAAGCTCATTTCAACAACAAGTTCCTTGTCCTGTGTTATGTTTACTGAATAATAAAATGAGATGTCGTTAAACCCGTCATGAAAGGGATTTGCTTTCAGTATAGTGTTTATTGAATCGAGGCTCTGAATGGTTGAAGGAGTTTGAGAGGCAGCTTTATTTTGCCAGGAAAATATGGCAACCAGGACAACCATCAGTATTATTTTTTTCATTTTTATTGTATTTGGGATATTTCCCTGTTTATTTCTCACTTCATATGATTATTACCAAGATAATGAAAGTATTCAAAACATTGTAATTATTGTTTTATTTCTGTTTGTTTTCACTGGCATTTTAACTAACTTTATGAAAATGACCCTTCAAAAACTTCTTAGTTATGGAATATTATACTGCACAGAAGGTAAAAGATGCATGGGGCAATAAACCATGCGATCATCCGCACATTGAAAGGGAGTATTATTCAGGTGCTTTTCTTACGAATTATATTTGTGTTCAGTGTGGAAAGGAGTTTACAATTGCACAGAAACTCGAGTTGGATGAAGAGAGAAAACAATTAGTCCGGGATCTTCCTTAAATTAAATTATAATCTTATGAAGCATAACCGTCGCGAATTTATCGGGAAAAGTACTGCTCTGGCTGCAGCAGTAACTGTCTCAGGATTGAATGCCTGCACCAGTCCGGCAGGTAAAAATGATGAAACAAAGGTATCACTGTCACCCGTAGGTGTTAAATGGCCGGTGACATTTGGTGCCGACAAACCAAAGATCTGTGTTGGCATAGGTGCCGGCGACACAAAAATGATGAGACAGTACAAGCAGGTTGGAGTTGATTATGTACTTATGGGTGGTCCTAAGGTGCCATGGACAGAACAGAGTCTGCGTGAAATTATGGATCCTTTTAAAGCAGAAGGACTGTCTGTTATCAATATGATGATAGGTGGAAATCAGAACATAATATATGGGCGTGATGGCCGCGATGAAGAATTGAAAAATATACAGGATTCAATTGTTGCCGCAGGGAAAGCCGGATTGCCTGTTGTGGAATATAATTTTTATGCCCACAGGTTTATGGCCGGATATTATGAAGTTATTGCCAGAGGTGGTTCAGGAGTAACCGCATTCGATTATGATCTTGCAAAAGATATTCCTGCTGATGAAGGTACCCTTATGACAGCGGAGGCACTATGGGAGAATCTTACCTGGTTTCTTAAAGCTGTAGTGCCGGTTGCAGAGAAAGCAGGAGTGAGGCTGGCTCTCCATCCTAATGATCCGCCTATCCCTGTATCACATGGTCATGCCCAGATCATGGCCACTTTCAACGACTGGAAAAGGTTAATCGAAATTGTTGACAGTCCCGCAAACGGGATGACATTCGATTGCGGGGTTTCAAGGGAAACAGGAGAGGACCCACTTGAAGTTCTCCGTTATCTTGGATCGCGTGACCGTATAAATCATATGCATTACAGGAATGTTACTGTGCAGCAGCCTTATACAAAATATGAAGAGGTCTTCTTTGATGAAGGTGTAGTGAATATGTTCGAAGTTATGAAGGAGGTATTCAGGCTTGGGTATAAGTTTGGGCTGAATCCGGAACATCCCAGAGCACTGGACTACGACAAGGAACATCCGGGTGGAATTAAAAATCAATATCCCGGCGGAGGTGGCTATGCCGCGCAGACATACAACGTCGCCTATACAAAAGCTATGATGCAGGCAGTAGCTTCTTTATAAATAATTCAATATTAGTGTTTTATGAAAGAAAATCGTCGTAGTTTCATCAGAAAGAGTGCCTCGGCTGCTGCTGTTGCTTCAATAGCGGGACTGTCAGGCTGCACCGGCTCAGAAAAAAAGGAAAAAGATTCAGTTGCAACAGAGTCTGTCAGGAAAGATATTATCTGGCCTGTCACTTTCGGCCCTGATAAGCCTAAAATGTGCCTCTGGTCAAACGCCGACAAAAGTTATATGCGAAAGCTGAAACAGATAGGTGTCAATTATATCATCACTGGCGGTCCGAAGTTGCCATGGACGGAAAAAAGTCTGCTCGAAATTATGGATCAGTATAAAGCAGAGGGACTTACTGTTATTAATATGATGACAGGCGGGTTTGATAAAGCAATTTATGGGAGGGAAGGCCGCGATGAGGAAATACGGCTGATACAGGATTCACTTGTTGCAGCCGGTAAAGTGGGGCTTCCTGTACTGGAATATAATTTTTATGCCCATCGTTTTACCGATGGATATTATGATACTGTTGCCAGAGGTGGTGCAGGAACCTTAAGTATGGATTATGAGAGGGCTAAAAACCTGCCCCCTGCTCCGGGTGAAGGTGAACCAATGACATCAGAAGCTATGTGGGCAAACCTTACCTATTTCCTGAAAGCTGTTATCCCTGTTGCTGAAAAAGCCGGAGTGAGAATGTCACTTCATCCGAATGATCCTCCTGTTCCTGAATCACATAGTCATGCACAGATAGTGGCAACATTCAATGACTGGAAGAGAATAATTGAAATTGTTGACAGTCCGTCGAACGGGATGACATATGATTGTGGCGTCTCAAGAGAGATAGGAGAGGATCCTCTTGAAGTTCTTCATTATCTTGGATCAAGAGACCGGATAAACCACATTCATTTCCGTAATGTTATAACCGATATTCCTTCTCTGAAATATGAAGAGGTCTTCTTTGATGAAGGAGAGGTGAATATGTTTGCTGTTATGCGTGATATATTTAAACTTGGATATAAATATGGATTATACCCTGAACATCCCAGGGCTCTTGATTATGACAAGGAACATCCGGGAGGAGTTGGGAAAAATCCCGGTGATGCAGGTTATACAGGCTGGACATATAATGTAGCATACTGCAAGGCAATGATGCAGGCTGTATCATCTATGTAACTAACCCCTGACTTTAGCCTGGGGATTTCAATCTATGATACATATTGCAGGTAAATCTAACAATATAAGGCGCTTTCTCAGGCTTGCATGGCGTATGTACCATGCCAATAATACTTCAGGTAATTATCACAGGTATGTCAAAAGGGTAGCAAAAGATACTATAAGCCTGTCTCATGCTCTGAATGATAATACAATTCCTGTGAGGATTTTCAAAAAGATCAATTGGTACATGGTGGAATCACTCATCATGGGTGAGATGCTTGCACGGCTTGCAGGAAAACAGGTAACTGACAGAGATAGGCAAACTCTGGTCTACCTTGGTGCAATAATGGCTCTGTTTGATGTTTTTATTGATGATTTCAGGTTTGACAGGGTGAGGGTTTTAGATATTCTTGATTATACTTTCTCCACGGACAGACCAATAAAAACAGTTTCAGATTCTCAATTTGGATCAGATATTACAGAGGAAAGTATATTGAGTATAACAAATGGAAAAGGAGGAGTGTCAGCAATGATCTGCTCTGCTTTCCTGGGACAGAAAGATGAATCATTCAGAAAAGCAGTATTCGAAACAGGAGGATTTATCCAGATGATGAATGATTGTCAGGATATACATAAAGATACCGTTTCAGGAATAAGAACATTTGTCCATTTCTGCAATAATTTTACAGAGATTTTTACCAGAATGAATGAGCAGCGGCTTCAGGCTTTCAGGGCACTTATGCTGCTTGATTTACCCCCGGAAAGAAAATCAGCAACCCTTTTTGAGCTGAATGCGATGTTTGTTGTTATTTCTTATAAGCTCCACGTTTATAGCCGGGCATGTAATTACACCCTAAATTATCCGGCAATCAGAGAGATGGACAGAAAATTATTCAGAATTAATCCATTCTCACTTCGTGCAATAATCTCTTGTGTTGGCCCTATCCTTGAATTTGACAGTACTGACTTAGAAGCAGTTCCTGATTTTAAATTTGAGCAGAGTTGAGAATCCCTTCAGATAATATTGCTTATCTTGAGGAAGGAAAACCTTAAAAATCACTGAACTTATGAAAAAAGCTATTTTTAATGATCCGGCTTTTGCCAGCCGCCGAAATTTCCTTAAAAACGGAGCAACTCTTTTAGGAGGTATGTCAGTGGCCGGATTGATGAATTCTCCTGTGGAAGACATTATATCAGAAACAACTTCGGGAGTGAACAGATTGTCAAATCCGACTGACCTGAAAATAACAGATATGCGTTACTGTGTTTTGCAGCTGGCGGAAGGGGGATCACAAAATACAATTATAAGGATAGATACAAACCAGGGTATAAGCGGTCTCGGTGAAGTAAGAGATGCCGCTGATGTTCGTTATGCGCTCTTTCTGAAAAGCCGGATTCTTGGTGAGAATCCATGCAATGTTGAGATGCTGTTCAAGACAATTAAGCAATTTGGATTTCATGGCAGGCAGGGCGGAGGAGTAAGTGCTGTTGAAATGGCTTTATGGGATCTTGCAGGTAAGGCCTTCGGAGTTCCTTGCTGGATGCTCCTTGGAGGACGATACAGAGATAAGGTGAGGTTATATTCATACATCCCGGTTCACGACTGGACAAAAATGGATGAGGCTAAATTCAGGGAGGATGTTAACAGACGAATTAATATTGAGGGATATACATGGCTTAAATTTTATCCCAGTCTTGATACAATCAGCCATATTCCGGGGACAACTGTAAATTCAAAGTTCTGGAACGAACACAAATACACTCAGTTTACATCATACAGCAAGACAAAACAGCCTTTTACACAGTTGCAGGTCACGGATAAAGGTCTTGATGAGCTGGCCAGATATGTAGAATATATAAGAAGTGTGTTAGGATATGAAGTTCCGTTGTCAGCAGATGGGTTTGGTAATTATGACATAAATAACTGTATCAGCATAGGTCGTAAATTATTTCCATACCGACTGGCCTGGCTCGAAGATATGCTGTCGTGGGAGATGACCGATCAGATGAAGCTTCTCACGGAAACTCTTGAAACGCCTGTACTTACAGGAGAAGATATTTACCTTAAGGAGGAATTTATTAAGCTGTGCGATAATCATGTTGTTGATATAATCCATCCTGATCTTCATACATCCGGGGGAATTCTGGAAACAAAAAAAATCGGAGATTATGCTGAGGAAAAAGGGGTGGCAATGGCAATGCATTCCTCCAGCTCCCCTGTCGGATTCATGGCAGGAGTGCATTGCGCCGCGGCAACTCAAAACTTCCTTGCACTTGAGATGACCACACAGGCTGTTGATAATCCGTGGTGGCACAATCTTGTAAAGACCACTGATGGCCGGAAAATTACGGAATCGGGTTATGCCAATGTGCCTGATTTAGCTCCCGGCTTAGGTATAGAACTAAATGAAGAGGAACTGAAGAAGCACCTCTTTCCATCTGACAGAAGCTTTTTTGTACCCACCCCGGAGTGGAATGAGAAACGTTCAGAAGATCACCTGTGGAGCGGCCGTTTTACAATAGGCCAGCCAACAGGAATTGTTCCGAAATGAGCTATCTTTAATAATCTAATCAACCTTTTATGTCATGAAAAGAAAAGAATTTCTTCAGAAAGGACTGGTTTCAGGGGCCCTGATCGGAACCCCTTCATGGGTTGCAGGATCAGCTGATCAGAAGCAGAAAGATCAGGATAAGAGAGTCCCGTGGGGGTATGATGTAAATTATGAGGATATCAGGATTGAAGAAGCTGTTGAAGGGAAGCCTCATAAAGGCAAAGTACTTCTTGCAATACAACCGCATTCCGATGATATACCTCTTTCAGCCGGAGGACTGGTGGCTAAGCTCATGGATGAGGGATATACCGGATACCTGTGTTCTGTTACCGATGATGCGAGGGGTGAAGGAAAATATGAACAAAACAGAATTGATAATCAAATGATTGCTGATTTCTATGGGATGAAAGGGTCATTTGAATTGCTGATGCCGCATCATCAGCTCGACAGTATTGGTATACAGGATCTGAAACAACGGTTTATATTTCTTATCAGGGCATTGAAAGTTGATACTATTATATGTATGGATCCATGGGGGCACTATGAGGAAAATCCTGATCATTATGTTACAGGTCTTGCAGTTGAGGCAGCAAGGTGGATTGCAGGTGCAAATGATTACCCTGAGCATTTTGCGTTTGGGATTAAGCCATATACTCCCAAAGAGAGATATTATTATTCCCGGGCAGGTCAGACCAACAACCTGATTGTCGATATTGGTAAGTATATAGACAGGAAAATAGAGGTAAACCTGCTTAACGTTGCCAAGGGACCTGCAGGAAACAATGGAGTTAAGTTAAGGGAAAGACTGTCTAAAGAGGGGAAGAAGCTGGCTATACTTGATGGTGATGACCATACAGCTAATTTCAATTACGCAAAGACATTTGTGTTCACTGATAATAAGAAGTTGGGTGAAAGATATGGTTTGGAGTGGGCTGAAGGGTATCACTATCAGACTGATATACCTTTTGACAATCATGTTGCTGATGCAAATTCACCCATAGAAGAATATATCAGGAAGAATGCTGTGTCGAAATAGAAATAAAGTAAAAAGTAAAAAGTAAATGGTATTCATACGAAGAATTGTATCAGGGATACTGCTTTTTCTCACTTTGTTGTTCTTTATTGCAGGTTGCGCGATTTTCAACAAGTCAGATTCTTCAGGTTCAGGTGATGAGAGTCAACTGGTAACCACCAGGCGATTTGCAGGGTTATATATTGATTACAGGGCAACAGTAACTGAAGAGCTTCCTAAAGTTGAGGTTATCTGGATAAAAACATCACTTGAAAGCAGGTATGGAAAGATATGTGCTTTTGGCAAGAAATGTGAATTTTCAAAAGGAGACAGGTTGTATCTGACAAAGAAATTTTTCAGTCCCGGGATGGTTGGAGGCAGATGGGAGTATTATATTGAGAATGACTCTTCTGTTTTATATCAGCTGATTGAATACCAGAGTGATAGAAAAGTGATGTCGGAATCATGGTTCCAATAATTAAAGCCCAGTAAATAAATTTGATTTTTATCATTAAACGAGGAAAGCCCCTGGTTTTGCATCCCCAAAAGGCTTTCACTCTACTAATTGGGCTTTGACGAACCCGGGGTAAATATAAAAAGATTTGTTAATCAATTAACAAGAAGGAAATATTTAGCATAAAAATTCAGTATTTTTACTTATAAGTTATTAACAATCTGGTTAGTAAAAGATTGTAATTTAAAATCGTTCTAAATAAAATGCTCAAAACCGGAGGTTAATTGGCTTTTTTCCAGTTTTTAATTTTGACAGCTTTCCCGTTTTCAATATTGATTTCTATAAGATTATCAGGTGATTTGAACTCTCCTTCCATTTTGAATGATGCTTTTCCGGGATTTGCAAGATCAGCATAAGGTATCAGTATCCATTTGCTTTCCGAAACAAACCACATAACATATACACCAATGCCTTTTCCTTTGGTGATTCCTGCCTCAACGATTTTATCAAGCTCTTTATCATATCCATACAGACCTTTTCCTTCTTTGACAGTTTTTCCGCCGGTAACATATTTCAATCTTGCATCAAAGCCGGAACCATAGGGTATCATTTCCCATATTGCGGTGGTGTCTTTACCTATTTCACATTTCCAGATGCCATCAAACTGTTTTAATAATTCAGCCTGATTAAGAGCAGGCTGGTGATTTTGTGAAAACAAATAATTAAAAAAGGTTAGAAACAGGGATAAGCTAAAGAGTGTCAGTTTTATTTTCATTGTTAAGAAGTATTATGTTCTGTTGGTTGTTATTCCGGTGATCTGGTCAAAGCAAAGGTATCAAACAAATGCAAACAAAAAGATACTGTTTAATTGTCGGTTAAAATTGATTTAAGGTCACAAAAGGAAATTTATAACCTGTGGTTGCCAGACAGGAACTATTAATTCAGATTTTATGCAGAACCATGGTTTCTGTTTTATTTTTATTTGACAATAAAAGTTAATTTATTGAAAATAAATGAAATATCCGATTTTTAAGTGTATCTTGCACCCATAATTAAAAATAGTATAATGAATCACGGAACAGTAAAATTTTATGACACAACCAGAGGATTCGGCTTCATTGCTGATTCAGATTCTTCTGAAGAGTATTTTGTACATTCAACAGGATTGGATGAAAACGTCAAGAAAGATGACGCAGTAACTTTTGAATTAAAACAGGGTAAGAAAGGTTTAAATGCTGTAAGCGTTAAACTGGCTTAAGAATATGTTTTATTAATTTGATAAGGTTTAGTCCCGGCAAAACCGGGACTTTTTTTTTAATCAGGTAAATTATGTATCCATCAAAAAACAATACCAAGACCAGTTATACTTCTCCGGATCTGTCGAAGATGAAAGCTGTAATAATTGATCACCGAACAACAATCTACATAGCACAGGGCGCAGACAGCGAAGAGGCAAGATATAAGTATTTTGCAAGGTACCCGACCAGACTAATCAGGTAATTTTCTGTCCGGAGGATAGTTCAAATAGCGGGATGTTCATAAAAAGCCACCCTACTGTGTTGGATGGCTATTGCTTTTTTAAGGTCTTTCAATTACTTCCATATGCTAAAAGATGACGAAATTGAAGCACTTCAGTCTATTTTTCAGGATGTCTTTAGATTAGAAGAATAGTCGGATCAGGTATTAAATATCCATATCTGAAATAATGCAATAACAGTCAATCAAATTTAATCTTATGCATGAATATTTGTTAATATGCAAAATTTATGTTCTTTGATTATCTGCTTTTTCCCTTTCCGGCATTAAAAGCAGAGGTTGGAATTAAGAGGAAAACCAGAGACCTTTACCACTTTTCGCCTAATAAGATTGATAATCTGTGTCGCAGCTAAATTATTCTCAATTAATGTGTTTCAATATTGAGATGGAGACCGTTGGGATTTGGTTAGTATTCATGGCTTTTGCACTGACGCAACATTTATTTTATTTTAATCTGGCAGCTTAGCTCCCTTAAAACGTGATCACCGCTGTCAGATTAAAATACTAAAGCCATCCTGAAAGGGGATGGCTTTTTGTTTTCTCTTGCGGTGCGGACGGGACTCGAACCCGCGACCCACGGCGTGACAGGCCGTTATTCTAACCAACTGAACTACCGCACCATTTGTAATTCGCGATGCAAAATTAACCTATTTTTTTGCAATGCAAAATTTTTCTTCAAAAAAGTTTGGAGTATGAACCCGGAACCCGGAACACGGAACGCGGAACAATTCACCTCTTATCACGTGGTTTAAAAAAGCTGAAGTTAACACCTCCGTAATTCCTGTGCTCAAAAAACTGTGAGTGATCACTAAAACTCATATCCCGGGGATGCTCAAGAACAAAAAATCCATCCTCTTTCAATACTCCCGAGTCAAGAACAAGATCAGGTATATCCCTCAGCCATTTAAGCTCATAGGGCGGATCAGCAAATACCAGGTCATATTTAGCCTTGCAGGTCTTCAGATAAGCTTTTACATCTATATGTATTGCCTTAATGTTTTCTATCCCCAGCTCATTTATTATTTTCCTGATTCCGCTTATATGAACATGATCCCTCTCCACAAGGTGGACTTCCGATGCTCCTCTTGAGGCGAATTCATAACTCATGCAGCCAGTCCCTGAAAAGAGATCAAGGACAATAACAGTTTCAAAATCAAGCCTGTTGTTAAGAATATTAAACAGTCCTTCACGGGCAAAGTCGGTTGTGGGCCTCGCTTTGAAACCTGATGGAGGACTTATCCTTCTTCCTCTGTATTTACCTCCTATTATTCGCAATTTACAAGTGTGAAAAGATTCAGATAACGGTGAAGAACAGTCTCGTTGAAAACGTAACTGAATGTAAAATTGCCTGTGGGCTCGCTGAACTTAAGATGCCTGATATACATTGCAAAGGCAGAGGTCAGATCATCATACTTTTCTGTATGCCCGCTGAGCCAGATGGTCTCTTCCTGTTTGATTTCAAGGTTCCTGAAAGTATTCAGAACATAATAAAGAATGTCATTTATATTCCTGTAAGTAAATGAATTACAAAACTTAAGGATATTTTGTCTGTAAATTATAAGATTGAAGAAGTCTTTCTCAATGTGCAACTGAATATGATCTCCTTCAGTACTTTTTCTGGAGCGGGATACATAATTAAGCAGGGGTTTGGAATGATGCCAGGGCATAATTCCCGGAAACTTTTCTGTAACAGACTCATATAAAGTCATAACAGCCGAAAAAATTATGAATACATCCGGATCTGATGATCTGTTGGATAGTATTACGGTTCCCTCTTCAGGTACGTGATTGTATAAATAATATTCATCCCTTTTTCCCGGATCAAATAGCTGTGCAGGGACCAGAGTGAACTTCCGTGAGGGCATTATAATATTTGTTTTCCTGTACCTTTTTGTAAGGAAGTCATCCTTTGAAATAATCTCCGTAATGGCACTGGCAGTAAACTGATTGTTCTCTTCAGCCTCAAATGATCTCAGAAGAACATATTTATTCCTGATAGTATCGAGGATTGAGAACGCAAGCTCATCACTGCCGGCTTGTACTGAAAGTTCATAGTTCTCAGTGGAGTTTATGTCAAGTGTCTCATCAAAGAGTTCAAGAAAAGGCATCAATCAGGTATTTCTTACAAAAATAGAAAAGTATGCACAAAGGTTGCAAAGTTTTAGCAAAGATCGCAAACAATTATATTGTTATATTATATTCGTTTGCGTACTTTGCATCATCTCTGCCTACTTTACATCGATAAATGCGTGATACAATAATATATAACAGCCTTGTTAAAAATCTGGGTAATCCTCCTACTGATGATCAGTCAGTTGCACTGAAAAAGATTGCCTCCTATATTTGTGATAACTCCAATGATGTGATCTTCCTTATGACAGGTTATGCCGGAACAGGCAAAACAAGTGTTATAAGCTCGGTTGTTAAAACTCTTGACCTTCTCAGGATGAAATCTGTCCTTCTTGCACCTACCGGACGTGCAGCGAAGGTATTGTCATCATATTCCGGACGACCTGCTTTTACAATTCATAAAAAGATATACAGGCAGAAGTCACTGAAGGACGGCATCGGAAGCTTCAGTCTCGACAGAAATCTTGCCAGGGATACATTCTTCATTGTAGATGAGGCTTCAATGGTGTCAAACAGTTCAGGCGATTCCTCTATGTTTGGCAGTGGGCGTGTGCTCGATGATCTTATAGAATATGTTTATTCCGGTACCGAATGCAAGCTTATACTTGTAGGTGACACTGCGCAGTTGCCTCCTGTAGGCTCAGCAGTAAGTCCTGCACTTGATTCTGAGGCACTTGGCAGGTATGGTTTTGGACTTATAACAAGTGAATTAAAGCAGGTTGTCCGTCAGAGTGAAACATCGGGAGTGTTAATGAATGCAACCCGGATAAGACTCCAGGTAGCACAGGAGGATCTGGTTCATCCGTCGATTGACTGTATCAATTTCAGCGATGTTAAAAGAATTACCGGTGAAGAACTCATAGATGAGATATCAACCGCCTATGGTTCCTGCGGACTGGAGGGTACTATAATTGTTGTAAATTCAAACAAGATGGCGAACCGCTATAACCAGGGTATCCGTAACCGGATCTTCTTCAGGGAGGAGGAGATAAGCCCTGGAGATATGGTTATGGTGGTTAAGAATAATTACTTTATTCTTGAGGAAGAGGAGGATGGAGCAGGTTTTATCGCCAACGGAGATATTGCAGAGGTGAGAAAGATCAGGAAGTATGAAGAAAGATACGGGTTCCGTTTCGCAGAGATGGTCCTTAAATTCCCTGATTATGATCTTGAAGTGGAGTCAAAGGTCATGCTTGACGTGCTGAGTCTTGATACTCCTGCCTTGCCTGCTGATAAAAATAAGGAGCTTTACAATAATATTCTGGCTGATTATATTAATCTTAAAACGCGAAGGAAGCAGTATGAGGCAGTGAGAGATGATCCGTTTTTCAATGCTTTGCAGATTAAATTTGCCTATGCGGTTACATGTCATAAAGCTCAGGGCGGACAGTGGGAGAGGGTCTTTATTGATCAGGGCATGTTCAACAGGAATGAGGTAACAATTGATTACCTGAGATGGTTTTATACTGCCATTACACGTTCAACCGACAGGGTTTATCTTGTGAATTTTTCAGAAGACTTTTTTGTTTCCCGCTGATCTCGCAGATTTACGCTGATCTTAATTTTTATTATCAGCGACAATCAGCGCGATCTGCGGGAAACCTATTCAGTAGCAAAGGAAAAATGTTGCTGAACAATGACCCAGCTGCCTTTTCGTTTTTCAACAACTCCCGTCCATCTGGTGTTCATCCAGCTTGCCGGTGCTCCTTTCCAGGTGTTAATGTCATCAAGTATACAGAACCACCACGCTACATCACCTGATTGTGAGATATTGATATTCAGATCGCGGATCTCATATCTCACTGCCTGAAAATCCGGACTCATCCAGGTCTTTTCTGCCTTTTTGAATTCTGTGAATCCTTTCACAATCCCTCCTTCAGGATGAACCTCAAGAAATGCAGAGTCGTTGGCTATAACACTGTAAAGAAGGGTAATATCTTTCCTTCCTGCCCAGCCTATGGCGGAGCGGATGGTTTTCTCTATTTGTTCCTTCTCTTTGTCTGCAAGGCTGTTTTCGTTTTCAGATATTCTGCAGCTGCAACAGAATCCGCCAATCAATATTATCAGGATTATCTTTTTACTTATTTCCATCTGTCTAAGTTTAAATCCATACTGTTTTTCATAAATCATATCGAAGTTAAGAATCGTAAGCCAAATGGGAAACCGGAATTTTACGAATAGCATTTATGGACTTACAGGCAACTCTTTTCAGGGAATTCTGTAACTTTCCGTCAAAGACAAAACTGATTAACATGAAATCATATCGTAAAGAACTCTGGTTTGAAGCTCCAACCCGCAGAGCTTTCATCAATATTTCAGGACAGGTGCAAAAATGCCTGAATGAATCCGGAATAAAAGAAGGGCTTATCCTTGTTAATGCAATGCATATCACTGCAAGTGTTTTTATTAATGATGACGAGCAGGGATTGCATCACGATTTTGAGGTTTGGCTTGAGAAGATGGCTCCGGAGAAGCCATATTCGCAATACAACCATAATGGTTTTGAGGATAATGCCGATGCACATATCAAGCGTACTATTATGGGAAGAGAGGTTGTTGTTGCTGTAACAAATGGACAGATGGATTTTGGTCCATGGGAACAGATATTTTATGGTGAGTTTGACGGGAAACGCCGAAAAAGAGTACTGGTTAAGATAATAGGAGAGTGATACTTATATAATAATTAATATGAGTATCGGGAATGAGTAATATGACTAATAATTGATTAAGATCTGGCAGTGATTAAATTCGAACTCGATAAAAATTTCAATTTTAACGTGGGGGATCCTTCGCTATCGCTCAGGATGACAGGCTTTTATGGAGTCAGAGAGGGAAAAGAAATGGCGATTCGCAAACTAAATCTGAAATTTCCGTTCTTTTCAACGAATCGCCATTTCTTTTCCCCGCTTCAACCTAAGACCCTGTCATTCCGAGCGTCAGCGAGGAATCTCACTATTTTAGCTAAAGAATTGTTATTGATTACCGATACTCCTATAATTAATTGTAAAATTCAATTTGCAATAATCAGACCAGTTTCATATCCTTAATGATAGCATCTATCCTGCCATCAAGATATTTTTCGGTTTCATCGAATTTTTCTACAGAATCCAGTTTAGTATTCACACTGAAATAGAACTTAATCTTGGGTTCGGTTCCTGATGGCCTTACTGAGATCTTACTACCATCTTCAAGGAAGAACTGAAGCACATCCGACTTTATGAGGTTAATCTTTTTCTTTGTACCGGCAATCATGTCAGTTGATGTAAGGTGCTGATAATCATCAATCCTGACAACTGTACTGTTGTTGATTTTCTTAGGGGGGATTACTGCGGTAACCTTCCATCATAGCCTTTATTTCATCAGCTCCCTCTTTTCCTTTCCGTACAATATTCACCAGTTTCTCCTTATAGAATCCGTACTTCAGATAGATCTCAAGCAACTGCTCATAAAGTGATTTACCATGGCTTTTTGCCCAGGCAGTAGCCTCTGCAATAAGTGCACATGAAGCTACAGCATCCTTGTCCCTGACATATTCGCCGGGAAGAAATCCGTAACTCTCCTCACCACCACCTATGTACTTTTTCTTTCCTTCATTCTCCCTGATAAGTTCGGCAAAGAATTTAAATCCTGTCAGTACATTATAATATTCAACTTTGTAATCTTCTGCAATTCTCTCAATCAGGTCCGTTGTAACTATTGTTTTGATAATGTATTCATTACCCTTGTATTTATTCTTCTCCTTATATTGTGAAAGGATATACCATACCAAAAGCAGGCATGTCTGGTTGCCGTTCAGAAGAATGAAATCACCCTTTTTGTTTTTTACTGCTATTCCCAGCCTGTCGGCATCGGGGTCGGTTGCCATAACAAGTTCTGCATTTGTTTCGATAGCTTTTGCGATGGCCATTTTGAGGGCACCCGGTTCTTCAGGATTAGGTGATTTGACAGTAGGAAAATTACCGTCAACAACATCCTGTTCTGCCACACTTATAATATTGGTGAATCCGAAAAGCCTCATGGCAGCAGGAACAAGTTTTACTCCTGTTCCATGAATAGGGGTATAAACGATGCCCATGTTATGGAATTTTGCTATCACTTCCGGATTATTCCTCATTTTGAGAACTTCCGCGAGGAAAAGATCATCAGTTTCCTTCCCTATTATGGTAATTTTGTCTTTTTTTCCATTGAATTTAATCTGGCTTACTGAAGTGATTTTCCTTACCTCATCAATGATCCCTTCATCATGTGGTGCTACAACCTGTCCTCCGTCGTTCCAGTAAGCTTTGTAGCCATTATACTCTGAGGGGTTGTGTGAGGCAGTTATCACAACACCGCTCTGACATTTGTAATGACGTATGGCATATGATAATTCAGGAGTGGGTCGAAGTGATTCGAAGAGATAAACATCAAAACCATTTGCAGAGAATATTTCAGCAGCTGTTTCGGCAAAGAGACGGCTGTTATTCCGGCAGTCGTGTGCTACTGCAACACTTATCCCCTTATTTCCACATTGTTTTATAATATAATTCGAAAGGCCCTGGGTAGCCATTCCCAGAGTGTAAATATTCATTCTGTTTGTACCGGCGCCCATTATTCCTCTGAGGCCTCCGGTTCCGAATTCCAGATCCTGATAGAATGCATCGATGAGTTTCTTTTCATCCTTTTCCAGCATATCGCGGACCTCTGTGCGGGTTTGTTCATTGAATTCTTCGCTTAGCCATGAAGCTGCCTTTTCTCTGATCTTTTCAACGGATAACATAGTTTTCAGTTTTATTTAATGAGTTTCAGACATTTAATCATACTGGTTCTCCAGTGGGGGATCTCTAAATTGTAGTTCTCTCTGATCTTTGTTTTGTCCATTACGGAATATGTAGGTCTGGTTGCTACCTGCTGAAAATCCTTTGAAAGAACAGGAAGTACCCGGCAATTTAATCCTGCTTCATTCATTATCTCTGTTGCAAAATCAAACCAGCTGCAGACTCCTTCATTGGAGTAATTGTATACTCCTGCTATGAAGGCAAACTGATTTCTGATTACACCTGAGATAATTTTCATAATGGCATCAGCAAGATCGGCAGCATATGTAGGTGTTCCGGTCTGATCGAATACTACTTTCAGAAATTCCTTCTCAGAACCATACTTCAGCATTGTTTTTACAAAATTATTTCCGTATGCGGAATAGAGCCATGATGTTCTGATAATCATCGATCCGGGATGCATCAGTGCATACTTTTCGCCCGCCAGTTTTGACCTGGCATACGCGGAACGAGGATCAGGGACAACTTCCTCATTGCATGGAACATTTGAGGAACCTCCGTAAATATAATCTGTTGAAATATGGATAAATCTGCATTCGGATCCTGATATAGCTTCTGTTATATTTTTAACAGCAATTCCGTTTATCAGCATGGCTGCATCCGGCTCACTTTCAGCCTTATCAACAAGGTTGTAGGCAGCACAGTTTACTATCCAGTCGGGTTTCAGATTACTGATGAATTCTTTTGTGGCTGTTGCATTTGAAATATCAAGAATGTCAATATCTGTGAAAGTGAAATCGTAACCGTAGTATTGTCTGGAAACGTTCCTGAGTTCATTTCCAAGTTGTCCGTTTGCTCCTGTGATTAGAATTCCTGCCATGTTTGTAGTTAAAAATTCATTTCGGCTGATCTGAAATCAGGATTTTTAAGGTCCTTATCGCTTATGATGGGAGAAAAATCACCCAGTTTCCAATCGATATTCAGCTCCTTATCCCTGAGATTAATACCTCTTTCAAGCTGCGGATTATAAGTATTGTCGCATTTATACTGTATCACGGCAATCTCACTCAGTACTGAGAAGCCATGAGCAAATCCTCGTGGTATCATAAGTTGTTTTTTGGAAACGGAGTCGAGTTCAATGCCAAACCATTTTCCGAAAGTGGGCTGATCCTTTACGGAGGTCGGCTGCAACATCGAAAATTTTACCTTCAACCACCCGTATGAGTTTTGCCTGAGCCTGAGGATTAAGCTGATAGTGGAGGCCTCTTATGACTCCTCTGGAAGATCTGGATTCGTTATCCTGAACAGGCAGGAATTCCATCCCTGCGTTCCTGAATATGTTCTGGTTAAAGCTCTCAAAAAAATAGCCTCTGCTGTCTGTAAATATTTTAGGCTGAATTATCAGGAGTCCCTGTAATCCTGTTTCAGTTATATTCATCTAAATCCTGTTAAATTATTCCGTCGTAAACATTTATTTCATCATTGGCAATTCTGAAGAGATATTTGCCATACTGGCTGTTCTTTATTGGTTCGGCCAGAGAGAGAAGCTGTTTTTTATCAATAAATCCCCTCTTATATGCAATTTCTTCAATGCAGGACGCCTTTAAACCCTGTCTCTGTTCCAGTGTAGCAATAAAATTTGCAGCCTGTAGAAGGCTCTCATAGGTCCCTGTGTCAAGCCATGCCATTCCCCTGCCCATAAGTTTTATCTCCAGCTTACCTTCATTGAGATAAACCCTGTTCAGATCGGTTATTTCAAGTTCCCCTCTTGGTGAAGGTTTAAGTGCTTTAGCTTTTGCCACAACAGTGTTGTCGTAGAAATACAGTCCTGTTACCGCATAGTTTGATTTCGGATTTACAGGCTTCTCTTCAAGGCTTAGCACTTTCCTGTTGCTGTCAAACTCGACAACACCATATCTTTCAGGATCTGTTACATAGTATCCGAAAACGCAGGCTCCGTTCTTTAGTCCGGCAGTCTTCAGAAGTGCCTCTCCAAAACCATGTCCATAGAAGATGTTGTCGCCCAGGATCATACATACACTATCCTTTCCTATAAACTCCTCACCAAGTATAAAGGCCTGAGCCAGACCGTCAGGTGAAGGTTGTTCCTTATAGCTGAATGACAGCCCAAGCGATTTACCATCCCCAAGGAGATTCCTGAATCCCGGCAGATCACGCGGAGTTGAGATAATCAGTATTTCACGTATGCCGGCAAGCATCAGGACTGACAAAGGGTAATATATCATTGGCTTGTCATATACGGGAAGCATCTGCTTGGATATGGAACTTGTTATAGGATATAGTCTAGTTCCTGATCCGCCTGCAAGTATTATTCCTTTCATCGTATACTAGGTTTGTTATTGGGTTCTGGGTTCTGGGGGGGTGGGGTTCCGGGTTGTGTAATTGCAAAGATAACAATACAAGTTAAATATGAAAACGGCTACAGGCTAAAGGCATCAGGCATCAGGAAGAATTCCCTGACGCCCGTCGCCCGTCGCCTGACGCCTGTTCTTAATCCCATGAAAATCTACACTATAAATTGTGATGATATAAAAAATAATCATATCTTTGAGGCCAATTTTTTCCACAAAATAATGTCTAACTTATTAATTATTAGTTTTTTAAATTAAAATCATGACTGAAAGCAAAAAGAAGACAACTAAGAAGGAAGTTGTTGAAACGAATGAAGCTGACGCAAAACAGCCTAAAAAATTAAAAGCAAAAACTGTAAAGAAGGTAAAAGAAACTGATCTTTCGGGTACTGAAGAGTCAGTAGCTGAAGTGATTGCTGAAAAAGCAACTGCAGAAGATTATGGAATGGAATCTGATGCAAAAAAAGAGAAAAAAGCCAGGAAAACCCATGCTGAATCTGAAGATGAAAAAGTTGTGCAGATAAAAGTAAAATCTGTATCACATGGCTCAGTAACAGCTGAAGAATTTGACTGGGAACGTTTTGAAGATGAAGAGCTCCGCAATTCACCCAAATACAAGGAGTATGAATCACTTTATGATGAAACACTCTCAACTGTAGCAGTTGATGAAGTTGTTATGGGTACAGTTATCCAGATGACTTTACGTGAGGTTGTCATCAATATCGGATATAAATCGGAAGGTGTTGTCAGCCTTAACGAATTCCGTTATAACCCGAATCTAAAGGTAGGTGACCGCGTTGAGGTTTATGTTGAAAGTCAGGAAGACAAAAAAGGACAGCTTCTTCTTTCACATAAAAAAGCCCGCGCAATCAATTCATGGGACAGGGTTAATGCATCGCTTGAAAAAGATGAGATCATTACCGGTTACATCAAGTGCCGTACAAAAGGCGGTATGATCGTTGACGTATTTGGCATTGAGGCGTTCCTGCCAGGTTCTCAGATCGATGTAAAACCAATTCGCGACTACGATGTATTTGTTGGAAAGACAATGGAATTCAAGGTTGTTAAGATTAACCAGGAATTTAAGAACGTAGTTGTTTCCCATAAAGCTCTTATCGAAGCTGAACTCGAACAGCAGAAGAAAGAGATCATTGCTAAACTTGAAAAAGGACAGGTTCTTGAAGGAACCGTTAAGAATATTACATCATATGGTGTGTTCATCGACCTCGGTGGTGTCGATGGTCTTATACATATTACAGACCTTTCATGGGGTAGAGTTAATCACCCTGAGGAAATTGTCAAGCTCGATCAGAAACTCAATGTTGTTATCCTCGATTTCGATGACGACAAGAAGAGAATTGCTCTTGGTCTGAAACAGCTTACATCACATCCATGGGATTCTATTGATCCTAACCTCGCTATTGGCGACAAGGTTAAGGGAAAAGTAGTTGTTATGGCTGATTACGGAGCATTTGTTGAAATCGCTACCGGTGTTGAAGGTCTTATTCACGTTTCAGAAATGTCATGGTCACAGCATCTTCGCAGTGCACAGGAATTCCTGAAGGTTGGTGACGAGATTGAGGCAGTTATCCTTACACTCGACAGGAATGAAAGGAAAATGTCACTCGGTATCAAGCAGCTCAAGTCAGATCCATGGCAGAATATTGATGACAAGTATACCGTAGGTTCAAAGCATACTGCAAAAGTCAGGAACTTCACCAACTTCGGAGTATTTGTTGAGATTGAAGAAGGTGTTGACGGACTGATACATATCTCTGATCTTTCATGGACCAGGAAAATTAAGCATCCTGCTGAATTCACAGCTATTGATTCAGAAATTGAAGTGGTAGTTCTTGAGATAGACAAGGAGAACAGACGTCTGAGCCTTGGACATAAGCAGCTTGAGGAAAATCCATGGGATGTATTTGAGACACTCTTTACACTCGATTCAGTTCATGAAGGAACAGTGATGGAAGTGTTTGACAAAGGTGCAGTTATTGCCCTTCCATATGGTGTTGAAGGATTTGTAACTCCGAAACATTTGGTTAAGGAAGACGGTCTCATGGCAAAAGTTGATGAGAAACTCCAGTTCAAAGTAATCGAATTCAATAAGTCAGCCAAGAAGATTATTCTCTCTCACAGCAGGGTATTTGAAGATGAGAAGAAGCCAGCTGAAGCTCCGGTGAAGAAATCAGAACCTTCATCATCCAAAAAGACTGCAAGAAAACCAAAAACAAGTGCTGAAAAAACTACACTTGGCGATATCACACAGCTTGCGGCTTTGAAAGAAGAAATGGAAGAAAAAGAGAACAAAGCTTCCAAGAAATAGAAAAATTGATTAAATTTAGGCTATCAAATATTTAAAACTATGGATTTCAATATTGAAAGCCGGAATAACGGCACTGTTATCCAGATACAGGCCGAAAAGCTTGACACTCACATAGCTCCGGCACTTAAGTCGGAACTGGTACTCGTTTCAGGTAAAGGGGAGAAGAATATTATCCTTGATCTGAAAAAGTGTCAGTACTGTGACTCTTCAGGACTCAGTGCAATATTGGTAGCCAACAGGTTGTGCAAGAATGCAGGCGGAGTATTTGTGCTCTGCGGCCTTAATGAGGCTGTTGAAAGACTTATCACAATTTCACAGCTCGATACAGTTCTGACTATTACAGGGACTGTTGAAGATGCTGAGAAAATGATAGCATAGGGCATACGCTTGCAGAGTGCTATGAAACTGACCATACTTGGTAGCAGTTCTGCACTGCCGACTTCAGAAAGATTTCCTTCCGCTCATGTGCTAAGTGCACATGAGCGGTTGTTTTTAATAGATTGTGGAGAACGAACCCAGATACAGCTCCGTAAGAACAGAATACGATTTGGTAAGATAAACCATATCTTTATAAGTCATCTTCATGGGGATCATGTTTTCGGCCTCTATGGTTTCCTCTCCACTTTAAGTCTTATGGGACGAAAAACACCTCTATTCCTTTATGCACCGGCTAATTATGGTTCAATGCTGCAATCGCACCTGAGTGACTTCGATATAAAACTTAGCTTTGAAATTAATTTTATTCCTTTAAGTGCACCTGATCCGGTTGTTATCCTTGATGATAAGTACATAACAGTAACTGCATTTCCCCCTTATGCACAGGGTACCTTCCTTCGGATTCCTTTTCAGGGAAAAGCAAAAGGACAGAAATATCATTAAAGAAAAACTTTTTGAATTTGGAATTCCTGTAGAAAGAATACAATCAATAAAGAAAGGAGCAGATTTTAATATGGCCGATGGCACTGTTATCAGAAACGAGGATCTGACTCTTCCTCCGGATGAACAGCTGTCGTATGCTTATTGCAGTGATACAAAGTACTTCCCGCGTCTGGCTTCTTTTGTTAAGGATGTTACATTGCTTTATCATGAGGCTACTTTTGATAAAGACAAAGTTGATCTTGCTGCTGTTACTTTTCATTCAACTACTCACGATGCAGCTAAAACTGCGCTAAATTCCGGTGCAAATACACTTCTTATCGGACACTTTTCCTCACGTTACCGGAAGATAGATCCTCTTGTTGATGAAGCAAGGTCGATATTCCCCCGGACATTTGCGGCTATTGACGGAAAGAGTTATGAAATCACAAATAAGACTATTGACTACTGATCAAAAGATTGTCTATCTTTGAAATCATTATTTAAAAAAAGTAAACCTTGCAGGAAAAAATTCTGATTTTAGATTTCGGATCCCAGTATACTCAACTGATAGCAAGAAGAATAAGGGAGCTGAATGTATATTGTGAAATCCATCCATATAACCATTTCCCTGCTCCTGATAAGAGTGTAAAGGGAGTAATATTGTCGGGAAGTCCGGCATCAGTTCGTGACAGGGATGCTCCTGTCCCTGACCTTTCAGGTATAAAAGGAGTGCTTCCCTTACTTGGTGTTTGTTATGGGGCTCAGCATTTGGTACACAACTTCGGAGGTGAAGTAAAACCCTCAAATAACAGAGAATATGGCAGGGCTAACCTGGTGTATATTAACCACGAGGATCCTCTTTTCAGGGGTATAAGTGCAGGTACCCAGGTGTGGATGTCACATGCCGATACAATTTCAAATATGCCTGACGGATATGAGATTACGGGTTCTACTTTCGATGTTAAAGCCGGGGCATATAAAATAAAAGGAGAAGAGACATGGGGCATTCAGTTTCACCCTGAAGTATATCATACTACTGAGGGTTCGGTGATGCTCAGAAATTTTATTGCCGGGATTTGTAAATGTACTCAGAACTGGACACCTGAATCGTTTGTTGAGTCCACCGTACAGATGCTAAATAAGCAGTTGGGAAATGACAGGGTAATCCTTGGTCTGTCAGGAGGGGTTGACTCATCTGTGGCGGCATTTTTGCTTCATAAGGCGATAGGGAGCAATCTGACCTGCATCTTTGTTGATAACGGACTGTTGCGTAAAAATGAGTTTTCAAGGGTCATGGAATCCTATCTTGGCCTGGGTTTGAATGTTGTCGGAGTAGATGCAAGTGATAGATTCCTCAATGAGCTTGAAGGAGTCAGCGATCCCGAAACAAAAAGAAAAATCATAGGAAGAGTTTTTATTGAAGTGTTTGACGAGGAAGCTCATAAGGTAAAGGATGTTAAATGGCTGGCACAGGGAACAATTTATCCTGATGTCATTGAATCTGTTTCAGTAAAGGGTCCGTCAGCTACAATTAAGTCGCATCATAATGTTGGTGGCCTTCCCGATAAAATGCATCTGAAAGTTGTTGAACCACTGAGGCTCCTGTTTAAAGATGAAGTAAGAAAGGTGGGACATGCCCTTGGGTTGCCGGAATATATTCTTAAGCGTCATCCATTTCCTGGACCTGGTCTCGCAATCAGACTTCTCGGACCCATTTCAAGGGAGAGCCTGTATATACTCAAGGAGGCTGATGAAATTTTCATCGAAGGACTCAGAAACAATGGTTTATATGACTCTGTATGGCAGGCCGGGGTTATACTTCTGCCAGTACGGTCAGTAGGGGTGATGGGCGATGAAAGAACCTACGAAAATGCTGTTGTACTGAGAGCAGTTACTTCCACAGATGGCATGACTGCCGACTGGTCACACCTTCCCTATGAATTTCTGGGGTCAGTTTCAAATGAAATAATTAATAAGGTAAAAGGCATAAACAGAGTTGTTTATGATATCAGTTCAAAACCCCCTTCAACAATTGAGTGGGAATAACGTTTAGTATTAAAGGATTTATTTCTAATACATGAAAAGAATAATTAAAGCCGGAATTTTCCTGCTGTCATTTGTGTTAATTGTAGTGCAAACGGTTACAGCACAGGTTCTCAATGAGCAGACTTTCAAGATTGGCAGAACACTTAGCCTGATTGATGCGTTTTATGTTGACACAGCCCAAATGGACAAGCTGGCTGAGAAAGCCATTGTTGAAGTCCTCAGGAACCTTGATCCACACTCTACATATATTTCTGCCAAGGATGTGAAGGATATGAATGAGCCTCTTAATGGAAATTTTGACGGGATAGGCATTCAGTTCAATATACTCCGCGACTCAATAATTGTTATCGAACCTATTGCAGGAGGACCATCGGAAAAAGTTGGACTGAAAGCCGGTGACAGGATACTGACAATAGATAAGGAGAAGGTTACAGGAATAGGGATTGCAACTGCAGGCGTCCGAAGTAAACTTATGGGACCAAAAGGTACAAAAGTAAATATAACCATATTCAGAAAAGGCGAAAAGGATATTCTGGATTTTACAATTATCCGTGACAAAATTCCAATAAACAGTCTTGATGCAGCCTATATGCTGAATAAGGAGACCGGTTATATAAAACTTAATAAGTTCGCAGCTACCACTGATAAGGAGTTTTCAGTTGCTGTTGACAGTCTCAGAAAGAGCAAAATGCAAAATCTTGTACTTGACCTTAGGGGAAACGGAGGCGGATATATGATGGCAGCCACACAGATTGCTGAAAAATTCTTCTCTGATCAGAAATTGCTTGTTTATCTGACCGGCAGGAAAACTCCACGTCAGGATTATAAATCAAAAGGAGGAGGAAGCCTTTCCGCTGCCAGAATTATTATACTTACTGATGAAAATTCTGCATCAGCAAGCGAGATCCTGGCGGGAGCTCTGCAGGATTGGGACAGAGGTGTTGTTATGGGGCGCAGAACATTCGGCAAAGGATTGGTTCAGAATGGATTCTATCTTACTGACGGCTCAATGATTAGGCTCACTATTGCACGCTATTATACTCCTACCGGCCGGTCAATTCAAAGTCCTTATGATGGTGGCTATGACAAGTACATTGAGAATTTCTATAAAAGGTATACTGATGGTGAGCTTATGAGTGCCGACAGTATTAAAATGCCGGATTCACTAAAATACAAAACTCTGGTGAACAATCGTATTGTTTATGGAGGTGGAGGTTTAATGCCTGATGTTTTTGTAGCTGTTGATACCACTTATAATACCTCATATTTCAGAAAACTGGCCGGTAAAAATGTACTCAATTCATTTACACTTGATTATTTCGACAGAAACAGAGCTCAGATTACCTCAAAATATAAGAATTTCAGCGATTTCAATGGCGGTTTTCAGTTCAGTCCTGAGGAGATAAAAGCATTCATTGCAAAAGGTGAATCGGAAGGTGTGAAATTTGATGAAGCACAGTTTAACACTTCAAAGGATGAGATTCTGCTTATCCTGAAAGGTCTGGTTGCTACAAACATTTGGCAAACATCTGAATACTACCAGATTATTAATCAGAATGATAAGGTAATTGATAAAGCTCTTGAGGTAATATCCGACAAAGCCAGATACAATGCTATTCTAGGTTATAAATAGTCAGGTTAATATACATAATATGAGATTTATAGCAAAGACTCTCTATGGTCTTGAGACGGTTCTTGCCAGGGAGCTTGCTGATCTTGGTGCATCAAATATAGAGACTGCAAACAGAGCCGTCATTTTTGACGGAGCCAAAGATCTCCTTTACGAAGCCAATTACTGTTCCCGGACAGCACTTTCTTTGCTGATGCCGGTAGCAGAGTTCAGGATAAAATCGAAAGATGACCTTTACAAAGGTTGCCTGAAGATAAAATGGGAAGGATTAATGGATGAAGAAAGTACTTTTTCCATTGTTCCTGTTGTGAATTCGCCTCTTTTTACCCATACCGGTTACGCAGGTCTCGTAGTAAAGGATGCTGTTGCTGATTATTTCAGAAACCGTAACGGTAAAAGGCCGTCCGTTAATCAGAATGATCCGGATCTACTTATAAACCTGCATATCAGCAACGACAGGGTAACTGTCTCTATTGATTCCTCAGTTGTTCCCCTGTTTAAACGTGGTTACAGGCTGGAGCAGACCGCTGCCCCGCTGAATGAGTCACTTGCTGCAGGCATTCTTCTGATTTCAGGATGGAATGCCAAGTCAGTATTGCTCGACCCTATGTGTGGTTCGGGAACAATACCTATTGAAGCTGCCCTGATTGCCTGCAGTATACCTCCGGGGAAATTCCGGCGGTCATTCGGATTCCAGAGATGGAAGGATTATGATGAGGACCTTTTCAACAAGGTAAAGGAAAAAGCAGAAGGCCGGATTATTGGTTCACCTGTGGACATTTATGCAAGCGATATCTCACCGGAAGCAGTGAAACTTGCAGAAGCCAATATCAGGCGGGCAGGTCTGGCAGATGTGATTAAGGTGCAGGTATCTGATTTTAAGGATTTTAAATGTATTGATGATCAGGGAGTTGTTGTTATGAACCCCCCTTATGGTCTGAGACTGAATCCGGATGAGCTTGATGCAATTTACGGAATGATAGGTAGTACTCTAAAACATAGTTTCAGTGGAAATACGGCATGGCTTATAACATCGAACAGGGAATCTCTTAAAAAAGTGGGACTTAAGCCTGCGCAGAAGCATATTTTATTCAATGGGGCTCTTGAGTGTCTTCTTCTGAAATATGAACTTTACAAAGGTTCAATGAAAGTTCAGGAGCATTGAAATCTTCATAAAACTGATGTTAGTCACAAAGATTTGTATCTTTTATCAAAAAACTACTGCATTATTAAAAAGGAAAGTGGATATGTTATAATTTGGTAACTTCATATTTTTATTATATTTGTTATTGAATTACGTCACCTCATCTAAAATGAAGCTTAAATGAGCTTTAGTATAGAGAATTATTTTTCAGACCAGCCGAAGGACAATATTATCCTATTCTATAAGGGTAATGTTGATTCTGACGTTATAAACCACGTGCTCGACTCGGTTGAGGAAAAAATGGTGGCAGTTAATGATAATCCCAAGCTTCGAAAGAAGGTATACAATGTACTTGTCGAGAGTTTACAGAATCTTTTTCACCATGTTGATAAAGTTCCTGATGATTTTGAAGAACAGGTAGAAAAATATGGATTACTTGTTGTGCGGAAAGTCGGAGATGGATATAAGATTGTAACAGGTAATTTTGTTCAGCAGGAAAACATGGAGAAGCTGGAAGAGAAAATAAAAAGAATAAACCGCTCATCGCATGAAGAGATAAAAGAACTTTATAAGTTTATACTCAATCATCAGAGGATCTCTGCAAAGGGAGGCGGAGGACTTGGGCTCGTTGATATTGCCAGGAAAACAGGCAATAAGCTTGACTATGCTTTTGTACAGTATAATGATAGTTATTCATTTTTCTATCTTGACATTTTAGTAACCGAAGAAAAAGAAAATTAAGCAACTTAAAAATTAGAATAATATGGAACCGATCATCATCGAAGGAACCCCGAAAACACCTACAGTAAAATTTGATTCTGCAGCGGGTATATTTGAAATCAAAGGACGTTCAATTCCTGAAAACTCTGTCGAATTTTATAAACCACTTGTTGACTGGCTTGAAAGCTATAAGGAAACTCCTCTGGCTAAGACAACCGTAAATATCAGGCTGGAGTATTTTAATACCAGTTCCTCCAAATGTATACTTGATGTCTTCAAGAAGCTTGAAGCTATCCACAAGGCAAAAAATGAAGTGGAGGTCAATTGGTATTATGAAGAAGACGATGAGGATATGCTCGAAGCCGGTGAGGACTATGAATCAATCATAAGAGTACCGTTTAAAATGATTGAGATCACAGACTAACAACTGTCTTTATATATTCTGAATAGATCGGTTGCTCCAAAAAACAAGAGGCTGTCTCCCCTGAGACAGCCTCTTGTTTTATTATGGGGAGATACTTTAATCCTTAAATTTCTTACCCATAAGCACTTCTCCTGAATCGAGAAGTCTCTTTAGCAGTCTGAAGTAAAGGGCTGTGTAAAGAAGCAGGGTCATCACCCAGAGTACAATAACGTTTATTATATAGGTATCTATATAGGTCCCGAAAATCTGTTTTGTCGGGGAGTAAAAATGAGCCTTGATAAACCGGTACTGAGGATCGAGGAAGACAGGATCCATCTTCTGAATCAGCTCTCCGTTATATTCAATTATTATTTTTGTCTCATTTTTATTTACGGCAAACTCTTCAAGTGCTTTATTATGGTGCTTATCGCGCAGAACAAGATAAAGGTTCCCGTTTTCTTTTTCCAGCTTATTGATTAGCGCATTTCTCTTTTTATCTGCAAAATTATAGTAGTCAATGTAATATTTGCGAAGTATTTCCACGTAATTCTGTGCGGCTACTACTGCTTCGGGTGTGATGTTCTCGGAATTGAGAATATCAAGAAATTCAAATTTGATCTTTGGCAGGAAAGTCATCTCTTTCCTTATCTCATTTCTTACAATTGTAACATTGTTTTTAAAATCGCCGGTTCTCTCACCCTTTTTCAGATTGTTTGATATAGATTCCAGTTTTGATTTCATTTCATTGCACCAGAAATTCCTTTTGAAATTTCCACGGCTCTTCATCTTTTCATAATCATAGAACTGATTCTCAAACTTGTTGTACATGAATTGATTAACTGCCAATGCCTCATAGCCCCAGCGCGCAGTAATAAACTCACCGTAAAATGGAATAGAGCTTGGTGAGGACATGTTAGGATTGAGCTTTTCAAATTTTACCATTACCCCGCTGAGGATAATCTGTGGTATAACGAGGAAAGGTATGAGGATATAGATTGTAACAACAGCCTTGAAGCTGTCGGAAATAACAAGACCAAGCATATTTGCACCAGCCCAGCAGGAGAACAGAACCAGCCAGTACTCAAATAGCATCCCCCTTATCTCTGTGATGCCGTTACCTACAAGTACAAATGTGAATGCCTGAATTGCTGAGATGCCGAACTGGACAAAAACCTTCGACATCAGATAGCTGTTCCAGCTGAGATTAAGGAATGCTTCCCTCTTAAGTATTTTTCTGTCTTTAATTATCTCTTCAGCGCTGACTGTAAGTCCCATGAAGATTGCGACAATAATTGACATAAACAGATAAACCGGAAGATTGCTGTTCTCATAAAGTGTATAGTGAGCGTCCTTAACACTCTCATCGAAATATTTTATTAGGACTGCAAGGAAGAATGCAAGTACCGGTGCTTCAAGCAATGTAATTAAAAGGTATTGGGTATCTGCTATCTTCGAGAGTACATCCCTTTTAGTGAATACAACGAACTGCTTCAGTTTATTGGGAGTCTTGAAGTTAATTTCAGGTATTGCTCCTCCCGGATCCCGGACGTCTTCCTTCTGTTCGGCAAGGAACAGATTTCGCCAGTCAGCCGGAGAGATCCTCCTCGTCTCTGTCGGTTGACCGCTTTCAGTGAATACCTTCGTTTCAACAATGTTGAATATTTGCTCGGGATTGACATTACCGCATACGTAACACTCACTCTCATTGTAGTTTGCCTGTTCGATCTTCCTTTTGAAGTATTCGATGGAATCGATAGGGTTACCATTATAAATAAGAAATCCTCCGGTATCAAGAATAATAAGCTTGTCGAACATCTTGAATATCTCCGATGAAGGCTGATGTATAACAATGAAAAGTAGTTTCCCCTTTCTTGCAAGTTCCTTCAGAAGGTCAAGAATGTTTTCCGAGTCCCTTGAGGAGAGTCCTGAGGTAGGTTCATCGAGAAACATTATTGCCGGTTCACGGATAAGCTCCAGTGATATATTAAGTCTTTTTCTTTGTCCCCCGCTGATTTTCTTGTTAAGCGGACTTCCAACCTGAATGTCCCTGATCTCATAAAGGCCAAGGTTTTTCAGAACACTGTCAACCCGGGCAACAATATCTTCCTCCGGCAAATTGTCGAAGCAGAGCTTGGCGTTATAATAGAGGTTTTCAAATACCGTCAATTCCTCAATAAGCAGGTCATCCTGAGATACATAGCCTATGAGTCCTTTTACTTTTTCTTTGTCATTGTGAATGCTTACGCCATTGATCAGTACTTCGCCATCATAGGGACTATTGGTTCCGTTGAGTACGCCAAGAAGTGTGGATTTCCCTGCGCCGCTTGCTCCCATGATACCCACCATTCGGCCAGATTCTTCCTTGAAGGTCATATGGTGAATACCTACCTTCCCATTTTTAAACCTGTATTCCAGGTTATTTACCTCATAAACAACTCTTGATGCCTTGAATTCCTCCTTGAGGAACTGCATTGTAACATCCCAATAATAAATAGGAGTGATCTTATAACCTTTTATTGCAGATCCCTGGCTGAGCGGATAAACCTTTTCTTCCTGGAGCAGCTGTCCGTTCATTGAAAGTTCACCAGATCCCTTAAACCTTACAAAGTACATCTGCACTGATGGAACAAAGAGAACCCAAACCTGGCCCTTCAGCTGATCTTTGAAAACATGTTTTGCTTCACCAGGACTATATTCCTGTGTCCCATTAATAATTAGCAGGTTAGATGTGGATGGTATGCTGGTAAAATGATTTAGAACAAATTTCTCAATAAATTCATACTCCTCGTTGGTGATATTCAGCCCTTCGGCAAGTGTGCTTATAAAACCAAGTTCAAGCTGGCTTACTTCTCCTCCGCCTGATTTACAGAATTCAAGCAACTGTATTACTACAACGATTCTCTGGTCCTGTGCAAGCTGCCCCTGTTCATTTATTTCTTTACATAATTTTCTGATCCTTATAGCAATTGCACCTTCTCGTCTTTCCGCACTGCTCTTCTCAAGTTTTTTTCTAGCCTCTTCGTAAGCAGCATCATAAGAAGAAAGGTAAGTCTGAACAAGCTCCTGGTTGAGGAGCCTTCTCAGAAATGCTTCAACGACGCTTCTTCTTTCACTGTCATTGCTTTGAGGCTTTGCAATGATGGCGAATAATTGCATCAGGGTTTCGAGAATCTTTTCACTCATGGTAAATCACGTTTATTTCCGCATTGAAGATATGAAAATACTTATTTGCTTCAAATAATTTGATCAATTGTTTTCTAATTATCTCTGATATTCAGCTCCTAACTAACACTTTTCTTTTTGCTTTTCTTTTCAACCGAAAATCCAAATTTACCTATTAATGGACCGGTTTCATAGTATTTTCCGTGCGAATAGCATAAAGGTATAGCATCGTTTAGTCTGAAAAGGCCTGTTTTTTTGTCAACCAGGGCTTCATCAGCATTTACGGCAACTATTTCCGAAATGAACATATGATGTGTCCCCAGTTCCTTTATCTCCTTTACCACACATTCAATATTTACAGGTGATTCCAGAATAAGTGGCGCTTTTACTATTGATGCCCTGGCAGGAGTGAGCTTCATCTCTTCAAACTTCCTGTGCTTTGCTCCTGATTTGACTCCGCACCAGTCTGTGGCAAATGCAAGTGCTTTGGTAGTGAGGTTAATCACATAATCTCCGTTTTTTCTGATAATATTATATGAATGTCTTCCCGGCCTTACTGAGATATAACACATTGCAGGATCAGTACAGATAGTTCCTGTCCAGGAGATGGTTATTATATTATATTCCACTGGTTCGGAGCCGCAGCTTACCATTACTGCAGGCAGGGGATAAATCATCGTCCCTGGTTTCCAGAGAAGTTTACTCATTATTAATACATTTTGGGTCAAATATAGCTCAAATTATTGCCAGAATAATACTGAAAATTCCATGGTGTTAAGGTAAAAATCCCGGTATGACCAGGATTATTAACGTCTGATGGCGCCTCTGAATATTGATTTAACAGTTACTTTACCTTAATGACCTGATGCATGAGTCGAGATCATCGCATATCTGGAATATTGTATCGAGATGGAGCATTTTGAAAAGTTCCATCACATTTGGTTCAGGGTTGGCAAACTTGATAATGCCGTAATTATTTCTTACGGTTCTCATTATTGACAGAAGACAACTGAACCCTGAACTGTCAATGTATTCAACTCCCTTAAGGTCAACTATTATTTTAGAATTGGATGTCCCCGACAGTTTGCTTATCTCATCCCTGATCTCATCAGTTATAAGGGCATTTATTTTATTAACCGAGAATGATACAATATCAATCTTATCTTTTTTCTCAATATTGATCATCAGCTTTTCTTTAATCTGTTACTGACAAGGTCCTCAAGTTCTGAGATAGCAATTTTTGTATCGTCACCGAACCTGTTTATATAGGATTCATATAATTCACTGTCTTTTCCCTCCTTTGCTGATAGTTCAAAAGTCTTGAGCATGGTTGCAAGCTCAGCCATACCCATAATTGCAACAGATGATTTTGCCTTATGAGCAAGCATCCCAAGGGTATTGTATTCTTTCCTTGAATACAGCAGCTTCATCTCAGCAAATATCTCAACAACCTGATCTTTGAACATTGTAACTATCTCAGTAATAATCTGTGGATCATCACCGGCAACTGAATCGAGATAGTCTGAATTTATGAGTCTATAATCCATTTAAGCTGAACAAATCAGAGATTAATAATGTTAAGGATTTATATAACAAATATAAATAATTTAATTCTGTGAGTGACAAATGATGAATTATTGATTTGAAATTCTTTAAATAACATGCAAAAAATGCTATATTTAGGGTATAAACAATTTTAAAAATGAACAGGAATATCATCTTGATACTGATCCTCTTATTTATTGTAATCCTTCCCTTATCTGCTCAGGCGGATGCAAAAATCAGTAAGAAGGAGTTCAATAATGGTAAAGCAGGATTTAACCAGGCCTGGGACAAAATTATTGAAGGAGATGCAGACTATCACAGAAAAGGTTTATTCTATAATAATGCATTCGATCATTATATTCAGGCATTGGCTTATAACAATTCCAATGCTGAGCTGAATTATAAAACCGGGATTGCTGCAATTTATACTGACCACAAAGAAGAAGCTGCCGGTTTTTTTCTCAAGGCTTTTGAACTGAAAAATAAGGTCACAGATGATATACTTTTCTATACAGGAAGAGCTTTGCAGTATACAGGAAGATATTCTGAAGCAGCTGACAAGCTGACCGCTTATCTGAAATCAAAAGAAAAGAAGCCCGAGATGAATATTACACTGGCAAGACGATTCATTGAGGAGTGCAATGCTGCCATTGAACTCACAAAAGATACAATCGGGATAGAAATAGCAAATCTTGGAGCAAATATAAACTCTGGTAATGATGATCTGTCACCTGTAATTACCTCTGACGGATCAACAATATATTTTTCATCGCAGCGTACCCTGGGGAAAGCATCAGTTAATCCCATCGCAGGCCAGACTGATGAAAATATCTATTATTCAAGGCTTGTGAGCGGAAAATGGGGTATTGCAGCATCCGCCAGCGAGGATCTGAACACGTCTTATAATGAAAGTCCTCTTTATATCGATTCAGCAGAAACCCGCCTTTATGTCTATTCCGGATATGAAAACGGAGGAGATATAAAGGTGTCAGAGAACAGGAAAGGCAACTGGAGAAGTCCTGGAAGCCTCCCATTTGATATAAACACAAGTGGTTCCGAAACTTCAATTGCATTCTCACCATCGGGTAATGAGATATATTATGTTACAAACGACGGAAAGGATGTTAAAGGCGGTTCGGATGTCTATTTCATAAAAAGGCTCACTGACAAGAAATGGTCTAAACCACAGAATGCCGGGGATTCTATTAATACCGCATATGATGAGCAGACTGTTAATTTTTCTTTGTCAGGTGATACTCTTTGGTTCAGCTCAAAAGGGCATAACTCAATGGGTGGATATGATCTTTTTTTCAGTGTGAAAAATCAGGATGGGACATGGAAGAAAGCAAAGAATGCTGGTTATCCGCTCAATACTCCATGGGATGAGTTATTTTATTGTCGATCCGGCTCTTTTTCAGAGACTTTCTATTTTGCTTCAAACCGCAGTGGAGGATTCGGTGGATTTGATATTTACAAAGGGATAATGATAGCAAAACCGGAGGAAGTATCGAATGAAATACAGGAAAAGTCATTCAGCGATACTATTGGTGTGACTGATTCGGTAGCAGTCAGCGATACAGCAACGGTTATCTCTCCGCCCAATAATGACCCGGTTCTGCCTGAACAAACCCTTCCTCCTGAGAGTAATGTCCCGGTTGATAAAGGTGGTTTTTTCCTGAAGGAAGATCAATTAATCCTGAAATTCTGATAATCATCAGATATTTTAGTAAAAATCTTTATTTGCTTTGCAAAAGGATCAGGTAGTTTTAACCAATCCTTCATCTTATAATTTTACAGATATGAAAAATACACCATTTACCAATTTTCATATTGAAGCCGGTGCAAAGATAGTTCCCTTTGCCGGTTACAATATGCCTGTGGAGTATACCGGTATCAATGATGAACATATTACCGTTAGGGAAAAAGCAGGTGTTTTTGATGTTTCACACATGGGTGAATTCTGGGTTACAGGACCTGCTGCTTTCAGTTTTGTTCAATATATAACTTCCAATGATGTAGCAGCTTTGTTTGACGGAAAAATTCAATACTCATGCTTCCCGAATGGAAGGGGAGGTATTGTTGATGACCTGCTTGTTTACCGGTTCAACCCAGAGAAGTATTTACTGGTGGTTAATGCAGCAAACATTGAAAAGGACTGGAACTGGTGTGTCGCGAATGCATCACGATTCGGAATTGTTCCTGGAAAAGATCTTATCAATTCATCAGACGATACTGCCCAGCTAGCTGTACAGGGACCCCTGGCACTTAAAGCAATGCAGAAGCTGACTACGGTTCCTGTTGAAGATATGGAATACTACACATTCAAAGTGATTGAGTTTGCAGGCATTAAAGACATATTATTCTCAACAACAGGTTATACTGGAGCCGGAGGATGCGAAATATATGTAAAGAATTCAGATGCAGCAGCGGTATGGAAAGCAGTTTTCAAAGCAGGTGAGGAATTCGGGATCAAGCCAATCGGACTTGGAGCAAGAGATACCCTGCGTCTTGAAATGGGATTCTGCCTTTATGGGAATGATATTAATGACACGACTTCACCTATTGAAGCCGGACTTGGCTGGATCACCAGGTTTACGGATGACAAGGATTTTATTGACAAGCCCCTGTTGCTTAAGCAAAAAAATGAGGGTGTAACCCGGAAACTCAGGGGATTTGTTATGATTGACCGCGGTATCCCCAGACAGCATTATGAAGTTGTTAATTCAGCAGGAGAGATAATAGGAGAGGTTACCTCAGGCACAATGTCGCCAATGATGAAACAGGGCATAGGTATGGCATATCTTACACAAGGCTACTGGAAACCTGATACCGAGATTTATATCAGGATTCGTAACAAAGACCTCAAAGCCAGGATTGTCAATCTTCCTATTTATAATAAATCCTGATAAATGACATCACCTCTCCGGAAGCTTGAGACATGTTTTTCACCGGCATTATATGAGCCGGAACTGCATGAAGGAGCAATAGTTGTTGTGATTGATATACTTAGGGCGTCATCCGCCATATGTACGGCATTTGCAAACGGAGCAAAGGCAATAATTCCTGTTTCCGGAGTTGATGAAGCCAGGGATTATAAAAGCAAAGGCTACCTGGTAGCTGCAGAAAGGGATGGATTTGTACTCGACTTTGCAGACTTTGGCAATTCTCCTTTTAATTTTACCACTGAAAGAGTAAAAGACAAGACAATAGTATACAGCACCACAAATGGTACAGGTATAATTAACCTTGCATCATCAGCATACAGTATTGCCGTCGGATCTTTCCTGAATATTGATGCACTTTTTAAGTGGCTGACCGGCCAGGAAAAAAATGTAATGCTTTTCTGTGCAGGGTGGAAGAACAGGTTCAATCTTGAGGATACAATCTTTGCCGGAGCATTAGCCGAAAAACTATTACAAACTGGTTATTACTCTACTATGTGCGATTCTACTTTGGCAGCTGTTGACTTATGGTCTGTCGCTAAACCGGATATCAGGGCTTATATTGAAAAAGCAGCCCAGAGAACCAGGCTCAGGGACAAAAAGCTTGACGACTGTATTGATTTCTGCCTTACTTCGGGTTTCACTGAAAGAATACCCGTGATGAAGAATGGACAACTTGTTAGCTTAACTGAATGATCAACCATCTTATAATGTCATTTTACCTAATACATAAATATTTTATAATTTTGTTATAATATTATTCCTCAGATATTATTAACCTATATAAACAATCCTTATATGAAAAAACACAACTTTTATGCAGGACCTTCAATCCTTCCACAGTATACAATTGAAAAGTCAATAGAAGGAATAAAAGAATTTGCCGGTACCGGACTCTCTATACTTGAGATCTCTCACAGGAGTAAGGAATTTGTAGCTTGCATGAATGATACTATTGCTCTTTTCAAAGAACTTTTGGATATACCGGCAGGGTACCATGTTCTTTTTCTGGGAGGAGGCGCCAGCATGCAGTTCTGTATGGTTCCCATGAACCTCATGGAAAAGAAATCTGCTTATCTTAATACAGGTGAATGGGCAGGCAAGGCTCTGAAGGAAGCAAAACTTTTAGGCAATGCAGTGGAAGTTGCCTCTTCAAAGGAACAGTTGTTTAATTATATTCCAAAAAACTATACTATTCCTGATGATGCTGATTATTTCCATATTACAACGAATAATACAATCTACGGCACTGAGATAAAGAAAGATATGGATGTAAAGATCCCTCTTGTTGCAGATATGTCATCAGATATTTTCAGCAGGCCGGTTGACATCTCGAAATATGCCCTGATTTATGGAGGAGCACAGAAAAATCTGGCACCTGCAGGGGTAACTTTTGTGATTGTAAAGGAAGATGTACTTGGAAAAGTATCCCGTCCTCTTCCTTCCATGCTTGATTACAGGGTTCATATTAAGGGTGAGTCGATGTTCAATACACCGCCTGTATTTGCAATTTTTGCTGCACAGCAGACACTTAAATGGCTTAAAGAGCTTGGTGGTGTTGGTGCCATACAGAAAAAGAATATTGAAAAAGCTGCTATACTTTACAATGAAATAGACAGGAATAAGCTTTTCAAACCTACAATTTCTGATCCTGAAGACAGATCGCTGATGAATATTTGCTGGGTAATGTCTGATAATTACAAGGAACTTGAAAAGCCATTCTCTGATTTTGCCAAATCAAATGGAATGCTTGGAATTGAAGGCCACAGATCAGTTGGAGGCTTCAGGGCTTCGACCTACAATGCTATGCCCAGGGAGAGTGTTGAGGCACTTGTTGGTGTTATGAAAGAGTTTGAGTCTAAAAACTGATTTCACTCAAAGCAGTTTTTGATCTTATTCTGTTGGTTGTTTAACTAAAAAGCACTTATTATGAAAATACTTCTTGCAACAGAAAAAGCATTCGCACCTGTTGCTGTCACTTCCATGCACGAAGTGATTGAATCAGCAGGATATAAGCTTGAGATGCTTGAAAACTATAAAAGCAATGATGAGCTGATTGCCGCAGTTGCCGATGCTGATGGCCTTATAGTAAGAAGCGATCTCGTTACAAAAGAAGTTCTTGATGCTGCAAACCGGCTTAAGATCGTAATAAGGGCCGGTGCCGGTTATGATAATATTGACCTTGAGGCATGCACAGCCCGTAAGATTGTTGCAATGAATACCCCAGGTCAGAATTCAAATGCGGTAGCAGAACTGGTTTTTGCAATGATGTTATACCAGATCAGAGGCGGATTTAATGGTAAATCCGGAACAGAACTCAGGGGTAAATCAATCGGGATTCATGCTTTTGGACATGTGGGAAGACTTGTGGCTGAAATTGCGAAGGGGTTTTCGATGTATGTTTATGCATACGACCCATTCCTTCCTGAGGCTGAGATACGGAAATATGGCATCAAAGTTCTCAAAAGAGCAGAAGAGATGTACAGGATATGTCATTTCATCTCTCTTCATCTGCCTTACAATAATGCAACAAAGCATACTATTGGTTACGATCTGGTTACAAAGATGCCGGCTCCTGCAACAATAATCAATACTGCAAGAAAGGAGATTATGGATGAAGCCGGACTGTTAAAAGCATTTGAAGAACGACCTGATTTGGTTTATCTGTCCGATGTTGAACCCGATTGCAAGGATATCTTTGCTGAGAAGTACAAAGGAAGATATCTATTTACTGCAAAAAAAATGGGAGCCCAGACTGAGGAGGCCAATATTAATGCAGGGGTAGCTGCAGCCCGTCAGATAGTTGACTATTTCAATAACGGAAACGAAACATTCAGGGTGAATAAGTAGAATAATCATAAATATAATAAGATGGCAATTGTAAAACCTTTCAGGGGGCTTAGACCTCCGCGTGATATAGCCAAAGATCTTGCCTGCCTCCCGTATGATGTAATGAACTCAGAGGAAGCTGCTGAAATGGCAAAAGGCAAAGAATGCTCATTGCTTCATATAACCCGATCGGAGATTGATCTTCCATCGGAAACTGATTCTCATTCTGATACTGTTTATGAGAAATCAGCTGAAAATTTCAAAAAATGGCAGGAGAGAGGCTGGCTGGTACAGGACAAAAAGCCCAAGTATTATATATATGCCCAGACAATGAGCGGCAGAACGCAATACGGCATAGTTGGCTGTGCAGCTGTTAGTGATTATCTAAACGGTATTATTAAGAAACATGAACTTACACGTCCTGATAAGGAACAGGACAGGATGGTGCATGTACGTGTGAATGATGCAAACATTGAACCCGTTTTCTTCGCATATCCTGCTGTTAAGGAGATAGATGATATTGTGAAAAAAATCGTCGCCACTGTAAAACCTGAATATGATTTTACCTCTGAGGATGGCTTCGGGCATCATTTCTGGGTTATTGACAATGAAGAGACTAACCTGAAACTTGAGAAGCTGTTTGATACAAAAGTCCCTTTTACCTATGTTGCTGACGGACATCACAGGACTGCAGCTGCAGCTCTGGTGGGAAAAGAGAAGAAGGATGCAAATCCAGGTCACAAGGGAGATGAGGAGTACAATTTCTTCCTGGCGGTTCATTTTCCTGATAACCAGCTTCAGATTATTGATTATAACCGGACCATTAAAGATCTGAACGGTCTTACCCCTGAGGACCTCCTGGCAAAACTCGAAAAATCATTTGTCATTGAAAGTAAAGGGCCTAAGATCTATAAACCTTCAGCACTTCATAACTTCTCAATGTATCTGGGAGGTGAGTGGTACAGTCTCACAGCAAAGGAAGGAACTTATGATGACAATGACCCTATTGGTGTACTCGATGTAACTATACTTACAAATCAGATCCTCAGTCCGATACTTGATATCCAGGATTTGAGAAGGTCTAAAAGGATTGACTTTGTTGGCGGAATTAGGGGGCTGGGTGAACTAAAGAAGAGAGTCGACAGCGGGGATATGAAAGTAGCATTTGCACTTTATCCTGTTTCGATGAATCAGCTAATCACAATAGCCGATTCAGGTAATATTATGCCTCCGAAAACTACTTGGTTTGAACCAAAGCTTCGCAGCGGTCTGGTTATTCACCTGTTAAGCTGATTAAAGGTAAATTTAAAGTTTTGTCTGTGACTGATACTGGATCAAATATTGAAACCTTAAGGAGTGAACTGCCGCCCTCGGTCAGGCTCATTGCCGTATCAAAGACAAAACCTGTGAAATATATAATTGAGGCCTGTAATGCTGGCCAGAAGTGCTTCGGGGAGAACAGGGTACAGGAACTGCTGGATAAAAAGGATAATGTGCCATCTGATGTAGAATGGCATCTGATAGGACATCTTCAGACAAATAAGGTAAAATATGTCGTTCCCTTTATCAGTATGATCCAGTCAGTTGATTCTTTAAAGCTTCTTAATTCAATCAATGCTGAAGCATCAAAAATTAACAGGGTGGTAAACTGTCTTCTTCAGTTTCATATTGCCAGAGAAGAGAGTAAGTACGGATTCAGCATGGATGAAATTGAAGGGATTATTAAAACAGATGGATTTGGTGATTTAAATTTCGTGAGGATATGTGGAGTGATGGGAATGGCAACATTTACAGATGATTACAATCAGATAAGAAAAGAGTTTAGACATCTCAGGATGTGTTTTGAAATGCTGAAGTCAGGATACTTCAATTCTGATACATGTTTCAGGGAAATATCGATGGGTATGTCGGGCGACTACAAAATTGCAGTTGAGGAAGGAAGCACAATGGTGAGAATAGGGAGCCTATTATTCGGAGAAAGACTAAAGTAAAAATTATTGAATAAATGAAAAACCTAAGTACAAGCTATCTGGGCCTGAATCTGAAGAGCCCGCTGATTGTAAGCAGCAGCAGACTTACTTCATCAATAGAAAACCTGAAGCAGGCAGAGGAAAACGGGGCAGGAGCTGTTGTTCTCAAGTCATTGTTTGAGGAACAGATTCTTCACAGCATACACGCATTGGCAGTACCATCGGGGTATCCTGAGGCTGATGATTATATTGCAGGTTATACCAAAGCACATTCAGTTGATGAATATATCGACCTGATAATAAAAGCTAAAAAGGAACTATCCATTCCTGTTATACCAAGTATAAACTGCTTTTCATCAGATGGATGGACAGAATTTGCTGAAAAGATTGCCTTATCAGGAGCAGATGCGCTTGAGGTAAATGTATTTTTTATGCCCACCGACAGAAAAAAAACTGCTGCTGAATCTGAAAAGGTTTATTTCGATCTCATTGAGAAACTGAGCAAAAGCATTAAAATACCGCTTGCATTCAAGATAGGGCCGCGTTTTTCCAATATCCTTTATATTCTGGATCAGTTCTACATGAGAGGAATTAAAGGAGTAGTGATGTTTAACAGATTCTATGAGCCTGATATTAATGTTAATAAGCTTGAGATAATACCAGCCCCCGTTTTCAGTACAGCCGAGGAGAGGCGTTATGTACTTAGGTGGATAGCAATGGCCAGCTCTCAGGATTTCAAACTTGATATTTCTGCATCAACAGGTATCAGAAAGGGAGAAGATGCTGTCAGATATATACTTGCAGGTGCATCTGCTACGCAGGTATGCTCAGTGCTATATCAGAAAGGACTGCCTTATCTGAGAACATTAAACCAGGAAATCTCCGAATGGATGGAAAAACATAATTTCAACAGTATAAGTGATTTCAGAGGAAAGCTTAACTGGGGAAATTACAACAGGCCGGAGGTATTCGAGAGGACACAGTTTATGAAGCACTTTTCCTCAATGGACTGATTTGTGAAGCGTTTGTCGCTTAACCTTGTGATATAATTGATTTTAGCTCAAGTGCAAGGCTCATTATTTCAGGTTTAAGAAGAAGACTTTTGTTTTCAATGAATTTCAGTAATTCTTTCTTCTCTTCAGACTTCAGTGTATGAACAGATTCTTCCATTACTGTAAGACATTCGAGAGCAGTGGCAAAGTCTGAGCTGAAAAAGACTTCAGCTATTTCCCTGGTGTAAGACGAATAATCAAGTCCTGATTGCCAGCATGATGCGACCAGCATTCTGGTAGTTTCAGGTTTCCAGTCATGCATTATTTCGGATATTACTTCCGGAGCTGCAGCCTGATCCTTGATGTCATTCATAAATGCTTCGACCGATTTCAGTATCTCATGTTCATCAGTATGGTTATAAAGTTCTGCAAGCAGGCCGATCGCCCCTTCAAAAGGTTGTTCATCACGCAGCAGATCAATAGCTTCGTGAATAGCAGCCTTATTATTCGTTCTTAAAGCTTCATGCAGCTTTTTCAATTTGGCATCAGATTTGATCATTCAATAATTATTTTGTGCAAATTTATAAATACCATTAATTACACCGGGCTGTTTTTGAAAAATAAAAATAATATACTAATTTAGTCGGAAATTAGGTTTGACAATTTAAAAAGTTCATTATGAATAGAAATCATAGAATGAGTTCAGGGCTTTTGATGGTAGTTTTAATTGTTACCATTATTCTTGCAGGCTGTAAATCCGGAGGGAACAAGGCACCAAAGGAGGACTTGACTGTTGAGATTCCCAAGGACAACACCGCAGTTTATGAAGACATTAAGCAGGCTGAAAAGATATTCAATGCTTTGCCTTCACCCCTGGAATCGGCAATGCTTATAAAATCAGCAGGTGCACGGTTTGATGAATCCCTGCTTAACTCAGTTGGCAGTGTCAATAAGTATGTTACCAACAAGAGCATGGCGCTCAACCTCGGAATTTATACCTGTGATCTCAGCTTTGCCAGCCTTTACGAACAGACTCAGCTGATTATAGACTATATGAATGCTGCAAAGAAGATGGCTGACGGGCTGGGTATCCTTAAAGCAATTGAACAATCAACCATTGACCGTCTGGAGGAAAATATAAATAATAGTGAGGTCATAATGGAGATCGTTAGTGAGACATTCATGAACTCAAATTCATATCTCGAAGATAACGGCCAGCCTGCAATTGCTGCTATGACACTGGTAGGCGGATGGTTTGAAGGACTTTATATCTCGACACAGCTTGTTGATATGAAAGAATTCAATGGCAATAAGCTTGTTGGACGTATTATTGACCAGAAGCTATCGATCGACATCCTTATCAGTCTGCTTGCAACAAGCAAAGGCGATCCTGCTGTTGATGAGCTGATTGCACAGGTAAATAAACTTAAGGTTGTTTTCGACAAAATTAAAATTACAACATCTCCAGTTCGTCCTGAGTTTGACCAGGCATCTAACACTACAGTTCTGAAATCTGAAGTACAAACAGATATGACCCCGGAAGTATTCCTTGAGCTTTCTAAAACAGTAGGTGAGATTAGAAATTCATTTGTAAAATAACGACGACTATGAGACTACTTAAAATATTACCGATCCTTGCATTGTTTCTAATAGCATCATCTAATGCAGATGCTCAGTGCAAGGCTTTCGCCAAGAAGGTTTGCCTACCTGAACTGGGCTCTTTCACCCACGATGGTAATTATCATGCTGCTGTTCTGGTGGAAGGTGAAGAGGCGGAACTTTACAAGACATTTTATTCAGATATGGACTACAGAATAGCTATCTGTGGTGAAGACAAGCTTCCCAATGTCGAGTTCCGGATTATGGATTCCAATAAAAATGTTCTCTATTCAAACAAGGACCATAATTTTGCAAGAACATGGGACTTCAAACTTCAGTCGAGTCAGCAGCTGAAACTTATTGTAAAAGTTTCATCCTTTAACCAGGCTGGTGATACACCTGCCAGCGGTTGTGTTTCGATTATGTTTGGATTTAAGATGAAGAAATAATCTCCTTACTTAGTATAAGTTTTGTGAAGACGGCTTGCAAGCCGTCTTTACTTTTTTACTGCAGCTTGGATTTCAGGTATTTACCCGTATATGATTTATCGCATTTGGCAAGACCTTCAGGTTTACCCTCATAAACAACATAACCTCCCTCTTCACCGCCTTCAGGACCAAGGTCAATAACCCAGTCGGAACATTTTATTACTTCCTGATTATGTTCAATAAGTATAACCGAATGGCCATGTTCCACCAGTGCATTGAGCGATTTCAGTAGTTTATTGATATCATGGAAGTGCAGTCCGGTGGTTGGTTCATCAAATATGAAAAGTATATGTCCGCTTCCCCGTTCCTGACTGAGGAAAAAGGCAAGCTTTACCCTCTGGCTCTCACCTCCTGATAATGTGCTCGATGATTGTCCCATTTTTATATAACCCAGTCCTACATCTGATAAGGGTTTAAGCTTTTCAATTATCCTTTTCTCACTTCGTCCGGGAGTAGTATTGAAAAACTCAATGGCATCATCAATAGTCATTTCAAGCATATCATAAATATTCTTTCCGTGATATTTCACTTCGAGAACATCCTTTTTAAATCTCATCCCCCTGCAGCTTTCACATGTCAGTTCAACATCGGCCATAAACTGCATCTCCACCCTGATAATTCCTTCACCCTGGCACTCTTCGCAGCGACCTCCCTCTATGTTAAAAGAGAAATGTGATGCCTTGAAATTATTCTGGACTGAAGCCTGTTGTTCAGAATATAACTTACGGATTTCATCATATGCCTTGAGGTAAGTCACCGGATTTGATCTGCTCGATTTCCCGATAGGATGCTGATCTACCAGCTCAATACCGGTTAGCAATGCCACATCACCGGTGATATCAATGAACTGGCCGGGTTTCAGATTATTACCAGTGATCCTGTTGGAGAGAGCCTTATAAAGTATATCAGAAACGAGGCTTGACTTGCCTGATCCGCTTACACCTGTAACTGCTGTAATTGTATGAAGCGGAAATCTGACATCTATACCCTTGAGGTTGTTTTCCCTCGCACCCTTTATATCTATGTAGCTGTTCCATTTTCTTCTGACTTTAGGTACAGGGATCTCAATTCTGCCGCTAAGGTATCCTGCTGTCAATGATTTATTTGAAGTAGAGAGGTCAAGGCTACCCTGGTATACGACCTCGCCTCCGAGCCTGCCGGCTTCAGGTCCCATGTCGATAATTTCATCGGCTGCTCTAATTATTTCTTCTTCGTGTTCCACTACTATTACTGAGTTCCCAAGGTCACGCAACTCCTTGAGAACAGTGATCAGCAGGTTGGTGTCGCGGGGATGAAGCCCAATGCTTGGTTCATCAAGAATATACATCGATCCGACAAGGTTACTTCCAAGCGACGTTGCAAGGTTGATCCTTTGTGATTCACCTCCTGAAAGTGAGGATGAGAGTCTGTCGAGTGTGAGGTAGGGCAATCCGACTTCAATGAGGAACCTTAACCGGACACTTATTTCTAACAGCAGCCTTTCAGATATTCTGGCATCACTCTCATTAAGTTCAAATCCTGATATCACTCCATAAAGCTTCCCAACAGGAATAGTTGTCAGTTCCTGTATTGAGTGGCCTCCTACTTTAACATATCCGGCTTCTTTCCTCAGACGCCCTCCATTGCAGGCAGGACATACAGTTTTGCCTCTGTATCTGCTCAGGAGAACCCTGTACTGGATCTTGAACTTTTTCTCTTCCAGATGCTGGAAAAAGCGGTCGAGACCATAAAAGTATTTGTTTCCTGTCCATAAAAGCCTCTTTTGTTCATCAGTCAGCTTATAGTATGGTTTATGTACAGGAAAACCAAAGGATTCGGCATTTGCAATAAGCCTCTCCTTCCATTTCTTCATTGTATCACCCTTCCAGCATACAATTGCATCATCGTAAACCGATACATTATGATTGGGAATCACCAGATTCTCATCTATTCCGATGATTTTGCTGTAGCCTTCACAAACAGGACAAGCACCAATGGGGTTGTTAAAACTGAAGAGATATTCGGTTGGCTCCTCGAAAATGATACCATCTTCCTCAAATTTATTGGAGAAACTCTCCCTGCTGATTCCATTTTCATCAAGTACTACCACCTGGCAGTAACCTTTTCCTGTCTGGAAAGCTGTCTGGGCTGAATCGGCTGCCCTGCTGAAACTATCAGCGGAATGACTGATGACAAGTCTGTCGATTACAACATTTATCATCTGACCGGACTTGTAGCCCTTAATGGATTTCAGTTCATCGATCCTGATAATTTCACCATTTTTTTCAATGCGGTTGAATCCCTGTTTCCCAAGAAAGGTGAAGTATTCTGCTATATCTATGTTCTCAGGAATCTGTCCTGATGAAGTTATAATGACCTTGGTTCCCTCCGGCAGGGAAGCCAGGTAATCAACAATATCGTCGGCACTGTGTTTCTTTACCTCTTTACCTGAAACAGGAGAATATGTTCTTCCTGCCCTTGCAAAGAGAAGACGCAGATAATCATATATTTCAGTAGAGGTTCCTACTGTTGACCGTGGATTACGGGTATTTACTTTCTGCTCAATGGCAATGGCAGGAGGTATGCCGTTTATAAAATCAACTTCCGGTTTGTTCATCCTTCCTAGGAACTGCCTTGCATACGATGAGAGGCTCTCCACATAACGTCTCTGGCCTTCAGCATAAATTGTATCAAACGCAAGCGATGATTTTCCAGAACCTGAGACTCCGGTAATAACTACCAGTTTATCTCTCGGTATTGTTAACGTTACATTTTTAAGATTGTGTACCCTGGCTCCCTTGATTTCTATTCCACCCTGCATTCCGGTTCCTTGTTTGGAGTGTTAAAATTCAGTTAAATGGCAAAAGTAATACTTTCAAATCAAAAAAAATCGTTTCTTTGTATTAGTAATTAATAACCAACCAAAGGAGGACCGCCTATAGTAATATCTCTACTCTGTTAATTTAAAAGAGTGAGTTATGAATAAAGTGATTTCCGATTATGAACTGATTACCAGGTTCATAAAAGGCGAGGAAGCCTGCTTTGAACAACTAATCCACCGTCATAAGAGTAAAGTTTTTTCGTATATATCCTTATATATACGCGATCAGGCTCTTGCTGAAGATATCTTTCAGGATACGTTCCTTAAGGTGATTCAGTCAGTTAAGGCAGGAAAATACTCCGATAACGGCAAGTTCCTCTCCTGGGTGATGCGTATTGCCCACAACCTGATAATCGATAATTTCAGGAGAGTCAAGCAGATGAATACCATCTCAAATGATAATTATGAGTCGGATCTGTTCAATTCTGCAAAGCTTTCTGACGATAACATAGAAGATGACCTCATTAAACGTCAGATTCAGAAGGACGTGAGGGCTATGATAAGCTCATTGCCTGATGATCAGAGAGAAGTAGTCATCCTGAGACATTATGCCGATATGAGTTTTAAGGAGATAGCAGATCTTACTGGCGTGAGCATAAATACAGCACTGGGCAGGATGCGGTATGCTCTTATCAATATGAGGAAGATAATGGAGGAGAAGAATATCAGTCTGACGGTGAATTAGGTCTTCTGGTCTTCTGGTCTGCTGGTCTTCTGGTCTGGTCTGGTCTTGAGGTCAGGGTATTGTAAAAATATTACTTTAGATATAATAATATATTGAACCGGGCGTTTTTATGAAAAGAGACGCCTATGGGATTAACTTCTACTCAAAATGTTACATATCGGGAAATAAATGTAAAGGATGCTGATCTGATTGAAGATGCATTCGGTTTTAATTATGATTTCAACGATGTGGTTGGCTTACTCAGGAAGGTAAGATTTGAACCCGGAGAAGCCCTTACAAAGAGACTGATCGATAAGATTGAAAATTACGGTCGGTAAGAAAAACTAAACACAGGAAAAAAATCCTGTGTTTTTTTTGTTTATATTAATTTAAAATAATATCTTTGTGATATCATAATAATATCATCTGAAATGAAAAAAGAATTTACAGTAAAACCCATGTCGGGTTATGTCGCTCTGCTGATGGCAATATTATTTGTCGGCGGGGCAATTGCCGGATTTGCTTATGGAGTAATCTGGCTTGGAATTGTTCTTACACTGCTTTTTGTTTTGATGGTCACAGGATTCAAGGTAGTAAATCCTAATTCATCATGCGTAATGGTGCTGTTTGGTGCATACAAAGGAACTATCAGGGAGAATGGATTCTTCTGGGTAAATCCATTCTATATTACCAGGCATATCTCCCTCAGAGCACGAAATTTCAATGGTGAGCCTATTAAGGTGAATGATAAAATAGGTAATCCCATTAAGATTGGTCTGGTACTCGTTTGGAGAGTTGAAGAGACTTATAAGGCAGTATTTGATGTTGATGATTACCAGCATTTTGTACTGGTTCAGAGCGATGCTGCTCTTCGTAAGCTGGCCGGATTATATCCATATGATAACTTTGAGGACCATGAGGCTGTTATTGCCCTTAGAAGCGGAGGCGAAGAGGTAAATAATGAACTCGAGAAAGAGATCAGGGAAAGGCTTCTGATTTGCGGTATTGAAGTTATTGAAGCAAGGATTAACTATATTGCCTATGCTGAAGAGATTGCCAATGCAATGCTACGCCGTCAGCAGGCTACTGCAGTAGTAGCAGCCAGATTTAAAATCGTTGAAGGAGCCGTATCAATGGTAGAGATGGCACTTGAACAGCTTTCAAACAAGAAAATTGTAGATCTTGATGAAGAGAAAAAAGCTGCCATGGTTAGCAACCTGATGGTAGTCCTCTGTGGTGATAAAGATGCCACCCCAATTGTAAATACAGGTACTTTGCATTCATAAATTATGAGTGATAAAAAGCCATTTGTTCTGAGGATCGATCCTGAGAAACTTAAAGCGCTGGAGAAATGGGCTGCTGATGAATTCCGCAGTACAAACGGGCAGATTGAGTATATTCTTGATCAGGCATTGAAAAAGTCGGGTAGATGGAAATCAAAGACAGACAACAATAATACAGATAAAAATGAACAGACCAGTTAAATATTCTTGTCCAAAGTGCGGATCAAAGAGTTTCACAACCAGCACTATGTGGGTATCAAAAAGTATTCTTTCGAAGCTATTTGATATTGAGAACAACAGGTACTCTGTAGTAATCTGCTCTGAATGCAAGTATGCCGAGTTTTACAGATTGCCTCTGAAGAGACTTGGCGAGGTAATTGAATACCGGAAAGATAATTAGTTCAGATTACTGATTGATGAAGTAAATGGAATGGCAGGCAGAAACGCCTGCCGTTTCTGTTCTCAGCCTGCTTGAACCTAAGTGTACCGGTAAAAATCCATTTTTTGATGCATTTAGGATTTCCTCTTCACTGAAGTCTCCTTCCGGACCGATCAATATGACAGCATTATCACCCTTCCTGTATATATCTGAAATTTTTGCCCTTTCAACAGAATTTCTGCAATGGGCAATCATCTTTTTCTCAGCGGAAGGCTGTCCAATAAATTTTTCGAAGCTCATTGGTTCGTTTAGAACAGGTTTAAGCGCCTTAAGAGACTGCTTCATAGCTGAGATTATGATATTTTCAGTTCTTTCCTGCTTAACAGATTGTTTCTCAGTGTTTTTGCAGATTAATGGAGTTATCTCATCTATGCCTATTTCCACACTTTTCTCTACAAACCATTCGAACCTTTCAGGATTCTTGAGAGGTGAAATTGCTATATGGAGCCTGTAATCCCTGTTTTCAAAGTTGTTTCTTACCTCTGAAACCGTAATCAGGCATCTTTTAGGATCAGGATCACTTACATGGCCTTCATAGAGGTTTCCTCTTCCATCTATCAGCTTTACAGAGGTTCCTTTGACCATCCTCAGTACCCTGATGCAATGCTTTGATTCTTTTTCATCAAGCATATAGGAGTCTCCATTGATACCCGGTGCATAAAATATCTGCATGTTTAAGAGTTTATGCAAAAGTAAGAATAAAGGATTACAGTTATTATTTCTGAAATTCTTTATCTTACTTTAGACCGCAAGACCGCAAAACCATAATTATGAAAATAGGCCTTATCTCTGATACCCACGGGTGGATACATCCACGTTTGTTCGACCACTTTGAAAAGTGCGATGAGATCTGGCATGCCGGCGATATAGGGAATATTCAGACTGCAGATGCCCTTTCGGCTTTCAGACCATTGAGAGCTGTTTATGGCAATATTGATGATGCAATTGTGCGATCGGCCTACAAGGAAAATGAATATTTTATGGCAGAGGAAATGAGGATATTTATAACACACATAGGAGGGTCACCCGGCCGTTATGAAGCCAGAATTAGGAGTAAACTTTCAGAAAACCCTCCCGATATACTCATATGTGGTCATTCTCATATTGCCAAAGTCATATTCGACAGGAAGTTTGGATTCCTTTTTATAAATCCGGGTGCCGCTGGTTATAATGGTTTTCATAAATATATGACAGCCATCAGGTTTCAGATTGATGGTAAGAATATTCACGATCTGGAGTTAATAGAACTTGGAGAAAGAGGAAAAGTGGTTATCTGATAACATCCTCTAAAGGTTCTTCACTTGTCATTCTTCTGAGGAAACTCTGAAGCCTGCCTTCAGCAGCAATCATATATGTATACGGAACTCTGACAGATGCATCAGGGTGCTTTCTGTCGTTTATTTTTATGGTGGTGATAAGTGAGTTATAAGCAGAATTGCCTGACTGGGTCATAAGGACACCCCTGAAGTATGAAAAATAATACCAGGTGGCATCATCAGCCTTCAGGTAAACATCCAGCATATCGCCGGATCTTCTTCTCTGTATCTCCACATAGCCGTCAACATATGTATTAATTGGCTGAGTGCCAATAAATCCTATTCCGATCTTGCCTTTTGATCTGAATGATGCAGTCGATTCATTCCAGAAAAATTTTACATCATTAAGGAGGAGTTCATATGTGAATTCTTTTGGAAGGTTCCTGGTTGCTCCGAAAAGATCGATGTCCTCCTTCAGTTGCGCGGCAGCAGCAGTACCCATAAGATCTTTCATTCCTTTAGTATACAGATCAGAATTGAGATTCACCGGGGTTAATGTCGGCATCATCCTTAACTCGTCAGCCATCATTTTAAGTCCTTCGGGCGAAAAATGGAAATCCATTGCAAGTATAGACTCAATATTTACTGTTCCTGAATCCATCCGGTGAATGAAATTACCTGCACTTGACATCTGGAAAAGATCATATTTGGTGCCAAAGCTGAGGTTTCCTTCACCTGACATTACACAATAGTTTTTGTCAAAGCTTATAAGATTGCCATTGAGAGCAGGATCTGTAAGTTTTGCCAGTGAGCTGATCAGATATCTTCCTTTTTCCTTCTCGTAATAAAGAAAACCGGTAGCATTGACAAGGGGAACGTCAGTCCAGGATTTCTGTGCCGACAGGAAAGCAGGATAGATGTGTATAGAATCAGCATTGATATATGACCCGGAGAATACGAGGTTATCATTTATGTCTCTGGGTTTATCGCTTACAGGGATGAGAATCTTCAGTGGATCAATTGTTGATTTGAACTTTAAACTGTAGCTAACCATGTTGCTGCAGTTATGTACTATGCCAACCGACCCTGTGAATGTCAGAAGCTGCGATCTGGCAGAAAGCATAACATCTCCTGAATACGAAAATGCAGGACTGAGCATGAACTTCTGGCTAACAGGAATTATTCCCTTAGCAGTTGTTGTAAGAGTATCTACTGAAAGCTCAGGGAATTTTATCTGCTGTATCTCTTTATTTTCATCTGTATAATCATATATCGCACTTCCTGTATATCTCTTAGTAGATTCAATATCGATAGCTGCTGAGTGAAGTATATGTCTGTTATTCACAGCTACAAGTGCATTCTGAAGGGTTTCTATTTTGGCCCTTCGTGAAATTGTGATCTTTCCGCTGTCAGGCTGAATGAGTGCATCAGCAACCCGGATATAATTTATATTTTCAGCTTCAATAAGCTCCCTGTCGAGATTATATAATCCTTTCCATGATGAGAATGAGACCGTATCCTCAAGGTTATTGGTAGCAAAAAATGTTGGTTTATCGAGATTGGAGAACGGCTGTCTGAGAAGCTGTTCGGACGTCATAAGAGTGGTATTCGATTTCCCCTTTTGCTCCATGCTGAGTATTCTTGACTGCATGCTATAAGTAAAGTCTGTCATAGTACAGATATACTGCAGTTCGGGAAATTTAACCATTGAAGAGTCGGTATTGAGCCTGAATTTTGCTGTTTGCAGATCGAAGTTTATATCAGTGTTTGCATTTTCAGCAATAAAGGAATAACCGCTTGTAGATTTTGATTTCAGATTATAGTCAGAGGTATCTGCCCTGATTGCATTTGATCTGAAATTGAACAGGTTTGAAGTTATCCTCGAATCAGTCATTTCTATTGCTCCTTTGGCCAGTAGTTTTGAAGGAGTCAGAGTAACAGAACCATCGAGAGTTGTTCCATTCTCAAACATTTCGAATTTCTTTCCAACAGTGTTTGTGGCAATCCATTCATCAGGTTTTGTGAGCCAATTTACCGCTACATCTTCACTGTTAAGGACGGGGAACAAGCCGGCAGCATCTTTTACTATATTAAACGATTTAACCTGCGAAATCATTGAATCGGGAAAGAAATGATACTCCTCTGCCACAGTTGTCGAAGAGAGTCTTTTCATGGTACCGCTGCCGATAAGACCTCTGTTGCTCATGCTTATCTCATTGTAAAGTATTCCTTTATCACCATATACACCAATACCGTCATCTGGTATTATCATGTTAAATCCCAGTGAGTTACTATCCTGGATTGTAAGATATTGCTTCATTGGTTTGAGAATATTTCCACCTATGAACTCTCCAGAAAGGTTCATGTCCTCATAGGTATAATGGTCAATATTCTCATATGTAAAAGGATCTACCTTAAAGTAGAAATCCTTCTGAGGATAGACACCCTCAAGACCTGCAATCTTATCGTAGAAAATATAGGAGTATGATATTGCATTTATGATAGGATATTCTTTGTAACTTCTTAATCCTGATTTATTTGCCGGATGGTCAATGAAAAGCTCGGCTGTACCAAGTTCAATAAGGTTATTGATCTCCTGGATTACAGGGTTGCCATACATATCCTTCTGTTCAGTCTCTACCGAAATTCTGAGTGAGTCTATCTTCTGAAGCCTGATCTTGAATGTATCATAGTTGAATGAAAAATTCTTTCCGTATACAGTGAAAAGTCCAGCTTCAACTACCCCGTCGAAATGAATGCTTCTGTTCTTTTCAATAACAAGCTGCCTGTTATAGGGAAACATAGCCACTCTCTGCGAATCACTCAGAAGTACCCCATTTACACCGTTAACAGTCAGGTTGTAATTCTTAAGATCAAGTACAGCATTGTCGATCGGTGCTTTGGTAGAACTTACGATTCTCATCACATCATAGTCAATTCTTTTCCGTAAGAATCGAGGTAGTCCTTTGTCTTTTGTTTAATAGTCACTTCATTATTGGCCCTGTCATAGAATAGGAAACCCTTGTTGGCAAGATCGATACACATTCCGGTAACTGATTCATCCGGTTTGTTCAGCCATTTCGCAAATTCAGGTACAGGGAATGTTTCAGAGTAGTACCAGTCAGCAAATTTGAGAAGCCTGTTAAGCGGATGGTACTGGTCAAGTCCCATAAGCCTGAAGAAATCATCAGTATTAAAAAAGGAAACAGATTCAAACAACGCTTCTCCAAGTGCAGCTCCCCTGGCTCTGGATAGTACTATTTTCGATTCATCCATGTTCCAGGTAAGGTATTCAAAATACATGTCAAGGTTGTGGAAGGAATCAAAATAAGGGCTTTTGGATATCGGGTTGTTAGTTCTGAACAGGTTTACCTGCCTGTTTCCTGCAAAATATGAGAACCCAAGGTTTGAATGATAAATGGAGTCTTTATCAAGATAGAGAGTCATTGATGTCTCCTGGCTGTTGAGGCCTGTTTTGGAGAAAATAAACTCCCTGGCACTTATTTTAAGGTATAGTGTATCATTTCTGTAGAGAGTTATTTTTGCAGGAGCATATCGCTCGCCTGTACCTTTAACGGTAGCACCTTCAAAGGAAAGTCCTCCTTCATAATTAACACCCTTATACATGTTGTTAATTTTGAATTCCTTGGCATATGTAGCGAACTGTGGAAAGTTTGCCTTTTCAGGAGAACTGAAGCTGGTGGCTCTGTCAGTTATGGAACCAAGCACTGGTTCCTTAAAATATGTACTGTGACTTATTTTTACAGAATCAAGCCTGAAGTTGTTCCTTGTTATATCAATTGTATATTTTCCCAGATCAACTGATACATCATTCCTGCTGAAGCCGGCCTTTTCCCATGTAACAATACCCTTCGACCCGATAAACTGCTGAATATCGGGATAATACTCCCCTGTAACATTATAGATTTCTGTGCTGTCTCTCTGCGAATAGCAGGTAAGAGTAGCATTTGTTACAGAAGCAGAGTAGACTGTATCGTGCAGAAACTTAATAGCACTGTTTTTAACTTTCCACTTCACACTTCCCGATTCAAAAAGAATATTATCCTTTAACATCGAACCGGTATTTTTGAAATACCTGTGAAGGTTGTCATTCGTGAATCTTGGAATAAAAGCGATCTCACTCAACCCTGTTATCCAGTTCCTGAAGAATGTTTCATCCTTATTTTTTTCTGAAAAGATGATAAGAGTTGTAAGAAAATCGCTGAAATGAGGTACTGGTCTCATGCTCCTGGCAGACATCTGGCTTGAGACATCAATGATCCTGCTTTTGTTCTCGGAACTGAAGGTGGTACTGTCCCATTTGGCAAGGAATGTGTTGAGGTTGGAGAGCTGGTCGGGTTTAAGGTTAGGTCCCATAAATGCGACAAGCTCGGCCCTGTACTTCTCCGGATCGCCTGAAAAAGCACTCCTTCCCTGTGAGCAGACGATCACAGGAAAAGCAATAAACAGAAAGAGAACAGAAAGTGTCTGTTTTTTCAACATTAGTATCTTATATAAACACTCTTCCTTCAACCTCACACCGCACGCCTCACACCTCACAGGCCTCCCGATAGCTATCGGGACGCCCAACATCTACACCGCCTCAATGATTCCAACAAAATCTTCTCTCTTAAGTGCTGCACCGCCAATAAGTCCTCCGTCAACATCAGGTTTTGAGAATATTTCTTTAGCATTTGAAGGTTTACAGCTTCCGCCGTAAAGTATCGGAAGTTTTTTGGAACAATCACTGCCATATTTTTCCTTAACAAGGTCGCGGATATATTTGTGCATCTCCTGAGCCTGTTCCGGTGAAGCAGTCAGGCCTGTTCCTATTGCCCAAACCGGTTCATAGGCGATTACAATTCTGTCCATCTGCTCGGAAGTTAGGGAAAAAAGCCCTTCTTCAAGCTGCCTCTTAACGATAATAAAATGCTTTTTATCCTCCCTCTCTTTCAGCACTTCTCCGCAGCAGAAAATCACTTTCAATCCGCTGTTGATAGCCAATAATGTTTTTTTATTCAGTAATTTATCGTCCTCGTGGTAGTAACTTCTTCTTTCGGAGTGACCTATAATAACATATTCAGCACCTGTGCTTTTTACCATCCAGGCTGATACTTCTCCTGTAAAAGCACCGGATGCTTCAGCTGCACAGTTCTGAGCTCCAAGGGCAACTCTGCCATGTTTAAGAACTTCATGAACACCTGCAAGATGAATGAAAGGAGGACATAATATAACTGTGACTTTTTCAGCAGGTTTTTCGCTGAAGTATTTGTCAATCGAGCCTGCCAGTTTAATCCCTTCAGCCAGATCCATATTCATCTTCCAGTTGCCTGCAACAATTTTTTTTCTCATACAATTCAATTTTTAATAGTGTTTATTTTATTTTGTAGATTTTTACCTGGTGTATCTTCTTATATTTAACCCTAATATAATCAAAATAAGTAACAGAGCTTCAATTACTGAAATAACAGCAAATGGACCTGCACCGGTTTTTTTCATGTTACTGTCATTTGCTGATGAAATTTTACTGAACCAATCCTTTTCCGGGACTGTTGCCCATGACCATTTGCCGGCAATCGCCCCGTCTTTAAGGAGCATGTAGCCCGGATTGGCTCTTACCATGCTCTTGAGTGTTGTTTCATCAACTGTACAGAAATTCTGTCCGCTGAGATATTTTTGTAGCTCGTCCGATGAAGTTGCAGTAAGTATATAAAAGCTTATTCCGAGATCGTCAACATAATTTCCAAGCTCAAATCCATTCGACAATCTTATGGTATCGGCCTTGTTAAGTTTCCCGGATATCATAAAGAGAGAATAGCCTTTGTCTGCAAGGATCTGATTTGTCAGGTCAACTCCGCTGGTATTTGTAATTGTAAAATCATGAACAGGAGGTAAATAACCTTTTTTTATTAACACTGTTTTCTGATCGACAAATACCAGCTTGTATCGTCAGCAGGATAATTATCAAGTGTGAATTCCTTTTGCTCACCATTCTTAGTATAGATAAAAGTGGTCTGGTATTTATCCGGTTCAGCTCCTTCCGGTATAACCATCTGGTCAGCAATCTTTATCCCGGTTTTGTAGGGAAGAAAATCAAGTACGGGCAGATATTTCAGGTTGCCAAGGCAAAAGAAAACAAAAATGATTGCAATAATTCCTGTTATAGCCCATTCGGTTGAGGACCTGAAAAGTGAGGTGACCTGTTTTCTTCCTGTGAATAGAATAACAGTAAAAATCATCAGAACAACATTTTTCCAGAATGTCTGCCAGTTTGTAAGATGTATTGCATCACCGAAACAACCGCAGTCTGATACCGGGTTGCTAAGGGCAAGAACGAATGTGAGAGGGGTGAAGATGAGCATCAGAAGAAGGACAACCCAGATACCTTCCTTTTGTCTGATGCCGGATATTACGGCGAAGCCTGCTAAAAATTCAGCAGAGCAGAGCAAAATGCCCAATGGCAGACTTAACCAGTCGAGCCATAGCATATTGAAAGCAAGAAAATAGTCGTGGAATTTATATGCTGAACCGAGAGGATCAATTCCTTTGACCGCTCCGGAAAAAATGAAGACCAGTCCAATTATTATTGCGCTTAATTGTCTTAAAGTTTTCATCCTGCCAGTTTTCTTAATTCCAATAATCCTGTTATTTTATTGAATATCTCCTTCGGAGGCAGCATTTCTCCCTGATTACCGCAATCAATTACAGCCAGATGATCGTCGGTCCGGGCTACTTTCAGGTATATCTCTCTCACTTTTCGCTGGAAATCAAGACTCTCCTCATGAATATCCCTGGTCCCGTTCAGATAACTCCGGTCATCTCCTGTGCGTGAGCTGCTGAGTTTTTTTTCTGTGAACTGATGCGGCACATCGAGGAAAATATTGAGGTCGGGGCGGGGTATTGAGAAATGTATGAATTCAAGAGAAAGTATCCATTTCATAAGCTTTTCCTGTTCCTCCTCCGATTCGAGTTTAGCACACTGGTAAGCAATATTTGAGTAAGTGTATCTGTCAAGCAGGACTATTTTTCCGTCTTTTAGCCAGTGTTCAATCAGTGAAGCAGAGTCTCTTCTGTCACCTGCATATATCATGGCTACGAGGTATGGATTTACTTCATTGAGTGAGCCGAATTCACCTCTGAGGAACCTGGCAATAAGCTCTCCGAAATATGGTTCATCCGTCCTCGGAAAATGAAGATATTCGCAGCTTAATCCCTTAAGGCTGAAATACTCCTTAAGTAGTTTAATCTGTGTTGATTTTCCTGCACCATCAACTCCCTCAATAACAAAAAGCTTCATTAAGTCATCCTTTTCTTAGTATGCAAATGTAATAAGCTTAAATTTAAAATCATTAAATTCGGCTGTTAAAACAATTTGTAATTGGATAAACCACGATACATTAACGCAGGAGGAAAACTCATTGATCTGGGTATTCCGAAAGTGATGGGAATAATTAACATTACTCCGGATTCTTTTTACGGTGGAAGCCGTATTAAAAATTCTGATGAGCTGCTGAAAGCAGCTGGTACTATGCTTAAGGATGGAGCTGACATTATCGATGTTGGCGGTTATTCCTCACGCCCTGGTGCTGCGAATGTTTCCGAAGAGGAGGAGGGCAGAAGGGTTCTTGGTGCCATAAAGATTATCTCAGACGAATTTCCGGAAGCCATTATATCTGTCGATACGTTCAGGGCATCAATAGCAAAGGCAGCAGTTGAAGAATGCGGAGCTCATATTATTAATGATATTTCGGGAGGAGAAGCTGATTCAGGTATGTTTGATGTGGTAAAACAACTGAATGTTCCTTATATTCTGATGCATATGCAAGGAGACCCCCGGACAATGCAGTCTGACCCTGTTTATAATGATGTTGTTGCTGATATCCTTAAATGGTTTGGGGAGAGAATTTTCAGGCTCCGTTCATCAGGAGTGAAGGATATTATTATTGATCCCGGATTTGGATTCGGAAAGACAATTGACCATAATTATGACATGCTTAACAGGCTTGGCGATTTTTCTATAGCAGGCTTACCTTTGCTGGTGGGTCTGTCAAGAAAATCGATGATATGGAAACCTCTTGGTATCAATCCTGATGAAGCCCTTACCGGGACAATAGCTCTGAATACCATAGCGCTTTTAAAAGGTGCTGATATTCTGAGAGTACATGATGTGAAGGAGGCTGTCCAGGCTGTTAAGTTAACAGTAAGGCTCGGAAAACCTGAAGGGCAGGATTAAATTATTAAATTTGAAATTAAGTTAAATTGAGATGCCTTTTCAGATAACAATTCTTGATATTGTTGATATAGTGCTGGTTGCAGTAATTCTGTTCCAGCTATACAGACTCATAAGAGGTACTGCTGCTTTCAGCATTATCTTTGCAATATTCGTCATTTATGTCTCCTGGCTTATTGTAAAGACTCTTAATATGGAGCTTATTAGTGCACTTCTGGGCCAGGTAATGGGAGTAGGGGTTATTGCACTTATTATTGTATTTCAGCAGGAGGTAAGGAGGTTTCTGCTTGTTTTAGGCAACAGATATATTACCCAGAGCAGATTTTCTTTCGCAAGGTTCTTTTCATCCTCTTCTGATGATCAGGAGACGCCCGGACTAAACGAGGAAATTGTTAGGGCCTGTGAATCTATGTCAACAAAAAAGACAGGCGCACTGATCGTTATTGGCAGAAAAAGCAGCCTTGACATGTTTTCTGAAGGAGGAGAAATCCTTAATGCAAAGATCAGTGCAGAACTGCTTGAAACTATATTCTTCAAAATTCCCCTTTGCATGACGGAGCCGTTCTGATCGAGGGCGGAGTTATTCTGGCTGCAAGATGTCCTTTGCCTGTTACAGACCAGGTTACAATACCTCAGCATTTTGGCATGCGTCACAGGGCTGCTGTAGGGATGTCGGAACATTCTGATGCTATGGTAGTTGTAGTATCAGAGGAAACAGGACATATCACTGTAGTAATATCGGGAGAAATCCGGGAGAATATTTCTCCAAATGAACTACGTAACGTGCTGCTTAGCAGGAAGTTCAGGTGAGAAGTAGTTAGTAATCAGTGATCAGTATTCGACAGGTTTTTCGTTTATTTAATGAATTACAGGATCAGGGTGTACTACTTTTAGGGATTTTTATTAGATTTGAAATGAAAGTTCATTTAGTCTGATAAAAGTTTAGTGTCATGAGATCTGATTTCCTGCATCTTAATTCCCGTGATTTTTATAAAGGACTAATAGTTATTATCCTTTGCACCTTTATTACAGGTATTTACCAGGTTATAGCCAATGGTGGTGTGCTTAACTGGGAAACCCTAAAACCTGTAGTTATAGCTGCAGCAGGGGCCGGAATTTCTTACCTCACAAAGAATCTCCTTACAAATTCACAGGGAGATTTTATGAAGGTGGAATAGAGGGAATCCGGTTACCGGCTAGCGGTTACCGGCTACAGGCTAACGGAAACAGGCCTCGTTAAAACTACGGAGGGCAAAGCCGCAAGACAACCCCTACTTACTATCAACCAGTATTGGTAAGTTTTTGCCGTTGGTCATAAATATCAGCTTGGAGTTCGGTGAGGTGGATATAGCCTTGATCATTTCATACTGAAGCAACCTGTCGCTAAGTCCTGTGCTGAGTATTTTCTGGTAATCTGCAATACCCTGTGCTTCAACTCTTTTTCTCTCTGCCTCCTGCCTTTCTTTCTGAAGGACAAATGTCATCTTCTGTGCATCCTGCTCTGCATTTATTTTAGATTCTATAGTTGCTTTAACAGATGCCGGCAGTGTAAGGTTTCTTACAAGCAGTTGTTCCAGCAAAAGTCCTCTTTCTTTGAAATTGGATTCAATTGTTGTAAATATCCTTGCCTGAAATTCATCTCTCTTTGTTGAGTACAGAGCAACAGCATCATAATATACTGCATTATCCCTGATCTTTGTCCTGCATATCGGACGTACAAGTACATTTCTGTAATCAGTGCCTACCTCTTTAAGAATCCGTGGTGCTTCCGAAGGGATGACTTTATAAAGTACTGTAAGATCGACTATAACCTCAAGACCATCGGCTGATAAAACCCGTATGGCATCATCTCCGACTTTCATTCCCTCATCGGTAACCCCTGACATGGTATAATTTTCGGTACGGATATCAAACATTACTACCTGCACCAGCGGATTGATAACATTTAGTCCACTCTCAAGAATATTGTCATTAACTTTTCCGAAAAGTTTCTGAACGCCAACCTGTCCGGGTTCTACCTGAACAACAGATGCTATTGAAAATCCTAAAATGATAACTATAATTCCAATTGTTTTAATGATCGTTTTATAAGCCCTTACTGCCGGATCAGCCTTTGCTACAAGGAAGCCTACAATCAGGATGATTATGCCAATAATTATTGCAGTCATAATGGAAAATTTAAATTAGTAAATACATTTAAAAAGTCCGGCTAAGGTAATCAGAAAAACAGGATATTTTGTTTCTGATGAAAACTGTTTTAATCCCGAAAGAAACGATCAGAAGTTCTTAAGTATCTCTATTACCATTGCTTCCTTATCTGTTAATATTTTTTCTTTGATAATATTTTTAATCAGCTCCTTTTTTTTCGGAAATATTTTAATAATGGATTTTTCTGAAAGCTGGCATTGATTAATAGCGCCATCGGGAGAAATAATGTAGTACTTATAGGTTGTGACAAACTCATCATATCCCCTTCCAGGAGAGTAGGCTTGTTTGTAATTAGCTTCAATAAAATCTTTTGAGGGTACTTTTATGAGCTTGTAATTATCATCATTAAGGACCTGATAAAATATATGTTCTCCGGTTTTTTTATTGAGAAATTCATTACTCATAGTCCTGAAAATCATATCATTATTTTCATTCCTGATGATCAGCTCATTTATTTTATTTCCGGGAATTGATATAAGCTGTTTTGTTTTGGGATTCATGCATATAACAGAGTTTGTTACCAGGTCAATATTTGATGGCACCTCAATGTATTTTTCCTGTTTGCTGATCTTGAGGTAGGAAATAAGCAGTGTGTCGAACAGCATTGGACTTCCAATAACACCTTTATACCTTGTATCAAAACCAATGCCGCCAATAGAAAAGGCTGATAGGTTTGAGATAGCTTTTAGATTCTCGTCTGCTGTAATTCCCGTCTGGTAAGTGTTTCTTACCTGACCATACAGAACAGAGGCAAATAATATGACTATAAAAGTTGTAAATAACTTTCTCATAATTTCGAAATTCAATTATCATCAGTATATCTCAAAAATATGAAATAATTTCAATATGTAATTTAGGTTTACTTCATACTATAAGTGAAAATAGTTATGAATACACTGTGTAGCGGGAAAAAAACTTTGCCATATTTGTGGTTGGTAAAATTGTTACAAAAACCTAAAATATAAATTGATATGAGAAATGCCGGTGTTATAATACTTCTATTTTTATCAATGTCTCTGATACAGAGTTGCAGTAATTCATCCGATCCTACCGGATGGAATGAGGAGAAGATTAATAAGTGGTACGAATCAGGCAAATATCTGAATGGATTGGCAATCACGCCTGATGAATCAATTAACAAAAGAGAGTTTGCCATTGCATACTTCGGAAATAAGGAGAGATGGGATAAGGCATTTGCTTTTCTGAAAAATACTGATCTAAAGGCTCTTGAAGTAAAGAAGCATGAACTGGATGGAGATAATTTATTTGCACTTGTAACTGAATATATTACCAAAAATGAGGAAGACACCAAATTCGAGGCCCATAAGAAATATGCTGACATTCAGTATACAATTAGTGGATCGGAACAGATAAGTGTAAGCCCTGTGACAAAAAAGGGAGAGATACTTACGCCATACGATGAAACCAAGGACCTCGAATTTATGACTGTATCGGAGAGTACGCATCTTATCGCAACTCCTGAGAAATTTTTCCTCTTTTTCCCGTCAGACCTGCACCGACCAGGTGTAAAGGCAGGGGAGAATGCACAGGTGAAGAAGGTAGTTGTAAAAGTTAAGTTATAAGAAATAGTGGCATCAGGCGCCGGGCGTCGGGTGTCAGGAGAGAAGTGATTGAAAGAATAATTTTCCCTGACGCCCGTTGCCCTTTGCCTGTAGCCTTATTATTTATGGCTGTTGATGAACAATATCAGCAATATTGCGTTACTATAATGAATTAACGTATTAGATGACAACATTATACGATCTCGAAGAGGGTGAGGAGGGGATTATACTGAAGATCAAGGGTAGAGGTCAGTTCAGGCAGCGACTTTCAGAAATGGGTTTTGTTGTCGGTAAGAAAGTATCCGTTATCAGAAAAGCACCTCTTGGCGATCCCATTGAATACAAAATAATGGGATATCATATTTCTTTGAGAAACAGTGAAGCCCGGCTAATTGAAGTCGACAGGAACGGTTCTGCACGTGAATATAATCATGCAGAGGTACTTGTAAGAGAAAATGACAACGGATCCTGGATAGAGAAAACAAAAAATATACAGATTGCGCTGGTTGGTAACCCCAACTCGGGAAAAACAACTCTCTTCAATTTTGCTTCCGGGTCGCGTGAGAAGGTTGGCAACTATGCGGGAGTTACAGTTGACTCAAAAGAAGCAAGGTACCGGCAGTCAGGATACACATTTTCAATCGTCGACCTTCCCGGAACCTATTCTCTTAAGAGCTATTCACCAGAAGAGATATACGTCCGGAACTTTATTTTTGACAGCAAACCGGATATTGTACTTAATATTGTTGATGCTTCGAACCTTGAGAGGAACCTGTATCTTACTACACAACTGATCGACATGGGCGTACAGATGGTAATCGCCCTGAATATGTTTGATGAACTTGAAAACAGAGGTGATTTACTTGATTACAAATCTCTTGGAAGCCTGCTCGGGATTCCTGTAATTCCTACTGTAAGTTCGCGGGGAAAGGGATTAAAGGAACTTTTCGATACTATCATTGCTGTTTATGAGAACAGGGATCCTTCTGTAAGACATATACATATCAACTATGGAACCGAAATTGAGAATGCCATCTGCTCAATTCAGTCACGGATTAAGGTTGATGAAAACAGAAATTTTACAAACATTGTTTCTTCAAGATATCTTGCACTGGAACTTCTGGAAAATGATAAGGAATTTTCAGAGGATATAAAACGTTGTTCAAATTCAAGGGATATAATTGACGTTGCAAGAAAAGAATATTCAAGGCTGGAGAAACTCTATGCGGAACCAATCGAAACAGTAATAACTGATCTGCGGTATGGATTTATTTCCGGAGCTCTGGCAGAGACTATAAAACCGAATAAAACTGAAAAACTAAGCAGAACAAGGATCATAGATAAGTATTTGACAAACAAGTATCTGGGATTTCCGGTCTTCCTGATATTCATGTGGATTACATTCTATACCACCTTCAGTCTTGGTGGTTATCCCAAAATGTGGCTTGAGAAGGGTCTTCTGCAACTTTCTGACCTTACCTCCTCAATTATGACTGAAGGTATCCTGAGGGATTTTATTACAGACGGGATTATTGGTGGGGTGGGAGGTGTGCTTGTATTTCTTCCTAATATCGTCATACTCTTCCTGTTTATCTCATTCATGGAGGATACCGGTTATATGGCCAGGGCTGTATTTATCATGGACAAGGTGATGCATAAGAGAGGTCTTCATGGCAAGTCTTTTATTCCGTTGTTTATGGGATTTGGCTGCAATGTTCCGGCAATAATGGCAACTAGGATAATTGAGAGCCGCCGCGACCGTATGATTACAATGCTGATCACTCCTTTCATGTCGTGCAGTGCCAGGCTCCCGGTATATATATTATTCATCAGTGCCTTTTTTGCTTCAAACCAGGGTACTGTGCTGTTCCTGCTTTATATACTGGGTGCAATCTTTGCAATACTTTCCGCCTTATTTCTCAGGAAGGTTTTCTTCAAGACAGCTGAGATCCCTTTTGTTATGGAACTTCCTCCTTACAGAATACCTACTTTACGAAGTGTTATAAAGCATGTATTTTTCAGGACAGGATTATATCTCAAAAAAATCGGTGGGATAATCCTTATTGCGTCTGTAATTGTATGGGTATTAAGTACCTTTCCCCGGTCTGTTGAACTTTCAAAAGATTACACCTCAGAGTCTTTAAAAATTCAAAACAGTCAGCTAGCTGATTCTGATAAAGATCATGCAATACGGCAGTTAAAGCTGGAAGAGAGTACCGAAAGGCAGAGCAAATCATTTATGGGAATGATCGGAAAAGGCATTGAACCTGTTATGAGACCTCTCGGATTTGACTGGCGTTTAAGTGTGGCAATATTATCAGGCATCGCTGCCAAGGAGGTAGTGGTAAGTACTCTCGGGGTATTGTTTCAGACTGATAATGATGCAGGGCAATCAACGCTTGTTGAGAAAATTCAGACCCAGAAGAATGCATCCGGCAAACCTCTATTCAATTCGGTTATGGCTTTTTCTTTTATGCTCTTTATACTTACCTATTTCCCGTGTATAGGTGTTGTAGCCGCTATAAGAAGAGAATCGGGAAGCTGGAAATGGGCAGCATTTGTGGTGGTTTACACAACATTGATTGCATGGCTGGTCTCATTTTCATTCTATCAGATAGGAAGTCTGTTATTTCTCTGATTTAATCCCTGCAGCTTCTTCAAGCATCACTATCGCTTTATAGAGTACCCCCGCTTCCCCTCTGAAAGTACCTGAGCCTTCAGGCTTATTTTCAACGGTATACCATTCATAAAAGCCGTTATTTTCCTTAACTCTCTTTATCATTGGTGTCAGCTGTTCATAAGCTTCGGCTGTCATACCGTAACGGATCAGCTGCTGGATCATCCTGCCTCCAAACCATGTCCAGTCACCTCCATTCTGATAGACATAAGGATACATTCCCTTGTTTTTGAAATATCCCTCAGGGTATGGCGGATACATTGTCAGACCAATTGATCCGGCGCCCGATGCCTTTACATTCTCGACCATTTTGTCAAGTGAAGTCTTTATTTCGTCAGTGGTAAGCAGACCTGCTTCAATTGCAACAGCTGTGCCTCCGTGATAAAAAACTTCATTTTCATCAAAACCGTCAGGGAATGGTGATCCGTTAAGATAAATATGGGGTAAGAATTTTTTTCTATCATTATCCCACAGGTATTTCCTTGTATTGGCGCTGAGGCTGTCTCTTACAGGTTTCCATCTGGGTTCATACTGTGGAGCCATTTCAATGAAACCATTAATAGCAATAATGAACATTGAATTATCATAAATATCAATAGAATAATGAGTGTCATCAGTGAGAAATACTCCCCAGTCATGTTCAGGCTGAACATCTCCCCAGTCGGCTGTTGTTGCTCCCCAGATCAGTCCGTATTTTTCATTAAATCTTTTGTTTATCAGGAACAGCAAAGCTCTTTCCATCCTGCCTGTTATTGTGATACCGGCAATCTCTTCATTAAGAAAATCTTTATCACCTGTTATACTGATGTACTTTGAAACTGCCTGTATCAGAGAGGATTCCTGGTCGGTTTCAACAGTATTCTTGTGCCCTGCATACCGGGGTTCAAGATCGGAGAATATATAGTCGTATCCGCCTTCGGTCTTTATTGCCTTGTCCCTGGGAATAAAACCGTCAATTATGTTTCCATCATCACCCTGCATTCTGAAAAATACGAGAAGGTTTTCCTTAAGGGTGTTTTTATCATATACCTTGCCGGAAAGTTCGATAAACGTATTGTAATCCCTTATCCATACCTCTCCATACCCGTCACCGGCATTGAAGCCTGTTTTTACAATTTCAGGGCTTTTGCCTTTACAAAGGTATATATGGGTCCGTACTTATTTTCTCCTTCAGTTCCCTGTTCCCCGAGCAGTTGAACATGATACAAGAAGTGCTGTGAAAAAATAACAGTAAAAAATGATTTCATTATTTTAAAACTGAATTAAATTGTATTTGCCTGAACCTGTTGAATATACTGCATAACCATCTTTTATTCCTTTATACTCTATTGATTCGGAATTATTTATCTCTTTCCCGTTTTCTGTTAACAGGGATGCTTCAGTTGCCGGAATATATATAGTTGAACTGCTTCCGACAGGAACATCAACTGATACTGAAAAGCCTTTTTCATTCTTTTCCCATTTTATGGCGGCATTGCCATAAGGTGTAATAGTTGAATATGATGCCCAGCCAATTTCATCGACAGGTTGTGGTCTGAAGATTATGTGTTTGTAACCCGGTTTCTCAGGGTCGGCATTCATGCCTGCCAGTTTACGGTAGAACCAGGTGAGTCCGCCTCCGAACATCGGGTGATTCCTCGAACCCTTTCCGTTCCATTGTTCCCACGATGTTGTTGCTCCCTGTTCAATCCACCAGCCGTAACCGGGCTGGGTTCGCTGGTTCATCACTCTGAATGCCATTTCCTGAAGACCATTTTCGGCAAGTACTTCAAAGAAAAACTGGGTTCCGAAAATACCAGTATCGAGATGATAGTCGCTTGCAATGATATCATTCTTCAGAGCCTCTGCCACCCTTGTTTTCTGATCTTCCGGCAGTCCCATCTTCAGTGCCAGTATGTTTCCCCCATTAGGACCATAAGTGCCTTTTTCTGCATCGAAAAATCTCTTCTGAAATGCCAGAAGTGTCTTTTCGGCTATGGAACTGTAGTATTTTCATCTTCACTTTTGCCGAGGGCGTGGGCTGCTTTTGCAGTCAGATCGGAACAGCGCCACAGAAAGAAAGTATGTACCATGTTGTCTGCCGGCAGGTTGCCCGGGGCAACCCAGTCACCAAGATTTATCCACCTGTTCGGTTTTGATTTTTCCGGTGCCTGTGAAAACATTACACCATCCTCATCAGTCCATGTAAGCATATAACTGATATATCCTTTCATTCCTTCATAATTATTTTCCAGGAGAGCTTTGTCGCCATAATGCAGATAGTACTCCCACGGCATTATGTTCATTGCGGCTCCCCAGCCTACGCCTCCTCCGCAGCCAGGCTGCCAGGGAGCTCCGTTGGGGACATATCCGTTTTCAGGATTCTGGGAGCCCAGTATGTCCTGTATCCATTTGGTATAGAAGGTTTTCGCATTGAAATTGTGCATGACAGTTACACATGCAACCTGTCCGTCGCCGGTATATGGTGACCTTTCCCTGTGCGGGCAATCACTTGCAATACCTCCATGCATATTATCGGTCTGGCTTCTCCACCAGATCTTGTTTATTTTATTGAACAGATCATTAGAGCATTCAAACTTTCCTGTTGTTTCAATATCAGTATAAACTGCCTCTGCCTGCAATTGGTCCTCTTTCAGTTCACCTGGCCAGTTGATTATTTCCACAGCCCTGAAAACAAACCATGTGAACCTCGCCGCATATGATTCCGGTTCACCACCCTTCATCGTATAGGAATTTTCGCCCTGGGGAGATTCGCAAATATATTTTATGCCGATCTTCCTTCCTTTATCACCGCTTACATTCATTAGTCGTACCCATCCGGAAATTTCCTCACCGAAATCAACCCTGTAATGTCCTTCTCCAAGTTTCTCTATCTTAGCGGGTGAAAGCAATTCCATAACTTTATCAGCAGGCGACATTTGTGCTTTCATACCGCCATCAGGTTTCTTTCTTGAAACGGCATTCACCCAGCCGCTGTCGTTGAAGCCGGGGGATGACCATCCTGCCTGCTCAAGCTGTGCGTCATAATGCTCGCCATCATATACCAGATCCATTACTATCGGGCTTTTAGCAGCTTTCCATGTCTGATCACTCGCTATAATATCCTCACTTCCGTCATTGTATGTGATATGTATCTGTCCAAGAAACCGTGGAGTGCCGTAACCCTGAGTCCAGAACGAAGCAGGATTATAGAATCCGTTCCCCAGAATTGCACCTGCAACATTTTCGCCATTCTTAAGAAACTTTGTTATATCGTAAGCAAGATACATTACGCGGTACTCTCTGAAGTTGTTTCCTGTCATTATTCCAATTGGACCAATATCTGCTCTTTTACTGTATAGTGTGAGATTAGGGGAAAGTACATCATCGCCAACTTTCTTGCCGTTTATGTAAAATTCAAAGAATCCAAGTCCTGTTACATAAGCCTTTGCGGACACAACCTCTTTCGTAACATCAAATGTTTTCCGCAGCATTGGTGCATTTGAGGGAAGTTTTTCTTCCGGTGATTTTCCGGGAGATACAGACTGGTCTATTCCCTTGGGAAACGGAGGTTTGGGCAGAGGTTCTTCTCCCTGCCAAGGAGCGCCTATCCATTGTGCTTTCCACTCATTCTCATAAAGAATCCCCATGCTCCAGAATGCTGGTTCGCTCCATTCCGATCTTCTTCCAGTATTGTCCCATACTCTCACCTGCCACCAGCAATCCTGCTTTGAAATGAGTGGTTTACCTGCATACTTTATATCTATTGATTCTTCTGAATGTATTTTCCCGCTTTCCCACAGGTCAGGCTTTCCGGAATTTAATATCTGTTTTGTACCAGCTACCCTTATTTCCCATGCAGTCTGATGAACTCCTCTGGAACCTTTTTCAGGTATATTTATCCATGAGAGCCTGGGTTCAGTAATATCAATAACCATAGGATCGCTGAGATTCTCACAGGTAAGTTCTGAAGGTGTTATTTCAGCTCTGAACTGACATGCATGTAAGGCTATAATGAGAATAGGGAATCCGAATAATAACAATGCTTTGTGTTTCATAACAAGAGGTTTTAAATAGGGCATCAGACCTTAAATTTACACTATTATTCCAACTTTTCACTGATAAGTTTGTTTATCAGATTAAGAGATAAATTCATTTATATCAACTGAATATGAAAAAGTACATATTTGTTACTCTGTTTTTAATTATATGCCTGAATGCTTTTTCTCAGGATATTAATCCCGGATATGACTCAGTTCTTGCACGAAAACTTGGTGCCGATGAGTACGGTATGAAGAATTATGTTCTTGTTATTCTTAAGACAGGTCCGGCCATTGTTGAGCCTGGTGCAAAACGCGACAGTCTTTTTAGAGGACATATGGCTAATATAAGCAGGCTTGCAGCTGAAGGAAAATTACTTGTAGCAGGACCTATAGGTGAAAACAAGATGACCTACAGAGGAATATTTATTCTGAATGTCAGAACAATTGCGGAAGCAAGAGTCCTTCTTGATACCGATCCTACAGTGAAGGAGAAGATCTTTGATACAGAACTATTTCCATGGTATGGATCTGCAGCCCTGGGTGAATACCTTGAGGCGGACAGTAAAATACACAGGTACAGACATTAGTTATTTGACCAAACCACCCTCTTCCATTAATACATTATAGAAGTAGCCATAGCCAAAATCCTTATCGAGGCTTATTTTTCCCTCAAAGGTTACTGTATCTCCAACTGATGCAGCCTGAAGAGTGGTAACCGTAAGGTCATAAACACCTTCAGCTTCTGTGCCATCCTGAATATGAATCCAGTTTTTGCCCATTATCTCTTCATTTACCTTGGTGACAACACCTTTTACTTTTATTGTCTTGCCTGAGAATGATTTCTTATCAGCCATCAGTCTGCCTATTGTAATGCAGCTCTCGCAAGGTGTGATTTTTATATCAGCTTTTACAGCAACGGGCTTAACCTGATGCTGCTGCCCTGTCATAGGCATATTTTGATTCTTTTCCTCAAATGATTCCTTAACAAGAGGGCCTGATCCGGGACCTTTGCATGAGGCAATTGTAAATGATAACAGGAGGAAGGCAATAAACTTATTCATGGCTATAAAATGATTATTGTTTGGTTCATTAATAAAACAAATCCTTTGCCGCTCAGACGAAGGCAAAGGATTTGTCAGACTCATTCTGCTGTTATATTATTTTTTTGCAGCAGGATTCGGATGAGCTATTTTTGCAGAATACTCAGCAAATTTGAAATCCTTGTGGAAAGGGTTTTCAGGATTATGGCATGTTTTGCAAACCTTCTCATCAGGAATTATCAGACCATTTTTGAGAGCCAGAGCCTGATTCTTCATGATTGTTGGTGATTTGTATGCACTTCCAGGACCATGGCATGATTCGCATGATACACCTTCTGTGGCAAGAATGCCTCCGCGAAGATTAGCTGCTACTGCATCATAGGTTGAGTGGCACTTAAGACATTTGGCTTCTTTTGTAGGATCTGCAATTCCATTCTTCTTTGCATAATCGAGTGATTCCTTGCTTGCAAGTGATTTAAGGGCCTGTGAATGCTTATCCTTTGCCCACTTGTTGAACTGCTCACCAGTGGCTGGTTTGTTATGACATACCTTGCACTTATCAGCACCTATATATTTGAAGGTTTGTGCCGAAACTGTCCCTGCGATAAGAAGAGACAGGCAAATTACGAACAGATTTTTTTTATTCATCATGACGTTTTAAGTTAAGTTTAAATCTGATTTGGTTTTATTGGTTTCTGGTTATTTTGCTCTTTGTACAAATATAATACAAATTGGATACCATAATTTTCAAAAACTGATAAACACGAGGAAATCGGAATTTAATATCCCTCCAACAGCTTGAATTATCGGGGGCTTTTGTTATTTTTGCACCTTCTAATTTTTTTTTGTGGACCTCAGAAGCGAAATAAGCAGGAGAAGAACCTTTGCCATAATCAGTCACCCGGATGCTGGCAAAACTACACTTACAGAGAAGCTACTTCTTTTCGGCGGAGCTATACAGACAGCTGGTGCGGTAAGGAGCAACAAGATAAGGAAAACAACCACATCCGACTTTATGGAGATTGAGAAGCAGAGAGGGATCTCTGTCTCAACTTCGGTTATGGCTTTTGAATACAATAATATCAGGATCAATATCCTTGATACACCTGGGCATAAAGATTTTGCAGAAGATACTTATCGTACCCTTTCTGCTGTCGACAGTGTCATTCTTGTTGTCGATTCGGTTAAAGGTGTTGAGGAACAAACCCGCAAGCTCATGGAGGTTTGCCGTATGAGGCATACTCCTGTAATGATTTTCATAAACAAGATGGACAGGGACGGAATGAGCCCGTATGATCTGCTTGATGACCTTGAGAAGGAACTTCATATAGCTGCATGTCCATATACCTGGCCCATTGGAAGCGGTAAACAGTTCAGGGGTGTTTATAATATTTTCAAAAGGAGATTCAGCTGTTTGCTCCTGAAAAACAGGCATACCTGAAAGTCTGATATGTACACGTGATATACAGATCCAAAGCTCAAAGAACTTGTAGGAGAGGAGAATATATCAAAGTTATGGGAAGAAGTGGATTTCATTGAGGATATGTTTGAAACTTTCAATATGTCTCTCTACCGCGAAGGCTATCTGGCCCCCTTGTTTTTTGGAAGTGCCCTCAATAATTTCGGTGTCCTCGAGCTGCTCGAGACTTTCCTTGAAATTGCCCCCTGTCCTGGTCCGGTAGAATCATCCTTGCGTCAGATAATACCTTCTGAAAAGCAGCTTACAGGTTTTGTTTTCAAGATTCATGCTAACCTTGATCCTAATCATCGCGACAGGATCGCCTTCCTTCGTATCTGCTCAGGTAAATTTGAAAGGAATAAGTTTTTTTATCACACAAGGATAAAAAAGAACCTGAGATTCTCTTCACCGGCAAGTTTCATGGCCAACAACAAGAGTATTGTTGAAGAGGCATTTCCAGGTGATGTTGTAGGTCTTTATGATAATGGAAATTTCAAAATCGGAGATACTCTTACTGAAGGAGAAGAGCTTTATTTTCAGGGAGTTCCGAGTTTTTCACCGGAGATTTTGAAGGAAGTCATCAATCTCGACCCGATGAAAACAAAACAGCCCGAAAAGGAGTATGGCAGATGACTGATGAAGGAGTTGCACAGCTCTTCCTGCAGCAGCCTGGTAACAGGAAAATAATTGGAACCGTAGGTGAATTGCAATATGAAGTAATCAGGTTCAGACTTGAACATGAGTATGGAGCAAAATGCAACTTTACAAGCCTCCCTTTTGTAAAAGCCTGCTGGATAACCACTGACGACAAGAAAGAACTGGAGGCATTTATCCGGAGGAAACCGGGTGCTATAGCATATGACAAGGAAAATAATCCTGTCTTCTTTGCCGAAAGTGAATGGATGCTCCGACTTGCCAGGGAGAATTTCCCCTCAATAACTTTCCACGAAACTTCAGATTTCAAGCTTAATATTTGATTTTGTATTCACTGAGGAAGTGATATTTGCAATTATTTTCTGAAAATGAACAATTTGGGATTATAATTGTCTTACATCGTAGATTTCTTAAGGGTAAACCAAAAACTTCTTCAGTATGGCAACATCTAACCCGGGGGCCTACATACCCCATAAAGTCCTTTTCAAAGATTCATATGTTTCTTCAATGGAGGAATATCACAAAATGTATTCCGACAGTATCAAGAACAGTTCAAAATTCTGGGAACGGCAGGCCAGGGAGCTTCTTCACTGGCAGCACGATTTCCAGATGGTGAGTGACTGCGATTTTTCAGAAGGATTAGTTTCTTGGTTTCTCGGGGGGAAACTAAACGCATGCGAGAATGCAGTAGACAGGCATGTACAGGAACGCGGTGATCAGGTTGCTATAATTTGGGAACCGGATGAACCCGGTAAAGAAGTAAGAATAACATACAGGGAACTCCAAAGAAAAGTTTCCAGGATGGCTAACGTATTAAGACATAACGGTATACGCAAGAGAGACAGGGTGGCTATATATATGCCCATGATACCTGAAGCTGTTTATGCCATGCTTGCATGTGCCAGGATTGGTGCGGTTCATTCGGTTGTATTTGCCGGATTCAGTGCCGAATCGCTTCGTGACAGAATAAACGATGCAAAATGCAAGGCAGTTATAACAGCCGATGAGGCGGTGAGAGGTAAGAAGATAATTCCACTAAAAAGGATGGCAGATGAGGCTGTAATGGCCTGCCCTTCTGTAGAGCATGTATTTATTACAAGAAGGACAGGTAATAAAGTCCCATTCTATCCTCCCCGTGACATTTGGATGGATGAAGCGATGGAAGGAGAAAGGCCTTATTGCCCCATTGAACACATGGACTCGGAGGATACATTATTCCTGCTTTATACTTCAGGCAGCACCGGCAAACCAAAAGGAGTATCACATACAACTGCGGGATATTTACTATACTCAGCGCTAACACATAAGTATGTCTTTGATTACAAGCCTGGTGAGGTTTATGCCTGTGTCGCGGATATAGGGTGGATAACGGGTCATTCTTATGTCGTTTACGGCCCCTTGTTGAATGGTGCTACAACAGTACTGTTTGAAAGTATCCCGACCTATCCTGATGCAGGAAGGTACTGGGAGATGGTTGAAAGACTTAAGATTAACCAGTTTTATACCGCCCCGACTGCCCTTCGTGCCATACAGCGTGAAGGTGACGCTTTTGTTACAAAATACGACAGATCTTCACTAAGAATACTTGGTACAGTTGGCGAACCAATTAATCCTGAAACTTGGAAGTGGTATTACAATGTGGTTGGAAACGGAAAATGCTCAATTGTTGATACCTGGTGGCAAACAGAGACAGGTGGTATACTTATAACTCCTTTGCCCGGGGCAATTCCGACTAAGCCCGGATCGGCAACTCTGCCTTTCTTTGGCATTGAAGCAGTCCTTCTTACGGCTGAGGGAGAAGAGATCAAAACAACTGAAGGTTCAGGACTTCTTGCAATTAAGGGTCCATGGCCAAGTATGGCCCGTACAATACAGGGAGACCATATGCGGTTTTATGAGACTTATCTTAAACAGTACAAAGGATATTATCTTACAGGCGACGGGGCAACAAGGGATGAAGACGGCTATTACTGGCTTACTGGTCGTGTTGATGATGTGATGAACGTTTCAGGTCACAGGATCGGTTCTGCAGAAATTGAAAGTGCCCTTGTGTCACATCCTTTCTGTTCAGAAGCTGCCGTTGTTGGTTATCCTCATGCAATAAAAGGCGAAGGTATCTTTGCTTATGTCATCCTTAAGGAAGGTTATGAAGCCGATGAAGAGCTTGTTGGAGAACTCAGGAATGAGGTCAGAAGACACATCGGAGCATTTGCAACACCCGATCAGATACTTATAACACCGGGACTTCCCAAGACACGTTCAGGTAAAATAATGAGGAGAATTCTCCGGAAAATTGCATCGGCAGAAACAGAGGACCTTGGTGATATATCAACACTGGCCGATCCTGCAATAGTTGAGACTCTTATCAAATTAAGAGGTGAACTAAGCTAATGGTGAAGATTTGCTGATCAGACTGATACTGGCAGGGTGAATATAAATTTGCTGCCTTTGCCAGGTAAACTTTCTGCCCGGATTTTTCCGTTATGTTTTTCTACAAATTCTTTGCAGAGCAATAATCCCAGGCCTGTTCCCTTTTCTTTTGCAGTGCCTTTGGTAGTTGCTAACTGAGATATATCGAATAGCTTAATTAAATCCTGAGGTTCTATTCCAATTCCGTTATCGGAAACGGTTATTGTCACATTTTCAGCATCCTTATCTGCAATAATTTGTATTTCCCCGTTTCTGTTTGTAAATTTTATAGCATTTGAGACAAGGTTCCGCAAAATAATTTTTAGCATATCAGCGTCTGCAAAAACAGATAAATGGTCTAATCTGGAATAATCAATTGAAATGTCTTTTGCACTGGCTTTCTGACTCAGAGTTTTAAGGATTTCGACACAGATATCTGTAAAACTCAGATTATGTGGTTCGAAAGGAATAATACCCTGTTGTTTTCTTGCCCATATTAATAATTCATCAAGGAGATCTGATGTGTTTTTTGTCAGTTTATTTATGTCATTTGCAATAGCTCTGATTTCGTCTGCATTAAGTTTGCTCTTATCTTCCATCAGCACTTCTGACAGACCAAGAAGGTTATTTAATGGACTTTTAAGATCATGTGAAAGGATTGTTATAAAAAGGTCTTTATCAGTATTAAGCTTTTTTAATTCACTGTTCTGATGTTGTATTACTGATTCTGATTCTTTAAGGCTCGTATTATTTCTTGCAACTCCTAATAATTCGTTTGGAGCAGTCTTCACTAAACGCATTTCAAAATGCTGTTTGCCTTTTGGAAAATCAATAGAATACTCAAAAATCTGAAGCAGATCGGTCTCTAAGGCTTTCTTAATGGCATGCATTCCCTGTTCCGCAATTTTTGCAGGCATTACTTCATTTAGTGTTTTTCCTATGAACAATTCCTTTTCAAGCATTAATGTATCAAATTTGCTGCACTGGCTATCAAGGAATGTCCCTTTCGCATCAAAATAAAACAACATATCGGGCAGCGCCGACATTGTAGTTCGGTATTTTTTTTCACTTTCCTCAAGTGTTTGCTTGACTATAATGCGTTCAGTAATTTTTGAAATCCTTTCGGCATAATTGTCAATAAGATTTTGTTCAAAAAAGTCAATAAAGGGCAGATTTTCCTTGTAAGTGACAATTAATTCTCCTGCAGGTTTTTTAAACAGATTAATCGGTGAAGACAAAATTTTCCGGGTTTTGTGTATTTTGAAGTTTTTGAGATTACAGTACTTTTTATTATCGATTTCAAGATACAATAACCTTCCCGGGAATGCCATACTATCAGGGACAACATTATTAACAAATTCCTGATATATATCTTCCAGATTATTATATTCTTCTGTTAATTGGCCTAGTAGAAAAATACCGTTTAATTCTTTTATTCTTTCATGTGAATTATCTTCACAATCTTTTAGTGATTGTTCAGTCTTCCTGAGTTTATCAATATCAGCCAGGGATCTTCTATTTAATAAATTGTATTCCTCCTGTAATAAGTTAAACTCCTTTTGAAGTTCTTTATCGCTGATCAGCTTTTTATTCATCATCTAAATATTACAGTTCTTATTGATTAATTCATACAATAATGATTTTTTAATAGGTTTTGTAATATAATCATTGCATCCCGCTTCAATTGCTTTTTCTTTGTCGCCCGGGAATGCAAAAGCAGTTTGGGCAATTATTATTACATCTTTATTGAATAAACGGATTTGTCTTGTGGCTTCAAGTCCATCCATTTTTGGCATTCTGATGTCCATAAGTATCAGATCAAGATCAGGATTGTTACGACAGGCTTCTATTGATTCAATACCAGTTATTGCATGAGATATTTCATTTCTGTTATTCTGGAGCATCCTGGTGATAAGTGATGATGATATTTCGTCATCTTCCACTATTAATATTTTCAGTATTTTTAAATCAATATCTTTTTGTCCTTCAAAAGGATTTATATGTATTTCCGTACTCTTCTCATATACCGGATTATATGGAATAGTAAAATAGAATGTTGAGCCTCTTGCTTCTTCGCTTTCCAGCCATATTTTCCCCCCAAGCATTTCAACAAATGACTTGCAGATCGCTAATCCGAGCCCACTGCCTTCATACCCTCTGTTATATGATTCACTGCCCTGCCTGAATCTCTCAAAAATAATTTCATGCTGATTCTGCGGAATGCCCACTCCAGTGTCTTTTACATAGAATTCAAGATAAGCCGCCTTTTTTATATATCCGAGTTCAATTGAACCATCATACGTAAATTTAATTGTTTTTCATTATCGGTTTTAATAATCGCATCTTTTGAGAGCAATCCGTTTCGAAATGTAAATTTCAGCCCTTTTATCTCAGTTTCGGGCTTAAAAAATTTATATGTGAATTCAATTTTTTCATTAATATCTGAATCATTAATATCAACTACAGTTAGTCCTGATTCAATTTTCGAAATGTCCACAATATTATTGATCGTATTTAACATGCGGGCACCACTTATCTGGATAGTATTTATAAAATCATTTTGTTCATCACTTGATAAATTAGGTTCTTTCAGAAGTTCAGTAAAACCTATTATTCCATTCATTGGAGTACGGATCTCATGGCTCATATTTGTCAGAAAAGCTGATTTAAGGCGATCGCTCTCTTCGGCTTTTTCCTTAGCACTTATCAGTTCAGTCTCTTTCTTTTTTCTTTCTGCTATCTCCTGAAAAATTTCAAGCATAGCTTTTTTACCCTGGTATATCATTCCGGTATGACTGATCTCATATATGCTGTTACCTATAACTCCTTGTGATTCATAAACATTCGTTTCTCCGACATTAATACCTTCTATCAGGGGGCAATTATTGCATTGCTTTTTATCATCCCTGTATAAATCCCAGCATTTTTTCCCGATAGAATTTTCCCCTGTTATTCTTTTTAAAATATCATTCTGGAATAATATGGTGCCGGTTTCATCAACAATATCCATTCCGAATGGTATCGTTTTAAGAAGGATATCGCTGAAGGCCAGGCTGTTTTTAAGATCTTCCTCTGCTAGTTTTCGTTCGTTTATTTGTATATTAAGTTCTTTGTTTACAATAATCAGTTCCAAGACAAGCTTTTCTTTCTCTTTTGCCAGCATGAGTTCTTTGTTCGTAAAGATGATCTCTGCTGCGCGTTTTGCTTTTTCTATATTAGCTATAACAAGCTCAGCTGCACGCTTTGCTTTCTCTACAGTGGCTATGATGAGCTCAGCAGCGCATTTTGATTTTTCACTTTTTTGATATATGAGTTCCTTGTTGGCAATGACTAACTCGGCCGAACGTTTTGCTTTTTCTACGTTGGCAATCACTAATTCGGCTGCACGTTTTGCCTTCTTAATATTCGCAATTACTAATTCTGCTTCTCGTTTTGATTTCTCTGCTTCAGCAATATTTAATTCTGCCGCACGCTTTTCCTTCTCACACACCTGGTATGAAAGTTCTTTGCCTGCAATAACCAATTCAGCTGCAAGTTTTGCTTTCTCAATGTTAGCAATGACCAACTCTGCTTCACGTTTTGTCTTATTTACGTCAGCAATTACCAACTCTGCTGCAAGCTTTACTTTCTGTTCATTTTGTCGCGTAACTTCTTTATCTGCAATGATTAATTCATCTATTCGTTTTTCTTTTTCTAAGTTTGCAATGACTAATTCTGCCGCACGTTTTGCCTTCTCTGCATTGGCAATTACCAATTCTGCCGCGCGTTTTGCTTTTTGTGACTTAGCGACTACTAACTCTGCCGCACGCTTTGCTTTTTCTTTTGTTAGCTATTACCAATTCCGCCGCACGTTCTGCTTTATCCTTTTTAGCAACATCAAGTTCTGCCGATAGTTTCTCTTTTTCTTCGTTTGCAATTACCAACTCCGCTGCAAGTTCTGACTTCTCTTCATTGGCAATGACTAACAAATCGCTCTTTGCTTTCTTCGTCATATCATTAATTGTATAGTTGGAAGCAATTAAAACCAGTTAAAACAAAATTGATTTTGCTGCTTAATACAGTGTATAAGGCATTACAGGGCAAAGGTAAGCCCGGTGATTCCTTTTTGCCTTACACAATTGCTATAAGAAGTTACATTATTCACACTTATTCTTGTGGCAATTAATGATTTACAAAATGACATTTTCTCGGTTTGCAATCATTACCTTTGACGTGGCCAATTAATGTTTACATTTGCAGGCCTGCACATTTCATGCAGCGAAACTTTAAATTTATTTCAACTTTTCATGATCACAGTATCAAATCTCAGTATTCAGTTCGGAAAACGTATATTATTCCAGGACGTTAATCTTGTTTTTACTCCGGGTAACTGCTACGGTATTATAGGTGCCAATGGTGCCGGAAAATCAACATTCCTGAAAATGCTGTATGGAGGTGTGGATTACCGTACGGGTTCGGTATCATTTGGACAGGGTGAAAGGCTTTCCGTACTTAAACAGGACCATTTTGAGTTTGATGAATGTTCTGTTCTCGATACAGTATTGATGGGACATACCCGGCTATGGAGCGTCATGAAGGAGAAGGAGATCCTTTATTCAAAATCAGACTTCACTGACAACGATGGAATTAAGGCCTCCGAACTTGAAGAAAAATTCAACGAAATGGATGGATGGAATGCCGAAAGCAGTGCCGCGAGCCTTTTGAGCGGACTTGGAATAAAAGAGGAGCACCACCTGAAACTATTGAAAGAACTTACAGGAAAGGAAAAAGTGAAAGTGTTGCTGGCACAGGCATTGTTTGGAAAACCTGATAACCTTCTTCTCGATGAACCTACTAACGACCTCGACCTTGAAACAGTAAACTGGCTGGAAAATTATTTATCTGAATTTGAGAATACTGTTCTGGTTGTGTCGCATGACCGTCACTTCCTCGATTCAATCTGTACGCATATCATTGATATTGATTTCAGCAGGATTCAGCAATTCTCGGGTAACTATAGTTTCTGGTATGAGTCGAGCCAGCTTGCATTGCGCCAGCAGCTTGCCCAAAATAAGAAAGCTGAAGAGAAGAAGAAGGAGCTTCAGGAATTCATTGCCCGATTCAGGGCTAATGTGAAGAAGTCAAAACAGACTACCAGCAGGAAGAAGATGATTGAGAAGCTGAATATTGAAGAGATCAGGCCATCAACACGAAAATACCCGGGGATTATCTTTACCCCTGGAAGGGAGCCGGGAAATAATATTCTGAAAGTCAAGGGACTTACCAAAAGCATCGAAGGAAAAATGCTTTTTAAGGATCTTCATTTCACAATAAACAAAGATGATAAAATAGCTTTTTTGTCAAGAGATGCCAGGGCAATGACTGTTCTTTTTGAAATTCTCAAGGGACATGTGGAGCCTGATAAGGGGACATTTGAATGGGGCCAGACAATTGTAAAAGCCTATCTCCCTCTTGAGAATGAAAAGTTCTTTGAAAAGGATATCATCCTTGTTGACTGGCTGGCACAATTCTCGGAAGACACTAGCGAATTATACCTTCGGGGTTTTCTTGGGAAAATGCTTTTCTCAGGAGAGGATATTTACAAGAAGGTGAATGTATTGTCGGGAGGGGAGAGGGTCAGATGTATGATTGCAAGGATGATGATACGGAATGCAAACGTTATGCTGCTTGATACTCCGACGAACCACCTTGATCTGGAATCCATTCAGGCGTTCAATAATACACTTATAAAATTCAAGGGTAATATTCTGATCTCATCACATGACCATGAGTTTATCCAGACTGTTTGTAACAGGGTGATTGAAGTAGGACCTAAAGGCATGATTGATAAAGAGATTCAGTATGATGACTATATCTCTGATGAGGCACTAATGAAGAGAAGGGAAAGCTTATATTAGGTGTTAGTTTTTCAAACAGTTCTCTTCTTAAATACTTTATGTATTATTAATTAACAACAACAGTGCCTTTCATTGTAGTATGTACCTTGCAGTGGTACAGGAATGTTCCTGCCGTGGTGAACTTATGAGTAAAAGTTCCATTGGCGGCAAGATCTCCGCTGTCAAATATGCCGGTATCGCTTGTAACTGTATGAACAGCACCGTCTTTGTTTGTCCAGGTAATTGTTGTTCCTGCAGTTACAGTTATTTTATCGGGATTGAATGCAGAGCCCTGTATCCATACCTCGTTGGTGCCGGGTCCGGTACCGGTGCCTGTAGGAGTCTTACCTGTATCAGGCATATCAGCCATGCTGTCTTTACTGCAGCTGGCCGTAACTGCCAGTGTTATTAAAATAACAATAATGACATTTGAAACATTTATCTGATTTAAAACTGACTTTTTCATAGTTCCGGATTTAAATTGCCTTGTTCTGTTAAACAAACCGGAACGTATAAAGTTTTTCAGATGGAGGTTAATTTTAAATTTTTAAGAAGTGATGTCAGTGATTTTAAATCTGTATATCCTGTAAAAGTTTCTGTCTAGTTATCTTTAAGACATCGTACGCTGAATCCTGGATATTTACCGTAGTCAAAATAGCTGAAAACCATTGTCCCATCGTACCCTAAGGACCAATATGTACCATTTATAGGGTCATGCTCAGTAGCACTCCACCAGAATCCATTATCAATTATTTTATTGAATGTGCCATTGAAACTACGGGTTCCTCCTGGACGAGCAGAAAAACCACTTTCATTTGTTGCTCCAGAATTAGGAAAGAGCCAGAGTGTTGTTCCGGCTTCTTTCAGTTTACCTCCAGCAATAAGGCTTTCATTCTCATTTACTTTTGTGGCGCCCGGATCAATAAAAAGTATCAAAGAACGAAAATCGCTGTCATTGGGGACATGCCAGCCTGTTGGACATAATTTGCCGGTATTGACTGCATACCAGTTATATTGTGCTCCGTAAACATTTTTATTGGAAGAAAGATCATTACTGTACCAACAATAACCCGGAGTTATTAAAGCTGCCCAAGTGGCATCATCAATTACTTCGGGAATTGAAGTTCCATCATTATATTTTGTAGTCTTCAGGTTCTCAGCCATCCAGATCTGTGTGCCGATTTTAACTGTTTTGTAAGAATTGCCTTCAATATCGGACACCAGATTAATTGTGCCATCAACAGCGATATCGCCTCCTACAACAAGGTCGTTTTGCAGGTTCAGTACACCTGTGATATTTACTGTATCAGGATTTGCAGTCATTAGGGTCTTTCTTTCAAGGTCCTGACTGATAGCTACAATATTAAAAGTTGAAGAGTTTTCAGAACTGTCTTTTCTGACAAAAACCATAGTGCTGTCCGGATTAACCAATAAATACTCTTCCGGATTCCCTTTTGAGTCAGCGAATCCGCCTATTGAAAAACCTCCCTTCTTACCTTTTGCAGGTGAGGGATCAATATATGCCCTGATACTGTCATTATCAACTACAAACAGGTTCTGGGACGAAGATTTGGAATTTGCGAATCCTCCTATTGAGAAGCCACCCTTTTTCCCTTTATCACTATTGTCAACATATATCCTTACACCTTCATTGTAAACTGCAAAAACTGTCTGCCCGTCCTTGTTTTTGACTTCGAACAGGGCTTCCTCATCATCAGTTGTTTCACCCGCGATAGACAATTTTGATATATTTCCGCTTAAACTGTTTGCTGCCATTGCATATGGGACACTCCATAATTTCGCAGTTCCCATTGTTTTCCATACCCCCCTGATAATATAACTGAGTTTTAAGAAAGGCATAGAATGACGACCAGTTTATTTCACTGAATGATGTTACAATTGAAGCTGGCTGCATTGAACCGGTACCGATTACAATTGAGAACATTCCTGAGCCATTTGTTTTTACTGAAGAGTGAAGTTCTTCCCATATTATTACAGGATTGACAGTATCGGACAGAATTGTGAATTTAACCTGCAGATCCGAATTCCGGATAGGGTTTCCATTAGCATCGCCCGCAATAGCCTGGTAATTGAAGCCATCAGGAATTTGTGCTATTACAAGGCTGGTTATTGACAATGCAAAAAACAAAACCAAGGTTTTTTTTCATTTTTCTGAATGTTTGGATTGTGTAAGGACTTTATACATTAAAGGTATGAAAAACAAATGCAAGTCCATAATTTAATATTTTAATTCCCTGTTTACATAAGAGAACAAGTTGTAATTTATTGAAAATAAATATAATAATCAATAATTTTGATGTACCTTTAACTATTAAAATTTATCATTATGAGTAAAGGAACAGTTAAGTTTTTTGATGCAGGCAGAGGCTTTGGATTTATAAAGGATTCAGAGTCAGGTGAGGAGTATTTTGTACATTCATCCGGATTAAGTGAAAATATTTCGGAGAACGATACAGTGACTTTTGATTTAAAGCAGGGCAAAAAAGGCTTGAATGCCATAAATGTAAAGCTTGCTTAGTGTGTTTATAAGATTTATAAGGTTAGATCCCGGCAAGACCGGGATTTTTTTTAATTTCATTGAGGAAAAAGTATTTACACATGCTTAAGTTTGAAGGTTAATAATTGAACGTCAAAATAAAAAAATGAAAAGATAAAAGTGATTATAGTGTTATTGATCTGTGTATCAATATTTTCATTGTACGGGCAGACAGAAAAACAGGGCAAATTCGGACCCGGGAATAAAATCTATTCCGGTGTAAACATACATTTTACAAAAGGTCATGAAACAGATCTTGATATGATCGCTGCAGCAGGATTCAAGATCATCAGGATGGATTTCGGATGGCAGATTACAGAGCGGGAAAAAGGTGTTTATAACTGGTCAGATTATGATGAGCTGACAGCAAACCTGAGTAAACGCGGAATAAGAGCACTCTATATCCTTGATTATTCCAATTCGCTTTATGAAGAGCAAATTGAATCAAAGGATCCGATATCAGGAAAGATAACAAAGTCGGTTGCTGCACCAAATGATCCGGAAAGTGTTGATGCTTTTGCAAAATGGGCAGCAGCTGCTGCTGTACATTTCAGAGGAAAAGATATTATCTGGGAAATATGGAATGAACCTAATATAAATTTCTGGAGGCCAGCACCTGATGTTATGCAATATAATAAGCTTGCTGCTGCAACCTGCAAAGCCATACGGAAAGTGGTTCCTGAGGCAATTATTATTGGTCCTGCCACCTCAGAGCTACCGGTACCATTCATAGAAGCATTCCTTGCATCCGGGATTATTGAATATATTGATGCAGTAAGTGTACATCCAGAAGGTATTCTATGTCCCCTGAAACAGCTGTTGAAGATTACAAAAAAATCCGTGAATTAATAACCAGGTACACAACTGACGGCAAACCCGGAATTCCGATCATAAGCGGAGAGTGGGGCTATTCTTCTTCTTCAAAAGGGGTTGCATTGGAGACACAGGCGGCATATATAGTGCGTATGCAACTTTCGAATTTACTTTATGGTATACCTTTTTCAATCTGGTATGACTGGAAAAATGACGGACCTGATCCCGAAGAGCATGAACATAACTTTGGATCAGTTACAAATGACCTGAAGCCAAAACCTGCTATACTGCCATAAAAACTATGAATGAGCAATTCAGAGACTAAACTTTTCTGAAAAGAGCGGATGTTAAAAGAGGCAATGATTATGTTCTTATTTTCAGAGATGAAAAAGGGAATACAAAGATTGCAGCATGGACATCAGAAGTGCCACATACTGTCATTTTGAAGGATGCTGATATTAAAGTTTTAAAAGTATCTGGTGTTGACTGGGCCGGCAATGAATTAAAAATAAAGGATGAACAGGGTAACCTTATTATTGATTTGAGTCCACTGCCTCAATATATTGCAGTTCCGGCAAGATAATAGCAGGTTTTATCTAAGCAGCAGGATTATTATATGATCCTTAATGGGGGCGATTCAAAAGAAAAAGCCCTGCTGTCAGCTTTGCGATTATATGCAGGATTATTTCATGATCCTGAATAGGGGTGATTCAAAAGAAAAAGCCCTGCTATCCGCCAGAGGGCGGATAGTCAGGGTTTTGTTTTTCTTTCACTTATGAAAGCTGTCGCTTTCAACGCTTATAAAAACAAAACCCTGTCGCTGAGGCGACAGGGCTTTTTCTTTTGTCGGGGTGGCAGGATTCGAACCTGCGACCCTCTGGTCCCAAACCAGATGCGCTAACCGGGCTGCGCTACACCCCGTACAAATTGAGAACGCAAAAGTATTATAATTTTTTCAATTTCAAATAGTATTATATTTTTTCAGAGATTATTTTATTGCACTACTGTCTCTCTAAAATAATTTATTGTCCTGGCCAGTCCCTCTTCAAGCTCGATTTTAGGTGACCAGTTGAGTTCCCTTTTTGCAAGAGTTATATCAGGCTGCCTTTGCATAGGATCATCAGGAGGTAATGGCATCCTGACAATTTTGGATTTTGAACCTGTTAGCTTAATAACCCTCTCTGCAAGTTCCAGTATTGTGAATTCATTGGGATTACCTATGTTCACCGGTCCTGTAAATTCATCCCGGGTTGCCATCATCCTTATCATGCCTTCAACAAGATCGTCAACATACTGGAAACTGCGTGTCTGACGACCATCACCATAAATTGTGATGTCTTTATTCAGTAGAGCCTGGACAATGAAATTAGACACAACCCGGCCGTCATTTGGATGCATTCTTGGTCCATATGTGTTAAAGATCCTGATTATTTTGATTTTTACGTTGTTCTGCTTATGATAATTTACAAAGAGAGTTTCAGCTGATCGTTTGCCTTCATCATAGCAGGCTCTTTCACCAATCGGGTTAACATGACCCCAGTATGTTTCAACCTGAGGATGAACCTGCGGATCCCCATAAACCTCGCTGGTGGAAGCCTGAAGGATCTTTGCCCGGATCCGTTTTGCAAGCCCGAGCATGTTAATGGCACCCATCACTGAGGTTTTTATAGTCTTGATTGCATTATACTGATAGTGAACAGGAGAAGCGGGACAGGCCAGATTATAAATCTCATCAACTTCAATGAAAAATGGCATCGTAACATCATGCCTTATGAGTTCAAAATATGGATTGTCGAGTAAATGCACAATGTTTTGTTTTTGACCCGTGAAGTAGTTGTCGAGACAAACCACCTCATGTCCTTCTTTCAAAAGACGGTCGCAAAGATGTGATCCTACAAAACCGGCTCCCCCGGTTACCAATACTTTCTTTCTTATCATTTCTGTTTCTAATAGTTATTTTGCAGTATCAATACCTATACAATAGTAACTGAAACCATAACGCTTCATTTCACTGCGGTCATAAATATTCCTTCCGTCGAAAACAACAGGATTGACCATGAGTTTCTTCATTACTGCAAATTTGGGAAACTTAAATTCCGGCCATTCAGTAATAAGAGCCATGCAATCGGCATCAATAAGCGCCTCATACTGGTCATCAATGTATTTAATTGTATCCCCGAAGTGGTGTCTGGCTTCTTTCATTGCTACCGGATCGTAAGCTTTTACATGTGCGCCGGCTTCCAGAAGTTTATTGATTATTATAAGGGCAGGTGCTTCGCGCATATCATCAGTTTGTGGTTTGAATGAGAGACCCCAAACAGCAATGGTTTTTCCTTTCAGATCTCCGTTGAAATGTTTAAGGATCTTATTGAAGAGCACCATTTTCTGATCCTTGTTCACTTCTTCAACTGCTTTAAGTACTCTCAGTTCATATTTGTATTCACCAGCAGTTTTTACAAGAGCCTGCACATCTTTAGGGAAGCACGAACCTCCGTACCCAATCCCAGGATAGATGAATTTGGTACCTATACGGGAATCCGATCCGATTCCCTTTCGAACCATATTGATATCAGCACCTACAATCTCACAAAGATTTGCAATATCATTCATAAAACTGATCTTGGTTGCAAGCATTGAATTTGCTGCATACTTTGTCATTTCAGCTGAAGTGATAGCCATGAAAATGACAGGATGTCCGTTAAGGGTGAAGGGTTTATATAAACTTTTCATAAGTTCCTCGGCCCGCGAACTGTTGAGGCCTATAACTATACGGTCTGGTTTAAGAAAGTCATCAATAGCTGCACCCTCTTTAAGGAATTCAGGATTGGAAGCAACATCGAATTCAATTGAGACTCCTCTTTTGTTCAATTCATCCTGTACAGCTTCCCTGACCTTTCCGGCTGTGCCTACCGGAACTGTACTCTTTGTTACGATAAGCAGATAATCATTCATATGTCTTCCGCAGTCGCGTGCAACAGAAAGTACATATTTTAGGTCGGCACTTCCGTCTTCATCCGGAGGAGTACCTACTGCGATAAAAAGTACTTCAGCATCAGGTATAGCATCTGCAATATTTGTTGTGAAGGTAAGGCGGCCTTTCTTTACGTTACGATGAACCATTTCTTCAAGTCCCGGTTCAAAGATCGGAATGATTCCATTGTTAAGGTTATCTATTTTTTGTTTGTTTACGTCGATACAAACAACATCTATCCCGACTTCGGAAAAACAGGTTCCTGTTACAAGTCCAACATATCCGCTGTCAACAATTGCAATTTTCATAAAAATGACTTTTTATCTATATTTCAAATATAATTATTGTTTCTTGCTTTTCCACTGAGGAGTTTCAGTCTATCTTTTTATTGTTGCTGAACCACACTTTTTCCCTTTCTGGGTTGCAACATATGATTTTACTGAAAGCTGATCAATAAAAATTTCTCATGCCCTTCACATTAAGTTTTCACTTATTTACAGAAACAGGTGTAATAATTTAGTTCCGGGCAGAAATAACTATGCCGCTGGCTGAAGTCCTGCCCTTGGTATTGAGCGATGTGGGTTTAGTTATTTCTTTTGGATCGAGATATATATGGATATAGTAAATTCCTTCTTTTGAAAATTTAAGAGGAATGTTGTATTTGTCTCCTGATTTAAATTCAGATAATTCCCAGGCAGTATATCTGAGATACTGTTCATCTGTAAAATCAGCATAGCTGCTTAACCTTTTAATCTGGGCAGGAGTCATTGATTTTGGAGCTTTCTCGCGGTAAACAACCAAGTAGTAAGGATACTCATTACCCAAAGGTTTAACAGTAATTTTAAATGATTCATCAACTTTTACCTCCGATGGTATATTCTCAAATTCCAGATATCTGTCTATAAACTCTTCATAATATCTGAACTGGTTTTCTGACAGGAAATATCCAATACCAACATAATTGTGATATTTGTCGATAATGGTTTTTTTATGACCGTCGTTGGGAGCCCTCTCTGCCATGAAAGTTCCATGACCCTCTTTCATCATCGAGAGAATTGTTGAAGAAGAAATTTTGTACTCACCGGTAGTCCATTCCCCAAATGCATTCTCAGCAACATGGTCATATCCTCCTGCGGATGCATATCTCTGGTAGGGTTTTTCACCTGCCATGTTCCAGTGTCCCACATAATCATTCTTTGCAGCCTCTGCGCACATTTTGTTTGCTACCCTTGAGGCAAGAATATCCAGTTTTACCGGCTGAGCCCTGAATTTTTTCCTGCTGATATTTATAACATCAAGCTGGGCTATTTTTAGCCTCAGAGCTTCAATATTATCCTTATATTCAGATAGCCTTGTTTCACTTTCATTGAGTTTAATATACTCATCAATACCCTCAGATTTTGAACCTGATATCTGTTTCGGAAGAATTGAATGAGGGAGGCAGATCAGTATAATGATCAAGATCCCTAATATTTTGATTGTCTTCCAGAGTTTCCTGAACATAAGTTCTTCAGAGTTGTTTAACTTTGTAAATAAACCAATAAATAATCAACAGGAAAGTTAAAATAAATTAATTTACAATGAGAAAAGAAAAGTATATATCATTTTTTGCACTGCTTTTGATTTCGGTATCATTAGTAGCTCAATCATCAGGATTTTACGATTTTAAAGTAAAAACTCTTGAGGGACAGGATTTTGATTTCAGTTCACTTAAAGGGAAAAAGGTTATGGTTGTGAATGTGGCATCAAAATGCGGACTCACTCCACAGTATAAGGATCTGGAGGAAGTGTATGAGAAGTACAAGTCTGATAATTTTGTGATTATCGGTTTCCTGCAAATAATTTCATGAACCAGGAGCCCGGTACAGCTGGTGAGATACGTAAATTCTGCAGCGATAATTACGGTGTGACTTTCCCGATCATGGAGAAAATCTCTGTTAAGGGTGATGATATGCATCCTGTTTACCAGTGGCTTACATCTAAGTCAAAGAATGGAGTAAAGGATTCGGATGTGAGCTGGAATTTCCAGAAGTACCTGATTGATGAGAAGGGTAATCTTATTGAAGTCATTCCTCCAAAGGAAAAACCAACATCCGATAAGGTTATCGCCTGGATTTCTGAGTAAGAAATTATATTCTTAAAAATTAATTTAACCGCAAAGGGCTGAAATAGTGTTTTTTGCGGTTATTTTATATTTTTATCCCCATTACCATTATATCATCAATCTGGGGCAGTTTTCCTCTCCAGTTTTCAATCTCCTCGTCTAGTAACCGCCTCTGGTCATCCATGTTTTCCCTATGAATTGAAACCAGGAATTCCCTGAATTTCTGTGATTTATATTTTCTGGCTTTTGGGCCACCAAACTGGTCTGCGTATCCGTCAGAGAAGAGATAAATAATATCACCTTCGCGGCATTCAATGATATGGTTAGAAAAATCATTCTTTTCAGGGGAGTACCGTCCAATATCTATTTTATCAGCAGGGTAGATAATTATCTCTCCATCCCTGATCAGATAAAGAGGGTTGTGAGCAGCTGAGAACTGTAACATCTTAGTGTCCGGATTGAAAATGCAGAGTGCTATATCCATCCCGTCATAGGTCGTCAGCTCTCTTTCTCTTCCCTGGTGAAGTGATTCCTGTATACGTTCCCTGAGCAGATCAAGAATGGTTGAAGCCTTGCATATTTGCAGGGATTTGACAATATCATTCAGGGCACTTATACCAAGCATACTCATAAATGATCCGGGTACTCCATGTCCCGTACAATCACCAACGGAAAAGAAAATGTGAGTGTTATTTTTTGCTATCCAGTAAAAATCACCGCTCACAATATCCCTGGGTTTATTAAGGATAAAGTACTCTCTGAGAATATTATCTATAAGTCTTTTCGGAGGCAGTACAGCTGTCTGAATCCTGTAAGCATACCTGATGCTTGACTGGATTTCCTCTTTCTGGGCTTCAATCTGATCACGCTGCTCTTCGGCAATGTCTCTCTGAAGAGCTATTTCTGTCTTCTGTGACTCAAGTTCCCTGTTTTTATTCCTGATCTCCTCTGTCCGTTTTGCCACTTCCATTTCAAGCTTTTCCTTATCCTTTTCAAGCTTGGATACCCTCTGTTTTATATACATATAAATTCCAATGACTACAAGAAGCAGCATTGTGGCAAGGAACCACCACCTTTTCCAGAATGGGGGTCTTACAATAAATGAATATACTGAATCATCCGAAATGTGCCAGGTTTTATTATCTAAACTCACTTCAACCCTGAAGGAGTAATTACCCGGAGGAAGCTGAGAGTAGGTGAGAGTCTGATTTCGGTTAGAATATAGCCACTCCAGATCATATCCTTCAAGCTTATAGCGGTATGTCATTCCTTCGGGATTGCTGAACCATATTCCAGTATAGCCAAAGGTAAAATTGTTCTCATTATATCTAAACTTAATCCGGCCCTCATCTATTGGGTTATAAAACAGATTACGCACTGAAAGAAAAACCCTTGGGATCTGGCCAATGAGTTTAAGATAATCGGGATTATAAATAATTATTCCGGTTTCAGTGCCTATCCAGATGTGACCATCCTTATCAGTATAAACCGAGTTTAGTACCGGATACTGGTAGGCAAGACCAGAATTCTCTCCAAGTTCAAGCAATAATCCCTTATCAGGTTTATAGAATGAGAATCCCCTTTTTGATATTACTACCAGGTTATTCAGTTTGTCAAAAACAATCGACTGTATCTGGTCAAATGTAATTCCGTCCTCTTTACCCAGAACCTTTGTACTGTTTGATGTTATTCTGATTATACCTTTTTCTCCTGTATTGAACCAGGCATCGCCGCTGGAATCTGTTGCAACACTGTAAAGCTGAGAAAACCTTACATTTTCATTTTTTATAAGAATAAGGCTGTCATTCAGTATGTAAGCAGGATATTTAAGTGATCCTGCAAGCCAGGTTCTACCTGAAATGTCTGTTTTTGTTTCATAAATGTAAGAATTCTGAAGTTCGGGATAAGAGAATTTCAGAAAAGCTGATTTTTCAAGATCATAGCAGGAGACTCCGCCCCCAAGTGTAGAGAGCCATACAAGGTTATCACTGCCTGATATGGAAATAACATTGTTATCATTTAACTGGCCGGGAGCTGTGAAGCTGGTAAACTCAAGACTCTCTGGATTTATCCTGAAGGCTCCGCCTCCGTAAGTTCCCGCCCAGATAAAACCATTTTGATCAGAAAAGAGGGAAATAAAATTATCCTTAAGCCTAAGCCTGGTACTAATGTTATCCCATTTGAACTGGCCTGTATTGTCCTGAATCCCCCGGAATAATCCGGCTTCACTCCCTACCCAAAGTCCATTGTTTTTGTCGTGTGTAATTCCATATGCAGAAATAAACGGAGTTCCGGTACTTTTATTAAGAAATTCGAAAGCAGGAGGCAGTGCCTGAATAATACCCTGTTTTCCGCCAATCCATATGTTTTCCTCACTATCCTTAATAATTGTATTTATTCTGGCAGGTATCAGTCCCTCATTAAGCCTGATCTGGTGGTATAGAGGAATTCCGGGATTTGTAAGCTTCAGTTGTACCACACCTTGTTTTTCAGTACTGATCCAGAAATCATTTTCAAGGCTCATAGTAAATCCGGTAACAGGACCAAATTCCCAACCTTCAATAGGGCTGAAGATCTTTTTTTCAGTATCATATGCAGACAGTCCTTTTTCTTCAGTTCCTATCCAGAGACGTTCGTCGGAAGATGATTTCAGAACTCTCACAATATTGTCATTCAGGCCATCTTTCATTGAAATGACCTCACATTTCCAGTCTGAAATACGGGTTATACCATTATCAGTAGCCAGCCAGAAGATGCCTTTACTGTCCTTTTCAATATCATAAACATAGTTATCTGACAGACCCTCATCGCTGTCAATGTTGATAAGGTATCTGCCGTCATATCTGTATATGCCTTCTCCGAGTGTGGAAAAGATTATGACACCTGTGCTGTCAGTTTCGATATCTGTTATCTCAATACTTCCAAGACCCTCCTCCGGTTTGAATGGCCAGAATGTATTACCATCATAGCGAGTAATCCTGCCTGATTTGTGGCCAATCCACATTTCCCCACCGCCAACATCTTTAATAGCAGTTATACTGTTGTCAGACAACCCATCAGTGGTGGTGTATTCTGTGTAGTTTATACCATCGAATCTGAATAATCCACGATCTGTTCCAAACCAGATCCAACCTTTTGGTGACTGGTATATTACTTCAACATTATACTCTTCTTTGCCCTTGAAAAGCTGGTGGGGTTTCAAAAAAGGGGTCTGTGCCGAAACTTCATTATTTATGAATAGCAACGCTGAAAGCATGAGAGAAGCAAGGGCTCTTTTCATATTACTTTTCAGATGAGGTAAGTGCAAAGTTGATTTCTACTTTTATTTCCTCAGCAATTTTCTGATTCAGTATTGAAGGAATACTGATATCGTGATCAGCAAGAAAAACAGTAAAGTTAGCACTGACATCTATTTTTTTCTCACCAACAATGAGATCGCATCTTACAATTCTGTCATTTTCAACACCATGAATATACATTTTCCCTTTGGCTCTTATTTTGTAAGTACCAGGAACAGAAAGATCAACCTCCTCAATTATTTTTCCCTTGAAGGTAGAGTTGGGGTATGTTTCTGTCTCCATGTAATCCTCATTAAAATGCGTTTTCTGAAGGCTGCTGTTAAAACCCTCGAAGGTTTTTGTCGGGATCAGGAAGGAGAATGACCTGTCTGTAAGGTTTATTGCTCCGGCAAGGCTCCTGCTCGATGCCTTTATTATTTCAAGAGGTGCGTCGGAAAGGAAGCTTGCCTGTCCGTTTCTGCAGGTATATACACTACCCTTTTCCTGGAAGCTGCAGATTATAAACATTCCAAGAATAAATGATAGTGAAATGCTTTTTTCCCTTATTTTTTTAAGCATCTGTTATTTTATGTTTTTATTTTTCCTTCCTGTCGGGAAGACTCTGTAAATATTGAAACCGAAAAAGATATCTCCATCTGACCATTTGCCTTCTGTCCCGGTAATGTATCCTCTGGCAAACATCAGCTGCGAGTTTGTAGCCATTATCTGGAATACATGTCCGGCGGCTTCAATGTCAAATCCGAGACCCAGTGAATTGGCATAGTCATCAGCAGTCTTTCCTGGTAGAAGCCAGTAATATTCTCCATTGATGGAAAACTTACGCGTGAGCTTATACCTTCCGCCGAATCCGACTGAAAAAATATTATTCTGATCTTCAGGTGTCGGTACCAGGTTTTTATGAATAAAAGAAGGTGATAGCTGAAATGAAAGATTCCTGTTGAACTTTCTTGAAATCAGTACCTGCGTTGCATATGAGAGTCTTGAAGAGAAAAGATTATCCCTGTCAGGTTCTTCCCATTTGAGTGTCTTTATAAAGACAGCCTGGTAAACTGATACTGTAACAGGAATATTTTTAAGACCGGTTTGTTGCCTGAGTACCTTGATTTTGACAGAACCGTCATATGTCTTTTCAAAAGTGCTTCTCCCGATCGAAAGTCCGACAATGTCTTTTATTCCATATTCGAAGCCCAGACGGGTAGTGCCCTGATCAATGCCAAAAAGAGTATATATCCCCTGATTGACTGCTCCGAACCTGTGAGAGATGTTAAATTGCAGATCCAGATGTCCTGGTATTTCTGATGATTGTCCGTTCACTATCGTTGTACCTTTGAATGTACCATTAACATAATCGGGAGTTTTTGCATCTGACATATTGTTCAGGATCTGATCGAGATCCTGGGAATATACTGATATACAGTATATTAAAAACAGGTTAAGGAGTAGAAGAATTTTTTTCATCTGTTCAGTTTTCAGGTGCACCGTTATCCAGCCAGATATTAATAAGCTTAAGCTCACAAGCCGGGAGTTTGCCACGGTCTTTTGGCATCTTTGCAAATCCGTTGAGATGGTTGACCACACCTCTCAGTCTGCCATCGTTAACTACAATCATTTCGCTCTTATAGCTGTCGTGCCTAACTCCGTTGTAGCTCACCTCTTCGCCATGACAAACTACACAGTTCACCTGCATAATTGCAGAGATCTTGGAATTCCAGGTAACATTGGTTGTATCACAATCGGGAGTTCCATAGAGATCAAGTTCATTTTTACTTACACACGATAATAATGCAACCGTTGTTAGCAGTAGAATAATTAGAGCATGTATGTTTGACTTCCTGCGCATTGAGCTATTCAAATGGGGACATGTAAATATAGATAAAAATGGTGATCCTCATTTAAAAACTTATTTCAACTCATCTGCCTGACGGGGAGAGCTTAAGGTTTTTTCTCTGTTGTCTTTACTCGGTAATTGTAAGAATATTACCTGATCTGCTTACTTTGTATGATTTCAAAGCTATAGCCGCCGGGCCGGTTATTACACTGCCAGTTAAAGAAAAAACTGAACCATGACTCGGACATTGAAGATTGTTAGATTTCGAACTGAAGTTAATCTGGGCTCCCTCATGAGTGCAGGAAGCTGCAAGAGCAACAAATCCGCTGCTGGCTGTATTCACCACAATGATGCCACTTACAATTTTGGATCCTCCGTTGTTATTCAGCACAGAATTGTCTCCAAGGGAAAGATCAATTATTATATCGGTTTTGATATCTGGTCCTTTAGGACTCTGGTCAACCGGTTTAAATTCAGTTTTCTCACAGCTTGTAAGAATACCAGGAGCCAGTAAAAGTGCTGTTGTTCCCATTAGAACCCGCTGAATCAATAATCTTCTGTCCATAATCGGTAAATTTAGATACTATATTATAGAACAACCGGAGTTGCTTTTTGTTAAGTCCTTTATATAACTTTTTTCATTAATATTGTGGATGTGTTTCAGATCACTTTTAAATTGTTCTTCTGGTTATCAATCAAATAATTATTATATCCACATCGTATGCCATTAAATATTCCTGATAAACTACCGGCAATTGAATTCCTTCAAAAAGAGAATATCTTTTTAATGGATGAATCGAGGGCAATGCACCAGGATATACGTCCACTTAAAATTGCTTTGCTTAATCTGATGCCGGTAAAGATCACCACGGAGATAGACCTTGTAAGAATTCTGTCCAATTCACCACTACAGGTGGAACTTGAACTCATCAAGCTTTCAACCCATACATCAAAAACGACTCCAAGGGAGCATATGCAGGCTTTTTATAAGGACTTCAAACATATTGTAAACCATAAATATGATGGTCTTATAATTACCGGTGCTCCGGTGGAACAGATGCCATTTGAGGAGGTTACATACTGGGAGGAACTTACGGGTATCTTTGACTGGGCCAGGACCAATGTTACATCATCAATGTTCATCTGCTGGGGAGCACAGGCAGCGCTTTACCATTATTACGGCATACCAAAATACCCTCTTGAGAAAAAGATGTTCGGAGTATTCAGACATACCAAGAACGATCCTAAACATCCTATTTTCAGGGGATTCGATGATTTATTCTACGTGCCGCACAGTCGTCATACTGAAATACGCAGGAAGGATATTATAAAAGTACCAGGACTTAAGATTCTATCAGAATCGGAGGTTTCAGGTGTGAATATTGTTGCTGCAGTCAATGGCCGTGAGTTTTTTCTGACAGGACATGCAGAATACTCCCCTGATACTCTTGACAAGGAGTACAAACGAGATCTGTCCAAAAATCTTCCTATTGATTTGCCGGCAAACTATTACCCCGACAATAATCCGGAAAGCAAACCACTTGTTCAATGGCGCTCACATGCAAATCTCCTGTTTGGTAACTGGCTGAATTATTTTGTTTATCAGATTACTCCTTATAATATTGAAGCTATTGGATAACCGGATGCAACGGGATCCTTGTTTATGGCAGCGTATAAACAGTTAATTAACAAATGTTTGTTAAATATTGTTTGAAGGAGTATTTAATTCAGATTTTACATGAACAGAGAGTCTATCACGATAAATACTTCTTCTGTCATCAGAATACTTTTTATTACTGTTGCAATACTCATTCTGGGTTACATTTCACTTCAGACTTAATAAATATATTGGCGGATATTTGATTACCAGTCTAAAGCCATTGTTTGAACTGAGTGGTGATAGCAATCTTACTTCTTTTTATTCTGCCTTATTGCTTTTATTTATTTCAGGCTTGCTGTTCCTTATTACGAACCTTATTAAATTAAATATTAATAAATATGAATTCCGGTGGGTTTTATTGTCAGTTATCTTTTTATATCTGTCTGTCGACGAATCCGTTAATATTCATGCCCGATTAGGTGCTGTCTTTAAGAAAATAATAGGAAGTGGAAATCTTCCGGATTATTTCCAGTATGGATGGGTGCTGCCCTACCTCATAGTACTGGTTTTTCTTAGCTTATATTTTGCCAGATTTTTCTTTAGTTTTGATAGGAAAACCATTGTCAGATTTGCAATTGCATTTATCGTATATGTTACCGGTGCTGCAGGGATGGAGATGATTGAATCAAAATTCCATGTGTTATACGGCACCTATCACCTGATGTATAAAATCTTAGTTGCTATTGAAGAAATTATGGAAATGACAGGATCCATTCTGTTTATAAGGGCCTTGCTGATTTATATATCAGAGAATTTCGCTGATTCCGGAATAAAGGTCGTCAGAAAATAGTTTTGATCTCAAAACAGGAATGGAATAAACATTTTGGTAACCTTCATGTATTCCCGGTACGACTCTCCGAATTTTGTTATCATCTCTTTTTCCTCGATAAGGGCAGTTATGATTACAGCTACCATGTTAATTGTTCCGAGAACCAGTTGCAAGGGCCCGGTATCTTTCAGCATTATACCTGTACCGAGCAGAAAAACTGAAAGATAGAGTGGATGACGGATATAGCCATAAATTCCTGATTTTACCAGGACAGATGTGTTTTCGAAATTGCTATCAGGTTTACCTACACTTTTAAGTAAAAGAAATCCTGCTGTAACAGGATAAATAGAAAATATCAAGAGAAGCCAGGAAGAGATGTGGACGGCGGAGAAAGGATCATTAAACCAGACCCTGAAATTCAGTAAAAACAGGATAAATACACTTTCAAATGCAAAGAACCTTGCAATACCATGATATCTCCATGTTTGATTGAAAGGAACCACGAGACAAGTATTATTAAAAGAGTTCCTGGATAACATAAATATTCATGATTTTACAAGCGGTTTTTCAGGGAAAAGCTGAATTAATTGATTTGATATAGTTATAAACTTCTATTTGTGACTGGATCCTGTTTTATTAATTTTTACAAACTCGTTTGACTGGTCCTCATCAAAAATCCTTGCCTTGACATTGTCCTTCCATTGTATATTAAAGATCTTCTTTATCTCCTCTTTTATCTCTTGTCAAAATAGGACAGGTAACCTCTATCCTGTGATCGAGATTACGCGGCATAAGGTCAGCAGAAGATATATATATCTCTTCGCTGCCACCATTGCAGAAGATAAAGTAACAGAGTGTTCAGATACCTGTCGACTATACCTATCGCCTTTATATTCTCACTCTGTTTGCTTATCTCAGGTACCAGTGAAAGCATTCCTCTTACAATCAGTTTAATTTTGACTCCTGCACAGCTTGCTTCATGTAGCTGCTCGATTATATCTTTGTCAGTTAGGTTATTAAGCTTCATATAAATATAAGCTTTCTTCCCCTCCTGTGCATTTTTAATCTCATTTTCTATCATCAGACTGATCTTATTGCGCAGGAAGAAAGGCGAAAGTACCAGGTGATAAAAATTATCTTTTTTATAATTGACACTAAAGAAGTTAAAGGCTTTATAAACCTCATTGGTTATTTTTTATTTGTAGTAAGGAGAAGATGGTCGGTGTAAATTCTTGCAGTATCCTTATTGAAATTGCCTGTCCCGACAGCCGCATAGTGTTCGGTTATATCATCCTTGATCCTTGTTATGAGGCATAATTTTGAATGTTCTTTTAATCCGGGTACCCCATAAATGACTTTTACTCCTTCGTTGAGCAGCTTATTTCCCCAGTTGATGTTAGCTTCCTCGTCAAATCTGGCCTGAAGCTCAACAACAGTGGTAACATCCTTTCCATTCCTTACAGCATTGAGCAGGGCATTTATTACACTCGAATTACGAGCAAGCCTGTAAAGTGTAATCTGGATAGATTCTACTGCAGGATCAATGGAAGCTTCGCGCAGCATATCTATAAAATGGTCGAAGGGATGATAGGGAAAATAGAGCATCAGATCCTTCTTCTTAATAACGGATAAAATGCTTTTACCCTGGACTATATCACGATGAGGGACAGGAATCAGCTCTTCATTATAAAACTCTTTTATCCCAAGGTTGGGGAACTTCATGAAATCCTTGAAATTATGATACCTGTTACTGGCTATCACAACGTCATCAGAGCCTATGTTCAATTTTTGTTTAATGATCTTCAGCAGATCAGGAGGGATGCATCTGTCATAAATAAATCTGACAGGTGTTCCTTTTTTTCTCTGCTGAAGGCTTTTGGAAAGTTTATCTATATAGCTTTCCGAAATATCATCAGCAATCTCAAGCTCGGCATCCTTGGTAAGCTTAATAGTATAGGCAGAAATCTCGTCGAAATCAAAGATGAAAAAGATATCCTTCAGCCCGAACCTGATAATATCATCCAGGAAGATAATGTATTTTTCTTCCTTTTTCCCCGGGAGCTGTATGAACCGGGGAAGTATCCCTGTTGGAACTTCAAGCAGGGCATATCTCTTCTTAAGAGATTCTTTTTTAAAGAGATATACAGCAAGGTATATAGCATCATCAGTCAGGTTAGGAAGATCGGAATCCCTCTCGATCATAAAAGGCATCAGCCGGTTCCTTACCTCTTTATGAAAATAATTTGTTACAAAATCTATCTGTTCAGGGTTGAGTTGTTTTTCATTAAGAATATGTACCTTATGATTGGAGAGCTCCTTGAGAAGCCTGGTATAAATCTTTTCAAATTTAGTATTCTGTGAAATAACTATCTCCTGGATCTTTTTAAGAGTAGCTTTTGGATTGTACCCGAGTATGTTTTTTGACTTTGCCCCGTAAAGAGAAAGCCTTTTGAGTGTTGCAACCCGAACCCTGAAATATTCATCGAGATTATTGGAATATATTCCAAGAAATTTGAAGCGTTCAATCAATGGAACTTCCTTGTTCTCTGCTTCCTGCAGGACCCGTTCATTAAACGACAGCCAGCTGATCTCTTTTGGTATGTATGATTTGTTCATAAATGATTCATGGCTTAAGATAGTACTCTATTTCTCCGCTGTTCCTTGAAAGTTCCGACCAGGTGCTGATTTTAAAAGATATTCCAACAATACCGCATTTAGGCATAAAATTGCAGCCTTCCCTGCTTAGTTCACCAGCCAGCTCAGTGAATGAAGGATTGTGCCCGAATAGTGTAACAACATCTGTTTCTTCCTTTACCCTTAAAAGTTCTTCATGCAAGGTCTGAAGGTTCAGTTTATAATAAATATTCCCTGCCATAAGAATATGATCTGAAGGAATCCGGAATACTCCAGCAAATATTAAAGCTGTTTCTATAGCTCTGAAGGCAGGACTTGAGATAATGACACCCACATATTTTTCCTTTTCCTTAAGCTTCAGAGCCATTTCAGTTGCAATAGTCTTGCCTTTAGTTGTCAGTGATCTTTCAAAGTCGGAAAGGTCGAGACTGGGCTCTTCGGCTTTGCTGTGACGGACAAAAATCAGCTTTTTCATATAATATTGAATTTAATATTATTGCGTTTTGGAGGTTTAAGCCTAATTCAGATACCAAAGCTTGTTCCCATATCCTGTGCCTGTTTGACCATGAAATCATCCTTTTGTACAAGTTTCAGTTTGCCGGCTGGCTCCGAAAGCGGCACCGATTCAATCTTATCATTTCTTAGTGCTACCATTTTTCCGTAATCCCTGTCGGCAATCATATTGGCTGCTGCAGCACCATACCTTGTTGCGAGTACTCTGTCCATCGGAGATGGTGTCCCTCCCCGCTGAACGTATCCGAGTACAGTTTCCCGCGTATCAAGACCGGTCAATTCCCTTATTTTCCGACTCAGGGCCTGAGCTGCAGAACAACTGTCTTTTACAGCCATTCTAATTCCTTCTGCTACAACAACTATTGAATAGGGTTTGTTCTCTGAAGCCCGATGTATAAGATATTCTGCAACTTTCTCGTCACTGTATTCTATTTCAGGGATTAGTATGACATCGCCTCCGCCGGCAATACCGGAGTAAAGTGCTATCCAGCCGGCATTGTGTCCCATTACCTCAATTATCATTATTCTTTTATGGGAGTTTGCAGTTGAATGAAGCCGGTCAATTGCTTCCGTCGCAATATTTACAGCCGAATCAAATCCGAAAGTGATATCTGTACCCCAAACATCATTATCGATGGTTTTAGGTATTCCAACTACATTAAGTCCCTCCTGGGCAAGAAGATGTGCGGTTTTGAGCGTGCCGTTACCACCAATGCATACAAGACAGTCGAGACCCATCTGCTCATAATGTTCGCTTATAAGTTTTGGTTTGCTTATCTCATTCTTTCCCTTACCGCTGCTTTTAAAAGGTTTTTCGCGGGAGGTTCCAAGTATTGTACCACCAAGAGTCAGAATACCCGAAAGGTCATGTTCTGTTAGTTCACGGTATTCCTTATGTATCATTCCTGTAAAGCCGTCGCTTATACCAATCAGCTTCATGTCATATTTTACAATTGCTGTTTTGCCCACGCCCCTTATAGCAGCATTCAGTCCGGGACAGTCGCCACCAGCCGTCAGAATACCAATCCGCTGACCTTTTTTTATTTTACCCATTTTCTGAACATTAGATTTAGTATAGCAAATTTAGCTTTTTATTTGTTGTTTCCCGCTGATCGCGCTGATTTTCGCAGATATAACAATTAAAAAGCATTAATATTCAGATGGGTCGCCGCTTACTGTTTACTTTTCGTAATTGTTGTGCTTATCTTCGATTGAAATTAACAGCAGCTAATTTTAACCGGTTATTTGGATAGTCAAGCTTGTTTATGGCTCATATTTTCTACAGATTTTTTTCATTAGGGCCTTTTTCTTAATAGATCTGCCCTGATCAGGTCTAGTTTTATTTCATTTAAATGACAGGTATTGGGATTGAGCTGACGCCAGATTTAACTGTGTTAATTCATATACCAGTGCTGCTTCACACAGATTCTAAAGTCCGGTCTAATGAATTATAAACCCTAAATATACAGCCTCTGATTTTATAGGAGATTTCATTTTCCACCATAATATTAGCATTTAATTGCAGGTCTAAATTATTCATCTGCGCTGATCTGCGATATCAGCGGTAAAAAATTGAAAATTATTAATTAACAGCGAGCATACTAATTTATAAAAAAATCTGAAATCAAAAAAATAGTCCCGCTGATCGCGCTGATTTTCGCAGACAGAACTAAGAGCTGTTTTGAATATTTTGCCGGATCCATATAAAATCTTTAACTTTAACAGATTGGGTTATCTATAAATGAATCAATGGGATCAGAAACACTAAGGATCAGGGAAATCAAACCTGTGCTCTCGGGATATATCAGCAAATCCAGGGAGTTGCTGAAAATATCTGCCGTACCAGATGAAGATACAATTCATGATATCAGGGTGTTTATGAAAAAGTCGAGGGCAGTTCTGAAAATTGCAGGACATGTGAATTCAGAGGGCCATCAGGATCGTGATCTCATGTCACTAAAACAGGTTGGACAGATAATGAGTCACTGGCGCGATAAATCAGTCCACCGAAAAACACTCAGAGATCTCAGGAAGGAATATCCATCATTATTTTCAAAAATTGAGTCGGATGAAAAGATTGCCGGCCTGATGAGAAAACCGGAAGAAGTTACTGAGCCTGATGAAGAAATGAAAAGCGGCATTATGGCGATTGATGATTTACTTAATAAAACATATTTTCGAATAAGGTTTGGAGAGATTCAAAAGGCAGAGGCATATTTCCTGCTTGATCAGTTGGAATTATCGTTTGGGGCAGTCAGGAATATTTACCTTGAATGCAGAAACAGTGCCAGACCTGAAAAAATACATAAGTTCAGGAAACGTTCTAAGGACCTGCTTTACCAGATGTACTTCTTCCGCCCGGTTAATCCATCCAGGATAAAGCAGGTTGAAAAGCGACTGGAAAGACTGGCAATGAACCTGGGGAAATATAATGATCTCTACCAGCTTCTTAAGACTATCGGATATGTTTATCCTGATGAAGCAAACCCTCCTGCAATGGATGAGCTGGTTATCAGGATCAGAGAAATGCAGGATGATTACCTGACCGGGGCATGGAAGGATGCCTATAAATGTTTTTGCCCAGGTAAAAATTTGTCAGACCTGATTGGATTTAAGGTTGTTGAAGGATAATCCATCATGTTTTTCAGTGCAGATTTCTTTTTCGAAATAATTTATAACGATTCTAAATAATCGGCATTTATCAGATTGTTAATTTGTTAACAGTAGCAGGGTTCTTTCTGGTTATGTAATACATACATTTATCTATATATATAAATTTAGGAATTATATTTTTTAATAGTTTTGTTGCAATTAACTCATCGAATGACAAGCAGAAGAAATTTTATCAGGATTTCAGCGATCGGCGCAGGAGTGCTGGCAGCAGGTGCTGGTTCATACCAGATAATTAAAGCACTCTTCACCATGAAGAGGTGAAAAATTGCAAGTTGATCTTAAACGAACGCCAACATATTGCGAGGTGTGTTTTGGAAATGTGCAGGCTGGGTTTATAAAACTTCCGAAGGCAAAATCTGGAAAATAGTCGGAAACGACGAAGATCAGAACTGTAAAGGCCGGTTCTGTCCAGAGGGGAACAGGTGGAATTGGAATGTATTATGATGATGAGAGGCTTAAGACTCCCTAATCAGGGTTGAGGAGAGAGGAAAACAGGTATTCCGCGAGGTTACCTGGGACGAAGCTTACCTTTATTGCTGAAAAATCAAAGGCATAGCCAAAGAGTATGGTCCTGAAAGCATGGCTTTGTTTACCCATGGTTCCGGTACCAGTTACTTTTCGAGATTTGTTAAAAGCTTTTGGGTCAACAAGTATTGCAGCTCCATCCTATGCCCAGTGCCGAGGTCCCCGTGAAGTAGCTTTTTATGCCACTTTCGGTGAAGGCCTTGATTCACCTGAGCCAACCGATATACGTGATACGAAGTGTCTGGTTCTGATTGGATCGCATATTGGTGAAAATATGCATAATGGTCAGGTACAGGAGATGTCGGATGCCATTGATAAAAATGCAATAATCATCACTGCTGATCCAAGGTTTTCAACCGCTGCTGGCAAATCTAAATACTGGTTACCAATTAAACCGGCAACAGATTTAGCCCTTTTTTTGCCCTGGATTCAGAGATCTTAATAAATGAAGAACTGTACGATAAGAAATATGTTGAGAAATATACAAATGGTTTTAATGAACTAAGGGAGCCTGTAAGAAGCTACTCCTGAATGGGCTTATGGTATAACAACAATCAGTCCTGACATTATCAGGAAAACAGCAAATGAAATGGCAAATGCTTCGCCTGCAGTTATTATTCATCCCGGACGGCACGTTACATGGTATGGTGATGACACACAACGACTCAGGGCAGTAGCGATATTAAATGCCCTACTCGGAAGCTGGGGAAGACGCGGTGGATTCTACAGATCAGAGAGATTTGAATTACCTTCTTATCCGCATCCGGAGTTTCCGGTGCCGAAGAGAACATGGAGAAGTGCCTTCCCCTGGGAAATATCGTCTTGCCGACCTTGCCCTTCAAACGGTATATATGATGCCACTGTCCCTGTAGCAACACGGGATTGCAACTTTAAAGGGTGGATAATTAACGGAACTAATCTTATTGAAACCCTGCCAAACCAGAAACAGACTATTGAAGCAATAAATAATCTTGATCTCATAGTGGTTATTGACACCATGCCGATGGAAATCACGGGATGGGCAGATATTATCCTTCCGGAATGTACTTATCTTGAAAGATATGATGCAGTCAGACAGGTCCTCACCGCGAACCACAGATTGCTTTAAGAATGCCTGCTGCAGAACCTAAATATGATACCAAACCTGCTTACTGGATGGCACGGCAACTGTCTCTGAAACTGGGTCTGGAAGCCTATTTTCCTCATGAGAACCTGGAAGATCTTCTCGACTGGCAGCTTAAGCAGATAGGATCATCACTTGACGAAATGCAGAGAATTGGGGTTAAAACCTTCCCACGACAGGCTGATAATTTGTATTTTGCTGATAATGAAGAAGCGGAGTTTATGACAAATACAGGAAAAAAATTGAACTTTTATTCAACTTCTTTTTGCAAATGAGGGTTTTGATCCTGTCCCAAAATATACAGCCCATCCTGAGCCACCTGAAGGCTTTTATCGGCTTATTTACGGGCGGGCTCCGATGCATACCTTCAAGGACTCCAAATAATCCAAACCTGTTTGACCTGATGGATGAAAACACCTTTGTGGGTAAACCCGAAGGTTGCCAAAGAATGGGGCTCTTAAAAATGAGCAGCCGTACATATTGTAAATCAGACGGTGTGAAAAGTCAGTTTTACTATAAAAGTCAGGATTACCGAAAGGATAAGGCGGGATTCTGTTGATATGGTTCATGGGGTCGGACATGCTGATAAGAAGCTTAGCCGGACCTATGGAAGAGGCGCACGTGATACAAAGATGATAACCAATGTTATGGTTGATCCTATTATGGGAGGGACAGGAATGCGCGGCAACTTTGTAACATTTATAACAAGTCTTGAAGACACGGAGGTGGTATCATGAGATATGCTATGGCCGTAGATACCAGGAAATGTGTTGGATGCAGCGATTGTGTCGTTGCCTGCCAGACAGAAAACAATGTGCCAATTGGCTTTTGCCGCGACTGGGTTGTTGAAGTAACAGATGGCACCTATCCGCAGCTTGAAATGGAGATACGTTCTGAGAGATGCAATCATTGTGTAAATGCCCCATGTGTCAGGTGCTGCCCTACAGGAGCAAGCCATTTCGATGCCGGCGGAATAGTAATGGTTACTCATAATGATTGTATCGGTTGCGGAGCATGTATTGCCTCATGCCCTTATGATGCACGTTATCCTCATCCTTCAGGGTATGTTGATAAATGTACTTTCTGCATACACAGGTTAAAAAACGGGATGGCACCTGCGTGTGTTGATGTATGTCCTACAAAATGCCTCTACTTCGGCGACCTTGATGATCCGAACAGCGAAGTATCAGTGGTTCTCCGTATGAGGAAGTCAAAGACTCTTATTCCTGAAGCAGGGACAGAGCCTCAGCTTTATTTTCTGATTTAAGATGTTTAAAGAATAGAGTATATGAACGAAGAAATTATTGTCAGCGGCAGGCTCAACCTCATGGTTGATCCTCATCTTCACATATGGCACTGGCAGATATCCCTTTATCTTTCCCGGGAGGAATGGCTGCAGGAATTCTCGCTATAGCTGCGCTTTATTATATCAGGGGCAGGGAGAACGATTATAAAACTGCTGTAAGGATTACTCCATTTCTTACTCCATTTTTGCTTATACTCGGACTATTTGCACTGTTCATTGATCTGAGGCATAAGCTTTTCTTCTGGCAGCTTTATACAAATATTAAACTGCAGTCTCCAATGTCATGGGGAGCATGGACATTATTGGTAATTACTCCTGTCTCATTTATCTGGTGTGCACTGCATATAAAGGATATATTTCCGAAATGGGACTGGAAATTTAAATGGCTATATGTTCTGGAGGCGTTTTTCAATAAATATAAAAAGACATTCGCATGGGTAATGCTTATTTATGCAATAATACTTGGTATTTATACAGGTATACTACTTTCAGCTTTTAATGCCCGGCCATTATGGAATACATCAATTCTGGGTCCGCTCTTTCTTGCATCAGGACTTTCGGCAGGAGCCGCTGCAACTTTGCTTCTTTCCAAAGATGCAAAGGAACGTAAGCAGTTTGCACGTATCGACCTTGTTATGCTTGGGATTGAGCTGTTCCTTATTATTCACATGTTCATGGGTTTCATGGCGAGCACCCAGGTTCAGATAGAAGCAGCGAGGTTGTTTCTTGGTGGTCAGTATACAATGTCCTTCTGGATTTTTGTTGTAATCATCGGTATGATAATTCCTGCAATACTTGAGATAATGGAGCTTGGAAGATACCATATACCTGTCCTTATCCCTGCAGTTCTTGTGCTCTTTGGAAGCCTGATGCTCAGGTTTATAATTGTATACGCCGGTCAGGTTAGCAGGTGGCTGTATTAGGTTCCAGGTTTCATGTTTAAGGTTTCATGTTCCGAAACCCGCAACCCGCAACCTGCAACAAGTAACAATAGCAGCAGATTTAAAATATATATATTGAAAATATGACAAAATCAAAAGAAAGAAAAGTAAGACCTTACATCAATCCGTATGTGGGGGGAGTATTGCTTGGCCTTGTATTGCTGGCTGCAAATTTTGTTTCAGGCAGGGGGCTGGGAGCAAGCGGTGCAATTAAGAGTACTGTTGTAACAGCTGTAACTGCTGTTGCCCCTTCGGCAAGTGAAAACACAGCTTTTGTAAAAGAATTCAGGGAGTCACATGAAGGTAATCCAATGAAGACATGGCTTGTATTTGAGATGATGGGAGTTCTTGTCGGCGGATTTCTTTCGGGTGCCATTGCTGGCCGTCTTAAATTTAAAGTTGAACATTCGCCGAAGATCACATCACGAAGACGATTGATTTTTGCACTGGCAGGAGGTATCCTTTTTGGGTTTGGCTCTCAGTTAGGCAGGGGTTGCACCAGCGGATCAGCCCTGAGTGGAATGGCAGTTCTCTCATTAGGAGGATTCATTACAATGATGGCAATCTTCGGAACTGCATTTGCAATGGCGTATCTCTTCAGAAAAAACTGGATATAATAAAGGCGTAAGGCGTAAGGCTTAAGGCGTCGGGGAACCAGCACCCAGTACCTGAGACAAATAGTACCAGAACGAACAAATAAACTTAAACAAACTTAAAATATGGGACCACTTGCAATTAACGAGATAATATCAGAAAACACAAACCTTTTCCTTGCATTCATAATTGGAATTGGATTTGGTTTTGTTCTTGAACAAAGCGGGTTTTCTTCGAGCCGAAAGCTTGCCGGTGTGTTTTACGGTTATGACACAGTTGTACTTAAAGTATTCTTTACAGCTGCCATAACAGCAATGCTCGGACTTCTCTTCTTCAGCCTTTTTGGATGGATTGACCTGAACCTTGTATATGTGAATCCAACCTATCTTACCTCTGCAATTGTAGGAGGAATTATAATGGGTGCCGGATTTATTATGGGAGGTTATTGTCCGGGGACAAGTTTTTGTGGAGCATCTATAGGAAAAATTGATGCACTGGTATTTATCGGTGGACTTTTCATAGGTGTTTTTATCTTTGGAATTGGTTATGATCTATGGGATGGAATGTACCTGGCAAATTTTCTCGGCGCTCCCAAGGTTAGTGAAAGCCTGGGATTGACTGACGGGATTTTTGCATTTCTGCTTATCATTATTGCACTCGCAATGTTTTGGGTTGCAGAATGGGCAGAAAAGAAATTTCCGAGAGAAGAATATTAAAATTTAAAAAATTGAAATTGATTATCTTTATCAAATAAATTCAGCAATTATGAAACCACGTACATTACTAGCTCTGTTTATCATTCCAATGGGATTGATTATTGCTGCTGTTCCGCAGAATAAAACTAAACCTTATAAATTAACTGCGGATGAACTTCTTGCTGAAGTAAATACACGCACTCAGTATCTTACTCCCGACGCTGTTGCTGATATGATTCTTAAAAAGGATCCTTCATTACAGCTGATTGATGTCAGAAGTCAGGATGAGTTTGAAAAATTCAGTCTCCCCGGTGCTATAAATATTCCGGCTACCGACCTCTTGTCAGAACAGTACTCAGATATTCTTAATCAGGATGTTAAAATGAACGTATTTTATTCAAATGGCTCACTTGTAGCAAATGAAGCCTGGATGGTGACCCGACAACTTGGTTATCATAATAATTATGTTCTGGAGGGCGGCCTTAATTATTGGTTTGATGCATTCATGAATACTCAAAAACCTGCTTCCACCAGTTCTGATGAAGAGTTTGCAAAATATGATTTCCGTAAAAGTGCAGGTCTTGCACTTGGAGGTGGCGGTGTTGTAACTGCTACCCAGGAACAGACATCAGCTTCAGCAAAACCGGCATTAAAACCTGCCGGTAAGAAGAAAAAGGCTGCCGGAGGTTGTTGATATCAGGTTTTCTGTCTTCCGGATCGCGAAACCTCACAGGACGCAAAGTTGATGCAAATGATGCTCTTCTTTGCGTCCTTTGTTATTATATGATTATTATAAGTTAGTCTCTGTTTAATCAGTAAAAATTCTTCACTCTGTAACTCTGTAACAGTAAATTGATTATTTTCATCTCAAATTTGTAAGTGATGAAAAGAATCTTTTTACTTTCTGTGTTCTGCATCTTTATCGTACAAACTGGTCTTCCCCAGATTGTAAATAAAGAGCCGCTGAGCGCAAGGCAGACCTATTATAAGATCGATGCCAGACTGGATCCTGAAACGAAAATTGTTTCTGGTTCAATGGAAGCATACTGGGTGAATAAATCAACGGACATCGTTCCTGATATACAACTTCACCTTTATATGAATGCTTTTAAAAATAATAAGTCAACATTCAATCAGGATGCAGGTATGAACCTTACCGACAAAAAGATTGAATTTGGCTGGATCGATCTTAAAAGTCTTAAAGACAGAAAGGGTAATGATCTTCTTGGCCGGATGAGCTATATCAGTCCTGATGATAATAATGCGGATGATCAGACAGTTATAAGAATTCTTACTGAGAGTCCTACAAAACCAGGCGATACAGTTTTTATCAAGGTGGACTTTGAGACCAAGCTTCCAAAGGGATCATTCAGAACAGGTTATGCAGATGACTATTATTTTGTTGGCCAATGGTTCCCTAAATTCGGGGTCTATGAACCGGCAGGTATGCGCTATGCAACTGCGGGTGGCTGGAACTGCCATCAGTTTCACAGGAATTCAGAGTTTTACTCCAATCACAGTGTTTATGATGTCAATATAACAGTGCCCGAAGATTATGTAACAGGATCGGGCGGGATGCTCCTCAATGAGGTTAAGGCTTCTGATGGAAAGAGCAAGACTCTTACATACAGGGCCGAGGATATTGTTGATTTTGCCTGGACCGCATGGCCCGGATATGCCGTGTTCAATGATGAGTGGAATCATGTTAAAATAACTCTGTTAATACCTCATATCAGGAAAGACCAGGTTGATAGACAATTCCATGCAGTTAAGAGTGCACTTGAATATTTAACTAAAAATGTAGGGCCTTTCCCCTGGCCTCATCTTACTTTTATAGATCCTCCTACCAAAGGTTCTTTTGCTGGAGGAATGGAGTATACAACACTGTTTACATCCACCTCTTCTGATAGAATGTTTGATTTTTTACATTTACCTGAAATGGTGACTGTACATGAATTCGGACATGCCTATTTTATGGGTATCCTTGCAAGCAATGAGTTTGAGGAACCATGGCTCGATGAAGGTGTTAACTCTTTTTGGGAAGCCAGGATAATGGACCAGTACTGGGGCGAGAATTCCGGACTTATCAATCATCCTCTTTTTAAAATAGCAGATAAATCATATTCAAGGACATCATACGTTGGCTCTCCTGACCGACAGGTTACAACTAATAAAGAGTATTCCTGGAACTATCCTCATGGAACCTACGCCATGATGTCGTACACTAAGGCAGCTACAGTACTTTATACCCTGATGGGAATTATAGGGGAGGAGACCACAAATGAGGTGTTCAGGGAATATTACAAAAAATGGGCCTTCAAACATCCTTCCGGAAGAGACTTTATTAATGTTGTCAATGAGGTTGTTACAAGAGTGCATGGAAATAAGTTTGGTCCTGATATGAACTGGTTTTTCGATCAGACACTTTATGGAACTGGTTTGGTAGACTATAAGGTACGCGGTTTCAATAATACAAAATTGCGTGATTTCAAAGGAATAGTATCAGAAGCAGATTCTAATCGTTTTGTAACAAATGTTATAAAAGATGATACAATTTTTAAGTCAACAGCACAGCTCTATCGTCCGGGTGATGTTATTCTTCCCGTTGATGTTATGGTTCATTTCAGCAATGGTGACACAATTCAGGAGATCTGGGATGGTAAGGAGCGCTTTAAAGATTTTGTTTATACAGGAGTAAGTGAGATCGACTGGGTGAAGATCGACCCCGAATATAAACTGAGGATGGATATAAACTTCACAAATAACTCCAAAACCAATGATGCTGACATGGTCCCCATAAGGCGTTATATGGATAAGTTCATCATTTTTATGCAATATTTTCTGAATCTCATGTCATTGTAAATGTAATTATTATGAAGATATTAACTCACTTAAGGTCAGGTGCTCTCCGTTCGTTCAAAGCATGGAAAGGTGTTCTGGTAGTATGGGTGTTGATCCTTTTCCTGATCAGCCTTCTTGCCCTTCCTGTTAAATCAGGTTTTAAAAGTATGATAGGTTCCAGTATGGTGTCGGAGCTTCTTACAGATACTGTTAATATTGATGTAATTACGGACCTGGGAACAGGAATGGGTGTAATTATGCCCGTAATGACGATAGGATTATTGCTTGTTTTGTTCTTCGGATTTCTTATGAATGTATTTGTTACAGGAGGCTTATTCTCCATTCTGGGAAGTAACAATGATTCAAAACCTTCGAGCCGTTTTTTTGCTGGAGCAACTTCAAATTTCTGGTCTTTTCTGATCATCATCCTTACTACGCTTGCAATGCTAATGGTCACAGCTTCAGTAATAGGAGGGATCCCGATTATGATAGTCAGAGGTGGTGACGCAGGTACAGCAGAACCCGGGGTTGTCGGAAAAACTGTTAAGATTGTTCTGATAATCCTTGCACTTATGCTTCCTCTGTTTCTTCTGGTCGCTGATTATGCAAGGGCATGGCAGGTTGTTCATGAAGAAAAGAAACCATTCAAAGCTATCGGTTTTGGATTCAGCAGGACTTTTAGAACTTTATCTGTTTCATACCCTCTGATGCTTATCCTTGTAGCCTTTCAGACCGGATTCGGAGCACTGGCAGCATCAAAGCTTCTAAGTGCAAAACCTGACACCGGAAAGGCAGTATTTATGTTCTTTCTTGCATCACAGATTCTCTTTATCATTAAAATTCTTCTGAGAGCCTGGCGATACGGAAGTGTGACATCAGCTATGGAAGAAGTCTCTGATGTTATAGAGGTTTCTCCGGATCAATCGGTACGGGACGCTGAGCTTCTTCAGGGTCAGGTTTGATATTGACCACATACGGAGGCTTTACATACCAGTAAGATGTAAGTCCGTAATTGATCACAGCCTGAAGCCAGTGCCATAATTCAATATTTGAACTGATTGAAGTTCTGAATGGTATAGCATCAAGATTCCTGTACCGCATATTTACTGATAACCCGGGATGGAAGTTCCCGCTTCCGCTTGGTTGCGCAATAAAAGGATGGGTAAAAAGCTCAGGCCTGCACCATGCATAGCCGTAATAGTCCTCAGTCCCGGTTCCGATGCTCGAGGGAAATGCCTCCCCATCAATGAAGATCTTCTCGTCACCTTCGCCCCACCATGAATCGGCTGTATTGAAAACAGTTATCGCGTCGCCGGCATATACTCCTTTTCCTGTAATGTCAGCATAGTTGATATCACGGTGCAAACCTGTTCCTCCTGTAACCTTAGCTCCTGCTGTAAGGATCTGATGATACTCATGCCATGAGGCTCCGAAATACATGCTTGTTTCACTCCATTTGTAATCTGACGTAGTAACATTGAGTTCAGTTTTTATCTCCTGCTCACCGAGATTCAGAAGTGATATTGTGCAGTTATTCCTGAAGGGCATTGTCCAGTATGACTCCATTATATTCTTTCCGTCAACCATGCTGTACCAAGTTGAGGAATACGTCTCCTTTGAACCAGTACCGAAAAAGTAACCCACTGGTACCCAGACAGTATTAAACTCATCAAAACTGATCTTTAATACAGTTGATCTCAAGGCCTGATCGCTGTCGAATGCCGACATTTTAAGAGAGATCTTTCTGACAGAGGCATTCTTAGAATCAATTACCAGTGTTGCTGAATCACCTGCTTTGATAGTCTTGTCAAGAGTGTATTTCTCTTTCATCCCCGAAACAGCACTTGAATCTGCCTTCAGAAGGGAATTGTTAACAGCCTTTATTAATGCTGAAGAATTGCTCAGTTCATCAAGTGAGAATGAGACAACTTTTGTGCCTGGTTCATATGCCCGGTAGCAGATATTGTAATAAATATTTGGTTTCCTTGTACTATCAGTGATCTGGATTGTTGCGCACTCATAGGTGATTGTACAATGACCTGAAAAAGGAATTGGCAGATAGAGATTATGTCCCCTTCTTTCTATCTCTGTGTCGGGCGACACTGAAGAAATAAGAGGTGCTCCGGTCAGGACGTTACCACTGTAAAGGTTGATGGGGTCGGCTTCAAAGACAGGTGATGGATTTCCATCGATATACAACCTGATCGTTCCCTTTAGCCCTCCTTCACCTGCAAAAGTCATCCACCACCTCACAATTGCACCTGGTCCGTCTGTGTCAAATAAAATATATTCTTTTCTTCCACGCGACGAATCAATGCCAAGGAATTGTGTATAGTCATCATTGGCGAACCAGTTTGAATCGGATGGAGAAACAGATTTTCTGTCGTAGCTGCTGAACTGTTTCAGGTTATAGAATGGTACAGGAAATCGTGTAATTGAATTTCTGTCCGTCATCTCCGTCAGAAGGTTTTTTATTGTAACCACTTTTTCCTTTTTGCATGAGTAAAGTGAAAAAATGATTGACAGTGTTAAAGCAATCAGGATTAATCTGCTGACTTGTCTGGTTTTCATTTTTGGAGAGTTAAAATGGTAATTATTCAAAGTTAGATATTTATAGTTTATTATGGATTATAGTTTTAAAAAGTTGTAACTTGAATAAAAAAAAGAATATGTCTGAATTATTGGATCCCCGCCTGACAGATCCTGCCATAAGGCCTGATGATGAACTGATTGAGTCGCTGATTGGAAAGAAGATTATTTTCTGGAAGGCAATACAAACTCACACTGAAGCCAGCTATAAGGATGTATCCGGAGATTGGAATTATTATAAAGATGGCAAACAGTGGCTCTTCAAATGTGTTCAGAAAAAGAAGACTCTGTTTTGGGCAGCTCTCTTTGGAAAGTCGTTCCGTATAACATTCTATTTTGGAGATCAAGCTGAACAGATACTAGTCGGCAGTGATATTCCAGAGCCAATGAAGGAGGGATTCATAAATGCAAAGAGATTCGGGGCAATAAGACCAATAACTGTTGTGATTTCCGGAACAAAAGGATGTTGAAAATGTTTATAAACTGATAAGTATAAAAAGCAAAATAAAATAACTGAAAACATGGAAGATAGTTTTTACGGTTTTTCTGCTGTTTCGCTGAGGGGAAAAGAGATTGGGATGGATACCTTTAAGGGAAAGGTTATTCTGGTTGTAAACACTGCCAGTAAATGCGGTTTCACACCTCAGTATGAAGGGCTGGAGACGCTGTATAAAAAGTACGGGGAGAAGGGACTTATGATACTCGGATTTCCATGCAACCAGTTTGGGAACCAGGAGCCAGGTTCCGAGAAAGATATTGCTGAAGGCTGCCTGATAAATTACGGAGTCACATTTCCGATGTTCTCAAAAGTGGATGTTAATGGCAGCAATGCTCATCCTCTTTTCAGATACCTTAAAAAGAAGCTTTCCGGTTTCCTCATTAGCAGGATAAAGTGGAACTTCACCAAGTTCCTGATCGACAGGAATGGAATACCGGTTAAACGATATTCTCCTTCAACCAAACCTGAGAATCTGTCAGGTGATATTGAGAAACTAATTGGCCAATTAACCCTGCACCCTGCGCCTTACGAGCCCTCTACTACGTATAAATACCCCGTTGTAAATAGGCTTTAAGCCTCTTTCAGTGCATCCATGGTAATGGTAAATTTGTGTTAAATCATTAACACCACTGAAGCCAGGATACATGGAAAATCTGTACGATCTGCTTACTGAAGATGTCCGGTTTGAAGAAGGCTTAAAGGCTTGTATGAATTGTGGTGTCTGCACAGCAATCTGTCCTGCGGCGGAATTCTATAATTATGATCCGAGGAAAATAGTGGACCTGGTTCAGTCACGTGATAATGATGAGATAATAAAGCTTTTAAAAGCCGATTCTATATGGTATTGCGGTGAGTGCATGTCGTGTAAAACCCGCTGTCCGCGTGGAAATACTCCCGGATTTGTGATCATGGCACTCCGGACTCTCTCCCAGAAACTGGGCTATTTTGTTGAATCTGAAAAAGGACGACAACAGCTGGCTATCAAAAGGACTGTGGGTGAGAATATTTTTAAATACGGCTATTGTGCAGCAACATATGCCGTTAATCCAACACTTCATCCGGAACAGGGACCTATTTGGGAATATATTCTCGATAATTCCGATGATGTTTTCGAAAGACTTGGAGGCCAGTTAAATGGAATAGGGACTGGTCCGCTGAGGAAAATTCCGCAGGAAGCGCTCGATGAACTTAAGAAAATATTTGATGTAACCGGTGGAACAGAATTCTTCAATACAATAGAAGAACATTCTAAAAGAAAAGCATTAGAAATGGGAATCGAATTCTCAAAAGGAACAGAGGATGAATACTTTATAGAAGTATATACAACAAATAATGGTAATCATACTATAAACGACACTCATACTGAGCAGGATGAATAAGGAAGGCAAAAAGAAAATATGGTCAGATTATCAGAAAGAGATTGCTGATGATCATTTCTTTTATGTCAGATCATGCATCAGGCAGAGTTTTTTTCCTGGTTCGGAGCAGTTCTTTCTTAACCTGATGCGTAATGTTCTGAAGAAGGATGTTTATGAAAACCCGGCTCATACAACCTGTACAGGAATTGGATATCACAGTGATATAGTCCCTTCTGCCACCATTATGACAGTAATAGCCAGGCATTTTGCTCTTATGAAGGAAGCAGGCTATAAAAATATTGCCATCTCATGTGTAACTTCTTTCGGTCTTTATACAGAGATACTTGAAACATGGAAGCATTTTCCTTCAGAGCTTGCAAAAACACGTGAATATCTTTATAAGGCTACCGGAAGGGAATTTGATATTCCGGAGAACCTTGCTCACACGAGTGATATAATTTACAAATTCAGGGATGAGATAGCTGCAAGGGCTAAAGTTCTTCTGGTAAATAAAGAAACAGGTGAACCTCTAAATATTGTGGAACATATAGGTTGTCATTATGCCAAGATGTTTCCGAAATCAGGCATTGGCGGAGCAGAATTTCCTCATGTTCTGAGCGGGATGATCGATGCCTGGGGTGGAAAAGTCATTGATTATCCTGAGCGAAGGCACTGTTGCGGATTCGGATTCAGACAATACCTGGTTCAGGCAAACAGAGGTTATTCAGTAGCAAATACAGCAAAGAAATTTTCATCAATGAAGCCGTTTAAGCCCGATCTGGTCCTGACAAATTGCCCGGGCTGCAGTATGTTCATGGACAGATGGCAATACACAATTAAGGAGATGGAAGGGTTGACATATGGAGTAAATGGGGAATCGGTGCCTGTTCTTACCTACGAAGAGCTTGCAGGACTGGTTCTTGGTTTTAACCCATGGGACCTTGGAATTCAATATCACATGGTTCAATCTGAACCTCTTCTAAGAAAACTGGGAATTGAGTTTGATCCGGGAGATAAGTTCAAAACAAAAGACGGACACCAGATGCCTTTACCTCAAAACCTTATTAACGTCTGATAATGAGTAAAAATGTAATTGTTATCGGAGGAGGAGCAGCAGGGATTGAAGCAGCCGGACAGCTGGCTATGGCTGGCTACCCGGTGATAATAATTGAAAAAGGACAGGAAATAGGAGGGCACCTCCTTGACTGGTATCACCTTTTTCCTGATCGTCGCAACAGTGTTGAAGTTGTTTCCTATCTCAATGATATTGCAGAGAACAGGAATATCAGTATACTCAAAAATAGACAAACAGAAAAAATTGAACGTAACAAGGGTAATTTCCACCTGAGAACTTCTGCTGGTGATGAGATTGAAGCCGGTGCAATTGTTGTTGCTACCGGATTCGACCTTTTCAGAAGTGAGAAAAAGGAGGAATACGGATATGGAATATATGATAACGTGATCACATCTGCTGACCTGGAAAAAATGTTCCGTGCCGGTGATATATTGCTTAAAAATGGAAAGGCTCCTTCAAAAATCGGACTTGTTCATTGTGTAGGTTCCCGCGATGAAAAATCAGGAAACCTTTATTGCTCAAAGCTTTGTTGTGTAACTGCAGTTAAGCAGGCAATTGAACTTAGGGAAAAACTACCGTCATCAAAGGTTTTCTGTTTCTATATGGATATGAGAATGGGCGGAGCACATTATGAAGAATTGTATCTTGAAGCACAGGAAAAACATGCAGTGAGTTTCATACGGGGAAAAGTGTCAGAGGTTGGTGTGGCTCATAATGGCAGTCTGGTGATTAAAGCAGAAGATACCCTGGCAGGACGTCCTATCAGGATTGAACTCGACATGCTGGTTCTGATGGCTGGCATGGAGATGTCGGAAGGAGGAAGGAAGATATCTTCAGATCTTCATCTTTCAACCGGGAGCAACAGATTTTTCAGCAGTATAGATAATCACTATGGCAGTAATCTAAGTAATGAAAACGGTGTTTTCTATGCAGGTACCTGTACAGCCCCGATGAGCATTCCTGAAACAATTTCGCATGCGAGGGCAGCTGCCACCGAAGTGATAAGGTATATGAAAAATACCGGGAAATAGTATGAGCAGGTTCGGATTTACAATAACTAAAGCACGCTTCATCGATTACGAGTCGAATGACAGACGAATTTCAGAATATATTTCTGAAATGGAGCCTTCTTTCCTAAGGTGCATCGAATGCGGATGCTGCTCTGCAACATGCACTGCAGCCGGCTTTACAAAATTCAGTCTCCGCGAACTCAATATTCTTATTAAAAGAGGTGAAAACAAAGAGATAAACAAAACAATAAGAAAATGCATGCTCTGCGGAAAATGTACTCTTGTTTGTCCGAGAGGCGTTAATACGCGAAATGTAATAACTCTTGCAAAAGAGGCATACCAAAAAGCTGAGAACCATGCAGTTTGATCCTTTTGTCATACCGTTTAACATTGGACTGTATTTTATAGTCCTGTATGCAGTGGGCCGCTCTGTAATCTGGTTCCGTGAACTGTCCAGGGCTGATAAATTAAGACTGCAGAGAGGTTTCTTCGGACCTGCTTTTGCAATGAGTCTTAAAGAGATCTTTATGGAGAGTCTGATTCACAGAAAGATACTTAAAACCAACTGGAGACTTGGCTATATGCATATGAGCCTGGCATTTGGCTGGTTCCTCCTTATATTTTTCGGAACAGTTGAAGCTGATGTGTTCGGAACAAAGCACCTCAATGCCCCTTACAAGGCAATATTTTTCAGGTTCTTTAATCCTGAACACGGCCGCTCAGGATTTGAGGCAGCATATGGCTTCCTGATGGATCTTATTCTTGCCTTTATTCTTTCAGGACTTCTCCTTGCTGTACTGAAGAGATTCTGGTCCCCTGCAGTCGGGGTGAAGAAAACAACAAAACTCGGGGTATCCGATAAAATTGCACTTACCTCGCTCTGGCTTATATTTCCAAGTCGCCTGATAGCTGAAAGCTTTACATGCGGTGCATATGAAACAGGCAGCTTTCTTACCGGATCGCTGGGATCATTTCTGGCTTCATTCCTCCCTACCCAGGAGATGGCTTACCCATTCTGGTGGCTTTATTCGCTTTCACTAGGTACCTTTTTTATCTTATTGCCTGTAACAAGGTATATGCATATACCGGCTGAGATCTTTCTTATTTTTATGAGAAACGCAGGTATCAGGACAGGAGACAGGGAAAGTTCATATTCAGAGGTTGAAGTACATTCATGTTCTTCCTGCGGTATTTGTATTGATACCTGTCAGCTGAACTATTCAGCAGGAATTAATACTATCCAGTCAGCTTACCTTATGAAAGGAATCAGAAGAAATGAGGATGTTAAGGATATAGCAGAGAACTGTCTAATGTGCGGGAGATGCGACCAGGCATGTCCTGTGGGGATTGAGCTTTATCCTATCAGAATGATGGAGCGGAGAAGGAAGAGTGCTGACCATGAATACAGAAACCTGTACAAAGGTTATCTGAGAAGCCGTTTTCCTCTGACACCTGAAAAGGATAATGAGACTCCTTCATACAGCTACCTTGCAGAAGAATCACCTGAAAAAGCTGATGTTCTATACTTTGCCGGATGCATGACTCACCTGACACCTTCAATTAAAAACTCAATGGTTGAGATCCTTAACGCTTCTGGTCTTGATTATAAGTTTATTGATGAGAAAGGCGGTGCCTGCTGTGGAAGGCCCCTGATGCTTGCCGGTCAGGACAGGGAGGCACGCGAACTTATAAATTTCAATTCACAAATGATATGGAAATCAGGAGCAAGCATGCTTGTTACATCCTGCCCAATCTGTTATAAAGTATTCCGTGAAAGTTATCACCTTGACGTTGAAGTGCTTCATCACTCGCAGTTCATCAAGCGGCTGATTGACAAAGAAGCTATCTCACTTAAGTTCCTACAGAAAAATGTTGTTTATCATTCTCCTTGCGATCTGGGAAGAGGATCAGGGGTTTATGAGGAACCTAAGGAGATCCTTAAATATGTCTCACGACTTGAGAAGAGCCGATATGAAGATGCAGAGTCTTTGTGCTGCGGAGGAAGCCTTGGTAACCTTAAACTCAGTTCGGAACAGAGAAGAAAGATCGCCACTGATGCCGCAAATGAACTGACAGCCTCGTGTCCTGATATTCTTGCAACGGCATGTCCATTATGCAAAAAAACCTTTTCTTCTGCAACTTCAGTTAAAGTGTCTGATATCTCAGAAATTGTTGCTGAAGCACTTACCAAAACCTCAGTACCAAAGTACAACGCCTTAAAAGCACTCTCAAAACCTGAGATGGCAAATGTCTGAACAAGTCATTGTGGATAATTGTTTATGTCCTGTGCATAAGTTTGAGATATTTAGATTTACTTTGCCACTAATTTTACAACCGGATAATATTTATTAATCAGGTACGTTTACATTTTACAAACAGAACTATTCAATTTCCTGAAATATGAGAAGAGCTTATGCAGTGTTGATGTTATTGATCGGGATCACTCTCTTTTACTCTTGCAGCAACAATACAAATACAATTAAACAGAAAACCATTCAGTCTTCTTTAAATAAAGTTGACCAGCAGGCCGACGGTAGCATTAAGCTTTATGTTCACAAGGCTGAGTGTTACAGTGACAAGATCAATCCTTCAAGCAATACTGCTGAATGGAATGTGTTTGTGTCAAAATCAGGGCGTTTCAACGTTTGGCTGTCAAGTGCTACAATCGATACCACAAACCTTGAATACGATAATAAAGTAATGCTTAGTGTCCAGGATAACAGACTTGAGGCTCAGCCCGGCATTGATAAGGTAATATTGAATTCATCCGATGTCGATCTGCCATATTTCAGGGCTGACTCATTCATGGGTTCACTATACATCCAGGATACGGGACATTTTGCAATTCAGATAATAAGTGAAAAGATCCTTCCTGAAAATTCAACAGACGATTCAGGCAGTGAAAAGACAAAGCTTCTGTCAGTATTCCTTACTCCGGTAGTGAGGTAAAAAAACCTTATCAGGATTTTTTCTCAATCCATTTTCTTGCATTGACAAAGGCCATTATCCATGGCGTTACTTCGTCATTCCTCTTTTCAATAGGATAATATCCGCACTGCCATGGGAAATATGCCCGTTCAAGATGAGGCATCATAACAAGATGGCGGCCATCCTCTGAACATAATCCGGCGACGTCATGTTCCGAACCGTTTGGATTTGCAGGATAGGTATGATTGCTGTACTTCATTGATACCTTATACCTCTCCTCGGGATACGGGAAAACAAACCGGCCTTCACCGTGAGCTACCCATATTCCAAGTTCCATACCCTCCATATTTCCAAGCATCACCGAATTATTCGGCAATATTTTTACCCCGAGGAATCCCGATTCAAATTTATGTGAACTGTTGTGCTGAAGCTTTGGCATCTCTTTATGATCGGGATATACAAGACCCAGTTCCGACATAAGCTGGCATCCGTTACAGACTCCTAGCGAAAGAGTATCCTGGCGTTTATAGAATTTTTCAAGTGCTATCCTTGCCTTTTCATTATACCTGAAAGCACCTGCCCATCCCCTGGCTGAGCCAAGCACATCGGAATTGGAAAACCCTCCGACAAAAACAATCATGCTGATATCTTCAAGTGTCTCTCTTCCCGATATCAGATCGGTCATATGAACATCCTTAACATCAAATCCTGCCAGGTAAAGTGCATATGCCATCTCACGGTCGCCATTGACTCCCTTCTCACGTATAATTGCGGCTTTTATACCTGATTTTTTTCTTCTTTCAGGACTAATCCCAAGTGTTTTGAAAGTTCCGTCAAAATCAGCGGTATAGAAATTAAGGCCGTGTTTCTTATAGTTTTGAAAACGCTCCAGGGAGAGCTTTTCTCCCGATTGTTTTCTGTCGAGAAGATAGGATGTTTTGAACCATTTGTCCCTGAGTGCATCAATATCAAGTTCAAGAGACCTTCGGTTGTTCTTTATAAAGAGCTTCCTGTCATGAACGGGATGTCCTATTGAGAAATAGGAGATGCCGCTTTCAAGAAGTATCTCAGCTACTTCAATTTCATCCCTTACCTGAATTATTACCCCAGGGTTCTGGCTGAAGAGCAGCTTTACGAGATCATCCTCTTCCATTGAAGTGAGGTTGATTGTTATTCCTCCTTCAGTATTTGAGAAACACATCTCCAGAAGGGTTGTCAGCATACCGCCGGCTGAAATATCATGACCTGCCAGTACCTTGCCTTTTTTAATAAGATCCTGGATAGTATTGAATGCTTCTTTAAAATAGGCAGGGTCTTTAACTGTGGGAGCTTCGCTGCCAAGCCTGTTAAGTATCTGCGCAAATGCACTTCCGCCAATTTTGAGACTGTCGCGACTCATGTCGATATAGAGCAGGCTTGTAAAAGGATCATTGACAACAACCGGTTCCACAATACTCCTTATATCACTTATCTCACCTGATGCTGAAATGATTACAGTGCCGGGAGAGTAGACAACTTCATCCCTGTATTTTTGTGTCATCGAAAGACTGTCCTTTCCTGTTGGGATATTTATCCCCAGCTCGATGGCAAACTTACCGGCTGCTTTAACTGCTTCATGCAGCCTGACATCTTCACCCTGATTCCTGCATGGCCACATCCAGTTGGCTGAGAGCGAAACACTTTTCAGGTTATCTGCCAATGGTGCCCATATTATGTTTGTCAGCGACTCGGCAATCGACAGAACTGATCCTGCACCCGGATTAATAAGTCCTGCAGCCGGTGCATGACCAATTGATGTGGCCATTCCCTTTTTGCCTCTGTAATCAAGCGCAATTGCTCCCAGGTTATTAAGAGGCAGCTGAAGAGGTCCGGCACATTGCTGCTTTGCCAGACGTCCGGTTACCGATCTGTCAACCTTGTTGGTAAGCCAGTCTTTGCAGGCAACTTCCTCCAGCTGAAGTACCTGTTCGGCATACTGCTGTATCTTTTCCTGGTCATATTCCGGATCTGCATAGACATCTGTTGCCTTGCTGTCTTTCATTATTGTTTTGGGAGGATCACCAAAAAGTGAGGCTAGTGCCATATCAATTGGCTTCTCTCCGGTTACAGGGTTCTCCAGAGTAAACTGCATATCGCCTGTAACTTCGCCGATAACATAGAAGGGTGCTCTTTCCCTCTCTGCAATCCTGCGCAGTGTATCTATATCTGTCTTCCTTATTACCAGCCCCATACGCTCCTGCGACTCGTTGCCTATTATCTCCTTTGCAGAAAGGGTTGGATCGCCTACCGGCAGTTTGCTTATATCAATTTTTCCTCCTGTTGCCTCTACTAGCTCAGAGAGACAGTTTAGATGTCCACCGGCACCATGGTCATGAATTGAAACAACCGGATTATTCTCCGATTCGCTGAGTGCGCGTATAGCATTATATACTCTTTTCTGCATCTCGGGATTGGCTCTCTGAACCGCATTCAGTTCAATGGAGCTGTCGTATTTGCCTGTATCAACTGAAGATACAGCACCTCCGCCCATACCGATCCTGTAGTTGTCACCGCCGAGAAGTACAATCTTGTCACCTTTTTCAGGTGTATCCTTTTCGCTGTCTTTTTTCTTGCCTATTCCTATTCCGCCGGCAAGCATTATAACCTTGTCGTAACCGAATTTCTTCAGGTTCTCAAAGTGTTCGAAAGTGAATACGGAACCGCAGATCAGAGGCTGTCCGAACTTATTACCAAAATCACTTGCCCCGTTTGATGCCTTGATCAGAATATCTTCCGGTGTCTGGTAAAGCCATTTTCTCTCTTCTGTTGCTTTTTCCCAGGGCCTTGGTCCGTCGGGGCGGGGATATGATGTCATATAAACAGCTGTTCCGGCAATAGGGAATGCTCCTTTTCCTCCTGCTATCCTGTCCCTGATCTCACCGCCGGTACCAGTTGATGCCCCGTTGAAAGGCTCAACGGTTGTAGGGAAATTATGAGTCTCTGCTTTCACTGAAAGTACAGATTCATAGTCAGTTATTTTGAAGTAGTCAGATTTGTCCTGTGTAGCTGGAGCAAACTGTTCAACTTCAGGTCCGCCAAGAAATGCACAGTTGTCTTTGTAAGCAGATACTACGTGATTGGGATTTGTTTTTGTGGTCTCTTTAATCATCTGGAAGAGAGTTTTTTCCTTCTCCTTTCCATCTATTATAAACTTTCCGTTAAATATCTTATGGCGACAGTGTTCAGAGTTTACCTGCGAAAATCCGAACACCTCGCTGTCAGTCAGTTTTCTTCCGAGTGTTTTACTAAGCCTGTTCAGGTATTCAACCTCATCGGGGTTAAGTGCCAGACCCTCTTTATGATTGTATTCAGCAATATCATCAATATAGAAAACAGGTTCAGGCTTTCTTTCAATTGTAAATATTTTCTGGTCGAGCGACTTGTAAAGCGCCTGAAGCATCGGATCATAATGAGGATTTTTTGATGATGCGGCATGAAACTCCTCAATTCGGATGATACCTGATATTCCCATATTCTGGGTGATCTCGACGGCATTTGTACTCCATGGAGTTATCATCTCCTTCCTTGGTCCGATGAACATGCCTTCTATCTGTTCCTTAGCGATCAGAGTTGCATTTCCAAACAGCCATATCAGTTTGTCGATTTCACTCTGTGGCAGCCGGGATGTAGTTCCTGTAGCTATAATGTTTTTTGAATCGCATTCGAAGAAAAGAATCATGATTTATTGGTGTAATTGGTTGATATGTAGATCAGTAGCTTTGACATGAATCAAATAACGAAGTGTTGTAAATATAATTGAAGTTTAAGGAAAATCCTAACTTCTACCTTTTGCGTAATTATGCGATGCAGATATATAGGGATAGAAGAAAATCTTTTGTCCCGCAGATCGCGCTGATTGGCGCAGATTCAATTTTATTTCAGACCACTGCGTTTTAATAACGGTTCAATTGAAGGTTCCTTGCCTCTGAACTTTTTATATAACTCCATTGGTTTTTCCGATCCTCCTTTTTCAAGAATATTTTTCCGGAATGATGCTGCGACCCTGCTGTTAAAAATACCTTTCTCACTGAAGAAGCTGAAAGCATCTGCATCGAGCACCTCGGCCCACTTGTATCCGTAATAACCTGCTGCATAGCCTCCTGCAAAAATATGAGAGAATGAACAGCTTGTGTTTGATCCGCTTACCTCCGGAAAGAGTTCTGTATTTTTCAGGGCAGCTGATTCAAATTCACCTACTTCTGTATTAACAGGTGAAGTCACAGAGTGCCATTCCATATCGAGAATACCGAATCCCAGCTGCCTGTAGCAGGCATATCCTTCATTGAAAACCGAGGCTTCCTTGATCTTTTTTATAACCTCCTCAGGAATTTTTTCTCCGGTTATGTAATGTGCGGCCCATGTATCAAGCCATGTTTTTTCATATGCATAATTCTCCATGAACTGGGAGGGCAGCTCCACAAAATCGCGCGCTACATTGGTTCCAGCCAGACTTTCATATGTGCATTGCGAAAGCATTCCGTGAAGGGCATGTCCAAACTCGTGAAGAAAGGTTGTGAGTTCATTGAATGACAGGAGGGAAGGTTTTGATTCGGTAGACCTGGTGAAGTTTGCAACTATCGAAATGAGCGGCCTGATATTGGCATCTTTAAGTTTTTTCTGATCCCTGTAGCTTGTCATCCAGGCTCCTCCGCTCTTACCGGGACGTGGGTGATAATCGGTATAAAATATTGCAAGCAATTCACCTTTTTTGTCGTATACTTCGAAGGTCTTTACTTCAGGGTGGTACACAGGAATATTGAGGTTCTGCCTGAATGTAATACCGTAAAGTGTTTTTGCCAGATCAAAAATAGCCTTTTCAACATTTTCGAGACGGAAGTATGGCTTTAGCAGCTCATCATCAAAATCGTACAGTTCCTTCTTAAGCTTTTCAGAGTAAAATGACCAGTCCCACCTTTCTATCTCTCCCTCATGTCCGTTTCTGAGGGCAATTTTCCGGATGTTTTCAAGGTCCCTGTAGGCTGCAGGTTTTGATGCATCATGGAGCCTCGATAGAAGTTTATGCACTTTTGAGGGTGTATTTGCCATCCTGTCGGTAAGCGCCATTTCGGCATAATTCCTGAATCCCAGCATTTTGGCCAGTTCAAGCCTGAGATTGACCATACTGATTACAAGTTTGCTGTTATCATTACTGTTTCCCCTGAATGCCCTCGAAGTATGGCCTTTCAATAGCTTCTCACGAAGTTCTCTTTTAGCCGAATATTGCATGAAAGGCATGTAACTTGGAAAATGAAGAGTGAAAACCCATCCTTGTTTTTCCCTGCTTTTTGCCTCTTCGGCTGCTGCTTCAACCGAGCTTTCCGGAAGTCCTTCAAGATCAGCCTTGTCAGTCAGATGAAGTTCCCATGAGTTTGTCTCTTCAAGCACATTCTCATCAAATTTCAAAGCCAGTATTGAGAGTTCCATTGATATCTCACGAAACCGTTGCTTCTTTTTTTCCTTTAATGCAGCTCCTCCCAGGATGAAGTTCCGGTGACTCTTTTCAAGAAGAAGATCCTGTTCACTGTTCAGGTTTAGTGACTCTCTGTTTTCGAATATTTTATCAATTCGTTCGAAAAGCTTTTTGTTGAGAGTAATATCATTTGAGAATTTTGTCAGTATTGGTGATACCTCCTGGGTGACAGCCTGAAATTCATTGCTGGTCTCAGCACTGTTAAGGTTGAAAAGAAGCGATGTGATCCTGCTTAGATATTCTCCCGATCTTTCAAGTGCCTCAATAGTATTTTCAAACGATGGCGGTTCCTGATTGACTGTTATCCTGTCAATCTCCGATTCGGCAATTTTAATTGCTTCTTCGATACCTTCCCTGAAGTGACCTGGTTTTATCAGGTTAAAAGGAGGAGTTGCGAATGGCGTTTCCCATTGGCTTACAAGTGGATTAGTCATACAATCCCTCCCCTTCATCTTCATCATCTGCTTCAGCACCTGCGTATTTTGCAGGGTAAGGTGAATTCCCTTTAGCATCGAACCATAAAATCCTGTTAAGAAGATCATCCTTTCCGGCATCAATGCCATCGAATACGGGAAGCATGCTCTTCTTTGCAAAATGCAGCTCTCTTCCGTCCAGGCCGGTAAGCTCCGGATTCATCTCATCAATCGGGATATTATTAAGGACTGCTTTGTATGGAGTAAGGTCAGCTTCAGTGCCAAAACAGTCTGCCATTGTGTTGGCGATCGCATCCTGTATATTCATAGGAGGCATGCCAAGTATCTGTTCAATGGTCCTTACCATTGATGGCTGTGTGTAATAGGTGTGGTTAACACTTTGAAGCCTTGAGTATGGACTTATCACATAACTTACAGTACGATATGGTGATATATGATCCCATCCGCCCTGTGAATCATCTTCTACAACGAAAATTACTGTTTCCTTCCAGAACCTGCTATTCGAAAATGCTTCAACGATGCGTCCGAGTGCAAGATCATTATCTGCAACCATGGCCCTTGGTGTAGGTGTTCCGGGACGAGTTCCAGCCGTATGATCATTTGGCAGAGCAACTATCATCAGTTCAGGTAGCTGGTCGCCTTCCTTATTCTCGTATTCCTTCAGCTCCCTGATCAGGACATCAGCCCTCATCACATCCGAAAATTCATGATTCCCGTATGAAGGATATGTCTGGCTCAGGATCGGTTTAACAGGATCAATTGTTGTTTCATTGTAGAAATCAATTTTTTCCCCTTTAAGGTATTTCCCATAAATATCTTTCCACTTAAGGTTATTCTTAATTACCGGTATTGAAGCTTCTCCATATATCTTCACCGACCGATTATTTTTCAGGGCATTATCCCAAAGGAATCCTGACGGGGCATATACAAGAGCATCGGTCTGCACATGGGCATAACTTCTGAACCAGGCTCTCATATTCTTTTCAATATAATCAGTTACTATCGACGCATCTGTCCACTGGTGACCTTCAGCCGAGCATTTGCCTGAAACAAGGAAATTGTCGAGCAGAATGAACTCATCAGCCAGCTTATGATGGTTCGGGGTGATCTCCTCACCATAAATACACAGACCAGCATCACCTCTTCCTTTTTTCATATCCCCGAGTATCTGGTCGTAGGTCCTGTTCTCCTTTATAATATATACGACATGTTTGAATACAGATGGTTCACCGATCCTTTCAGGCACAGGTAACGGCTTCATCCCGTCGCGGGGTTTCTCCCTGGCAATTGTTGCCCTGGACAGATTATTGACAGCTATCACTGTATCCGTATAAGCCTTAAGTGCTTTCTTCTTAGGAACTTCTATTACTGAAACTGTTGCCGGCAGATTATGTGAATTATAGACGGTATTGCTTGTCTTTGGATCAGTTAATCCGTACATGACTCCTGATCCTTCAAGGTTGCAGACATACATCAGCGATTTGTAAAGGGCTATTGCGGAAGGATATACGCCGGTTGGTATAAAGCCTGTGACTTTACTCTCAGAAAGTTTCGATCTTAACGCAGCATTTTTCCCGAGCGATATCACGGCAATGGCATTATCCATTCCGTTGGCAACATAAAGTATCTTTCCGCACGATGAAAGAGACAGTCCGTTCGGGGAATCACCGAAAAAAGGGTTTATCTCAGGCTGCAGTCTCACACTGATAGTTTCCGATACTTCATCGGATGTTGTTTTTATTGCGGAGATATTGTCGCTGTTTGAATTTGTAACGTAAACAAATTTTCCGTCGCGGCTGCATGTAATCTCATTTGGATGCAGTCCTGTCAATATCTCTTTCAGAATTTTTCCCGATGAAGGGTCAATTACAGCAACACTCCCTTCACGGGTTGCTCCTCCGGCATTTTGGTTGTCAACCCTTGCCTTTCCCCAGGGCACTCCTGCAACATCTTTATCTCCCTCTTCAGGATGTCTTCCTGCCCAGTTTGTAACATAAAGCTTCCCTGCAGCGTATGTTATACCATAAGGTGCAACACCCGGACTGACAGTCCATATTGTATCGCCTGTTGCAAGATCCTGTTTAACAAGGTCATTATTGCCGTTGAGTACCACATAGATATAGTCTTTACCGTTTTCCTTTTGTATTACAAGTTCATTAGGCAGGGCAGAGGATACACCCCTGGCAGGTTTGTACGTGAGCTTCCTTTTGAATTCAGCTTTTTTCCCGTCCCAACGGGCTGAAGCAACATATGAGAGCCTGTTTCGTCCGGTAAGGCTCCAGAAAACCTCGGGGCCGTTTTCTCCCTTGTACCAGGTTATCCCTGAGTATGTATTCATCCCGCCTTTCAGGTCGGGAATGTCATCATTACGGAGTGTTACTTTAACAGTATTGTCTTCAGTGCTGATAAATACAATGCTGTATCTCTCTTCCACTACCAGCCATTTCCTGTCTGGCGAAAGTGCAGCATCGAGAGCATGATTTTCACGTGATTCATCACCAAAGAATATCTGAAAGCCTGCCGGCTGTATAAGCCTGTTATACGGAAGCTGGACCTGTCCGGGAAGGAGAGGAGTCTGATTTTCAGTTACCTGGGCAAAACCTGCTGCAGAAAAGGTTGCAGCCAGAAGTATAATATATAGACGTTTCATATTTTATAATTTAAAAAGGCTGCCCGGTATATGGACAGCCTCTGGTATTTTAGCTTTAGAATGGCAGATCGCTTAGTTCATCATTTTCGGGTGGTATATCGTCAATTGAAGGACGCGACTGAACAGCCTGTTCCCTGGTCTGTGCCGACAGCCTTTCGATTTTCCAGGCGTCGAGATTCGTGAAGTAATTCACTTTACCCTCTTTTTCCCACCTGTTACCTTTGAGATTGAACCATATCTTGATCTCTTCATTCATGAAAGATTCATTGATGAGATCGCATTTATCCTGCACAAGCTGGAATTTTATGTAGTCGATGAAAACAGCTGCCCCGCCTGTTTCTTTCTTTTCAATGACAAACTCTCTTTTCTTGAACTTGTCGCTCACCTGGTTAACAGGGGCTATATCGATTACTTTACCTGTGATTTCAAATGCCATTTTCTATTCCTCTTCTTTTTCGTGAATAACAATCTTTTCTATTTTGTCACCTTGGCGAATCTTATCTATAACGTCAAGACCTTCATACACCTTCCCGAAACAGGTATGCTGTCTGTCGAGATGCTTGGTGTTGTTCCTGCTATGGCAGATGAAGAACTGAGAACCGCCTGTGTTTCTACCGGCATGAGCCATTGAAAGAACGCCCTTGTCGTGATACTGGTTTCCGCCTGTGAGTTCACAGTTGATGGAATAACCCGGACCACCGGTTCCCACTCTGGGGTCGCTGATGTTCTTTGAATGAGGACAGCCTCCCTGGATCACGAAATCGGGTATGACCCTGTGAAATGCAAGTCCGTCATAGTAACCCTTTTTCGCAAGTGTTACGAAGTTCTCAACTGTCTTCGGAGCATCAGCTTCAAAGAAGTTTACCTTCATTACACCTTTTGCTGTGTGTATCTCTGCTGTAGCCATTACTGCTTGATAATATCGAGAAGCTCAACATCAAATATAAGAGTTGAATAAGGCTTAATAACCTCACCTGCTCCGTTTTCGCCGTAAGCAAGGCTCTGAGGTATGTAAAGCTTGAACTTTGAACCCACAGGCATCAGCTGAAGAGCTTCTGTCCATCCTGCGATTACACCTGAAACAGGGAATTCAGCAGGCTGATTTCTTTTTACTGATGAATCGAATTCGGTTCCGTCTATAAGTGTCCCGGTATAATGAACCCTTACCATGCTTTCAGTGGTTGGTTTTGCACCTGTTCCCATCTTAACAACCTCATACTGAAGACCGCTGGCAGTTGTTGTAACACCTGATTTATTCTTATTTTCTGCAAGGAATTTTTCATTCTGATCAATATATTCCTTGAAATTGACTTTATTCTCTTCTGCTTTTTTAGCTGATTTTGCTTTCTCGCGCTCGTTGATGAAAGCCATAATGAATGTGCGGGCTTCCTCATCCGACATAGCTGCTTTTCCGTCTTTTCCATCAAGCATGGCTTTTGCAACAAGCATAGGCTCAAGATTGAGACTGTCTGCTGCAAGCGCATTATAGTTAACAATACCAAAAGCATATGATAAAGAATCGACTCTGTTTTTCAGTTTCTGACCCTTAACTGATCCTGTTCCGCATGAGCCAAACAATAGAGTTGCAACAACTGTCACGACAACAAATAACTTGATTTTCATACTGATTATTTTTAATTTTAAAATTTGCGCTAAGATAATACTTTACTTGTAGCAAAACAGAGAGGCTGATAATTTTAATATGCTTTTTTATCAGCCCTGATTATCTGGCGTTTCCCGGGCGGTCCGGGCAGCAAAGTGACGTTAAATCCGCAGCTTCGCAGGTTCCTTTTTACCTCTCCTTTTGCCGAATATGTTACAAATATGCCGTTTTCTTTAGTCACTGCCGCAATTCTTTCAAACACATCCCTGGTCCACATCTCAGGCTGCTTGTCGGGTCCGAAGGCATCAAAATAAATAAGGTCATATTCACCTTGAGGGATTGAAGCTGTTACATCTCCTTCTATCTTATTTAGTATGAAATTATTGCAGATTTTCACATCCGTGTTCCATGGTGATCTGTGGATCAGTTCAAACAGTTCACGCGTGTCTTCACCCATTATCCTGTGATAATTGAGGGAAGATGTGATCTCTCCCGGCAGAGGGTATTTCTCAATGGAGGTGTAATGAACAGAACGATTTCCGCTGCATGCTTTTATTGCAGTAAGAAATGCATTAAGCCCCGTCCCGAAACCAATCTCAAGTATGTTAAGAGGATCAGCTTTGCAGGCATCGAATCCGCATTTAATAAAGATGTGCTGCGACTCCTGTATCGCCCCGTGAATTGAATGGTAATGCTCATTCATCTCCGGAACAAACAGCGTATGTGAGCCGTCTTCGGTTAGTATTATCTCTGCCATGTTTTTAAATCAATAACCCTTTCTCTTTGCGTCTTAGCGTCTTTGCGAGAACCCTTTCTCTTTGAGCTTAACCTTTGTGTCCTCTGTGTAATCCCGATAGCTATCGGGACTCCGTGTCCTCTGTGTTTAAAAATCTTCCCACTCAGAATGCCTCACGAAATTACCATTATTACACGAATTTTTTCCACCCCTGTCGGATATTGAGAGTAATATGCTAATTTTATTCGCTCAATTTTTGAGTCTTAAAGGTAAATAAAGTGTATAACCTATAAATTTTTAATCCAGTCATGAAAACAACACGTTCAAGAAGAGATTTTCTCAGAGTGTCGGCCGCAGGTGCCCTGGGTGCTTTTGTACTGACACAGAACTCCTGCAAGTCGGGCGGCGCTCCCGCACCGGTTGCAGCAGCTGATCCGAAAACATTCGGGATCGGACTTCAGCTCTATACAATCCGCGATGCCATGGGAACCGATGTGCCCGGTTCACTGAAGAAGGTATCGGATGCCGGTTACAAATACCTCGAACTGGCCGGCTACAAAGACGGTAAATTCTACGGAATGGATCCCGTTGAATTCAAAAAGCTTGTGAATGACCTTGGAATGGAAGTATTAAGCAGCCATACTCAGGTTGAAGCTCAGGGTATTACACTCGACAATGCAAAGAAGATGGCAGAAGACCATGCAAAGCTTGGAGTTAAGTACTGCGTGCAGCCATGGGTGGTTGAAGAGGCAAGGAAGACAGTTGCCAGTTACCAGAAGATGGTTGCCGACTGGAACCTTGTAGGCGGTATAATGAAGGAGAATGGCATGGTATTCGGTTACCACAACCATAACTTCGAATTTGATACTGTTGAAGGCAAAGTGCCCTATTTTGACATATTCCTTGCTGAACTCGATAAGGATCTTGTAACAATGGAACTCGACCTTTTCTGGACATCCAAGGCAGGTCAGAATCCCGATTGAGATAATCAAGAAATACCCGGGCCGTTTCCAGCTTTTCCACATGAAAGATATGTACACCAATGAAGCTCCATTCTTTACAACAGTGGGAGTGAAGGACTTTGCACCTGTAGGTGAGGGAGTCATTAACTTTAAGGATATACTTGCAGTTAAGGACATTGCCGGCATGAAGTATATGATTGTTGAGCAGGACCAGTCGAGAGATATGGACTTCTTTGGCGATATAAACAAGAGTATCACAAACCTTACAACAAAGATCCTCGTTTAGGAGATTGGATGCTGATTTATGAATTAAGAGGGTGCTGTTACAGGCACCTTCTTTGTTTTAGTCATAAGTTGGTCATTCGATAGTCATTCGATAGTCATTCGATTGAATGATCAGCAGGTAGTCAACAACCAATGACGGCCGCAGGCCAAATGACCACTAATGACGGCGCAGCCAAATCACCAAAAATGACGGCGAAGCCAAATGACTTTTCCTCTGTGTCCCTCCGTGCACAGCCGAAGGCGACCTCCGTGAACTCCGTGGTTAAATTCTTTGCCTGTAGCCTGTAGCCTGTAGCCGGTTGCCTGTCGCCTATATTTTTTTCAACACCCCTTCCATTCCTGCCCCCTTTTTCATAAATTTGGATTGCAATGCCATTTTGTTGGGTCTGATTCCGGTTATGTAGTATGAGGAGCAAAGCATTTTATAGGCGATGTTGGTCATTTTGCTTTTGGGACTGACGTGGCGGGAGTTTGAGTTGAAGGCTGGTTTTGAGAGAAAATTGTAGGAGTATTTAAGGGATATAAATGAAACAAAAAGTGACTATAAAATACTAAATTAGAGGATTAGAGTTACTTTATGTTGGTATATAAACAAGTTATGCATAATACCTTCATACCATGATAGATAGTACGTTGATTATTCCAACAGAAAAGCCCTACAATCCAAAATCACGTTAAACGGGCATTATTGACATTTGATAAGGTTTATCTCTTTTCCCCAGACGATAGGGATATTCCGTCTAACATGTATACTCGGTTGACAACTGGAATGCCGATAGGAGTTCCTATGGGGTCCAGTAAGACCATTAGGCAAATCGGATAACTATGACAATGACTTTGAAAGACTTATTCAAGATTTTGATCTGGCAATTAAGCAAGAATCCCTTTCAATTCTAAAAAAGCCAATTGAAGAACAATCCATGACTATTGGAGGCATCCCACTTCCTGAAGACACACCGCCTCCAGATTTTGTTTTTGGCAATTACAGAAACCTAATTTCAAATCCTGAATTTATTTCTGTCGTTAGCAGAGGTATTGATAATTCGTTATTAAGAACAACAAAAAATATTGAAACCCTAGCACCATCAGGACAGGAAGATATGTCTTTCGATTTTTATGTAAATGGACAAAAAATCATTCAGACTTATCAGAAAGCGCAATTTGATGGTTTCTG
>JADKBL010000008.1 GCA_016718875.1 Bacteroidota bacterium
AATTATGGTCTGTATGATTTCCACCTATCTCTGTCCTTCCCGGAGAACTGAAAAACACAGGGTCATCTGCTCCTGAAAATTCAACAAAGCGGTCAAGCAGAGAAGAATAACGAAGTGACTGTTCATTAAGAACTTTCTTATCTGATCCATAAAGGTCAGTAAAAACTTTATTTTCAGGATTATTAATCCGTGCTTTCAGTATTTCAATTTTATTCATTAAAAATTATTTTGGATATCTGATAAAGTCAGCAAAAATAGACTAATTATGAAATTATCCACTTACTCTGACAACAACTCCATAATGTTCCTCCTATGCGCCCTGAAAGCTTCAATATTATTATCATACCTGTTAAAGCTGTAGATAACCTTGTTAATTATATCCCTGGCTTTTACCGAATCCTTTTTCTCAAGCATACGGAACAATTCATAATCAACAATCCCGTCTCTCATTGCATCATAACGAATTGAACTAAAAAGTTTGCCATCTTTCGGGTAGATAATCCAGCTGTCGCCACCGGGAAGAATATTTCCGCCTTCATATTGTATTGATGTCTGCTCCCCGAAAGGATCTGAATTGTTCCAGTAATTGAGGCCCCAGTGAAGATATCCCGGTATGTTGTATTTGAAATTGAGCCAGTGCATATATCTTGTTCTCAGCAACGGTAACTCGATGAACCTGTTAACATATTCACCTTTGGGAGAGAGACAGGTATAGAACCAGGCTTCTTTTCCCTTTTTATTCTGTTCATTATAAAACGTGAAATCCCTGTCCATGAAATCAAGCTGAGGTACCCATACATCAAGTACATCTCCCAGGTTTTTACTGTGACAGGCGTCTATGAACTTAAAATCCGGAACAAGTTTTCTTACAAATTTTGCAATCTCAATGTAGCTTTTTATATTTTCTTCAATAGGCTCATCTGCAAGGTGTTGTAAATAATTCTTATCCCATCCCTTATCTTTCAGATGCTTATCCAAAAGCGGAAAAAACTCTTTATAAAATTCCTGTGCAGAAGGATCAGATATCGGAAGGTTAAGAAATTTTTTCTCCGGGTCATTCATCTTATTTGGTACCATAACAACAAACTGTGAAAGCCATGTGCTTTCCCTGCCTCCGATATGTCCGCCTTCTATCCTTCCTATTACACCTTCCTCAATAAATATCCCGACAACTCTGTCAAATCTGGCAAAATCGATATTCCACTTTCCGCCTTCATATTTGAATTCAGAAAGAGCCAGGGGAGAAATAATTGCAACATTCTGATGATAATCAGCCATTTTTCTGGCGAGTGTTCTGATGTATTCCCAGTGCTTGTCAGAATATTCTTCAAACAGATTGCCCCCATTCATCCATCTCATCTGTCCCGGACTAATAGAAAACCAGTTAGTTACCCATAGAGTAGGTTTTTCAAGTGTAACCGGGTAAACCTTTATTGTATAATCGTTTAATAGTTTGAATTTCCTTCTCCCATTTATCCCTGTGATTGTTACTGTACCCTTATATTCTCCTGGTGAAACATCAGCAGGGATTGGAACAGATATCCATATCGGCTGTGTATTTCCAAAATCGACATCAACAGATTCCTGCTCCAGAATCGGATCAGGGTAGTAACCTGATGATGAGACTATTCTGTCGCGTGAATAATCCCATATAGTACGTCCTACCTTAACATATCCGACAAATCCGGCTTTGGTTTCAGGAAGGCTCTTGCCGTCCATGACAGCCGGAGAAACAGATACTTTCAGGTCAGATATTGAAAAAGCTGACCGGACAATGAACTGAAGTGTTGCATGTTCACCCCGTACAACCTCTGACAATGCCTCCTTTGGCGGAAAATAAGAGGCTTCAGCAAGAACCTTTTCAAGAGGATCTACATATTCAAATTCAAGACTTGTATCAGCTTTTGGCATATTGCAGCCTTGCTGAACAATAAAAACTGACATCAGAAGAAAGGAAACTGCTAATGTCATGACTTTCTTAAATAGAAGGTTTTTCATATCCTGTTGATGAACTAAAGTTCGCTCCTCACAGGGCGGCAAGCTGGTGGTGCGGCATCGAGGACCTTCAATGGCCTCAGAAAAAAATTGTTGACAGGATAAAAAGAAGAGCTGAGGCATTCTCAAAAGCCGGGATAGATACTGCAATAAATTTTGGGTTTCACATACGCTTCGATTTCTCAAATTACTTTGGCCAGCTTCATGGTTATTATGCAAATGTCTGTGATGAGCTGCATAAGTATGACATTCGATTCATGGATCACTATTCCTGCAATCATGTAGAGAGACCACGTGGTGAGAAAGAGTTCAGAAAACTTCATAAGGAGCAAAGGCACCATACACTTCTGTTCCATGATCCTGTTGCAGCAGAGACAGCACAATATGAAGGTCATTTTTTCAGGGATATTTGTGAGGTCGATCTGCGTGATGGCTCAAGGGGTTATGCTGCCCAATACCAGATGGAAGCATTCTGTCATAACAATCCTGATTTCCTGGATATGCATTCAAAATATCTGAGACGTCTGATGAAGGATGTCCCATTTGACCTGATTGAAGTAGATGATATGTGCGACTATGCCGGACTGGCAACATGTGGCTGTGTTCATTGCAGGGAGAGGTTTAAGAGGGAATATGGTCATGAGATCCCTCCTTTCGGAGAAAAACTGTTTTGGGGAGATACTTCCAAACCAATGTTGCTTTGGGGAAATTATGAAAATCCTGAATTCAGGGATTGGGTAAAAATGAAAATGGATATTATTGCTGACCATGTCAGGCTTGTTAAAAGTATAGTTGGTGAAAAACCCTTGCTGACATGCTGTTCAAGCACCGGACCAATAGTCCTGAACTCCATTGCTTTGAATCTTGAAAGAATGTCTCCGTATCTTGATATGTTCATGCTTGAAAATGTAGGTACAAACATAAGGAGCACAGATTGGGTCAGAATGGATGCGGAGGCTCTGCAGCAGAAAGATATTGCAATGAAAAGAGGAAATGCCCCGGCTATAGCACTGAGTTATACTATTTATGAAAAAGGAGGTTATCTGGGTTGGGCCCTGAGCCGTTTCTGGGGTGTAGCCAACTGGAGCAGCACTCTTAATCAGAGACTTGAAGAAGATCCTGCAGATGCTATGGAGATAGAAGATATTATTGCACCTTTTAACTCCTGGGAGCTAAAGAACAGCAATATTGATTACAGGAAAAGTAAAGATCTGACAGAAATAAGATTAGTTAGCAGCAGCCTTTGCAGGGATAACGGATTCAGATATGAAAATGGCACCGAGCAATGGGACCGCGTAAGGTCATGGTCAGAGGAGCTTGTAAAAAACAATATTGGGTACCGTATTGTCAGATCAGCTGAACTTGCCAACGCTGAAGAATTATTGAAGGAAAAAACGCCTGTAATACTGGATGGGATAGGATGTATATCACAATCTCAGTTTGACTCATTAAAAACTTATCTTTCAAAAGGAGGAAAAGCATGGCTCACTCTGCCTTTTGGCACTCACGATGAAAAGGGGTTTAAAAGATCAGTTCCATTCTCGTCAGAAATAGTATACAGAAAGTACAAAAATCTGATAATCACTGAGGCCGCAACTCCAAAAGAAACACTTAGCAAATTAATATCAAAAGGATTATTCAGGCCCATGATCAGGCAGGTAGCAGGCGACCCCGGCTGGTCCGTGAGAATTCATTTCAATGAAAACAAACCTGTATTCCATTTTCTCAACTCCGCCATGATTCCTGTACCTCATCCGTCGATAAAGGACAATGGTGGTACCCCAATCCTGAAAGATATTGAATCCGCTATCATAAATAATAAAATAACCTTTGAAATAGATAACAGAGTATCTATCCCCTCAGCTCTTTCCCTATTAAGTCCTGAGTTAGGTGATAAGCCAGGAAAAATGGAGATATCTTCCCTCAAAGGATATACAAAAATAACAGCTGATCTTGAAGGGATTAAAGTCTATGCAGTAGGTCAGTGATTTGAAGGATTAAGGACTTGAGGCCTTTTCAGATTTTCAATGAGAAGCGGAAGGAGTCCGAAGCTGCTTAGCCGGATGCCTGAAGCGCCTCCGCCTGTATGTATTTCAACAAAATCGGGATCAGGTTTTATACTGAATCGCTTATAGAATGCTTTTCGAATAAAATTCTTCACTTCTTCCGGATCAGCCTTATGTCTGTCAATATGCACCTGGAAATAATCACCTTGTCCTGCAGCATTTACCCTTACTGCAACTGCATCTTTTCCGAATGCCCGCTTAATCATAGCCTCTGCCAGATCAATAAGTGCGAGTCCTCTGAAAAAACCGGAACCTTCAAGATTATGAAACTCAAGCGGTGATGTACCCTGAAGGTTTTCATCATAAATTCCTCTGTTGAAATCAGCAGGTCTGGCTCCTGTCTTTTCCATCCACATATTCAGCAGCTCAGGTCCTGCAATACCTTTTTCCCACGCAGCAATAATTTCCATTTCCCTTTTTTCAGGCAAATTGCCAGGATCAATTTCAAAACTGCAATCACCTCTTTGAGATCTTGAGACATATTCAATCCATTTATCCTGATTATGAATGAGGAAAAAGTTCTTCGCTACCTCTCCGAAAAGGTATGCTACCATAGCCCTCAGAGGTACACCTCTCTCTTCCATTATTCTGCCGCTCTTATCCGTACGTTTGAATACAGGTTCTCTCCATCCTTCAAAAAGCGAATTAAGTATACTGTCAGCCTTCAGAGAAGCTGAATCCGGGTCAAAATGATTTGTCTCAATCAACTGTTTTACATACCAGTCCTTTTTCTCAAGAACTTTTTTGCGTAACTCCTCTCGGCCTGTTTTGAGTGGTATCTGAAGAAGAATCCTGCAAATCCAGCTGTTGCTATCATCTGATAATTTGCCATCATCAAGGAGATCCTCCTCGATGAATTTAAAAAAATCAGTATCAATAGGAAGCTGAACAAGAATAGCAGCTATTTCAGCTGCCTTGCCTGTCATCTTTCTTACTTCGGTAGTTGTAAGAAACTCAGATTGAGAATTCTCCGCATATGCTCCTCCTGACCATCGCCAGGAGCTTCTGTCCCGTTCAACACTATAGGGGAAAATTATTTTTATCCTTTCATAAGGCACAGGGTAAGTACCCAGAACCCGGTAATTGTCTTTTGGATTTGAGGAGATCAGAGTTCCCTGACCTGCAATTCCTTTCTGTTCTGTTGCCTGATCGAGTGAGCCGGCTCTCACGCCTGTACCATATTCTGCCTGACATGCCAGGTGAACCAACAGGTCTGAAGAAATTCCCAGATTAAAAAGTGCATTGATTGAGTTCTTTGTCGCGACTGTAACAGCAGAAGAACTGGAGAAACCTCCCTGCGGAATATTACCTGCAGAAACAATTTTTAAACCTCTGAAGTTTTCAATGCCAAGGTTATCACGTATTTTTGCCCCGATATTTCCCGCACGAAGTGTACGCATTGATGCAAGGGCATTGCCAACCAGTGCGCATGGTCTTCGCATATTACTTGTAGCCCACAGACTGGGTGGAGGAAGAGGAATATTCTTACACCTTCTTTGCTCCAGCTCCTCTTCACTGAAATAGCCGAGTGATAACAGAAGAGCCTCACTCATCCTTGTTCCGAAACTTTCGTAAGTTGACAAATCTGAAATATCCTCTCCGGGGTACATTATACTGTCACCGGCAGGCAGCGAATTGATATTCTCCCTGTATTGCTGTCGCAGCGGTACCAGATGAATTCGTCCGTCCTGTGCACCCTGTATCAGAATTACAATCTGCTCATCTCCCTCCCTGGCACCAGCTCCTATTGGCATTTGCCAGGCAGGACCAAAAAAACGTGCCATATCCGGATGCATGAATGCAATCCGCAATCTTCCTCCGGTAATACCTATTCCTATCGGTTTATCAGGATCAAAATCAATTTTTTCCTTTTTTATATGTGTTATCAGTTCTTCTAACTGACGTATTATTGACTCTGCCTGACACACAGGTCTGCCAGTAACAATGAGCCTGGCAGCAGCTTCAACCTCGATCTCTTCAGGCACAAGCAGACCGATGCCTGATGAGAGTATTCCTTCGAGCATTGCAAGATCCATTGGTTGGGTTACATCCGATGTGAGCAAATCATATTCAGGTTCATTAACTGATGTGGTAACAGTACGGATATCACCGTCTTCCAGACTTATTGCTTCAATAATATCAGTCAGATAGTATTGTCCCTGAGCATTATTGTTATTCAGTCTGCCGAGATGCCTGAATAATGTTTCTGCCCGGATTGCATAAAGCGGGCAGTTCCCTTCCATCAGGTTAAGAAGAGTTTGCCTTGTTACAGGATCCTTCTCAGCCGAAATATCTTTCTCTTCCAGAATACTCAGCACTTTTCCGGTTTCATTCCTTATCACCCTTCCTTTGCCGCTGTTTTTGGGAGGCTCATAAATTGCCGACAGGAAAGTAAGGTCTGCCTCTTTCTCTCCCTCCTCATGTACTTTTACAAGTCGTCTGAATACAGAGGAAGGGATTATTCTGTCGCCCATTGTTATAATAATCAATGGATTACGTTCAAGAAGACCAGGCACACAGAAAGCTTCAATTGCTGCAAAGGCAGTACCGCCAGTAGGATTATCAGTAAGAACATAAGTATTATCGGGGCCAAGTGCAGTCATCACATCATCATGCCGATAACCCACTAAGCATATAACAGGGTAATTGCCTGTACGCCTGAATGAATCTATTGAATGCATGGCAAGAGGAAGCCCATGTACTGGCTGAATACACTTTGGATCTTTTCCGAATCTTGTTCCCTTTCCGGCAACAAGTGTAACAAGAACCTTTTCAGCAAGTTTAAAACTATCAGACTTAATTACAGACCGGTTCAGAATTTTATCCTCACTGATCCTGCTTGTCTGCCCCAGGTTTTTATCACCCAAACTACTGTAAACTTCCGGCATACTGATTTAAAAAGTTGTACCTGAATTATCTGACTTCAATCTTTCCAAGTGTATACCAGCCATCAGGGTCGATACCTTTTATTGCCAGTTTTACCTTTGGACTATGTGACTGGTTATCAACTATTCCAATCTGAAGGTCATAATTTCCTGATACTATATCACGAGGAATAAATATTCCTGCATCATAAAGATTATCACCAGGCATCCATGTGTTGATATCGGCGTCTGTTACAATAACTTCTGAAGTCTGATTGTTTTTTTTTAGCCTCAAGGCAAGCAAATACTTTTTATAAATCGGAGCAACACCACGGTTATCCCACCATGATTTGATCATCACCTTTTCACCTCTGGAGGCAAATTCAGGATAAGAGAAACTCCTCAGAACAAATCTGTATCCCATCTTTTTCAGCCATTCATCAATATATGGCCTCCATGAATCCGGAACTCCCGACGACTTTGCATTGAAGGAGGAGATGTGCCACTTAAGCGTTTCATTTATAATATATTGCAATTGCTCAATAGTATAACCCTGGCAATACTGGCAGCTATCCACCTTACCTTTCCAGCTTTTAATTGTGCCGCATACCTCCAGGCTTACAGGTGCCTTTTTCCATGCATCCTGCATTCCAAAATTTATTATCCCCTGAGGATAATAGTCATACATATGTGTCCAACCCGGTTTGCTTTTGTCCTGTGCCCAGAATCCCAGGTCACCAATACAATCAACCCGCCATCCAACATTTGCCTCGGAGAGTCCCAGCTTGTTGGTCTTCTCATCAGTAAGCAGCATTATCAGGGGAGTCTTCTTAAAATTATCAGTATATGACTTAACAAGCGATTCCCTTGTTTTTTCAGTCAGTATTTCCGAGCCACGCCCTTCGCCCCAGAAACCGACAATAGACAGATCAATCGCTTCAAAGTCAGGATGACCATCATAACGTTTTCCCAGTTCAGCGATCATTTTTCCAAAGTACAGGGCATAACGTGGATCTTCAGCATCCACTCTCCATCCTGTTCCTTCTGCAAGCCACTCCTGCTTTTCTCCTATCAGCTTTCGGTACCATGAAGGAACATCTGTGGGGTCATTGCTTTTTGTTCCTGATCCGTAAGGAGCTATCCTGAGAAGAAGAGTTTGTTTCCTGTCATGAGCAGTTTTAAGAACTCTGTCTATCATTTCCCAGTTATATTTCCCCATCTCAGGCTCAACATATTTCCAGTAGACCCGAAAATACGCGATAGAGGTCATAGGATGGTCCGGAACCTCAAGACTTCCTTTGAATTCCTGGTAGTCAACAGGTAATCCTTCAGTCCATCCAACGCCTTCATTTGTTCTGTCACCATTAAATCTCTGAAATGTCATAAACCCTATGCCGGGGTTTGTAAGTACCTCACCGGAATCTTCGAATCGCACAGTAATATTGTTCTGTGATTTGATTTCCAATGGAAAAGAAAAAAAGATGGAAAATAAAACAAAAGTGATAATGTTTCTTTTCATACAAATTTAGATTTTACTATGAGGACAAGAATGTAAAAATATTCTGGTTATCTCTCTATTTCCTTGATTTACTGTATTCTTTAACATGTTTGAGGTAATAATCACCAAGAGGCCTTGACAACTCAGGCTTCTGTGTTGGTTTTTCCGGATGGTACTGAACTGCCATTATAAATGGTTTCCCTTCAGGTGACTTCCTCTCCATTGCTTCAGCAACCCCATTCTCACTAAACGCAGTAATCCTGAATCCGGGAGCTATTTTATCAATAGACTGATGATGATAACTATTGACAGTATCCCTTGATATTCCGGTTAATTTGTAGAGTACAGATTTTTTGTCAATGTTAACGATGTGAGGACAACCTGTTGTACTTGTGGAGGATCTGTGAATAACAGTTGTCCCGACATCTGTGGGAATATCTGTGAACAAAGTTCCGCCGAGGGCTACATTAAGTATCTGTTCCCCTCTGCAAATGCCAAATACAGGCATTTTCATGTCTACAGCCCTCGCTATCAGTGCAAATTCAAGTGAATCACGGTAATTATCAATAGTCTCGCATTTTGACAATTCATTTTCCTTCCCGTAACGGGCCGGGTTTACATCCTCTCCGCCTGTTAGTAAAAGTCCTGAACAACTTTCAAGAATAATTAAAGCAGAGTCAATTTTTCTACCATACATATTAACAATTTCAACTGCAGGATCTGCCTTTTTGAGCCATGCCTCATAAGTTCCGTATGTTTTGCTGAGAGCAATTCTGACCTGGCCATTTGAGAAATGAGTAAAAAAGGGAAAAAGGCAAATACTTAGAATGAGGGTGATTCTGCGCATCCGTATATTATTTTAAAATTAAGAAGAATTTCAAGAGAGACCGGGATTACCTTGGACCACGGTTGTCAAGAAGAAAGGTATAGAACAGAAGGTGAGCTATCTTCTGCATTTCAGGGGAACAATCGCCAAGAGCCACTGAGTTTTTCATAGCAAGGGCTTTCCAGTCAGGAGGAAGAAAGTCAATTCTGCTGACCATTCCATCTTCAGGGCCAGGAGTACAATATTTTGTATCAGCGCCGGCGGTACTTATCCTGATAAGGCACATCGGACAAGGTTCTGCGGAGCTGAATACTGTAAGCCCGGGTTTATAGACATACATATTCATATATTTCTTTGAATGCCGGCTCTCTTCAAATTTGGTCATAAGGGTCATTTCTGCATGAAGATCCGAGCGGCTCTCCTGAATCTGACTATTGTGGGCTGCCTCAATTATTTTCCCATCCTTGTCAATAAGAACAGATCCTATCCCATATCCACCCTGGATTACACTTTTCAGTGCCTGCAAATTGGCAGCTCTTGCATAAATATCATCAGAATACTCTGCTGCAGGAATAAAACCAGTAAGATAATCGTTCAGTTTTAGTAAGATGGTTTTTACCTGATCATCCTTTTTTATACCACAAGGAAGATCGACCAATTTTGCCATAAGTTCGTCCCTGGTATGGGTAATAAAATAAGATGGATCAACCTTGGTGCTGTTCAGTCTATCATTCTGGGCATCAATATGATAAAACAAAACAATGAAGCAACAAAACAATAGTGCTTTTTTCATAATATCCCTTTCTAACCTGATACTCACCTGATGGATTAATTACTATAAAGTTAATGATAATAGTTTATAATAAGTCATTTTTGGCTAAAAAATCCGTGTGCAATGGCAAATTTTAAAAGCCGATCTTCTGATAGCCTGTTCTTTCTTTGTAGTGTATTGGTATCTTACCGCACCTGATATCAAATGATAATGTTAAAAATAACATTCATCTATTGAAAAACCAATGAGTTTTGGACTATTTTTGACCAGCATTGAAAAGTAGAGCATTAAACATCTGAAAATTTATATGAATGATGTAAATATTACAGTAATCGGAGCAGGAGTTGTTGGGCTTGCTATTGCACAAAAAGTTACTGAAAGGCATAAAAATGTATTTATTCTTGAAAAACATAACACTTTCGGTCAGGAGACAAGTTCCAGAAACAGCGAAGTAATCCATGCAGGAATTTACTATCCTCAGGGAAGTCTTAAGGCTATATTGTGTATTAAAGGTAAAAAACTACTTTACGATTATTGTGAAAAATATGAAGTACCCTATAAAAGATGCGGGAAGCTCATTGTGGCAACCTCCGAGGAAGAGATTCCTGTAATTGAGGGTGTCCTGCAAACAGCAAAGAATAATGGTGTTAATGACCTTATTATGCTTAGCAGGGAAGATATTATTCAGCTGGAGCCCAACATTTATGCTGTGAAGGCTCTGCTGTCACCCTCAACCGGCATAATTGACTCCCACAGTCTTATGAAGCAATATGAGACAAACACAATAAACAATGGGGGACAGATAGTTTATGGCAGCGAGGTTACAGCAATCAGCAGGACTGCAAACGGTTATAAGATAACACTTTCCGATGCAGACAGAAAAGAATACAGTTTCACCTCAGCGATCATAATAAACTCGGCAGGACTTACATCCGATATTGTTTCTGAAATGGTTGGCATAAAGGATGAATATCTTAAAATTATGTTCTGCAAAGGAGAATATTTTCGCATTAATCCGCCGAAGAACAGGCTCCTGAACCGGTTGATCTACCCTGTACCACACCCTAAACTTGAACATATTGGTGTTCATGTCACTGTTGATCTGGCAGGGGGTGTAAAGCTTGGTCCCGACGTTAAATACCTTGAATCCAATATCCAGGATTATAAACTTACAGCCTCAAAACAGGAAGCCTTTTACAACTCGGTAAAACACTACCTCCCATTTCTGGAGTTTGATGACATTTCCCCCGAAATGGCCGGGATACGTCCTAAACTTCAAAAACCCGGCGAACAGATAAGGGATTACTATATTGCAGAAGAGAGCGATCGCGGTTATCCCGGATTCATAAATCTTATCGGTATGGAATCACCGGCGCTTACTTCATCGCTGGCAATTGCAGACTATGTGGATGGGCTGATTGATGATATAAAGAAGGAATTGGTGCTGGGTACAGATCGATTACCGGTTGCCGGTTGCCGGTTGCCGGTTGCCGGCTACTGCTTTCCCCTGAGCAGCTTCTGAAGCTCTGCCATCTCATCCCTGTACCTTGCAGCCTCGATAAAATCAAGTTCTGATGCAGCTTTTTCCATGCTCTTCCTGGTCTTTTCAACAGCTTTTTCAAGAGCTTCTCTGTTCATGTATCTCACAACTGGATCTGCTGCAATATCAGGTCTCTCTTTTTCAATATAAGCCTTCGGAGCATGTTTCTTATTCATTCCGCTTAGTATGGTCCCTGTCTTTTTAACTATCTGAGTCGGAGTTATGCCCATCAGTTCATTATATCTGAGCTGTTTCTCTCTCCGCCGCTCCGTCTCTTCCATAGTCTGCCTCATGCTCCTTGTTATGGTGTCAGCATACATAATAACCTTCCCGTTGAGATTTCTCGCTGCTCTTCCTGATGTTTGTGTCAGTGACCTTGCGGATCTCAGGAATCCCTCCTTGTCTGCATCCAGAATTGCCACAAGTGATACCTCAGGAAGGTCAAGACCTTCTCTCAGCAGGTTAACTCCGACAAGAACGTCAATATCACCGGTCCTGAGACTTTCCATGATATCTATCCGCTCAAGGGTGTCTATATCCGAATGAATGTAGCTGCATTTGATTCCGAATCTTATAAGATAGGAAGAGAGTTCCTCAGCCATCCTTTTTGTAATAGTTGTAACAAGGATTCTTTCATTTGCCAGTGTCCGCAGCCTGATCTCTTCCATCAGATTGTCTATCTGGTTCAGGCTCGGCCGGACTTCTATCGGAGGATCAAGCAAACCAGTAGGACGGATAACCTGGTCCACAAATACACCTTCACTCTTTTCAAGCTCATATTCAGCCGGCGTGGCGCTTACAAAAATTGTCTGACCTGTAAGTGACTCAAACTCTTCAATTCGCATTGGCCTGTTGTCGAGGGCAGCCGGCAGTCTGAATCCATACTCCACAAGTGTCTGCTTTCTTGAACGGTCACCGCCGAACATGGCCCGTATCTGTGGCAAACTGACATGACTTTCATCAATAACCGTAATGAAATTATCCGGAAAATAGTCGATCAGGCAGAATGGCCTGGTTCCCTGTTTTCTGCCGTCAAAATACCTCGAATAATTCTCTATCCCGCTGCAATAGCCCAACTCCTTAATCATCTCAAGATCGTACAGAACTCTCTGTTCAAGCCTTTTAGCTTCCTCTTTTTTACCTGACTCATTAAAATGCGCCACCTGTCTGACCATGTCATCCTGTATTTCAGACACAGCAGAGTTTATCCTTTCCCGGGTTGTTACAAAAATATTTGCCGGATAAATCACATACTCCGAAAGGTCATCAATTCTCTGCCCGTTAAGCGGATCGAAGGTATTTATCTCTTCAATCTGATCTCCGAAAAAGATCACCTTCACAGCAATGTCTGCATAAGCAGGAAAAAGATCAACTGTATCTCCCCTTACCCTGAAGGTACCATGTTTGAATTCCAGTTCATTCCTGGAATAAAGGCTGTCGACGAGTTTTCGTAGGAAGACATTTCTGCCAATTGTCTGTCCTTTTTTGATATGAACGGTATTTGAGTGAAAATCATCGGGATTCCCGATACCATATATACATGATACTGAAGATACAACAATCACGTCATGTCTGCCCGAAAGCAGAGATGAAGTAGCGCTGAGTCTTAGCTTCTCTATTTCCTCATTAATAGACAGATCCTTTTCAATATAAGTATCTGTAACAGGCAAATATGCTTCAGGCTGGTAGTAATCATAATATGATACGAAGTATTCAACCCTGTTCTGTGGAAAGAACTGTTTGAATTCGCTGTAAAGCTGTGCTGCAAGTGTTTTATTGTGGCTAAGCACCAGAACCGGGCGGTTGACCTTTTCAATCACATTTGCAATTGTGAAAGTTTTTCCGGATCCGGTTACACCCAGTAGTGTCTGGAATGGTACACCCTTATCAAGTCCCTCCACAAGTTGCTTTATTGCTTCAGGCTGATCCCCGGTAGGTTGAAAGTCAGATACCAGTTTAAAATCCATAAATCATTTATCTGATCAAAACTACAAAATTAATGCATATGCTTTAAAGGCTTTAGAGGCTTTAGAGGCTTTAGAGGCTTTAAATGCAGTAGAGGCTTTAAAGGCAGTAATTCCTGCCTCTAGAGCCTCTACAGCTTTTATAGCGTCTATAGCCTTATTCTTGATTATCCCAGGTAACCTTTCAAAAGCCTGCTTCTTGAAGCATGCCTGAGCCTTCTTATAGCTTTTTCCTTGATCTGACGGACTCTTTCACGTGTAAGACCGAATTTTTCACCGATCTCTTCAAGTGTCATCTCCTGGCAGCCAATTCCGAAGAAATATCTGATGATGTCCCTTTCTCTCTCGGTAAGTGTTGCCAGTGCCCTGTAAATCTCCCTTGAAAGCGACTCATCCATAAGAAGCTTATCTGCCACAGGGGAATCTGAGTTTGTCAGAACATCAAGAAGACTGTTGTCTTCACCTTCAATAAAAGGTGCATCAACGGATACGTGCCTACCTGAGACCTTCAGAGTATCTGTAACTTTCTCCTTGGGAAGTTCAAGAACATCAGCCAGCTCTTCAGGTGAGGGAGTACGTTCGTTCTCCTGCTCAAACTTTGAAAAAGCTTTATTTATCTTATTAAGTGAGCCAACCTGGTTAAGAGGCAGACGGACTATTCTTGATTGTTCGGCAAGAGCCTGAAGAATAGACTGCCTGATCCACCATACAGCATATGAAATAAATTTGAATCCGCGGGTCTCATCAAACTTTTCAGCTGCTTTGATAAGCCCAAGATTGCCTTCATTTATAAGGTCGGGAAGACTAAGTCCCTGGTTCTGATACTGCTTTGCAACAGAGACAACAAAACGCAAATTTGCCTTTGTAAGTTTCTCTAATGCAGCCCTGTCTCCCTTTTTAATACGCTGAGCCAATTCAACTTCTTCTTCTACCGATATCAACTCCTCCTTACCAATCTCCTGCAGATATTTGTCAAGTGACGCACTCTCCCTGTTGGTTATGGATTTGGTTATCTTTAGTTGTCTCATTATGATTATTGAAAAATTTGCCGCAAAGATACTGCTTTAATATGTATATAACAAAAATAATTAACTATTGTTGCATACAGGGGATGAAATTAATTAATCCCCTGTATAACAACAAGTTAAATATTATTTGATCTTAATTTCCAAACTGATAACTGAAGATTGTACCATCGGCCTGTACACCTCCGATTGATTTAAGAGATGATTCATTATTCGTAAACTGACGGATGTCACCAGGTGAATTGACCTTTTTACCGTTAACATTAAGGATAATATATCCCTTTCTTATTCCCAGGTCCTTGAATTTACCATCATTCACTTCAGTTACTTTTACGCCGTATTCAACATCAAGAGTGTTCCTGTCTGAGGAACTGAGTCCTGTAAGTCGTGCTCCAAATACAACTTCGCTACCTGTTTGGGCAGTAACAACACTGGTGTCGCCTGCAACATTTTTAAGTGTCACATTTACAGTGGCTTCTTTACCTCCCCTTAGATAGGTAACCCTGGATTTATCACCCGGACGATGCTTTCCAACCTGCTCCTGGAGCTCAGCTGTGGTATAAACAGGCACTCCGTCAAAACCGATAATTATATCATTTGCTTTGAGGCCGGCTTCCTCTGCTGAACCATTCTCTACAATACCGGTGATCATAACACCTCTTACCTTATCCAGATTGTACTTATCTGCATCATCTGAGTTTACATCCCTTATATTGACACCGATAATTGCTCTTTGTACTTCTCCGAACTGCCTGAGATCATCAACAACTTTTCTTACAATAGTAATTGGAATTGCAAATGAGTTTCCTGCATACGCACCACTGGGAGAGATAATTGCTGAGGTAATGCCCACAAGCAGACCTTTAGTATTCACAAGTGCGCCACCGCTGTTACCCATATTGAGTGCAGCATCAGTCTGAATAAATGACTCAATCCTGTAATCACCCTCAAGCAGTCCAAGACTTCTGCCCTTTGCACTTACTATCCCTGCTGTAACTGTTGATGTCAGATTGAAAGGGTTACCTACTGCAAGCACCCATTCCCCAAGTTTTAATTGTTCGGAATCTCCATATTTAATATATGGAAGGTTATCTGCCTGTACTTTAAGCAGGGCTATATCGGTGCTCGGATCTCTGCCGATCACTTTTGCCTGAAGGGTCCTGTTGTCGTTAAGTTTTACTTCAACTTCATCTGCATCATCGATAACATGATCATTTGTAATTATATAGCCATCAGCTGAAATTATCACTCCTGAACCATAACCGCTTACCTCCCTGGGTCGCGATGAATAACGGTCCCCGTAAAACCACTCCATTATAGGATTCTGTGCATAACCACCCATCATCTTCTTGGTATGAACATGAACTACGCCATGGACTGTCTGCTCAGCTGCATATGTGAAATCAACCTGCCCCTCCTGCATCTGAAAGGAGGTCATCAGAGCTCTTGCATTCTGTACTTCCGCAGCGGTACTGTCCTGAGAAACCACCTGAATCTCTTTCTGGAAAAATTTTGTATATACTAATAAGGTAATGACTGAACCAATTACAGCCATCAATAGTGACCCGATTAAATTCTTAGCTTTCATTGTTACTTTTGTTTTTAATTAAACCATTTTATACGGTCCTCTTCTGAATCTCAAATTCTATGCCTTCACAAAAGATTCATATCTTTATAACCGTTTTTCTGCATTTATGTTTTACAAAGATCATACATTTTTAATGTGGACTTCTAAGATTTAACAACACTTTAACAATGATGATCACAGTATTTAACAAAAGCCATGGCGAAGGTTATGAAGGTTTGATATGCAGTAATAGCGTAAGAGATGTGGGGGCTGAAACCTTATCATACCTAACAGGTTTAACTGCTTCTGTCATTGCTTCAGTACTATCAGGACATTTTGACAGGAAAAATGTCAGAGGAGGAGATCGGAGCGAAGCGGAGATTCCGCGACAGCGGAACGGTGAGGGGGAGACTGGGTGAAGGGGAGAGAGAGACCATAAGACCAGAAGACAATAAACTATGAACAAAGAAAAACTATACGGGAAAAATCTGAATGAGCTTATCGCTGTAACCAAACGTCTTGGATTGCCTGGCTTTACTGCCCGTCAGATAGCCGACTGGCTCTATAAAAAGGAGATCTCCTCAATTGATGAGATGACAAATCTCTCGAAAAAAACAAGAGAGACAATGGCAACCGATTTTGAAATTGGTCTTACGAATCCCGAAAGCTCTGCTGAAAGTGTTGATGGCACAAAAAAATATCTATACAAAGTCCTGAATAATAAATACATAGAGACTGCGTATATCCCTGAAGATGACCGTGCTACGATATGTGTTTCATCACAATCAGGATGTAAGATGGGCTGCATTTTCTGCATGACAGGCAAACAGGGATTCCAGGGAAATCTATCCTGCAATGAGATATTAAACCAATTCCGGAGCCTGCCTGAATTCAGGAAGCTGACGAACATGGTATACATGGGTATGGGAGAACCACTGGATAACCTTGTCGAGGTGATGAAAAGTCTTGAAATACTGACAAGCGAATGGGGCTATGGATGGAGCCCTACCAGGATCACAGTAAGTACAGTCGGACTTCTTGCACCGGTAAAGGAATTTCTTGAAAAGAGCCGCTGCCATCTTGCTGTAAGTCTCCACTCCCCTTTCGATGAAGAAAGAAAAAAACTCATGCCGGTTCAGCGAACAAATAGTGTAAAAGATGTCCTGGATATAATCCGGAATTTCGATTTCAACAGTCAGCGGCGGATATCATTTGAGTATATCCTTTTTGAGGGGTTAAATGATACTCCCCGTCACATTAAAGAACTGGCACGTATATTAAATGGTATAAAATGCAGGATCAATATAATCCGTTTTCACGAAATACCAGGTTCTGAATTTAAAAGTCCGGGCATTGCCGAAACGATCCGGTTCAAAGAGGCTCTTAATGCCAAGGGGATTTTCACCTCAGTAAGAACAAGCCGTGGTGTCGACATTCAGGCGGCCTGCGGATTATTATCTACTCTCGAACAGAATAAGCCGGTTGCCTGATAATGAGAAAAATAATAATATTTCTGTTTCTTTTTTCATACCTGGGAGCACATTCCCAGTCGGCCTCCTTTGAATCGTTCCTTGCAGATTCAGTAATGACAACTTCAATTGTTTCATTCCTGGTTGCAGATGCTGACAGCGGAAATATTGTTTTTTCCTGGAATCCGGAAATAAGTCTTATTCCTGCCTCAACAATGAAGCTTATAACATCATCAGCGGCATTAGAATTACTTGGGCCCGGCTATACTTTCAGCACAACAGTTGGATATTCAGGCACAATAAGCAGGTCAGGACGACTCGATGGCAATATAATAATCCGGGGAGGAGGAGATCCTTCACTGGGTTCAGAATATTTCAGTGATCATTATGGCGATTTTACTAAAGCATGGGGCGCGGAGATAAAAAAAACAGGTATCAGAAAAATCAGGGGAAAAGTAATTGCCGATGATTCATATTTTGACTACGAACCGGTGGCACCCAGATGGCTATGGGAGGATATCGGAGTATATTACGGAGCAGGTGTTTACGGATTGTCAGTGTTTGATAACAGCTGCAGGATCATTGTAAAATCATCGCCTGACAGTTCACATGTTGAAATTCTGGGAATTGAACCAGGACTATTCAATTATCCACTTACAAACAGACTAAAAGCATCAGGCAGCAAGGAAAACTGGTATGTCTATATGACACCATACAGTTCCGGAGGATGGCTTTCGGGAACAATTCCTGTCAGCAATGATTCACTTGTTCTTGACGCTTCAATTCCTGATCCTCCCCTGCTTATCGCCGGAATATTAAATAATAAAATTGAATCAGAGGGTATTAAAATTAGATTTGAGCCTTCAACTGCCAGGCTTGAACCTGGAAGTATTACTAATAAATTTACCGCAATCACAGAGACCGTCTCTCCCCTGCTCTCTTTTATTACAGATGTTCTGAACAAGGAAAGTGTCAATCTCTATGCAGAACACCTTGTCAAGGAACTGGGCAGACAGTACAGGGGAAAAGGCACAACAATTGACGGATTGTATGTTATTAAGGATTTTATTTCCGGAGCAGGAATTGATACCACAGGATTGTTTTTTGAAGACGGCAGCGGACTCTCTGCGAGGAATGGTATAAATGCAGAAAGCCTGGTAAAGCTGTTGTTATATATGAAAAATAAAGGGAAATACTTCTCTGAATTCTATTCTTCACTTCCTGATGCAGGAATTAACGGGACTCTTTCAAAATATTTTTCAGATCCGGTATTTGAATCGAACCTCAAGGCCAAGAGCGGATCAATGACAAGAGTCAGATGCTATGCCGGTTATTTCACAACTTCTTCAGGTAAACAAATGGCATTCAGCATTTTAGTTAATAACTTTCAGGGATCATCCGGCTATATAATTTCATATATTGAAGAGATCCTGAAAGAAATAATAATAAATGAATGATGGCCTTACCTGCCTCAAGTTGTAAAGTAGACTAATGTAAAATTACCAGGAGTCTAAACGTCGATCTTTGCGTACTTCGCATGGGTTTCAATGAACTCCCTTCTTGGAGGAACCTCGTCGCCCATAAGCATTGAGAAAATGTGATCAGCTTCCGCAGCACTTTCAATAGTAACCTGTCTGAGGGTTCTGGTTTCCGGATTCATAGTTGTAGACCACAGCTGCTCTGCGTTCATTTCTCCAAGACCTTTGTATCTCTGAATTCCAACCGCCGACTCTTTACCTTGTCCCATCTCAAGGACAGCTGCTTCACGGTCTTCCTCTGTCCAGCAATAGCGCTCTGATTTACCTTTCTTTACAAGATAGAGCGGTGGTGTTGCAATGTATATGTTACCTCCTTTGATAAGGTCGACCATATACCTGAAGAAGAAAGTCATGATTAGAGTGGTAATATGCGAACCGTCAACGTCGGCATCGGTCATGATTATTATCTTATGATAACGCAGACCCTCAATATTCAGGGCTTTGCTGTCCTCATCAGTTCCTATATTGACTCCGAGTGCGGTAAAGATATTCTTGATTTCCTCACTTTCAAATATTCTGTGTTGCATAGCCTTTTCAACATTGAGGATTTTTCCCCTGAGTGGCAGAATAGCCTGAAAGCGGCGGTCCCTTCCCTGTTTAGCTGTACCGCCTGCAGAGTCACCCTCGACAAGGTAGATCTCACATTTTGAGGCATCCCTGTCGGCGCAGTCAGCCAGTTTACCGGGCAGGCCTGAACCGGAAAGAACATTTTTACGCTGAACAAGTTCGCGTGCTTTGCGGGCAGCGTGACGTGCTGTTGCAGCAAGTATTACCTTTTGAACGATTATCCTTGCATCTTTGGGATTCTCCTCAAGATAATTGGAAAGAGCAGTGCTTACAGCCTGATCTACAGCACCCATAACCTCATTGTTTCCAAGTTTGGTTTTAGTCTGACCTTCAAACTGAGGTTCCTGTACTTTCACAGAGATAATTGCTGTTAGTCCTTCTCTGAAGTCATCGCCATTAATATCAAACTTAAGCTTTGATGTGGCACCTGAATCTTCTGCATACTTTTTAAGCGTACGGGTAAGTCCTCTTCTGAAACCTGCAAGGTGAGTTCCACCCTCAATTGTATTTATATTATTAACATATGAATACACATTCTCTGAGAATGAGCTGTTATATTGCAAAGCTATCTCAACTGGGACTTCAGTCTTATCAAATGTTATGTGAATTACTTTTTCGATAATCCTCTCCCTGTTTGCATCAATATATGCCACAAACTCCTTAAGTCCGTCCTCTGAATGAAATTCCTCATACCTTGGAGACCCGCCGTTACCATCCTCCACTGTTTCTCTCTTATCCTTGAGGGTAAGAAGAATGCCTTTGTTCAGATAGGCAAGCTCACGCAGACGTGCTGCCAGTATTTCAAAATTAAATTCGGTTGTCTGAAAAATGGAACCATCCGGTTTGAAAGTGATCTCAGTTCCTGACTTATCAGATTTCCCAATTTCTTCAACTGCAGTGGCAGGTTTCCCTTTCCTGTAAACCTGTCTGAATATTTGTCCTTCACGCATAACAACTGCTGTCAGTTCATCCGAGAGGGCATTTACACAGGATACCCCAACACCATGAAGTCCGCCTGATACCTTATATGAATCCTTATCAAACTTACCTCCAGCATGAAGAACAGTCATAACAACCTCAAGTGCTGATTTCTTTTCCTTTTCCATTATGCCGGTAGGAATACCTCTTCCATCATCACTCACAGTGACTGAACCATTCTCGTGAATAACAACATCTATTCTCCTGCAATAGCCGGCCAGTGCCTCATCTATTGAGTTGTCAACTACTTCATAAACCAGATGATGAAGACCTTTAATGCCAATATCACCAATATACATTGCAGGTCTTTTCCTCACTGCCTCAAGACCTTCCAGGACCTGTATATTATCCGCTGAATAGTCAATACTGTCCTGCAACTTTTTTTCTTTGTCGTTCATTTTTATATTTTTTAAATCCTCCAATGTGTATTAAAAACCACCATTAAAAGCTGCATTTGCTACATCTTTTTCCTGAATCAATAATAAAATTAAGATGTTGAAATCAGAATATTCTTTTTTTTGGTTCCCCGTACCAGATCCAACTTCACTTTTCCTCTTATAAATTATTGATATTATGATTATTAATAAACCGGACAAATATACGGAATAAAAACGATTTTTCAGTGAAAAAAGAGTAAAAATAATGCTCTTTTTTCACCAAGAAATTAACAGTTTAGATTGTCATCTGGTCTTGCAGTCTGCTGGTCCAGCAGCCGGCGAGTGTCAGAACCAAAATGTAACAAATGTTACATTTTAAATTCCTAAAGGCTATAGGTGAAACCTACCAGGAACAGGAATCTCTGGGAAGGGTAATAAGCCCATTCGTAGTAATCATTGAATGAGATATTATTAAACCTTGTCCAGAATGAAAGTATTTTAGAATAACGGTATTCTGCTGTCAGGTTAATGTTGAAATGTGATGGCATCTCTATCTCTTTCTGTATGTAACCACTGTTCCTGCTGAAATAATCCCCATTAATTACGTTTGTGCGCTTACCGATACCTGTAAGTTCAACTCCTGCAACTATTTTATCCCTGAGGTTGTAATCAAGTCCTGCCATAAAATCCCATGATGGTTTATTCCAGGGGGTAATTCCAAAACTGTAATTATAATAATTTGCAGCACCTGAAAAAGAAAGTTTGTCGGAGATTTCCCCTGTCATTTCGCCATGTAAGTTTAGCAGCTCACCGGGATTTGACATGAACATGAAATAATTACCCATTGCTCTTGGAACAGTAGTAGTTGGGGAAACAAAGCTGGAATAGAACAGCATCGACTGTATCATCGAATAAGATGCGGAAAGAAGGTAATTTCCTCCTATTCCGTTGTTCCCTTTTAATCCAGCCGAAATGATAAGCTCGTGATCGGTATCAGGAAGGCCGAACAGCAGTGCATCAGGTTGGGAGCCAAAGAATTTTCTGTTAGCGAGAAAAGGATTCTCTGATACAATTTTCAAAGGATCTTTTTCTCGAGATACCCTGATAATTCAGCGAAAAAATTTAAATATGAAGGCATAACAGCGAAGCCAAATTCAACATCAGGATAGATATGAAACTCGTTTGCCCTGTCTCTGAGAGCTTCAAAACCAAGCTTGAAATTCCACTGCTCATTTGATTTTTTGATAAAGGGACTTACCGAAACAATGTATTCATTTTCAATTGTAAAATAATCCGACGGCAAATACATTTCAAAATTCACACCTGAACCAACATAAAATTGCTTCACTGATTTTGCGAATAATCCATCTACACGTATGAGCTGCTGATACAGGTCTTTTGTATGATGGAAATAATCATATGAGAGATTAACATTATAGAGAGGTTATTAGAATCAAGTGTTGCTGAAGACAATGAGGCTTTGGCTCCGATATTATTATACTTCATCCTGACACTATCCTTTTCAGGAACATAACCTGTAATAGCAGGATCATATCCATATGCATACCTTATCTTCTGTGTAAAATCCACTGATCCTTCAAGCAGACTTTTCTTAATGAATTTCTTTCCAAAGAGAGAAGCATCATTATCCATATAACCTGCAAATACCTTCTCATCATTTTCAAGCTTAACCTTGCCATTTGAAGAGAAATGGCGAGCATATAGTCCGACAGCTCCCTTTTTTGATCTTTCGTTGGTAATACTAAGTTCACCAAATGGTGACAGATATGTTCCAAGTCCGGCAGTAATGTAGCTCTTGTAAAGTTTAGGAAGAGGGTCAGGAAGCAGGGCCGCTGCCTTGATCGGGCTAACAGTATATTCCGGCATAAATGGTTCGGCATTCACCTCATACCTGAACTGAGGTTTGATCTGCATGGTATCTTTCAGTTCAGGCAGGAAGCTTCTTTTTCTCACAACATTAAGTGATGGTTTGTAAGGATTATAAAGGGTTACTTCCCTTTGCAGGGCTGATTCCTGAGTTTCCTGAGCAATGGCGGAAAACAGGGTGATGATAATCAGCAGTGCTATATTTATGGTTCTTTTAATCATTTTCATTCAGTTTCTTGTTCTCTTTACCGGAAATATCATAATACTAACAGAAAAATCACTGTTGCTTTTTCTCTTCAAGGGCTGATAATCTGGATTTTACTTCATCTAGTATACCATCGTTCTCAATTTCATAATAATCGCGAAGGCTCTGAAGAGTCACTCTTGCCTGCAGCAGGTCACCTTTCTGCTGACTAATATCTGCAAGGAGAAGGAACACTCTGGCCATCCAGTACTGATGTGGAGTTTTCTGATCAATGTACTCTGTTATGACTCTTTCTGATTCGGCTGTTTTATTTTGTTTGAGTAAAAGCTCGGCTATCCTGTATTTCGATTCAGCACCTTCCATACTGGTTACCTCAGTTCCCACTTTTCTGAAATCATTTATTGCATCATCAAATTTACTGAGGCTGTAGTTTGCCTTTGCTCTCATAAATACGGCCTCCCTGATAAGCTCCTCCGGTATATTTGGCAACACAGTGATCTTATCGGCAGCAGCGATAGTATTTTGTGCATCACCTATAAAAGAAGCTGACTGAAGCTGACCTTTAAGTGCTGTAAGTTTATTCACATCATTAACGGCAATCATTTCAAGCTTTCTGAAATATTCAAGGGCTTCCTCAAATTCTTCCTGCTTAAAAAGTATTTCAGAAGACGCCAGTAATGATTGTTCAAGGAACTGGTTGTTGGGTTCAGCAGCAACCTCTTCATAAAGTTTTAATGCCTCTTCTGATTTTCCGGAAAGATTCAGACACTCAGCCAGATAAAATTTGGCGTTTATTCTAAAACTGCCCTCCGGGAATTCGGTGAGATAACTTGTAAAGACCTCGGTTGCCCTGTCATACTTTGCAGCTATATAAAGATTTTCTCCTGATGTATAAAGAAGAGAGTCTTTCTGTGACATATCAACATTGCCATAACCGTCAAGTGTCTTCAGGTAAGAAAAGTATGCTTCAACGTCATTTATCTCAGTATAAGTGTTCTTTAAGCCTGTAAGTGCGTACCTTGCTTCGGGAGATGATTTATAGTTTTCGATAACTTTTTTATACTGGGCGATAGCTTTTTCATTCTGATTCAGATTATAATAAAGCAGGCCTAGCTGTAAAATTGCTCTCGGCACAAGTGCACTGTTCTGATAATCAGTAATTACAGAGTTGAAGTCTGCTTCGGCTTTAGTATAATCCTCAAGAACCTGATAAGCTCTTCCTCTTTCAAATATGGCAGTCGGAACTATTGCTGACTGAGGATATTTAACTGTAAGGGCAGTCAGCACGTCAACCTTTCCCCTGTTGTCATTCATCAGTCCCAGGGCAAAACCTTTCTGGTACATTGCATAATCGGCATCAAGATTTCCGAATGCAATAACCCTGTCATAATACTGAATGGATGTCTGATAATCCATTGAGATAAAATAGCAGTCGGCAATCCTGTTGAGAGCATCAGCCATAACTTCCGGCTTGACATCAGAGGCAGAGGTTTCAAAAATTTTAAGATGGTTTAATGCACCGGAATAATCTTTCAGGTTGAACAGTGCTGATCCGAGACTATATCTGACCATCTGGTATTCCTCAACGCTCATCGAACCCGGGATTCCCATAAACAACTCATAATCAGCTCTTGCTTTATCATAATGAGCAAGCCGGTACCATGCTTCACCTCTCCAGAAAATTGCTCTTGCTCTCAGAGAGCGATTGTACTTTTCATACTTGAGTGATTTTTCAAACATATTTACAGATGCCTCTATCTCAACGTTTCTGAAGAGCTCAAGACCTCTGTAAAATGCAACACGCTGATAAGCCTCCTCCAGCTTTTTGTCCTTATTCACGATTTTGTCAAGTGATGCAAGAGCAGATTTATAGTTTTTCACCTGAAGATAAGTGGCCACCAGGTAATCATAAGCCTCCTGTATTCTTTCTGATCCGGGGTAGAGCTGAATGTATTCTGTAAATGCCGCAATGGTCTCACCAAAAGGAGAATAGGAGGTCTCATAGGTAAGTTTTGCATAATTGAAAAGCGACTCTTCCTGTATAGCCTTGTCATATGACATCTTAGAAGCTTCTCCAAATGCAAGCCTTGGCCCTGTTCTTGTCAGCTTTTTTAAGATAGCAGTCCCCCAGCAGGTTCCATATATTCTGAGTTAAAAGGTCATTCCTTACCCCTATCTCAAGAAAGATCTTCACAGCCTGATCGATTTCTCCAGTTTTATAATAGCAGTAGCCGAGCTGGTATTTGTCGGCCCGGTCACTTGACTTTGCTCCCTCTGAATATTTCTCCAGATATGTAAGTGCATCATTATATTTTCCCTTGTTATAATAGGCATCTCCGATAAACCTGTATAGTTCGATACTTCTCTCTTTACCGGCTGATTTAAGAAGTGCAGGAGCAATCTCAAGTATTCCGTCATAATCCTTCTGAATGTATAGTATCTGGACAATATAGAAGGGAACGATTGCACCAAAAGTCTCATCATCCTTAAGCTTCATAAAGCCCTCCATTGCAGTCTGATACATTTTCTGCTCATAGGCAATCTGGGAGAAATAATATATTGCAGGAGGGGTATATTCCGTATCAATGTCCTTTATTTCCGAGAACATTAGAAGTGCCTTGCTCTGGTCGCCTTTTGAATAAAGAGAATAACCATATCTGAAAAAATACTCTGGCAGTTTTTCCTTTTCAAGATGCTGCCTGTTCACAGTTTCATAATAAGAAACAGCCTTTCGGTAATTTTTATTCTGGTAGAAATAGTTTCCCAGGGCCAGTCTGCCTTCATTGAGGCGGGGACTTTCAGGATAGCTCGCAATAAATGTCATCATCCTGTATTCTGCATCAGGATTAAAGAGGTTCATCGCAGAAATTGCGCTGTAATATTCAGCTTCAGCCACATCAATACTGCCTTTGTCCCTTTCATTTTTAACATACGAATCAAAAAGCCTGATGGCGCCGGCGTACTTTTCCTTATAGAATAATTCCATCCCCCTGTTGTAATCAGATCCCAGCTCTTTATCGGTAAAAGGTACCTGAGCTGAGAGCTGAAAGAAGAAGATCAGCAGGATTCCGGAAATAAAAATCAGTTTTCTTCTGTTCATAACTTATTTTTTTCGGCAACAGATTTAAGTCAACCGGGAAGGACAATATCAGCACCCGGATACCTAATAATCTAATTGTTAGCCATATATAACACTAAGTCATTTTTAAATTATGCGTAAAATTACAACTATTAAACGGCGGCTTCCGGTCTTTATTATTGAATTTATTAACATATAAATGTTAGTTATCAATTCTTTCTTTATTTTGTAATGAAATGGACAGAGGATTAACCGGCCTCACATTAACAGTTATTATTATGCAGGATACTCTTCCACTTGATGTTATAATAGAATTAACTGAATGTACAATCTGGCAGCAGGACCATCTTGTACTTTCCGATGTAAATCTCACTGTAGGCAAAGGTGAATTTATTTACCTTGTTGGCAAGGTTGGAAGCGGAAAATCGAGCCTGATAAAAACACTCAATGCTCAGATTCCTCTGAAAAGCGGAACGGCACTGGTTGCAGGTTACAACCTTGGCAAAATTAAAAGGAGGGAGATTCCTTACCTTAGGAGGAAAATCGGTATTGTCTTCCAGGATTTTCAGCTGCTTACTGACAGGTCAGTTAATGATAATCTTGAATTCGTACTCAGGTCGACCGGATGGAAAAACAAATCAGAGATTGATACCCGCATCGGGGAAGTACTTGAAAAAGTAGGGCTGAATCTGAAAGGATATAAAATGCCTCATCAGCTTTCGGGAGGTGAACAGCAAAGGGTTGTTATTGGCAGAGCACTTCTGAACGATCCTGATATTATCCTTGCTGATGAACCAACAGGCAACCTCGATCCTGAAACTTCGGAAGGCATAATAAGGCTTCTCACCGATATAAGCAGAACAGGAAGGGCGGTTGTTGTTGCAACTCATAACTACACTCTTCTCAAAAAGTTCTATGCCAGAACTTTAAAGTGCGAAGACGGCAAACTGATACCGGCGCTTGAGGATGAGGAGATAGAGTTGATCTAGGTACCGGTTACCGGATACCGGTTTTAGTGTTTTGCTTTCTGTTTTGAGCTTTTCTTTTTAAGATCTTTATCTTTCCCGACAGAATTCATAGTAACAATTTTAGGATCGGCCATTAATTCTGTACCATTAAGATTTCCAACTACATTATAAAATCCTGAATCGCTCCAGAAGCTGAATCCTGCCAGTTCCGGGAAGTCACTCTCCAGTTTTTTCAGCACATCCAGGCAATCTCTCGGAGCATCTTTCTCTCCCCGTATACCCAGTTCTGCCCACCATATTACCTTGCCTGCATTTTTCTTTTTATCAACAGCCCACTCATATTCATTAAAAATCAATCCTGTACCATAGCCTGATTTGCCTATAATATCCACATAATCATCTCCCGGATAGTACTCCTGCAGCGCTCCGGCCCTTTGGGTTGTATGAAAAGCCCAGATTATATTATCAAGTCCTTTCTGAGTAAAATAATCATGTACAAGCCTGTATAGTCTTATTCCATTCCGGCTGCCTTCCTTTGCATGCCATTTATTTTTATCATCAAGCTCTACAAAAGGGGTATAGATAACCACTATGCCTCTCTCCTTAAGCCACTGCATGTTTGCAGCCATCCTGTCCATCTGCTTATAGAAATTGGTTTTGGCGGTATTATTACCAGGTTCAAATATTGAATCAATTGTAACCGGTGAATTCCATCTGCCACCACATGGATTTGCATAGAAATTATAGACCCCGGTAAGTAATCCCCTGTCCCACATCTTTTTAACTCCCTCATTCCATTCTGCATCTGTAAAAGGGTCATCATCATAATCATATGTTATGCATCCGTATCTTGGCATAATTCCTGTATGATCAGTTATCTTTTTAAGCCAGTTTGTAGGATGATCCATATCAGGATTTTCATTATGCACCCAGGTGGCCATTTGACCAAAAAGGTAAGTTCCGTTGCCAAATGATTTCATATATTTCAGAATGTCATCCCTGGTCTGAGCATTTGCAAAAAATGAAAAAACAAAAACGAGAATTACTGTGAGCTTAATCTTGGTTTTCATATGAAATAGTATTGTTTTATAATATCAGATCTCTGGAATCTGCACTTCAAAACGAATATATGAATTTTTAATGATTATGGAACTATAATCATGACTCTGCTTACCGGATAAGCAGCGAAGAAACCGATTGCACCGTTGCTGATATTTCCCCTGACATTTGCACCGGGCCCGCTGAAGAGAGGATTTGACCCCCTCAGTTCTGCCTGTGCATCCTGTATGTAATTATAAAATTCCCTGCTTATTGAGCTCATTTCAACAATAAGCATATCACCACGCACAAGTTTTTCATTATCAGAACTCTGCTCGAGATATGAAATGGTCCCGCCATTTACATAATCTCCGTTAAAAAATTTATCATCTGTTACCAGCCATTTTTCAAGTTTATGTGTAACAAGGTGCGAATTACGGTATATATCAAAACGGTAAAAATCGGTTGTCTGTTGATCCTGAAACCAGCAATTTACTTCCCATAATCCCTGCTCGCCAAAATCCTCAAAGAATGTAGTTGCTGCTGAATCGAGGGAAATAAGCGGTTTCAATACCGAACTTGCATTGAATTCTGAGAATCCGCCTATTGGCTTTATGAGCTTGATATTAAGTGTATATGTAAATCCTTCCTTACTGGTAAAATCGGATGAGGTCTGATATATCCCGGGTGATGTTTCACTAAGTATGAAAAGATTCTGCCCGTCAGTGATCGTAACATCTGCACCTGTCACCACAGGGGGTTTCTGGTTATAATAATAGTCTGTAGTTTCAGTAAGATATATGGTCTGAACACCCGGGTTTGTTGTAACTGATCCCTCAACAACCAGTCGAACGCTGCTTTCATCAAGCGGAAGATCTATGCGTTCGGTACATGATAGAAGAACCGATACTGCCAGTAAAATGGGTAATATTTTTTTTACTTTATTTATCATCTCAGAATCTGATATTCCAGGTTAATGCCGGTATCACTGCAAACAGATATGTTTTCTCAGCATAAGTAACATAAGGATTGGTTTCGTCAGGAACTATGTTAATGGCCCATGCATTATGCCTGTTATAAACATTATAAATTGAGAGATTGAGGTCACTGTGCCATTTTTTACCTGCCTTTTCCTTTCCTTTCAGTGTGAATGACAGGTCAAGCCTGTGATAATCGTCCATCCTGTAAGAGTTTCTGTCAGTATAAACGGGAATTATTGAATTCCCCAAAACAGCGCGTCCTGTTGGTAATGTCAGTGGAAGCCCGGTGGCATATGTCCATGTTGCTGAGGCAGCTATTCTCCTGGTCAGTGCAAAAGTTGTAACAAGATTTACAGAATGTGGCTTATCATATATTGAAGGATATCTTTTCCCATTGTTGATCTCAGGTACTATCCTGAAAGACCTGGCATAGGTATAGCTGAGCCAGCCGGTGAAAAAGCCTTCATTTTTACGTATGAGGGTCTCAATACCATAAGAGTTTCCGTTCCCGGTCCTCAATTCGCCTTCAAGGTACTGGTTAAGAAACAGTTCTGCATGATCGCGAAAATCAATGACTCTCCTGAAATTCTTGTAATATACTTCCCCTGATATTTCATACATGTCATTTAGAATATTTCTGAAATAACCTATGGAAAACTGGTCGCACAACTGCGGTTCAACATTAGGGGAAGCCGGGAACCATATATTAAGGGGGGTGCCTGATGAGGAATTCTGCGCAAGTGTAATAAACTGTACTGTATGTGAATAACTCCCTTTTATTGATGAAAGTTCATTAAGCAGATATGTGAATGCAAACCTGGGTTCGAATGCTGTGTAAGTATTGAATATTTCACCTGAAGGAAAACTGATACTGTCAACCGGTATGTATTCACTATCGTATTTATAGGATGTGCCGGGACCTATATTCTGAAACATAGAGAATCTCAAACCGTATTTTAATGTAAGGTTACCGGCAACCTTGAATTCATCGCTGACATAAATGCCGCTCTCGAGGGCATTAGATGAAGGCAGTCTGAAATATGACCTCCCTGTGGAACTGCCAATACCATTTATTTCTCCCGGGAAAAATTTATGATAATTAAGCGAAATACCGTATCTAAGCTTATGCTTATCAGTAAGAAGATGTGTAAAATCAAGTCTTGGCTGATAGTCTGAAATATAGGAAGCCCAGAGGAAGGAGAATGATCCGGTACCATCTTCAGGTGTTCCAAGATCATAATTATACCTTGAATAGACCATGCTGAGATTCATAAAGAGGCTGCCTGATATTATGTGATTCCATCTTAACGTCCCGGTTGTATTTCCGAATCCAACTATGGAATAATCATTCTTAAAAACATCCATTCCTGAATATCCAGTAAGGTAAAGTCTGTTCTTATCGTTCAGCACATGTGATAACTTCAGGTTCAAATCCCAGAAATACAGCTTATTGTCTCTCAGATCCTCTTCTTTCGCCAATGGCAGGAAGATATCAGCATATGTTCTCCTCGCTCCGATAAGAAATGTTGTTCTGTCCCTTATTATGGGTCCGTCAATTGTCAATTTACTGGATATGGTTCCGATACTCCCGGCAACACCGATTTTACCTGGATTACCTTCCTTCATTTCCACATCAAGAAGAGAGGATAGTCTTCCTCCATAGGCTGCCGGAATATCTCCCTTATAAAGAGTCACGTTCTTTACAGCATCGTTATTGAATATTGAAAAGAATCCCAGCATATGGCCTGAGTTATATACACTGGCATCATCTAGAAGAATCAGGTTTTGATCTGAACCTCCTCCCCTAACACTGAATCCTGTGGATCCTTCACTGGTTGATTGTACTCCGGGTAATAGCTGAAGAACTCTCACAACATCAATTTCACCCAGTAGAGAAGGAATAGTTTTAATTGTTTTAACATCGAGTTTAACCATTCCCATTGCAGGAGCTCTTACATTCTCATCTGTGCGTTTTGCTTCAATAATCACCTCTCCCAGCTGGGTTTCACTCCTTTCCAGTGTAAAGTCATGGATCGTATTGCGGGTTGAAAGTCCGCTGTGATTAACTGTTTTATAACCAATGGATGAGAGCTGAATGTCCCATTTTCCGGAAGGCAGATTGAGAGAATAAAATCCATATGCATCTGTTGAGACACCGGTCCTGAGGTTTGTTTCAATCACAGTCACTCCCGCCAGTCTTTCACCGTTCTCTGCATCACTAACATATCCGCTCAGTATTATACTCTTCTGCTGAAGCAAGGTATCAGCATCAGCTCCAAAAAGAGCCAGTGAATACTGAGTCATTAATAACATTAGAGTAAATTGTAGCAGCTTCTGCATTAAGAGACAAAATATAAGTTGACAAAAGTAACCAATTTAGCCGGATAATTACATAAAAGACTAAATAGTCTTTTATTAGAGTACTTAATAATATTGCTGAAATATTTATTTGGAGTAAAGCACAATCTGAAAGTTAAATAGCAGGAGTACCTGGTTTTGATAATATCCATTTTTATCCTTCTGCAGGAGACCATGAAAAGTAACAAATAATCTAAACCTCTATCATTCTCTGTTTATTTCAACAATCGTGCCGGCCAGAAAAGTCTGTTCTGATAAATTCTGTAAAACGGAACCTTTACACTTCCGAATGACTCCATAAAAGAGGCAATTGAAGGAATTGATGATCCTGCAAAATCTAGCGTGGTATGAGTTGATGAAAACTCCCTGATAATTTCATTAACCACATAATAACCAATACGTTTCTCCCTGCTCTTTTGAGTATTTACAACAAAAAGCATGGTTTTATTGCCTTTTGTCTCAACAATGAATGAGCCGTATATGATATTCTTAATTCCGCTTTTAACCGCAATTATCCTTCCCTTTTTATTGGCCAGGCAGTAATTCATCAGGTCACTTAATCTCTTATAATCCCTTGATTTGATCCCCTTTATTTCTTTCCCTTTATTTTGGATGAAAAGATCAATCAGCTGCCCCGGAGTGACATCTTCCGAAAGATGAGGTTTCTTTTTGGAGGCTGAATCAATATTCCTTCTGCAGTGTGTCGAAAATTGCTCTCTGAGTTTTTCGTATGGCTTTGAGAGATCGAGTTCATAATTTACCTTTTCTGTTATCCTGAATCCTTCATAATCAACCTTTTGTCCGACACAAAGATCTACAAGCCTGTAAAATGACGGAAGGTATTCAAGGAATTCATTCAGCATATCGGGTGAAGGTTTATCAGGTGAAAAAGCTCCCAGCTGCTGAAGAAAAACAGGCGTAGCCAGATATCTTATGCCGAACCTTGAAAATCCGGGTAAAGGAAATACTGAATCGTAATCATCATCTGCGAGTGCCTGCCAGCCGGGTGACATACAATCGAGGAACCAGGAATAGCCATAAGGCTTGATTGTATGTGAATTACTGATGCAGGTATCCCACTGTTCTCTGTCAATTTCATTATTTGTCAGATAGACGATCATCTCTGTTCATTTAGCATCGACTCAAATACACCTCTCCATGGTCTGCCTTCAGGGTTATCAAGCAGGGAAGTATTATGCCATATTGTTACAAACAGCCCGCCTGCCCTTCTGGTTTCATCCATTAACTTATGAATTATCTCCAATGCGGCTTTGGGGTCCATCTTTTTATACTTGCAGAAGGTTACATCCATTACCTGAAATGGAATTATTTTCATATTTGTCTGGGTGTCTTTCAGGACATCATAGAAATAAAACGGACGCGCAATGCCTGCCCTGTAACCAGGTTCATCAGGATAGCCCATGGAATAATCCTCTTTTACTCCTGCCTTCACAAGATTCCTGTATGATACCGGAAGTTTAAGTCTCAGGTAGTGAAACCGGCTCAGGTGTCCAATGTTACCCATAATAATGCTGAACCGTTTTGCCTCCTCATTAAGAGTGTTAAGATTCTCAGAAGCATAGTATGAAGGATGTAAACCAAACTTATATTTGTTTGCCAGCCTTTTTATCAGAGCCCGGTAATCTTCATTCTTCCATGACGGATTATGATCGTATTTGGATCTGTCTCCAACCGGAAAGAAAAACCTTACATCAGATTTGTATTTGTCGAGCCACTCTGTTATATAGCCAAACACCTCAAAGGGATCCGGTTTCCCTTTTGCAACAGTGTTATACCTGTCGGATGCATGTCCGTCATTTACAGTCAGATCACGCAGAAGTCCGCCAATCGACCTGATGATACTTTTACCAAGATATTCAAACGGTTCATCGGCATCGAAGGTTACCATTGTTTTGAATTCATTTCTTCTGAATGCAAGAGTCTGGAATTTCTTCAGCAATACCTTTGCAAATTCCTTAACCCAGAGATCAACAACCGGGATCCCGAGAAAATTGTTCCTGAAAGCTATTGAAGATGAAGCACTGAATCTTCCATACTCATCAGGTTCATATTTGCAATACTCTTCATATCTGGAAATCAGGTAAAATGAAGCAGCAAATATATCGAATGGAAAATCTGAACCTGTACTTGTCTGGAAAAACACTGGAAGATCCTTCCACCGATCAACCTTTATTTCCTTTTCAGATACTCCCTTTTCAAAGAGTATGGCTGCCGGGGAGATTCTGAACGAATCTTTCACATTTTCATCAGAATAATTGATCACATAATGTTTTCCCAGCTTGCGCTTATCAGTAATAATTTCCCAGTTCAGGCCCAGAATGTCGCCAAGAATTATTCCCGCTATATACCTTAACCGTGGTACATCTGTAACAGCATAAATCCTTAGCGGTCTTGTATCCATATTTGTAAAAGTATCAATTGGTTCCCATAAAGTTATAATATTTAACCAATTAAAACAATTTACAGAAAATTTTGATTATCTTTGCAGCTATATTAACAAAGTGATTTCCACGAAGCGTAATCAGGCATTTGCCGAGTCTGTATTTGAGTTCATTTCAGCCGGGATATTAATAGTCCTTCGCTCCCGGGAAGCACGTCAACAAAATAATAATGATGAATTTTGAAGAGATGGGATTCACTCCCGGAATCCTGAAAGCAGTTCAGGAATTGGGATTTGAACAACCTATGCCTGTTCAGGAAAAGGTAATACCCCTCATGCTTAGTGAAGATGAGGATATTATTGCACTGGCACAGACAGGTACAGGTAAAACAGCAGCATTTGGACTTCCGCTTGTACAGATGACTGACACTGACAACAATGCCACACAGGCGCTGATTCTATGTCCTACAAGGGAACTATGTATGCAGATTACCGGTGACCTCACTGACTATGCCCGATATACCGGAAAATTAAGGATTCTGGCAGTTTACGGAGGTGCAAGTATCGATAATCAGATCAGGGAACTGAAAAAAGGGGTGCACATTATTGTTGCTACTCCGGGAAGATTGATAGATCTTATAGGAAGAAGGGCTGCAAAGCTTACTTCGGTTACCACAGTAATCCTTGATGAAGCTGATGAGATGCTCAACATGGGTTTTCTCGACAGCATAAATGAGATTCTTGAGGAGGTTCCTGCAGGGAGAAGGACTCTCCTGTTTTCGGCTACAATGTCAAATGAGATTGCCGGAATTGCAAAAAAATACATGAGTAATCCCAAGGAGATTACAATCGGAACAAAAAATGCTTCCGCAGAGAATGTAACTCACGGATACTACCTTGTACACTCAAAAGATAAATATAAGGTCCTGAAAAGAATTGCAGATTCTGAGCCAGATATTTATGGAATTGTATTCTGCCGTACCCGCAAGGAAACGCAGGAGATTGCATCAAAACTTATTGAAGACGGCTATAATGCCGACGCTCTTCACGGAGATTTGTCCCAGGCACAGAGAGATACCGTCATGCAGAAATTCAGGGTCAGGAACTTACAGCTTCTGATAGCCACTGATGTGGCGGCACGCGGACTTGATGTTGATGACCTGACTCATGTAATTAATTATAATCTTCCTGATGACAATGAGGTATATACACACAGGAGCGGAAGAACAGGAAGAGCAGGAAAAAAAGGTATATCAATAGCATTGATAAGTCCAAGGGACAGGCAGACCATCAAACAGATTGAAAGAATTGTAAAGAAACAGTTCAAGGCAATACAAATACCCAGCGGAAGTGAAATCTGCGGAAAACAGTTGTTTCACTGGATAAAGAAACTTGAAACAGTTGTTACAGAGCATCAGGAAATTGAAAAATTTCTTCCTGAAATCACAGAAAAGCTGTCAGGGCTTGACCGTGAAGAACTTTTAAGAAGGGTTGTATCACTTCAGTTCGATAGGTTCCTCGATGATTACAGGTCGGGTGAAGAGATAATTTCACCTCAGGACAGGGATGAAAATTTCAGAGGTTCGGATAAAAAAGGTTCCAGGAAAGAATACTCAGGTAATTTTAAAAGATTATTCATTAACCTTGGAAAAACTGATGGATTCTATCCCGAGCAGCTTATAGAACTAGTTAATAAAAACACCAGTGGAAAGAAAGTACCACTTGGAAAAATTGACCTGTTAAAGACATTCTCATTTTTCGAAGTTGAGGCTGAGTTTGCTGATTATCTTATTGAAGCCCTGAATAATGCGAAATTCAACGACAGAAGGGTCGCTGTGGAAATAGCTCAGGAAAAACCTGAAGGTCACAGAGAATCTGACAGATCAGAAAAAGAACTGCAAAATGGTCGGACAGAAAACCGCAAAAGCGAAGAGGTGACAGGAAAAGAAGCCCCGAAAGAGTCGTCAAATGGGATAAAAAATCCGGAAAGAAAGATAAGAAGAAAAAGAGCTGGTAAACAGCATTTTAAAAAGAACCCCGACGGGGTTCTTTTACTTTTAAGACAAGAAGTATCATAGCGATCAGCGCAACAAAACCACCGAAGCTGAAAGCAACTGTCCCTCCGTAGCCTGGTAGTATCTTGTCAGAATAGCTGTAGAGAAAACCGAAAATGATACTTGCCGGCAATGCTCCAAGTCCTACCGAGAAACTGAAAAGGCCATAGGCCGTCCCTCTGTTTTCATCGGACACAAGGTCTGCAACAAATGCCTTTTCGGCTCCTTCGGAAAATGCATAGAACAGGGCATATATTGCGAAGAGCACAAATGTTGCAACAACCTGCATTTTGGGAGAGAGAAATATAATAAGGGAGAATGAAAAATATACCAGTACATATATCCCCCACCCTATATTGATTACTGTCTTGCGTCCAATCCTGTCCGACAGGGTACCTAGCGGTGTTGAAAATATAGCCTTAATAATATTGAAGAAAGCCCATACAAGCGGCAGAAAAAGAATATTTATGACTTTCGCCTGAGCCTCACTGTCACCAAAGTTTGATATCATCCTCTGAAGCGGAGGAATATCATTCACAATACTTACAACAGCGCCGCTGCCCTGAATTGCTTCCTGCACCCTGAAAAGCAGAAAAGCATCAGATGAGTTTCCCAGAGTAAACAATATCATTATCAGGAGATAGTTTCTGAAATTACTGTCATAAGCTTTTAGTGAAAATGAAAAAGGCTTGCCGCTCTTTTTTCCCGGTGAAGTCTCCTTAACAAATAAGACAATAGTAAATACTGCAAGGGTACCTGGTATGATTGCCAGTATAAAAGTCCACCGGAGTGCAGTCATTGAGTCTTTTATTCCAAATACCAGGAAAAGGATCATGAGTGTTAATATTGCAAGCGCAGGTCCAATTACTGCACCTGTATGATCCATTGCACGGTGAAATCCAAATGATTTGCCTCTGATGTTCTCATCAACCGATGAAGCAATAAGTGCATCCCTCGGGGCAGTCCTTATTCCCTTCCCTATCCGGTCAGTCATCCTTATTATAATGATCTGCCATGCTGCAGAAACAACACCTGTCAGTGGCCTGATCAGGGAGGAAATAGAATATCCGATCAGGACGAGCAGCTTTCTTTTGCCAATTTTGTCAGATATTATACCACTTACAAGTTTAAGCAGTGAAGATGTTGTTTCCGCAATTCCTTCGATAACGCCAAGAATAATTGCACCTGATCCGAGAGCGGCAACATACACAGGGATAAGGGGGTAAATCATCTCAGAAGCAGCATCGGTAAGCAGGCTGACTATTCCAAGCATAATTACTGCCCGGGGTATTTTTCCCTCTATACTTTTCATAGAATTGATCTACCGTTTCAGATAGTCATCGAATAAAACCTGGAGATAAGCTTTACCTGCTTTTTCAGCAAAGTCAGCTCCTCTGCCTTCCTTAATTACCTTATCTTTAAGCTTGTGATCATAAACATAAATGGAGCTGTCAGTTACAAATCCAAAGCCTTCATTATATGTATAGAATGAATAGGAATTGCTGCCATCTGAAAAGAGATCCTTTCCGAATGGAAACTTCCCATCCAAACCAAGCTGACTGAATAAAGTAATTGGAATATCAGTCTGATCACCATGCATCGCAACTGTTTTCCCAATAGTTTTCACAGCTCCTCCGGTCCAGATCATGGGAATTTTAAATAGTTCTGTTGTAAAAACCGGCTGTGTTTCCGATACCCGGCCACAATGGTCGGCAACCATAATCACAAGTGTGTTCTTCCACCAGTTGGTTTTCTTTGCCCACTCAATGAAATCACCTATTGATTTATCAGCATAATAAACTGAGTTTTTATATTTTGAGATATTATCATCTCCCTTAATAAAAGTTGCCATTGGAACATCAAATGGCTCATGGCTTGAAAAGCGTAAGCACTACATTCAGAAATGGCTCTCTCACAGACTTCATAGAATCTTTAAGTGCTTCAAAAAGAATATGATCATGTACGCCCCACTTTGAATTGAAGTTTTCAGGATCAAAATTGTCTTTCGTAACAATTGTCTTAAAACCTGAACCAATCACGAATGATTTGAAATTCGCGAAATTGATCTCCCCTCCGTACCAGAACGAACTGTTATAACCATTCTCAGAAAGTATCCTTACAATGCTTGGCAGTGTCTGGCTTTTTTTGGGTTCTTTGATTATCGATTGTGCAGGCTGAGCCGGATAACCATTCAGTATGGCCGGCATAGCTTTGTCGGTTCTGGTTCCTGACGCAAAAACTCTGTAAAAAGGATTCCCTCCCTGGCATACCTGTTTAAATTGGGTGTTACAAGGGAATCACCTCCAACGGCTCCAACAACATATCCGCTGAAACTTTCAAGAACAAGCATCAGGATATTTGGCTTCTCAATTGTAAGAACATATTCTGTTGAACCTTTTCTGTTTTTAAGTGAAGAAACAAGAACAGATGCAGAATCTATATCGCCGAACTGATAAGGATTAGAAACAGGTTTCTGCGTAACTGCCGAAGTTCCAACGTTCCAAACTGCATTAACAGCAGTATGGTTCAGGAACATTGTCGGACTGAAATACACACTTCCTGCATTTATAGGTGCAATACCGAAACCTCCCCTTACCGGGATAATAAGTGCTGCCAGAAGAATCGTGAATAATGGCAGAGCCACCACCTTTGACTTAACTGGTCCCATTTCTTCAAAAAAACGGTCAGCAGTTTTTCTGTAAAAAGCAATAAAAAACCCGGAGAATAATGCAATCGACAGGAAGAACATTATTGCTTTTAATGTACTCACCGATGCCATGGCTTCAGCAGGAGTTTTAAGATACATAAATGGGGTATAGTCCATCCTGAACCCCCAAAAGGAGTAAAGTATTGAATCGCCAACTACAATTACTGAAGACAGGAGGATAAGAAAATATGTATACCATCTTATCACCAGTCTGTACCACCGGCCTGAAAACCAGATTCCGGGCAGGATAAGCAGCATTGGAACAGCAAGAAAGTAACCCGTTGTTGAAATATCTAGTTTTGATCCGTTGGTAAAAGTAGCAAGCAGATCACCTGCGCTGTTGCTGAAGGATGACTCATTCTGGATAAGGATAAAGAAGAGCCGGGCAATTATAAAAAATGTCAACCAGAACAGTGAATAAACACCCAGAGCTAATAATCTTTTCTTCATGGTTCAGAACTTGCTATTCTTTTTGCAGTCTTATGTGAATTAGTATGAAAGAGAATTAATGAAACAATAATTATGATCATTCCTGTAACAGTAATCCACTCCGGATTCTCATCAGGAACCAGAAGCCAGCTCAGTATAGCACCAACTACCGGAATGATGAATTTCCAAAGGTTCAGTTCCGAAACCTTTACACCCGGACGCTGAAGGAGTCTGAACCAAATTGAGAATGCCAGGGCAGCCATCACACTCAGCCATCCCAGTACCAGCCAGTATTCTGTCGGAAGTGGTTTTAAAGGCACTCCTTCGGTTGGAAGAGATACAAGGTAGAGAATTACACCTCCGATAAACAGGGATGATGAACTTAAAACCATAGGATTCAATCCTTTACTCTTAAGTGAAACTATGACATTGCTTACTGAAAGCGCTGCATTTGCAGCAAGAAGCATAGCTATGCCTATAAGTTCAACCGAAGTGCCGAAGTGAAAAGCCTGACGGCCTGCACTGATTAGAATTACACCCGAAAGACCTGCAATTACAGTAATGATCTTGCTTCTTGTAAGCTTATCTTCGGAATGCATCATAGATGCAACAATGGAAGTCACGAGAGGCTGAGAACCTACAATTACTGCACCAAGAGCGCCCGGAACCAGATCAAGACCATGATAAAACAGAGAGTAATTTAAAAGTGTTTGCAGAACAGTTACCATCAGAACCACTCTCCAGTAATCCTTTATCATCTGGATATAGACTGAGGGTTTTACAGTAAAAGGAAGGATTAGCAGACCAGAGATTATGAAACGAATGCCGGCAAAGTGAAATGGCTTATCGTACTGAAGCCCAATCTTTATGCTGGCATATGCAGTTGACCAAAGCAGACATGCAATGATGGCCCAGAAAATAGTGTTACCCTTACTGTTCAATGAATAAATAATTTGACCTCAAATATCATAAAAAAAATGATTGCAAAAGAGCTTTGAATATTGAATTGCCGGTAATTGGAATCGGGCAGATTATTTAATAATTTTACCGATACAAACTGATCAGTCATGACAATCCCTGAATATATTGCCAGTCAACTGTTTATTAGAGGAGTCAGGTATGTTTTTGGAATTCCGGGAGGACCTTCGATTCCCTATATGGAAGCTTTCAGAAAGGCAGGAATTGAATTCATACTCACTTCCAATGAGGCTGCAGCGGGTATAATGGCAGATGTAACCGGAAGGCTAACAGGAGTGCCTGGTATATGCCATTCAACCTTCGGTCCCGGGGCTACAAATATATCAACAGGTGTCGGAGGAGCACTTCTTGACAGATCACCTCTGATTGTTTTCACAAGTGAGATGGGAGACAAAATGATCAACCGGACCACACAAATGAATATCAATCATCAGAAACTTTTCGAGCCTCTTACAAAGGCGACATTCCGGATGAATGAGTCCAATGCAAAGGATATTATTGAAAAAGCCTTCAGAATAAGCCTTGACATCTGTCCCGGACCGGTTCACATAGGTCTTCCTTCGGATATTGCTGAAATGGAAACTGATGATTTGCCGGAACCTGAACCAGTAACTGATTCATGTAATGAAATTTCTTCAAATGATACGGTACGTATAACAGACCTTCTCGAAAACTGCCGTTCCCCCCTTCTTGCAATTGGGCTGACAGCCGCAAGATCAGGGATACAGGAAAATCTTCTCCGCTTACTTGCCAGGCATAAAATACCGGTTGTACTAACTCCGATGGCCAAAGGAGTTCTTTCTGAAAACCATGAATGCTATGCCGGCGTTTTGTTTCATTCATTAAGCGATTACCTTAATGAGCTATTTGAAGTGACCGATCTTGTAATTGGCCTGGGCTATGATCCTGTTGAGTTCAATTATGAATCATGGGTGCCTGATGTTCCGTTGATTCATTTTGACCGGAAAATGGTTGATATGCCCATGTCAGAAAAAATATTCCAATATGCAGGAGAAGCTTCCGGGTGGTTCGATCTCTTAATGCATCTTGACAAAAGCACACTAACCTTTAACTATAAGTTAGTGGAAGGCATCAGAAATGAGATGTGGGCGGTTTTCGACGGATTCACAAATCATTTTGGTCCTGCAGCTGCCCTTAAGGCTATCAGGGATGAACTTCCTGCAGATGCAATAATTACAGCTGATGTAGGATCCCATCTTCATCTTGCCGGTCAGTTCTGGAAAACCGGAGATAAGGGAAAATTTATTATAACAAACGGATGGTCAGGGATGGGATTTGGAATACCGGCTGCACTTGCTGCACAACTAAATAAACGGGAGGCAACAGTGGCCTGTATAACTGGCGACGGAGGATTCCTGATGATGGCCGGAGAACTTGTAACTGCTAAAAGGTATAATCTGCCTGTTATAGTAATTGTTTTTTCAGACGGCGAACTGAACCTGATAAAGGTTAAGCAATCATGGAAAAACATATCTCCATACGGGACAATACTTTACCAGGAAGATCTGTTCAACTCAGATCATTTCCTCGGAGTAAAAGTACTACATGCCGATTCCGTTGAAACAATGCAAAAAGCGCTTATCAAAGCGCTTTCGGTAAATGAACCTGTAATCATTAATGCCGTAATCGATCCTGAAGATTATCAGTGGCTTATTGTAAGGCGTTGAGGCATAATAACCCTGGCGCACGTTTCTACTTTGAGCCTATGGCCTAAGCTGAATTTATTCTGATTTCTTCTCTTTTTCGGTTTAGGTTTCTTTGGCGGCTTTTTCTGCTTTTTCCGGTTTTTCAGCTTTGGTTTCTTTCTTTTCCTTTACAGGTTTCTCAGCTTTGACCGGTGCTTTTTCTTTTGGAGCTTTCACTTCTGGAGCTTTCACTTCTGGAGCTTTTACTTCTGCCTTAGTAGCGACTGGTTTTGCCTCCTTAGTTTCCTTAGCTGTTTCCTTAACTGCTTTCTTTGCTTTGCTTTCTTTTTCCTTGATCGAAATTAAAGGCTTAACACCCGGTTTATCTGTTTTCTTCCGACGGCGGCGAACACCAAATGTCCCGATTATTATCTTACCTCTTCTGGTTTTTTTATCACCTTTTCCCATATAACTTGGTTTTGTTAGTTTAAATTGACCCTCTAAAGAGTGATGGCAAAGTTAATAAAATTCTTTACTTTTATTAAAATAATTACAAATCACCACCCAGACATCATCCTTCAATTGAATATTTCCATCCTATGCCCTGCATTTCCACAATTACAATGATTAACTTTGTTAAAGTATGAGGAGAAAAGACAGACAGATTTCAAATATTTCTGATATTGAATCAATTATATTACGATGTGATGCGTGCAGAATTGCCTTTGCAGATAATAACACCCCTTACATTGTTACAATGAATTTTGGTTATCTGCCGGGTGAAAAACCCTCTCTTTTTTCATTGCGCACCTGAAGGGCGGAAGATTGAGCTGATCAAAAAGAATAATTATATATGTTTTGAGATGGATACTGATCACCTTCTCTATTCCGGGGAAAAAGACTGCGACTGGGGAATGAATTTCAGCAGTGTTGTAGGCTATGGAAGGATCACAATTGTAAGCGATCATGAAGAAAAAAGAAAAGGTCTTGATTGCATTATGGCTCACTACTCCGACCGCAAAGATTTTTCATATGATGAAAAAATAATGTCAAGAACTGCAGTACTAAGGATAGATATAGAAGAAATAACGGGCAAACAAAAATAAAATATAACAAAATTCACTATGAATAAAAGAATTGTATCGGCATTATCATCAGCAATTCTGATTGCGTTTTTCAGCATTTCATGCTCAACTGCTCCGGAGAAACCTGTTGTAGATGGAAAAATCATTCTCACCCCAAAACCAGGACCTTCACCAAGAATAAACGGTACCAGGGTATTTGGTGTAAGACCGGGATCTCCATTCCTGTTTAAGATACCGGCAACAGGAACAAAACCAATTAATTATGAAGTAGTTAACCTCCCCGAAGGTCTTTCATGTGATCCTGCAACCGGAATGATAACAGGCTCTCTTGTTAAACCCGGTGAATACAGAACAACGATAAGGGCAACAAACAGTATCGGAAGGGCTGAAAGGGAATTCAGAATAGTCTGCGGAGACGAGCTTGCCCTGACACCTCATATGGGATGGAACAGCTGGTATGTATGGGAGAACCATGTAACCGACAGCATCATGAGAGCTGCCGCTGACGCAATGGTAAGTTCAGGTATGATTGACCATGGCTATATGTATATAAACATCGACGATTGCTGGTCAGTCAAACCCGGAGCCAAAGATTCCTCACTAATTGGAGAAGCCCGGAATTCAGCAGGGATGGTAAATTCCAACAAACGGTTTCCTGACATGAAAGGTATGACTGATTATATTCATTCACTGGGTCTTAAGGCTGGCATTTACACATCACCCGGGGAACTGACATGTGCAGGCCATGTTGCAGCATACAAATTTGAGGAACAGGATGTAGCAAGGTTTGCGGAATGGGGATACGACTTTCTGAAATATGACTGGTGTTCATATTCAAAAGTAGGCAACAAAGATGTGCTGGAGGATCTTCAGAGGCCCTACCTTCTTATCAGCAGTATATTAAAAAAACAGAAGCGTGATATTATACTTAATCTGTGCCAGTATGGCATGGGGGATGTGTGGAAGTGGGGAAAACAGGTTGGAGGTAACAGCTGGAGAACGGCTGGTGACCTTGGTGGATCATTTGAAGGTATCGGGACAGCCCTTTTCAGAGACGGATTCGATGTTTACAGCCGCGACAGTCTGCATCTTTATGCCGGTCCCGGTGGATGGAATGACCCGGATTACCTCCTCATCGGATATCTGAGCAACTGGAAAGGCCAAACAGTTCCTACTCCGCTTACCCCTAATGAACAATATACACATGTGTCACTTTGGAGTCTTGTAGCTGCCCCACTTATTTTTTCAGGTGATATTACCAGGCTGGATGAGTTTACACTTAGTCTCCTTACAAATGATGAAATAATTGATGTTGACCAGGATCCGCTTGGAAAACCCGGATACAGGGTTTCAAAAACCGGAGATACTGAAGTCTGGATAAGGATCCTTGAAGATGGATCAAAAGCTGTCGGTCTTTTCAACAGAGGGGAAAAAGAGACAGAGGTGACTGCATTGTGGGATGATCTTGGCCTTACTGGTAAACAAAAGGTAAGAGACCTCTGGAGACAGGAAGATCAGGGAAATTATTCTGACAGATATACAGCCAGTGTGCCGGAACACGGTGTTGTAATGCTCAGACTCTGGCCCGTAAACTAAATTTTGAAAACTTAAATAAATTAAAATGGATACTTTAAATGATCTGCGGCTTGCAGTACTGATTGACGCTGACAATATACCATACAGCAATGTGAGAGGCATGCTTGAGGAGATCGCCAAATACGGAACTCCGACTTTTAAAAGAATTTACGGAGACTGGACCAAACCAACAATATCCGGGTGGAAATCAGTACTCTTACAGAATGCTATAACACCTGTACAGCAATACGGCTATACGAAAGGCAAGAATTCAACCGATTCCGCAATGATAATTGAGGCAATGGATATACTCTATTCAGGAAAAGTGGATGGTTTTTGTATAGTCTCGAGCGACAGTGATTTCACAAGACTTGCAACAAGATTGCGTGAAGCCGGAATGAAAGTTATCGGGATAGGGGAAAGAAAGACTCCTGCCCCATTCATTGTGGCATGCGACAAATTTATCTACCTCGAAATATTAAATGCGCCTGCAGTGGTTGCTGAAATTCAACCTGAAACCAGGAAAAAGGGGAAAGTCATTGTTAAAAAGAAGCAGAAAGAAGAGACCTCAGTTTATACAGCAACTAATGCCGTTCGCAGGATAATATCATCATCAATCACAGATATAGCTGACGAAAACGGATGGGCATATCTGGGAGATGTAGGCAATCTTATACTTAAAAAACAACCCGATTTCGACCCAAGAAATTTCGGATTTACAAAACTTACCCCACTGATAAAATCACTCGATTTTGAAATCGACGAAAGAGATTCCGGAAAAGATCATATAAAACATATCTACATCAGGAACAGGAAGTTATGATATTGTTACAGAAATCAGGAATACCAGGGTAATTTTATCCAGAACTGGATCACGAACAAAACACGACATCCTTTGCTTTAGCAGATATTTACAGAATAAAATGACTTGTTTTCTGTAACTTATGTGTATATGCAGATATCAAAAAGTGATTTAAATACAATTAATTATGGACATTTAGTTTTGAGTTCTCAAAAAAAAATATGACCTTTGATCTGTTTTATAAATACTTTAATTTTTTGAATTATGAACATTTATGTAGGAAGTCTTCATTTTAAAATGAAGGAAGAAGAATTAAAGGAAGTATTTGAAGAGTATGGTGAAGTAGCATCTGCCAAAATCATTATCGACAAATATTCCGGTAAAAGTAAAGGATTTGGTTTCGTTGAGATGCCGAATGATGCTGAAGCAAAAAAAGCTATTGAAGAATTAAATGGAGCTGAAGTTAGCGGAAGGAACATCATCGTTAATGAATCTATTGAAAGAGCTGACAGAAAAAGCAATTTCAGAGGTGGAAATAACGATCGCAGAGGCGGTGGTGACAGAGGTGACAGAAGAGACAACTACAGGTAGGAAATAAGAAAAATCTAAAACTATGAAAGGTACTGTTAAATGGTATGACAGGGTCAAGGGTTATGGATTCCTTCAGACAGAAGATGCGAAGGATATCTTTATCCACCGTTCAGGTTTAGAGGTTCCGAATACCGAACTTGAAGCAGGTCAGGCTGTTGAATTTGAAGTTGAACAGAAAGAAAAAGGACCGGTAGCTATTAAAGTCAGGAAAGTAGAATAATCTTACTCCAATCAATAGTAGGGACATACCACGGTATGTCCCTTTCTTTTTTATTTCTTTTTCTGATCTTCCAGCCTGTATTCAGGCTTCTCCTTTTGATCAATTACCATATCAGCAGGATTATCGAGCAGAGGTGTCTCTTTAACTGCTTTCCAGTCAAAATTTTCATCCAGGGGGTCAAGAGCTTTCTGAGGATCGAATATCCTCAGATCAGGTGGCAGTGCATTATACGGAGTAAAATCAGCCTCTCCACTGAACATATCTGAAAGATCTGTCGCCCCGGCATCATACTGATTCAGATACGGCAAACCGAGTATGTTCCAGAATGTTTTAAAAATGCTGCCGAAGCTGTAATGTACATTACTCACATAATCCCTTCGTGAATATGGTGAGATAACCATAAGTATGCTCCTGTGGGCATCGATATGGTCAACCCCATTCTGTGCATCATCCTCAGTAATCACGATTGCCATATTCTTCCAGTAGGGTGTATGTGAAAGGAACTCAACCACACGACCAACTGCAAAATCATTATCAACCATATAACTCTCCCGGAAGGGATATCCTGCCTCAGGCCTGTCATCAGCACCATGATCATTTGGGATTATCAGGGTAATAACCTGAGGCATAGGAGCTTTTCCTTCTCCCCATTTTTCGTTGAACTCTTTAATGAACTGACTTACTCTGAACTGATCAGGAATTGCCATGTTATATGTTGGAAACTGCTTTGATGTTCTTTCAAAAAGGGCAGCTGGCAGCGGGAAATTTGCAAACTGCTTTATTCCGGTATACTTATAGGAGTTATCGTAAAATGCCGGTTCAAACATCACACTGAAACCAAAATTGAAAAATTCAACCTTCCCTCTTTCAAGGTGATCCCACATTGAACCTGCCTCATTGTAGTCCTCAGGATAAATGGCACCTGCAGAACCATTCATTGCCAGACTGCCGGGAGCCTTTGATTTCGGATTGTAATTTCTGTTCCCTCCGTAATTTGCTGCTGTTGTAGTCTCAACCCACTCATTCGGATATGTATTTACCAGCCATCTGTGACCATCGGCTGATACATCCGAATCGACATAAAAATTATCAGCAATGGCATACTCCCGGGCAAGCTTAAGATGGTTAGCCATTACGGTTGCATTCTGAATACGATTGGTCCCTTTTCTGTTAGAAAAAGATGCATTATTTCCATACCGGGCAATAGTGGAATCCCCCTCTCCTTTCGCAATCTGTCCAAAAACCTCATCATATGTACGGTTCTCCTTGGATATGAAAACAATATACTTTATAGGTGTTTCCTTCTCTCCTCCATACAGGGGAATAGGATTCTCTTTTCTCTGATCCGCGACAACCTTAGCATCCTCAATTATAAAGTTGTTCTCTATAACTCTGGCTGTCATCTTTTTAAGGTCAGCTTTATCAGGGATCTTAATAACTGAGACTGTTCCCTTCATGAGGCTGCCGATATAAGTACCTTCCGGACCAATCGGGATATCTTCTCCCCCATTAGGACCTGATCCGTAACCTTTAGCATTTGTCACAATCAGGTTCTTACCGTCAGGTGTTACTTTCAGTTTTGAAGGGAACCATCCTGCCGGTATGTGACCTTTCACTTCAAGAGATTCAATGTCAATAACTCCGATAGCATTGATCCCTGCTTCAGCAACATAAAGACTCTTATAGTCAGGATCAACAACAAGACCGAACGGGATAACACCCCTGAAATGCTTCACTGCGTCATGCGGCCTGATAAATATCTCCTTAACAATCTTATCGTTTGCTATATCAATTACTGTTATATTATCATTATTTCCGTTGCTGACAAATACATATTTATCTGTCGCTGCCAGCGAATTGGGGCTTGATCCTCCCACAGCAGGAACCCCTTCTACCATTTGTCCGATCAGGTTACCTGTTTTAATCTTAGCCACAACTTGCGGATTATTAAGGTTTTCAACTGAGACAGCCCATACAGAAAAAGAGAGTTCACTGTTCGGATCACCAAGTCCGGGAACTTCCATGGAATCATTGCTAATCCCATTTATCATCTCTTTTGACCCATATGCAAATGCCGGAAAACTTAAAGCCCCTTTAACATCTTTTTTTTCTTCTATTGAACCTATCTTGCTGTACTGAAACATACCCACATTGGCAACATAAACTTTTTTCTCATCAGGTGTAAGAACAACTCCGAAAGGATATCTGCCAACAGGAACAGAACTTATTACTTTCCTTCTTTTTGCATCAATTACAAGCAGACGAAAGTTTATCTGGTCGACAGCATATAAAGTACTGCCATCAGATGTTATTGTCATGTCACCAATATATCCATGCTTCAGGTTAACACTGTCATCTGAAACTGAACAATCAACAGAATCTCTCTTCTGACCTGTCAGCAGGTCAAAAACAAAAATTTTGTTTGTTTGTCCGCCGGAAACATACACCTTATCATTTTCAGGAGAAATTGCCAGTCCCATAAAGACTGACTCCAGAATTCCCTTATCGGTATTAACGCCGGGAGGTACCTGTCTTATTTCCGGGGATGTCAGAATATTTCTAATTATAGAGATTGATAAAGGATTTGTTCCGGAATTGGCGGTAACAGCAAATTCTCCGTTATTGCTTAATGCCAAACCAAAAGGGTGAGGTGCAACAAAATAGCTTTTACCTGATGGCGTCAGAAGACGCCCGTTTGGGATTACCGTTACTCCCTCTTTGTTGATCGAGGTATACATACTTGCTGCCGGGGCTGAAATAGTATATAGTTTACTCTTTCGGTCTGAACAGGATATCAGTATCAATGATGAAAAAAGCAGATATAATACTTTTACCTTGATAAACATGATTCTGGAATATGGATTTTTCATAATAAAATTTTAGTAAAACTCCATGTTAAAAGAAAAAAAGAACCAGTGTTACCAATGGTTCTTTCTTTTAAAGTTTATGTATAAAATGAGTTACATAAGGTTGTATCCAGCCCTGTACTGATAATGCATAAGCTTTGTTGCAGCACCGTCAGCATCATCCACAAATGTTTCAGTTTCGGGATTCCACTTGATAGTTCTCTTAAGTTCACATGCGATATTACCAAGAGTACAAACTGTACAGCTGCTATGTCCTATTTCAACAGAGACAACAGGATCTTTGCGTGATTTTACAGCCTCGATGAAGTTCACCTGGTGAGGAATTCTTGTTTCATAAGGACCATCATTTGCTGTTGCAGCAGCCGGAGGGTTAAATTTAGGATCAGATGCATTGAAATAGCCTCTTGATACTTCTATCCAACCTGTTTCACCTATGAATTTAACACCCTTTGTCAGTTTTTCATCAAATGGTTCTGATGTCATTACAACTCCATTTGCATATTTCCATGATATAAATTCAGTTCCGTCGCCAATTGGTGATATCTCAACCGGACCATTTTTGTCCATACCAAGACCCCACTGTGCAATATCGAACATATGAGCGCCCCAGTCAGTTGTAAAACCGCCGCCCATCTCTTTGTACCATCTCCAGCCGCCCCATATTTTTTCATCAACAGGAGGATCAAGTGAAATCGGTGGATTCAGTTCATTATTGAAATGAATTGGCATTGGAAGTGATCCCAGCCATAGGTCCCAGTTAAGATCCGCAGGTAATGTCTCCTCGGGCAGATCATATGGTTTGGGAGGAGCTCCGACATAAGCATTCACCTTTGTTATTTTTCCAATGGCACCTTCCTGAACAAGTTTTACAGCATGCTGGAATTCAGGGCTTGAACGCTGCTGGCTGCCTAATCCGAAAATCCTGTTGTTTTCACGTACAACTTTTTTAAGCTGTTGCCCTTCAAAAATTGTGAAAGTCATAGGTTTTTCCAGGTAAACATCTTTACCTGCCCTGCAGGCTGCAATTGCAATTCTTGCATGTGAATGATCAGGTATTGCAATAACAACAGCATTAATATCTGTTCTTGCAAGAAGATCTTCATACTTTTCATATGTTTCAACCTTCACCTCTTTTCCTGCTTTGGCATAGAACTCTGTAACCCGTTTTTCAAAGCGTTTGCGTTTGATGCCATAAACATCACATCCGGCAACTGCCTTAACTCCGGGTACCTGCATAAAACCGTTCAGCAGGAACATAGCCTGACGGCCAAGTCCGATAAACCCAAGTTTAATATCGGTATCCACAGGAGCTGTCTTGCAGGATGTCAGATGAGGAATAACTGCCAGTCCGGCAGCACTGCCAACTGTAATGTTAATAAACTGGCGGCGGGACCATTGTTTTTTCTGTTCTTTCATAATCAGTCAGGTTTTATTGATAATTTAATATTAGCAACAATTAAAATTTAGAAAGCATAAAAATAATTATTTTTTAGAATCTTCCGAATATTGAATATTTCTCAGTGTTGCAGAAAATTGAAGAATAAATGAAAAGACCCGGCACATTGGTTTCCATCTTTCTTTCCAGATGAAGCACAGGCTGATTTCTTTTGAGTTTCAGAAACCTGCTGATCTTTGATGTTGCAGGTATAGCTTTAATCCTCTGTTCTCCCCCCTTTATCTCAACACGATAATGATCTCTGAGGATCTGAAATAATGACCTGTTTTCAAACTGGCGGGCAGTAATCCTTGGAAGATTGATATTGCCTATATAGCTGATATCATAAAAGATAGGTATATTCTCAAGAAGCCGTAACCGCTCCATATAGATGCAACCCGATTCATTCTCAAGATCCGACAAAGGGAACATAAAATTATGAGGCCATGGAATAAGCACAGGCTTTTTTATGATGTCTGTTTTGAGATTACGGTCGCCAACAGCAGATGTGGTACCTGAAACTGACAGAATTCCAATATCCCTGGGAAGATTATGGACTATACTTCCCTTCCCCTGATGCTTTCTGATAAGTCCGTCACTGGCAAGCGTGCTTAGAGCCTGCCGCACTGTGGGGCGTGTCATTCCATAGAGCTGACAAAGCTCATTTTCTGATGGCAGCAGATCTCCCTCACCGTACACACCATCCAGAATATGCTTCCTGAGCACTTCATACAACCTTCTGTACTGTGGTATTGTCCTGGGAGTAACCATCAACACAATAATTTTCAGTAAATATAATGCTTTTCACTTGTAAATACAAGTTAAATAAATTATTTTTGTAATGACTGATTATTAGATATATCTGTAATCATCTGAAATTATTTGACTTACTTATAATAACAAGTTGAAAGAAGGTGAAAGGCGTATGGCGTAGGGCGTAAGGAAACCCGGAAACCAGTACCCAGGAACAAGGAACAAGAAACGAATTAACATCTTAAATATGGCAACAGCAGTAATAATGCCAAGACAGGGACAATCGGTTGAAACCTGCATAATTTCAAAATGGTTTAAAAGCAAAGGCGACAATGTTTCGGCAGGTGAGATACTCTTCTCATACGAAACAGACAAGGCTGCATTTGACCTTGAAGCACCGGCCGACGGAATTCTGCTTGAAAGATTCTATGAGGAGGGAGCAGAAGTTCCTGTACTTGTTAATGTAGCCGTTATCGGGATGAAGGGGGAAGGTATTTCGTCGTTCGGGAAAGCTTTGGAAGCTGTAGAGGCGGTAAAGGCTGTAGAAGCTGTAGAAGCTGTAGAGGCTGTAAAGGCAGTGCCGGAAATGGAAAGTATCACTAACACGGGAGGTAAGATAAGAATATCTCCAAGGGCAAGAAAGATAGCCGGAGAAAAAGGTGTCAATTTCAGCCAGATAAAAGGATCAGGACCAAACGGAAGGGTGATTGCATCCGATATTGAAAAAGCGCTTTCAGGAACTGCAGAAAAACCTAAACCATCAAAGTCAGCAGGTTCAGATTTCACGGAACAACCCTTAAGCAATGTCAGAAAGCTGATAGCTAAAGCTATGCATGCCTCATTACAGAATTCTGCACAGCTTACGCATCATATGAGCGCCGATGTAAGACGTCTTCTTGAGGCACGTCAGAAGATAAAGAGCATCATGGCAACAGATAAAAAACAGCAGGATATCACTCTGAACGATATGGTCTGCTGGTGTGTTATCAGAGCACTTGAAAAATTTCCTGAAGCAAACAGCCATTTTCTTGATGACCGTATAAAAACATTCAGCAATGTACACCTCGGAATAGCTGTTGATACACCCCGCGGCCTTATGGTTCCTGCTGTAAGAAACGCCGGCAGTATGGATCTGGTTACTCTGTCAAAAGAACTTAAATCTGTAGCTGAATCCTGTAAAAAAGGCAGTATAAGTCCTGAACTGATACAGAGCACATCAGCATCATTTACAGTCTCTAATCTGGGTAACTACGGAGTTGAAATGTTCACTCCTGTCATTAATCTTCCACAGGCAGGAATACTGGGCGTATGTACTATAATAAACCGGCCTGCCAGCCTGGGGAACAATATTTTCGGATTTGTTCCTTACATCGGATTGTCACTTACCTACGACCATCGTGCAATTGACGGAGGGCCGGCCACTTTATTTCTGAGAGAGATAAAGGAACAGATTGAGAACTTTAAATATTAGATACCTACACTATAGGGGGATTGCTTCGTCGCAAGCTCCTCGCAATGACCGTTAATATATTGCAAATTTAACAAGCAACAAGTAACCAGTAACAAGCACCAAACATGCCAAAGAGCCAGAACATCAACCCGAAGGTAGTCCGTAAGCCAAAATTCATAGAGTTCGGAAAGATACCTGTTAACCAGTATAACAAGACCATTGAAGAAGAAAAGAAGGACTTCAAAACTGAAGATTTTATAAGGATCTATCATGATATGGTTGTGATCAGGGAGTTTGAGACTATGCTTAACCTGATAAAAACCACTAATGAGTATAATGGTATCCCCTACAACCATCCTGGTCCGGCTCACCTTTCAATAGGACAGGAAGCTGCTGCCGTAGGGATGGCTTATAATCTGGAAGTAGAAGACTATATCTTTGGTTCTCACCGAAGTCATGGCGAGATCCTGGCAAAAGGTCTTTCAGCCATTCACCGCCTTGATGACGATGCACTTTATAATGTAATGAAGAACTTCTTCGGAGGATCGGCATTGAAGGTTGTGGAAAAAGGATTCAGCGGAAGTATAAAAGAACTTGCAAAAAACTTTCTACTCTATGGCGCACTTGCTGAGATATTTGCACGTGAAAACGGATTCAACAAAGGTCTCGGAGGTTCCATGCATGCATTTTTCACTCCATTTGGTATCTATCCCAATAACGCTATTGTTGGCGGATCGGGAGACATTTCTGTAGGGGCTGCATTATATAAAAAGATAAATCAGAAACCAGGCATAATCGTATGTAACATAGGTGATGCCTCAATGGGATGCGGTCCTGTCTGGGAAGGAATCTGCTTTGCAACCATGGACCAGTACAAAACACTCTGGACAGGTGAATACAAAGGAGGCTTACCGCTGATATTCAACTTCATGAATAACCTCTACGGTATGGGCGGACAGACCATGGGTGAAACAATGGGATATGACATACTTGCAAGAGTCGGAGCAGGAGTAAATCCGGAAATGATGCATGCTGAGCGGATTGATGGTTACAATCCTCTCGCGGTAATTGATGCCTTTAAGAGGAAGAAAAAAATACTTAGTGAAAAAAGAGGTCCTGTTTTACTTGACACCCTGACATACAGGATAAGCGGTCACTCCCCCTCCGATGCTTCTTCATACAGATCAAAAGAGGAGATTGAAGCCTGGCAGCAGGAAGATTCAATACTGGCATTTGGAAATTCCCTGGTATCATCCGGAATTGCTAAACAGGAAATGCTGGAAGAAATCACTTCGGATACAAAAGAGCTTCTTTCGAAAGTACTTAAGTTAAGTATTGATGACACAATATCCCCGCGGATTGATATGGTCAGCGATCCCGACTGTATTGGCAAAATGATGTTTTCAAATACTCCTGCGGATAAAATGGAGGAAAGGATTCCTGAAGTACTGATTCCGCTTGAGGAAAACCCAAGGGTCAAATCATTAAAGACTAAGGAGAGATTTTACAAGGACAAAGATGGCAAGCCTGTATCAAAGGCTAAGCTTTTCATGTTCCGTGATGCTATATTTGAAGCAGTGATTGACAGATTCTACAAGGACCCGACACTCGCAGCATGGGGCGAGGAGAACCGCGACTGGGGAGGCGCTTTTGCAGTCTACCGCGGACTTACCGAAGCCCTGCCCTACCACAGGCTTTTCAACTCTCCTATATCAGAAGGAGCAATTGTAGGAACTGCTATTGGCTATGGGATGTGCGGGGGACGTGTAATTGCAGAAATAATGTATTGCGACTTTCTTGGCCGTTCAGGTGATGAGGTTTTCAACCAGCTTCCGAAATGGCAGGCCATGAGCGGGAATATCATTAAAATGCCCGTTGTTCTAAGGGTTTCTGTTGGAAGTAAATACGGAGCTCAGCACTCTCAGGACTGGACAGCCCTTACAGCACATATTCCGGGATTGAAAGTTGTCTTTCCGGCAACTCCTTATGATGCAAAAGGATTAATGAACACTGCTTTACAGGGAACCGATCCGGTTGTATTCTTTGAAAGTCAGAGGATTTATGACATTGGAGAAATGTTCCATGAAGGAGGAGTTCCGGAAGGCTATTATGAAATACCTTTGGGAGAGCCTGATATCAAAAGAAAAGGAAGTGACCTTACAATACTTACAATCGGAGCTACTCTTTATCCTGTAATGAAAGTTGCGGATACACTTCAGGAGAAGTATGGAATAAGTGCAGAGATCATTGATGCACGTTCGCTGGTACCATTCAACTATGAACCTGTAATTGAATCGGTTAAGAAGACCGGGAAAATCCTGCTCGCAAGTGATGCCTCATCAAGAGGATCATTCCTCAAGGAGATGGCTCAGACAATAACTGAACTTGCATTTGATCATCTCGATGCCCCTCCTGTTGTTGTAGGCTCAAGGAACTGGATAACCCCGGCATTTGAGATGGAAGAATACTTCTTCCCACAGCCCGAATGGATCCTCGATTCAATAAATGAAAAGATAATTCCTTTGAAAGGACGCAGGTCACCAGGTCTAAAAATGACTTCACTGAGAATAAATTACATTAGCCTGTTTCAGCTTAACAAGAATGGGAGTTTTAGTTCCAATAAATTAAGAGATCTTTTTGATATCTTTGCAGCTCAAATCAACCCAGGTATGGAACAGGAAATCCAGAACATCAGATCAAAAGCCGGATTTATAATTGATATGGATGGTGTCATCTATCATGGCAATAAACTTCTGCCAGGAGTGACCGACTTCCTTAACTGGCTCGAATCAACAGGAAAAAAGTATCTGTTTCTCACCAACTCACCTGAACGTACTCCCAAGGAGCTTCATGAAAAGCTCAAGAGGCTGGGTATCAATGTCGGTGAAGAACACTTCTATACAAGTGCTCTCGCAACAGCCAGCTTCCTTGCAAGTCAGAATCCAACCGGAAGTGCCTATATTATTGGTGATGCAGGTCTTATTCATGCAATGTACAGTGTCGGTTATACTGTTAATAATGTCAATCCCGACTATGTTGTTGTAGGTGATCCGCGAAGCTATAATTTCGAAAAGATTGAGCTTGCAATAAATCTCGTGATAAAGGGAGCTAAGCTGATAGGTACAAACTCCGATATAAGCGGGCCTGTAGAGAATGGTATCGTACCATCAACCAAGGCACTTATTGCCCCGATTGAGATTGCGTCAGGGAAGAAAGCATATTTTGTGGGCAAGCCAAATCCGCTGATGATGAGAAGTGCACTTAAGAGGCTGGGAGTTAAAAGGGAAGATGCTGTTGTGATCGGTGACAGAATGGACACAGATGTATTGTGCGGACTTGAATCAGAGATTGACACATTGTTGGTACTGAGCGGAATAACTTCAGTAAATGATATAAATAATTTCCCCTACAGGCCAAAGTATGTTCTGAACGGTGTAATCGATCTTGTACAATAGATATGGACTTTAGCAGCAAGTACAAAAAGGAAAGAAAAGAGGTAGCCAGGTTCATGAGGAGACTCTACCGGTATGGACTTACTACAACTTCAGGAGGTAACATAAGCCTCCGCATAACCGACGACATTGTAGCAATAACCCCGTCGGCCACCGATAGGGGAAGAATGAGATGGAAAGAGGTTGGGATCCTGAATATTTTAGGTGAAAACCTCACTCCCGATCTCAAACCTTCAATTGAATCGGGAATGCATCTTGCAATCTATAAACGGAAAGCTGAAATCAGGGCTATAGTGCATGCTCATCCTGTCTGCGCATCGGCATTCACTGCCATGCAAACCCCCATTGAAACAAATCTTACTGCTGAAGCATGTGCCATTTTAGGAACTCCTGTTGTTGTTCCTTATGCCCTCATGGGGACTGCTGATCTGGCTAATAATGCCGCTGACTATATTGAAAAATCCGATATACTCCTGCTGGAGAATCATGGTATTCTTACTACCGGTAAAAATCTGCTGCAGGCTTTCGATAAAACTGAAGTCCTTGAAAACGCAGCAAGGATGACCCTCATTGTTTCCCTGTCAAAAAAGAAAAGTCCTCTGACCAAATCCAGGACTTTCGAAATCGAAAGAATCTTCAGATGATAAAGGGAGTCCTGTTCGATATGGATGGCGTCCTGGTCGATTCAGAGCGATTTATCGCCAGGGCAGCAATAATGATGTTTGAAGAGCTTGGGGTTCAGGTTAAACCGGAAGACTTTCATCCTTTTGTCGGTACAGGTGAAAACAGATACCTTGGAGGTGTTGCCGAAAAATACGGCATCACTGTAGATCTTCCCAAGTAAAAGCACGGACATACGAGATATTCGGTGAGATTGCCAGGAAAAATCTCTTTGCTTTGCCTGGTGCAGGAGAATTTATTTCAAGATGCCGTGAAAAAGGTCTTAAAATGGCTCTGGCAACAAGTGCAGATAAGGTTAAGATGGAGATTAATCTTACAGAAATAGGCCTTCCTCCTGAAACTTTTAATTCAATTATTACCGGTGAAGATGTTGTAAACAAGAAACCATTTCCTGATATTTACATTAAGGCAGCTGAAAATCTGGGACTAAAGCCTGAAGAGTGTCTTGTCGTTGAGGACGCAGTGAGCGGAATCAGGTCAGGGAAAACAGCCGGCTGCAGATGCCTGGCAGTAACAACATCCTTCAGTGCTGATGCTTTGCATGAAGCTGACTGGATTTACGATTCATTGCTGGATGTGCCGGATGGGGTGCTGGAATGGTAATAGGGAAGGCTGTAGAGGCTGTAGAGGCTTTAAAGGCTATAGAGGCTTTAAAGGCTATAGAGGCATTAGAAAATAATTTTTAGAGTATTAAAACAATACATGACTATGGATTACAGGATATTAGGTAAAACAGATTTAAGAGTTTCGGAAGTTGCTTTTGGGGCATGGGCTATCGGAGGATGGCTCTGGGGAGGTGCAGATGCTAACGATGCAATCAGAGCTATCGAAACTGCAATTGATCATGGAATGACAACTATTGATACTGCAGCTGTTTATGGTTTCGGACTCAGCGAAGAGCTTGTTGCAAAAGCAGTTAAAGGCAAAAGGGATAAGACACAGATTCTCACCAAATTTGGAATGGTATGGGATGAGAAGAAAGGTAAATTCTATTTTTCAACAAAAGACAACGACGGGAAGGATATTGATATTTACGCATACTCCTCTAAAGAGAGGGTATTTGCTGATTGTGACAGAAGTCTTAAAAACCTTGGAACAGATTATATCGATCTGTACCAGATTCACTGGCCTGATGCCACCACGCCAATCTCCGAAACGATGGAAGCTCTCGAAATTCTGATAAAAAAAGGAAAGATCAGGGCCGGAGCTGTTTCAAATTATTCAGCTGAACAGATGGCAAGAGCAATTAACACACTTCACATCGCTTCAAACCAGGTACCATACAGCATGGTAAACAGGGGTATTGAGAAAGAGATAGTTCCGTTCTGCATAAAGAATAATATCGGCATACTTGCATATAGTCCACTCCAGAGAGGACTTCTTACAGGTAAATTTAAAAAAGACCATAATTTCAGCGATGGAGACAGCAGACCAAGTACTCCATATTACAGGGAACCTAATCTCTCAAGGATAATTGAATTTACCGGAAAACTTAAGGCTATTGCTGATGACAGAAAAGTAACCCTCTCACAGCTTGTGCTCAACTGGACAAAAGAACAGCCGGGAATAACATGTGTGCTTGCAGGGGCAAGAAATCCTCAACAGGTACTAGATAATGTAAAAGCTGTTGATTTTAAATTGTCTGATGAAGAGATGAAAAATATTAACAGACTGATTTCTGAACTCAAAATAGAAACAAAGCTATAGATCATTTATGAAACATTTCCTTTTGGATTTCCCCGCCCTGGACGTTCAGGCAAAAGAGATAAACGGTGTTTCAATACCTGAATTTCGTGAAGCAAACGGACATATCCATACACCATATTCATTCAGTGCTTTTTCTGATATGGATAATATCTTCAGTATGGCCAGGAATGAGAATATCTCTGTACTTGGAATAAACGACTTCTATGTAACTGATGGATATGATGCATTTCATAAAGGATGTGTAATCAACAGGATATTTCCCCTCTTTAATATTGAATTCATAGGGCTGCTTAAAGAAGAACAGAAAAAGGGGATCAGGATCAATGACCCCAACAATCCGGGAAGGATTTATTTCAGTGGTAAAGGACTGGATTATCCTTTTCATACAGGATTCATGCTGAAAAGGCAGCTAAAAAGTGTGATCAGGGAGAGCCAGCAGCAGATCAGGGCAATGATAAATAAATTGTCTACCCTGTACTTCTGGACGATGCTTCAGGAAAATATACTGAGTTTGAAGCTGATCCTCAGAAACTATGTGAATCACTTCAGAAACTAAAAGTAGGATGCATTGAGCTTATCCCCGGGAGGAATGATTATTCTGTTTTGAAAAAATTCGTGGAGTTTTTCCATGAAAAAGGATTCATAATAACATTCGGGACTGAACACAACACACCTGAAATGATTCCTCTCACAATTACAACCAGAGGCGGGGTACCACTTGATGATAACCTTAAAAGAATTGGATGGGAAGGAGCCTGTATAATTGCTGCCCACCAGTATCTGAGGGCTGATGGCAGACAGGGATATGTTATGCCTGACGGTAAGCACAGCACGGAACAGAAAAACGGTCTGGTAAAGCTGGGGCAGCTGGTTATAGAATACTATTTAAAAAATCGGTAATATGAAACCGGAGATAAAAGAACTCATCGAAATTTCGAGATCCTATGGCAGCAATAAGGAATATGTCATAGCAGGCGGAGGAAACACCTCTTATAAGGATGAAACAACAATCTGGATCAAAGCCAGCGGCTATCCGCTTGCCGATCTCACCGAAGAAGGACTTGTTGCCCTTGACAGGGAAAAACTACATCTTATTTCATCCAACAAATACTCTGATGATCCGGTTGTACGTGAAGAGCAGGTAAAAACCGACCTCTTCAGAAGCCTCACCGATCCGTTGAAAAATAAAAGACCATCAGTAGAGACATCGCTTCACGAGCTTATACAATACAGGTTCGTCGTGCACCTCCATCCTACTCACATAAACGGTCTCCTCTGCAGCAGAAACGCGAAGAGCCTTACTAATAAACTCTTTGGCGACACTGTGCTTTTCATCCCATATACTGATCCGGGATATATCCTTTTCAAAAAACTGGAAGCTGAGATAATACAGTACAGGGAAAAACATTCTCATGATCCAAAAGTTATTTTCCTTGAAAACCATGGATCATTTGTAAGTGCTGATTCTACCGCAGAGATAAAAGTGATTTATGATGATCTGATCTCTAAACTTGGTGAAGAGTTACCCCCCCTTGCCGAACCACAGGTAATTGATTATAACCCGCTACTTCATAAGGTATTACCTGCTTTAAGAATGCTTCTTTCCGGAGATAAACCAGGCATAATCAGACATCGTAACAATTCAACTATAGCTGAGTTCTATAAAACACAGCAGGAGTTCCATAAAATTTCACTCCCCCTGACACCCGACATTATTGTCTACTGCAAGACAAGATATATGTACATTGAACATTCCGGGACTGCGGACAAAATCATTGACTCTGTAAGATACCAGCTTCCACGATTCAAAGAAGAATATGGATTTACCCCTAAAATACTGGTAATAAAAGATATGGGGATATTTTCAATTGCTGAAAGTTCAGCTTCAGCCGAATCGGCTCTCGATGTCTATGAGGATCTGATTAAGATTTGCCATTATGCCTCAAGGTGCGGAGGAATCAAATTTCTATCACCGGAACAGGTTGCATTCATCGACAAGTGGGAGGTTGAAAACTACAGAAGAAAAATATCACAATCTGCAGGTGCAGAGAACAGACTCAACAACAAAATAGCTGTTGTTACCGGAGGAGCACAGGGCTTTGGTGCCGGAATAGCTGAAGCTTTGTATCTGAAGAATATGAATGTTGTTGTTGCTGATCTGAATGAGGAGACAGGAATGGCATTTGTCTCAAAACTGGCAACTTATAAATCTTCAGGAAAGGCTCTCTATATCAGAACAGATGTCTCTGATCCTGTTTCTGTTAGTGATCTCATAATATCCACTGTAAGAGAGTTCGGCGGACTTGACCTTATGATCAGCAACGCAGGGATCTTAAGGGCAGGTGGACTTGATGAGATGGACTCCGACACATTTTCGAAAACAACCTCTGTAAATTATAACGGCTATTTTCACTGTGCCAAATATGCTTCTGAGATATTGAAGATACAGAACATGGAAGATAATGAATACTTCTCAGATATAATCCAGATCAATTCCAAATCAGGTCTCAGAGGCAGTAACCGCAATTTTGCCTACGCAGGAGCAAAATTCGGAGGCATAGGGCTTACCCAGTCATTCGCCATGGAACTTGCACCACACAGGATAAAAGTCAATTCCATATGCCCGGGAAACTTCTATGAGGGCCCGCTCTGGTCCGATCCTCATAACGGATTGTTTGTACAATACCTTAAAACCGGCAAAGTACCCGGAGCCAAAAACATTGAAGATGTAAGGAAGTTTTATGAAGAACAGGTTCCAATGAAAAGAGGCTGCAGACTTGAGGATGTAATGAAGGCGATATATTATATTATAGATCAGGAATATGAAACAGGACAGGCTATTCCGGTTACCGGAGGGCAGGTGATGTTGGGGTAGGTGTGAGGTGAAAATAAAACTTAGTATAACAATTGATTATATAGTAAAATGAAAACAAAGGCAGTAAGAATATACGGCAAGAAGGATCTCAGGCTTGAAGAGTTTGAGTTACCGGTGATGAAAGATGATGAGATACTGGCACAGGTAATTTCCGACAGCATCTGTATGTCATCATACAAAGCTGCAATGCAGGGTGCTGATCATAAGCGTGTTCCGGATGATATACACATCAATCCCACAATGATTGGACATGAGTTTGCCGGTGTTATCCTGGAAGTAGGGAAAAAATGGAAAAACAAGTTCAGGGCAGGACAAAAATTTTCAATTCAGCCTGCCATGAACCATATGGGTACGCTCAATGCTCCCGGATATTCCTACAGATACATCGGCGGTGATGCAACACATATAATAATACCACCGATTGTAATGGAAGCCAACTGCCTCCTTCCCTATGAAGGTGAAGCTTTCTTCCCTGCATCACTTTCAGAGCCAATGTCCTGTATCGTAGGCGCTTTCCATGCAAGTTATCATGTTCCGCCAGGGACATACAATCATGAAATGGGAATACGCAAAGGAGGTAAGATGGCAATTCTGGCAGGTGTTGGTCCTATGGGACTGGGAGCTATCGACTATGCCCTTCACCAGGAGCGCAAACCTTCAATGATTGTAGTTACCGACATTGATGATAACCGGCTTGCCAGGGCAGCCTGCCTGTTTACGCCGGAATATGCAGCTAAAGAGGGAGTTAAGCTAATTTATGTCAATACCGGCAAGATGAATAATCCGGTTAAACATCTCAGGGAAATCACTGATGGAACAGGTTTCGATGATGTATTTGTCTTTGCACCAGTGAAAAGTGTTGTAGAACAGGGAGATGCAATTCTGGGCTTCGACGGTTGCCTGAATTTCTTTGCAGGACCTACCAATACAGAGTTCAAGGCTGAATTCAACTTCTACAATGTGCATTATTCCTTTACACATCTTGTAGGAACATCCGGAGGCAATACAGATGATATGCTTGAGTCACTTAAGCTGATGGGTGAAGGAAAGATAAACCCTGCAGTTATGATTACCCATGTAGGGGGGCTTGATTCTGTTGTGGATACAACTTTGAATCTCCCGCAGATACCCGGAGGAAAAAAGCTTATCTATACCAATATATCAATGCCTCTGGTTTCACTATATAAACTTGGTGAGATGGGAAAGGATAATAAGTTATACGCAGGATTGCATGAAATTGTTTCAAAAAACGACTATATCTGGTCGCATGAGGCTGAGAAATACCTGCTTGCAAATGCTAAACTGATTTAGCAAATTCTGCAGAAATATAGTTCTCATAGCTGAGACAAACGTGTGTTGCAAAATCGACAGCTGTCTCAATAATTATTTTCCATTCATTACTGCCTATAGTTGCAAGCTGATCTCTGGTGATATTATTCCTGTATATTGATGTGAGTATGCCGGCATTAAAATTATCCCCTGCCCCTATTGTGCTAACCGGAGTAATTGATTTTACGGGGAACTTACCGGAAAATGTGTTGGTTCGGACATAAACACCTTCAGTGTTTGCGGTATAAACCAAACAGGATGAATAGTTTCTTACAACCTCCCAGGCTTCATCAGCGCTGTTTACCCTGAAAATATTCACAAAATCTTCATCTGACCCTCTTATCAGGCTTGACATACGCATATTCTCAACAATAAGTGGTTTCAGCGAACCGAGTTCAGATAAATGCGATTTTCTGAAATTCGGGTCATATAAAACAAAGAGCGCCATTGTCATGAGAGGCCTGAACAAACTTTTTAATCTTCGTCCTTATCTCAGGCCAAATTGCATAGAATGATCCAAACTGGAGAATATCTTCCTTCTGAAGATGAGGAAAATCTATATCCAGTCTTTTCCCCGGAAAATCCTTATAGAAAGTATAATGAGCATCATTCTTTTCATTCAGGAAAGCAAGTGCGAGCGATGTGCTTCCATCCTCAAAACGATGAACTGATGATGTGTTTACTCCATTCTCATTCAGAAAATTGTCAATAAGTTCTCCTACATCATCCATGCCGTATTCACTTATGAATGAGACTGGTAAACCCATCCTGCCCATAGAAACCACACTATTGAGGACGGACCCTCCTGCTTTTGCAGCCTGTGGTTGTCCCCCTTTAAAAATAATATCCAATACAGTCTCTCCTACTCCGTATATCTTTCTCATATCAAAAAATAGTCTGAAAATTAAGGTATGAATTTAGCTATTTTCTTAATAGCTTTATACATATAAATGCGATACTATGAAAAACCTTTCAAGACGAAGTTTTATTACAACAGGAACTGTTGCAGGACTTGGAACAATGACCGGAATCACCTCCTGTAAAACCGGCAAAACAGAAACCGGCACCACCAATACCAGAAACCATCCCCTTGACGGTGTCACCCGTGAAAAAATAAAAATCACAGATCTGAAAGTAACCCTGCTTTCATGTGAACTGCCGCCTGAGGAACAATGGTACCTCGACTGGATACCTGAAAGATATAAATGCTGGAAGACTGACAGCATCCTTGTGGAAGTTTCTACTGACCAGGGAATTAAAGGAATAGGCGGGGCCACTCAGTATGGTGGTCCGGATGTTGTAAAAAAATACCTTGAGGAGGTCATCAAACCGGCAATTACCGGAAAAAATCCTTTTGATATAGAATACCTGACATGTGGGGTAAAGCAACGCGGCCCCATGGTTGGATGGGCTGGTGTTGATGCAGCCTTATGGGATATTATCGGGAAATCAAAAGGGAAGCCTGTCTATGAATTTCTCGCAACAGATCATGCTCCAACCACTAAAATCCCGGTTTATGCCAGTGCTGGTGAAATGTACGATGGCGACATCTGGCCCGATAACCTTATTGAAGAGGCACTTAAGCTCAAAGAACGTGGATTCAAAGCCTACAAATTCCGTCCCGGGACACACTGGTCTGTTAGCGGGATGACAATGACAAAATATATTGATGGCGTATGGAAGCTCCGTGATGCAGTCGGGCCTGATTTTGGACTGATACAGGAATGCAATGCACAGTGGAACATGGATCAGACCATGCAGTTTATACCTGAAGGAGAAAAGATGAACCTTATCTGGATCGAGGATCCTGTTGAACGTATGGGACCTGATGCAAAGGCAAATTACCGAAAGATAAAAGACTCATTATCAAAGGTGAAACTCTCCTATGGAGGTGATGTTATGGATAACAGGTTCGATTATAAAGAATGGATAGACCGGAATGCCATGGATATTGTACAGCCTGATGCAGGTGTAATGGGACTGACAGAATCGTGGTATGTATCACGTATGGCGCATCTTCAGGGGCAGCTCTGTGCACCACACAACTGGCATGATGCTCTTCTTACTGCAGCCAACGGTTCGCTTGCAGCAGGAATCCCTAACCTGATGATGCTGGAAACTAACCAGACAATGAATCCTCTAAGGACAGATCTTTTAAAGGAACCACTTGTTCCGAAAGACGGGTTTATTGAATTGCCAAACAAACCAGGCTTTGGAATAGAGTTGATTGATGATGTTGAAAAAAGATTCCCTTTTATAGAAGGAAGATATGACAGGCCAAGACCATAGACTATTTAACAAGCTTTGAAATACTCTTAAAAGTCTCTGTTCCGGAAACCTGAGTAAGTTCAAACAGAATACTTTCCAGTGTGGTAATCCTTGCCCCCTCCTGCCTCATTCGCTCAATGGCTATCTCCTTATCATTCGGCTTACGTGAAGAGACACAGTCCTCTACCACTACAGGTATAAAGCCTGACTCAATAAGGTCAAGACAGGTTTGAAGCACACAGACATGTGTTTCAATACCACACAGAATAATATATTTCTTTTCAAGAGAAGCAAATCTTTCCATAAAGAGAGGTTCTCCGCAACAGCTGAAGGTGTTTTTCTCAATGTGACTGAATCCTGTTATTTTATTCACAACAGAAGGTTCTGTATTACCCAGACCTTTAGTGTATTGCTGGGTTACAAGCATAGGCACTGACAAAACCTGTAAACCGTCAATAAGCTTCAGACAATTCTGAAGAGTCAGCTCCCATTGAAAAATATGTGGCAATAATCTTTCCTGTATGTCAATGACAACAACAGCTGTGCCATCTTTTATTATTCTCATCGTGGTTTTAGTCTTGTTTTATGACAAATTTATAAATTTAAACCACAGAGGGCACAAAGTATAAATACAAAGCACACAGAGAAAGAAAAAATGTGAAGTTTTTTGTAAGTTTGGATAAAATGGAGGAAGATTATGAAGGCAATGATGCTTACAGGGATAAGGCAGATGGAGATGAAGGATATTCCGGAACCAGTGTTGTTAAACAAAAATGATGTTAAGATCAGGATGTCGGTGGTAGGCATTTGCGGGTCAGACATACACTATTATACCCAGGGACAAATTGGTTCACAGGTAGTTAAATATCCATTTGCTGTAGGTCATGAAGGAGGCGGAGTTGTGGTGGAAGTTGGTCCGGGTGTAAAAAGGGTAAAACCAGGTGATGCTATTGCAATTGAGCCGGCGATGCCCTGCTGGAGCTGCGATCAGTGTCTTGCCGGCAGACATCATACATGCCGTAAACTGAAGTTCCTTGGTTGTCCGGGTCAGGCTGAAGGCTGTCTTATGGAATATATAGTAATGCCTGAAGAAAGCTGTTTCCCTCTGGAGAAACCCCTTAACACCGATCATGGATCAATATCCGAACCTCTTGCAATTGGTGGTTATGCAGTAAAAAAATCTGGCGGTGTGAAAGGGAAGAAAATCGGTATCCTCGGTTATGGTCCGATAGGGATGAGTGTTATGCTTGCCGCTAAGGCAGAAGGTGCAGAATCATTTTTCATCACTGATAAGATTGATGCAAGGCTGGCCATTGCCGGAAAAGAGGGTAATGCTTTTACTGCAAATCCTGTAAAGGAGAATGCTGTTGATAAAATACTCCGGAAAGAAGCACTGGGACTTGACATTGTTTTTGAATGCTGTGGCCAGCAGGAGGCTCTTGATCAGGCAATTGAAATTCTGAAACCAGGTGGAAGACTTGTTGTGGTCGGGATCCCGGAATTCGACAACTGGATAGTAAATGTGGAAAAGACAAGAAGAAAAGAGATATCGCTTCAATTCATACGCAGGCAGGTTGATTGTGTTGAAGCAGCGCTATCCTTAATGCAATCAGGAACAATTGAAATAGAGAACATGATAACACACCGATTCCCTTTCAGTAAAACAAAAGAGGCATTTGACCTTGTTGAAGGTTACAGTGACGGAGTTATGAAGGCGATGATAGATTTTTGAATTTAATGCTTAATGCTTAATGTTTAATGTTTAATGATAAATAACAATTTTTAAAGAATGGAGAATTCAATAATTGAAAAGAAAATATCGGATAGTTTCAAAAGAACAATTATATATCTCGAAAATGTAATGGTTGTAGTGTGTGATTTTTCGAATGGCCCGATGGAGGAACCCGAGTTGCCACATTTTCATTCCAATGAGCAAATAACTTATGTTGCGGAAGGTGAAATATTATTCTTCATGGATGGAATTGAGCACCAAATGAAGAAAGGTGACATGATAGCTGTTTCTCCGGGTATAAAACACTGTATCAAAACACTTTCCAAAGAAGTTAAGCTGATTGACAGCTTTACTCCAATAAGAAAAGATTTCCTGCTTTAACATACCGATATGAAAAAAGTCCAGTCTGCAACCAAACTTCTAGTCTTGTTTATATGCATCGCTGAGATCATAATAAACAGCAGTTGTACAACCATTATAACTTATCCCATACCACCGGGACTTCAGACAAGTCCTGACATTGAACTAACTGTAAATAACAAACCTGTCTGGGTAGAACGTGTTGCCAGCAAGCTTGACACATTTGACTATACAAACGGACTTTACGGTGGCAGGAAGATGGAGGATATGGATGTTGCCAGCTTCTCCTTTGAAGGAAGAATCAGGGTAAAAATATCTGCAAAAGAAAAGATTGAAAACTATCTGATCCGTCCAAAGAGCAGAAAAATAGAAGCAGAAGTAAATAACAATGAGATAAGCTTTTACATTGATTCACCACAAAAACTCTATATAGAAATAAACAACTATCCCCACCTTGCAATTTTTGCAGATGCTCCGGAGGCAAATCCGCTCAAAGAAGGTGATCCAGGGATAACCTATTATGGTCCGGGAGAGCATAAGCCCGGCAAAATAGAACTGGTGAATGATCAGACGGTTTACATAGCGGCAGGTGCAATCGTATATGCAAATGTCACAGGGAAGGACCTTAAAAATGTAACAATAAGAGGCAGGGGAATGCTCCAGGGAAACGTAAGGATATCAGGAACACACAATCTGAATGTCAGTGACATATTTATCAGAAATACAAGAGGCTGGACTAACACTCTTACCGACTGCCACTACAGCAGCTACAGAAACGTTAAGGTATTCGGCTATGAAGGAATCTGGGGACTGGATGGTATCAATCCTGTCTCTTCGAAAAAATTTACAATTGATAATTGCTTCATGCGCTGCCAGGATGACTGTGTTGCAATAAAATCAATGAATCCTGATCTGAGCGTAGACTCAATAAGTGTTACAAATTGTGTTATGGTGGGATGGTCATGCAGTGATGGTGTAACTCTCGGATTTGAACTGAATGGCGGACCTGTTCAGAATGTGCTGGTAAAAAATTGTGATATACTTTATGCCCGCGGAGGCGGAAGGACAAACGGGCATGCCGGCTTCAGCATAGTATGCGATGGTCCTGCCACAGTACAGAATATCCTCTTTGAAGATATAAGGATTGAAGAACAGGTTGAATTCAAAAACCTGGAGTTGATAGTTACAGATGGTACGCTCTACGGCACTGACCCTCCAGGACATATTAAGAATGTTATGATGAAAAACATCCATTGGGAAAATCCAGGTAAGCCATTCGTCATTAGTGGATTTTCCACTGAAAATATGGTGGAAAACATAATTTTCCAGGGTTGCACTGTCGGGGGCAAACCGATCAGAAGCATAGCAGATGCTGACTTCAGAATAAATGAATTTACCGGAAATATCGTTTTCTTACCATGACTATATGAAAAATAATTCTATTCTCATTTTTATTCTCCTTCTGCTTTTTTCAATAAGAAGCTATTCCCAGTTCGTTTCCCGATATCCTGATATTCCAAGGATTGACGTTCATGCACACCCTCATTATATCCTTTACACTGAGGGACTGGGTACAAAGACATCTCCTGAAAAACCAAAGCTTCCAACCTCACCGGATTATGCATCCATAAAGAATTATCTTTCAATGAGTGACACACTTAGGACAAAATATAAGATTGATCTTTCGATGTGGATAAACCTGGGAGGCGATGAAGGAATCGATTCTGTAAATCTTGTGAGCAAAAACAGGATGCTCACATGTATCAGTGATTATGCGCCGCAGCGCGGGCTCAGCTATAAGCCTTCAGATATTGCACCTTGCCTGAAAAAAGGTTATGCAGGTTATAAGATGTGGTTTGCACCATATCAGAGAAGGCTGCAGGAAGGTGAGAACGGAATTAAATATTTAGATGATCCGGCAAATGAACCGGTCCTTGAAGCAATGGAAAATGCCGGAATGATTTGTGCTTCTGTCCATATTGCAGACCCAAACGGACCGCATGGCAACAGAGGCAAGTGGTGTGCAGATCCTGTCGAATTCTGGAGAATGCAGTTAGGACTTGAGCGTGTGCTTCAGCGCCATCCCGACCTGATTGTGGTAGCTGCACACGGGTCATGGCTGGTATGCCAGGATGCACAGCTGGACTTTCTAAGGTACCTGTTCAAAACATATCCCAATTTTTATGTTGATCTTGCTGCTACCGACCAGTATTATCCACTGGTAAGTTATGATAACCTCCGAAGCCTCTTCATTGAATATTCTGACAGGATCCTTTTCGGAACCGATATAGGCAGGTTAAAGTCTGAAGAAACCGGAAAGCTTGCTGAACGATATGCAAAATCATTCCGGATACTCGAGACCAGTGATACTGTGAAGGGAGGATTCTTTGGAGACAGTGACATAAAAGGACTTAACCTTCCGAAAGAAGTTCTTGAAAAAATCTACTACAGGAATGCACTTAGAATTTATCCCGGACTAAAAGGCAGAATGACCGGACCTGGTTATCGTAATTAAAGCAGACAAACTGAAGTTGGCCGTAATGAATTGATATTAAAATAATTATTCAGCATGAATCTTATAGGTATTGATATTGGCGGAACAAAATGTGCTGTCATACTTGGAAGCCTGGATGAAAAAGGAGATATCAGCATAGTTGATAAAAGAGTTTATTCCACATCTGAATTTCATTTACCGGGTAAGATGATACCACAGTTCATTTCCGGAATAAATGAACTTCTTAAAAAGAGCAATCTGGTAATCAAAGATATAACTTCAGTTGGCATCAGTTGCGGTGGTCCTCTCGACAGCAAAAAGGGAATAATTCTTTCACCTCCTAACCTTCCCGGATGGGATGAAGTTCACATAGTTGAACAATTTGAAAGAGAGTTGGGAATACCGGTAGCTATCCAGAATGATGCCAATGCATGTGCGCTTGCCGAATGGAAATTCGGAGCCGGAAGGGGAACAATGAACATGGTGTTCCTGACCTTTGGGACAGGGATGGGAGCCGGACTTATTCTTGACGGGAATCTTTACTCCGGCACTAACGACAATGCTGGTGAAGTGGGGCATCTGAGACTGGACAGGATGGGGCCTGTGGGATATGGAAAATCAGGCTCTTTTGAAGGATTCTGCAGCGGAGGAGGAATTGCACAGCTCGCAAGAACTATGGCACTTGAGAAGCTGCAGATGGGTGAGAAAGTGAAGTTCTGTAACTCAATTGCTGAATTGCAGAACATTACAGCACAATCAGTTGCTGAAGCTGCAAATGGTGGAGACAATCTGGCAAAAGAAATATTCGAAAAATGCGGAACTTATCTTGGAAACGGGCTGTCTGTAATTATCGACATACTTAATCCTGAGTGTATTGTCCTGGGAAGCATCTTTGTAAGGTCCGCTAATCTGCTTATAAAACCTATGGAAAGAGCTATAGCTGAAGAATCACTTCCTCTTGCAAGAAAAGTCTGCCGCATTGTTCCGGCAGAACTTGAAGAAAAGATCGGTGATATCGCATCACTTTCAGTAGCAGCTAATAATATAAAAACCAAATCCTGAAAATCAAACAATATGAAAGACAACCGAAGAGAATTCCTGAAAAAGGGTGGTGCACTTGCAGCACTATCCATTGCAGGTCTGAATTCCTGCAAAACCACTCCCGCTGAACCTGAAAAGAAAGCAGCAGGTCTTATTAAAGATCCTGCATTCAATCCTAAACAGGAACCTTACATTAAGATAGCATACCAGGCTCCCGCAGAACCAACTCCTGATGATATCAGCTTTATTCAGCAGCTTGGTGTTGAGCATGTTGTCTTGTGGACCGATGCAAAAAAAGCAAGCTATGAATATTACAACAGCAGACGTGAACTTTATGAAGCAGCAGGAATAAAAGTCTATGGCTTCGGAAACTGGGATGTACATAATCAGGATAAGATCACTCTGGGACTACCAGGTAAAGATGAAAAAATTGAGGAATACCTGACTCACCTGAGAAACCTTAAGAAAGCCGGAATAGGTTACACAACCTATGCACATATGGCAAACGGAATCTGGAGCACCGAACCCGAGATATCGAGGGGAGGATCAAAGGCAAGAGCTTTCGACCTGAACAAAGCCGACAAAGGATACTGGCACGGAGTGACCTATGAAGCTCCGCTTTCACATGGAAGAAAATATTCAAAGGATGAACTTTGGGCTAATTACGAGTACTTTATAAAAAAAGCAGCTGCAGTAGCTGAAGAGCAGAATGTTAATATAGGAATTCATCCTGATGATCCTCCTGCTGTGGAACTCGGGGGAATACCACGCTGCATTTTCGGCAATTTTGATGGTTATAAGAGAGCGCTTGAAATAGCTGACAGCCCTAATGTTGGAATGTGTCTTTGTGTAGGATGCTGGCTTGAAGGCGGAACAATGATGGGCAAGGATGTGATTGAAACCATCAGGTATTTCGGGGCTCAGAAGAAGATATTCAAAGTCCATTTCAGGAATGTAAACCAGCCGATGCCTCACTTTACCGAGACTTTCCTTGATAACGGATATGCCGATATGTATCAGATCCTTAAGGCACTGAAAGAAGTCAATTTTGACGGTGTCATAATATCTGATCATATCCCTTCCATGGTATATCCACAGGTAGGTTCAGCCTTTTCTATCGGGTATATGAAAGGGCTTGTTGAGAGAGTGATTGCCGAAGGGTAGCAGAAGGTAACCGGCTACCGGTTAGCGGTTGCCGGTTACTTATATTTATACAGACTAACTTTCTGTATGGAGATTCTCTCCTCCGGCAACCGCAAGCCGGCACCATCAAAAGTGCTGGCATGTGTTTCGTCACCGTTAAGGCGTCTTTCAGGGACCCATCTGCCATTTGTGAATGTTCCCTCATCAACAATATCCAGTGCGACACGCCATGAATTGTCCTTTGGAGTAAAGAAGACATCAAGTGCTCTGCCTGTGCAAATGAATTCCTGAGGTCCTGTCTGTATTAAAATTCCTCCGGAGGTCTTGAGTTTCCGTGAATCCAGTTTTGCTTCAATAATATAATCTCCAAGTTCAAAGCGGCATACAGGTGTTTTTTCATCAATGAGGATCCCTTTCATTGTGCCCTTCCCCTGGTGCTCAAGGATAAGAGGTTCAAGTTTCCGGAGTGCTCCATAAGTAAGGTCAAGAGGATCTTCCTTTTCATATCTCGGATTGTCAATACCAAAAGGAGCAAAGCATCCGGCGCTGTATTCGCCAAAAGTATAGAAAGCCCTGGCAGCGCCCTCCTCTCCTCCCCTCGTCTCAGGGATAAACAGAGGATTACCTCCCCTCATAAATTCTTCACAAGTCCAGGTATATTCATCAATATAAATATCAGGAGCAATAAAATCTATTGAAGGTGCTGCAGCTCTCCAGACATCAATTACCTGTGGCAGAGGTCCGCCTGAAGGATATTTTCCCGGCCAGCGTGTATTGGGCTGCTTAAGCCAGGCATTTACATACATAGGCAGAGGATATTCTTCCTTTCCCGGCAGCTGCAACAGCACCAACATAACTTGCATAGTTCCAGGCCATAAACAACTCCTCGGTATAGAAAGAGTAGTATTGCCAGTCTTTGGGATCAGGTTTGAATGTACTCATTCCAAAGACCTCTTCCCAGCTGCCTTCCGTTTTATAACCATTTGCTGCCCATACTTTTTTCAGTTCAGGAAAAAGAGTCTCCTTATTTGCAGTGAGATAGTCTGTCAGTTTTTTGGGTACATTGCCTTTATAAGCCTCATTAGCCTTAATATTGAAATCACGCCGTGCTGCTCCCGGATTTTTACCGGGCATATCAAGAATACCAATCTCATTTTCCACCTGCATCATTATCACAGTATTATCTTTATCTACATCCCGGATATGTTTCATAAGTGCTTTAAATGCTTTTGCATCAGCTTTTTCTGATTCCTTACCCAGGGTTGAAAGTATCTCGAGCGGTTTACCATCTTCATCAACTACTCTTGGATATTTCTCATAGTCATTTTTTACCCATGACGGAATATAAACAGATCCTGAGTTTTTCCAGCTTCCGAACCAGATAAGTGCAAGTTTAAGTCCCGCCTGTCTGGCACCGGCGATTGTACTATCTACAAGTGCGAAATCGAATTTTCCTTCTTCAGGCTCAACCAGCTCCCATGAAACAGTGGCTATGACAGAATTAAGATTTTTTTCAGCCATTCGTTTCCATACCGGACGCATATACTCAAAACCTCCGCAGGTGGAATTATGCAATTCACCTGATATCATAAGGAATGGTTTGCCATCTACTACCAGTCTGGCAGCAGTTCCCTGTTTTTCCAGATATGGGATCTTATCTGATGATACAGGTTTTCCGGCAACCGGCTCTTTTCCGGATTGATTGCAGGATGTTATTAGCAGAGTCAGAAGGATTAGTGTGGGGAGGTTTGGTTTCATATTGTATGGGGTTATGATCCCCGGACTGAAGTCCGGGGTTAGTTATCTTATCTCAGGTAGTTATCAATAAACTCTAGTCGTTTCTTATATACAGTTTCCTGCCATAGCTTTTCGAGGTCACTTCCTGCAGGAGGCTGGTGATGAGCCCTGTAAGGGACACCCATTATTATCTTCTTCCCGCCAGCCTGACTAACAGCAGCATATATTGATGAAGCAGGGCAGGTTACATCAACAAAACCTATCTCAGTAAAAATGGTTGCCTTTGAACCTTTCAGCAAATATGCGGCATCAAAATAAGGGATTGTCTTCATCAGAACAGCCTTTGATTCATCAGAATCATACGGCTGGGGCCAGCCTCCTTTTAATCCTGTCTGCGTTGCCATCCAGTCGCACATGGCAGGAACAAGGGCAATAACTGCACTTACCCTGTGATCAAGTCCTGCGGCAGCAAGAGCCTGTCCACCGCCCTGACTCTCGCCGATTACGAGAATCCGCTTTCCATCCCATTCAGGCTGTCTCGTCAGGAACTCAATGGTGCGCAAAAGCCTCAGATACATTCCCCTGAAATAATAATCATCTCTGTTTGTAATTCCCTGGGTCCAGTATCCTTTCAGCTCCCCCTGTTCAAGCTGCTCATAATACTCTTCCGGCTGACCATTAAGCATTCCATGCGCATTAAGGTCAAAACAGATGGCATCCATCTTTGCATAGCGTATTGCATTGGAAGGCTCCGATCTGCACCATGATCCCTTAACTCCTGCAGCATGAACCAGCAGTACGGCAGGCAGTGATTTTGGGCTGGAACCAGTGGGTTTTACATAGTATCCACGTGCCGGTTTTGGTCCGAGACAGTTGATTTCGACATCCTCACAACTGAATGCGGATGGAATAGTTTCATTTTTTACAGGGGTTGATTTTACTTCCCATTTAAGAGCATTCAACTGCTTTTTCTGCTGTTTCCAGTAAGCTTTAAAGTCTTTTGGTGCTACTGCACCGGGACGTAAAAGATGTGGATCAACCATTGAACCAAGACTTGCCATACCATCTTTATAAGAGGCAGTGACCATTACTGAGCAGGGAGTATCGAAAGAGCCGCTGTAAACGAGCTTCTTTCAGAATCTACTATAATTTTTTTCTTCTCAACTTCAACTTTATTGTTTTTGATGATTGTTATGGAAACTGTGTCGACTGTTTTCCCATTTGTAATAAGATAATAATCAATCTTTTCTCCTGCCTTATAGATACCATCACTATTTATCTGTTCAAGTAACAGAGACTGGCACTTTGCACTGAGTGAAAAAAATGTCAGACAAATAAGCAAAAAGACAAAAGTCCTGGTTTTAATCATACCAATATTTTTTTTATATTCAACCGAATTATTTCAAAGATAAAGCAGTTTATCAGATTTCTTAAAAAAACCAAAAAGATAGTTTGACCCCGGCTAAACATTAGGCTTTTATAAAAGCAAAAACTATATTTGTCAGGCGAGCTGTTATTTAAGAATATAATAAACCAAAATTCTCTAATAAACCTGATATGAAGAAACTATCCTTTCACCAATGGGCTCTCGTTTTTGCCCTACTGATGTTAGTTATAACCCTGGGTTTGGTAATTTCCGGCAACGGAGCAAAGGCAGGTGTTTTCCTTATAGCATTTTTTATTTCTCTTTCTTACGGGGTCAAGGCATTTCCTGCAACCAAGGGACTTTCATTCACCATGTGGATGTTTACCGCTGTTTCTGCGGCAATGTTTTTCCCTCAGTTTTTTGTCTCTTACGGTGATTTTCAGTTCAAGAAACTTATAACTCCATTGCTCCAGATAATAATGTTTGGTATGGGTGCACAGATGAGCCTTAATGATTTTACCGGTGTCATCAAAATGCCAAAGGGTGTTGCGATCGGAGTCATTGCTCACTACACAGTAATGCCGTTTATGGCATTCTTAATTACTTATGTTTTCGATTTTCCTCCTGAAATTGCGGCCGGAATTATTCTTGCAGGTTGTGTGCCCAGCGGGCTCGCATCCAATGTCATGTCGTTACTTGCAAACGCTAACCTTGCACTTGCTGTAACAATTGGTGCAACCACCACTCTAATTGCCCCTTTTGTAACTCCATTCCTGATGAAAGTCATAGGTGGCCAGTTTGTTGCAATTGATGTATGGAAAATGATGCTTGATATATTCGAAATGATGATACTCCCGATAATCGGCGGTTTCATTTTTAATCTGTTTAACCTGAATAAAGAGAACAATCGTGCAAAGGCAATTCAGATGGTATCATATTTTATAATCATTCTTCTTGCAAACCTTATCTTTATTAAGGTTCATCCTGACACAGGTTTTGCAGGTTATCTGGCAAAAACAGCCACTTCACTGGGAATTTTCCTTGTTCTTCCGGCAATTGTTGCAATAGTTTTGCGTTCAGCACTTAAGGGAGATCAGAAGGTTATTAAAAAAGTGCTTTCACTTCTATCGATGTTTGGTATTGCAATAATTGTTACTGTAATAACAGCTGCCGGACGTAACAGTCTAATGTCAGTAGGTGTCCTTCTTCTCGTACTTGTCGTAGTACACAATTTAGCAGGATATGCTATCGGGTACTTTATTGCATGGACATTCAAAATGCCTGAACAGGACCGCAGAACTATTGCCTTTGAAGTTGGTATGCCAAATGCAGGTCTTGCATCAGGACTTGCCATGACAATAGGCAATATTGCAACTGTTGGACTTGCTCCTGCTGTATATGGACCGCTCATGAATGTTACCGGCTCAACACTGGCAAGCTGGTGGAGGACAAGGGTTCCCGGAGAAACAAAAAGTGATACAGAAAAGAAATAGATTAATAAGCTAATTATATATATCAAAACTATTAACTAATAAATCTGACATATGGAGAACAGAATAGTAACATTCGGAGAGATAATGCTAAGGCTTGTACCACCAGGATTTGAGAGGTTCAGCCAGGCAAAACAGTTTTGTGCATCATTCGGAGGTGGCGAGGCTAATGTTGCTGTATCACTTGCCAACTTCGGCATGAAGGTGGATTATGTAACACGTCTTCCTAAGAATGATATTGCAGAGTCTTGTCTGATGGAGCTCAGAAGATACAAAGTAGGAACCGAGAAGATCGTATTTGGCGGTGACCGTGTTGGTATCTATTTTCTTGAGAATGGAGCAGTTGCAAGAGCAAGTAAAGTAATTTACGACCGTGCCAATTCAGCAATAGCCGAAATTAAACCCGGAATGATCAACTGGGATACTGTATTTGAAGGTGTTAACTGGTTCCATTGGACAGGTATAACCCCTGCTATTTCGGAAGGTGCAGCTCTTGTATGCAAGGAAGCCATCGAAGCAGCAAACAAAAAAGGAATAACTGTATCAACTGACCTTAACTTCAGGAAAAATCTCTGGAAATGGGGCAAAAAAGCTACAGAAGTTATGCCTGATCTTGTAAAGGGCTGCGACATAATTCTCGGCAACGAGGAAGATGCAGCAATGGTATTCGGAATTCATCCTCAGGGTGTAGATGTAACCAAGGGACATGTTGAGGCTGCTGCCTACGAATCAGTTTGCAAGCAGCTTATGGAGAAATTTCCGAAAGCAAAAAAGGTTATCGTCACTCTGCGCGGATCAATAAATGCTAATCACAACACATGGTCAGGTGTACTATGGGATGGAAAGAAGCTCTTCCAGGCTCCTGAATTTGACATCACTCATATTGTTGACAGAGTAGGTGGCGGCGACAGTTTCATGGGCGGCCTTATTTACGGTCTCCTCACCTATCCTGCTGATGACCAGAAAGCACTTGACTTTGCAGTTGCAGCATCATGTCTGAAACACACTATTATTGGTGACTTTAACCTGGTAACAGTTAAAGAGGTTGAGGCACTTATGGGCGGAGATGGTTCAGGACGAGTATCAAGATAATTTAAGATTCATAACAAATAAATAAAACAAAAATGGCAAGATTTACCAGAATACAGGTAGCCCTTAAAATGGCAGAAGCAGGAATGATCCCTGTTTTCTTTCACAAAGATGTCGAAATCTGCAAAAAAGTTTTGGAATCATGTTTCAAGGGTGGAATCAGATTATTCGAATTTACCAACAGGGGCGATTATGCACATGTTGTGTTTGAACAACTGAATAAATTCGCTGAGAAAGAGTTCCCTGAAATGATACTTGGAACAGGTTCCGTAGTTGACGCACCTACAGCAGTTTTATACATGCAGCTGGGATCAAATTTTATCGTATCTCCTATCCTTAATGAAGATATGGCTGATGTCTGCAACAGGAGAAAGGTTTTATGGTCACCAGGATGCGGATCAGCAAGTGAGATTTCAAGAGCCGAATCATTGGGCGCAGAGATAGTAAAAATATTCCCCGGGGCTCAGGTTGGCGGACCCAAGTTTGTTGCAGCCGTTAAAGGCCCGATGCCATGGACCCAGATTATGCCTACAGGCGGCGTTGAGCCTACTGAAGCTAACCTCACGGAATGGTTCAAGGCAGGAGCAGTATGCTGCGGAATGGGATCACAGCTTATTAAATCAGACCTTATCAAAGCGGGCAACTTCAAACAGATTGAAGAGGATATTAAAGTAGCCATTGACCTTGCAAAAAGGCTCAGGGAACAGTATCCTGTAAAGATCTGATAAACTGATCGGTTTTTAGAGTACAACAATTTAAAACTAAACAAATGATAGCTGACATATTAAAAAACAATCATCTGTATGGGTGCATTTCTCCAAGGATTAAGACCTCCCTGGAATATATTGCAAAGACAGATTTTTCAGCAATGGAACCTGGCAAATATGAAATTGACGGATCAAACATTTTTGTCCTGGTACAGGCATATGATTCTATCCCAAAAGAACAGGGAAAATGGGAATGTCATCGTAAATACATTGACATACAGTATATTGCTGAAGGCGTTGAACAGATTGGGGTCAACAGCATAAGTAAAATGAAAGTTACAACCGAGTATAATCCTGAAAAGGATATTGCATTTCTTGGCGGAGATGGTGATTATGTTACTTTTTCAAAAGGATCATACGGGATTTTCTTCCCTGAGGATGCTCATCAGCCCAAAATAGCTCCCGGAAATGTACCGGGAAAGGTTAGAAAAGTTGTCGTCAAAATAAAGGTAGACTAACAAGTTTATCCGGGTCTTTTAAATTTAAAAGCTGTCTGATGATTAAATTCAGGCAGCTTTTTTTTAATTTGGATCTTTTCATTTCTTAGATTTATGGTAAAATGAAATATATTCTTCAAAATCCGTAATAAATAACTTAATATGAAATACTTAATAAAACCAATCATTCTTTTTACTTTTATTATTGCAGGCTGTGGTAATCAACCTCAGTCAGTTGAAAAGATACCTGTAAAAATAATCTTCGACTCCGATCTGGGCCCTGATTACGACGATGTTGGTGCCCTTGCCTTCCTTCATGCAATGGCCGACAGCGGAAAAGCTGAAATTCTGGCCACTGTTGCTTCAAATAAACACGAACTGGTTGCGCCTTCAATAGATGTAATCAACACCTATTTTGGCCGGCCCGCACTACCTCTGGGAGCACCAAAAACAGAAGGAGTCAATACAGGTTCCAACCAGCATTGGGCAGATTCCATAGTTGCAAAATATCCTCATACTGTTAACTCCACCAGTGAAACTGAAGATGCTGTAGCAGTTTACAGAAAAATACTTGCCGGACAAGCCGATAAAAGTGTAACAATTGTTACTGTCGGATTCCTTACCAACCTGGCAAATCTGCTTAAATCGCAACCAGACAACTTTTCTCCTCTTAACGGGAAAGACCTTGTAGATCAGAAGGTAAAACAATTTGTTGCCATGGCCGGAAAATTTCCGGAAGGAAGAGAATTCAATGTTCATATGGATTCAACGGCTTCAGAATATGTAATCAAAAACTGGCCCGGTGAGATAATTTTTACCGGATTCGAAATAGGCTGGGAAATCCGGACAGGCCTCAGGCTCATTAAATCTGATATTAGTAACAGCCCTGTAAAGGATGTATTCAGAATCAGCATCCCCATGTCGGAAGAGGATAAGTTCGGAAGGATGAGCTGGGATGAAACAGCCGTATTAATCGGAGTTTATGGTACCAAAGGATTTTTCGATACTGTAAGGGGAAAGATAATCCTCTTCCCCGATGGCAGTAACAAGTGGGAAGACAATCCTGATGGTAAACATATCTATGTAAAACAGAAGATGCCGGTTGAGGATATGGCGAGGTTCATCGAAGACAGGATGATGCATGCGCCTGTAAACTAAATTCTCAATTTTTTATATCTTGTATCATCATTTAAGGTAAATTTTCAAGCACTATAGTACCATGGCAAAGTATAGTCTGGAACCTGTAAAAGTTCCATTGGTAAAAACAAAATACAGGACAATAGCAACAAGCCTGCCTGTACCTGAATCGCTTCCGATATTTCAGCAGCTTGCCGAATCAGAACCTGTATCAATGATGGGACAACCACCTGTTATATGGGACAGTGCTGAGGGATTTATAGTTTCCGACAGATGGGGAAACAAATGGATTGACTGGTCCTCTGGAGTCCTGATTACCAATGCAGGACACGGAAGGAAGGAGATTGCTGATGCCTTAAAAAAGGTGATCGATCAAAAACTGCTTGCAACCTATGTCTTTGTTCATGAGAAACGTGCTGAACTGACCAGGATGCTGCAGGAACTTGCCCCAACACCTTCCGAATACCAGGTATTTCTTCTCAGTACCGGAAGCGAAGCTACTGAGAACTGTATCAAGCTGGCAAAGACTTATGCAATTGAAAAGCATGGGCCAAACAAAAAATATCTTGTCTCCTTCAGGAATGCATTCCATGGAAGAACACTGGGATCTCAGCTCGCAGGAGGTAATCCCCGGTTAAAAACATGGATTGTTGATGAAGGCAGGACCTTTATCCAGGTTCCATTTCCTGACGGGTATAAAAATGAGAATATTTCATTCAATCTCTTTACAAGGACATTAAAGGAAAAAGGGATTAATCCCCGTGATATTGCAGGTGTAATGACTGAATCATACCAGGGAGTCGGTCCCGATTTCCTACCTGTTGAATATGCACAAAAACTCGAGGAATTCTGCAGGGAAAACGATATCATCACAATATATGATGAAGTCCAGTCGGGGTTTGGCAGGACAGGAAAAATGTTCTGCTATGAACATTATGGCATTAGGCCTGATCTTATCGCCTGCGGAAAAGGTATCTCCTCCTCTCTCCCACTGTCAGCAGTGATCGGGAGAAAAGATATCATGTCGCTTTATTCCCCGGGATCAATGACTTCAACACATTCAGGAAGTCCGCTTCCTGTGGTGGCGGCAGTTGAAAACCTGAAGATCATCCATAAAGAGAATCTTGTAGAGAATGCCAGGAAGATGGGTGAGATAATGTTACCTGAGTTAGAACGGATAAGAAAAAAATATCCTGACGTACTGGGATGTCTTCAGGGAAAAGGGCTGGTTGCCGGTATCCAGGTAGTTAAGAAAGGTACCAAACAACCCGATCCGGATACTGCAGTGAAGATTAATGAAAAGTGCTTTCACAAAGGGCTCCTTATGTTTGCACCTGTAGGTGTTGGGGGCGAATGCCTTAAAATTGCACCTCCTCTTGTTATTACCGAGGAAGCTCTGAAGGAAGCAATTGGAGTTTTCGAGGAGGCATGTGACGAAATACTTGGGACCTGAAATATTTTAATTAAGAATCATGGGAAATTTTGATGTTGCAGTTATTGGAGGAGGGATGATAACATATGATCTTATTCTTCCATCACTATATCATCTGCAGCGAACCGGAATTGTAGGAAATATTAAAGTATGTGCACTCAATTCGGCTCCACTTAAAGAGCTTAAATCTTCGAAGGAAATCAGGGAGGCATTCCCCGGGCAGGATTTTATTGCATATCCTCCTGTTACAGAACCTGAAGAGAATAAATTTCCGGAACTTTACAAGGAGGTTATTTCAGGGATGAAGCAAAGGCAGATCGTTGTGGTGGCTATGCCCGACCAACTGCATTATCCAGTTGTGATGGAGGCTCTTAAGAACAATCAGCATGTTCTTTGTGTGAAACCGCTGGTACTAAAATATGAGCAGGCAGCCGAAATTGAAAAGATAGCATATGAAAAAGGGCTTTTTGTAGGTGTAGAATATCATAAGAGATTTGACAGAAGGTCCCTCATGGCAAAAAGAAGCTTTGAACTTGGCCAGTTCGGAAAGTTTGTAATGGGTGAGGCTAAGCTGATTGAACCATATTATTACAGGTCTTCAAATTTCCAGAACTGGTTTACCTGCGATAAAACAGATCCTTTTGTATATATCGGTTGCCATTATGTTGATCTTGTCTATTTTATTACCGGACTTAAACCGGTAGAAGTATCAGTCTCAGGGGTCAAAGGGAAGTTTCCAAATGGCAATAATGCCTATATGTGGGCCCATGGAAGAGTAAGGTTTGAGAATGATGCCCTTCTCTCTGTTATTGACGGACTTGGCTATCCCGATCAGGCAGCAGGGAGTAATGATCAGAGTCTGCAGATGTTTTTTGAAGGAGACGGAAAGACAGGTATGATAAAGCATAACGACCAGTTCAGAGGTGTTGAACACTCCTATCTTGAAGGCATAGGATGCGGAGGTTCACATTTCAATTATGTAAGTCCTGACTTTTACAAGCTTGTACCATGGGAAGGCAAAGGCTATAAGCCGATCGGATATGGTTATGAATCGGTGGCTGCCTCTGTCACAATGGCTTATCATATTGAAAATGAAGTAAATGAAATGCCTGAAAATGAATCACTTGCAAAAAGAAGAGCTATTATAAAGGAAGTTGATGAAAAAGGTATAATTGCTACACCAGCCAATAGTTATATTAATGAACTGGTTGTTGAAGCTGCCAGAATATCTATTTTAAGTGACGGACTTCCTGTTTCAATTGAATATGGTTGCAATCCTCATGTTAGTCTCAGATAATCAATAAAACATATCTCCCATGAAAAAAGCACAAATGATGCTGTTTATTGCAGCAATAATAATGGTTGCAGTATCCTGTAAAAGCAGCTCTGATGAATTCAGGTCAATAAAACCAGAGGTACTCCGTGACAAAATAGCAGGAGGCTGGGCAGGAAAGATGATTGGTGTAACATATGGAGCACCAACAGAATTCAGGGCCAAAGGAATAACATACGAAGATTCAATAAAATGGAAACCCTCAGATATCCGTGGCAGCATGTGGCAGGATGATATTTATGTTCAGCTCACCTTTCTGATGACTATGGATAAATACGGTATTGATGCACCTTCGAAGAAATACCAGGAGCATTTTGCCAAGGCAGGTTATGGGCTATGGCATGCCAATATGCAGGCCAGAAAGAACTACTACGACAGCATTTTTGCTCCACTTTCAGGAACACCAGAATACAATATTCATGCTGATGATATTGATTTTCAGATGAAGCTGATTACATTGGATTTATGTGTCCCGGCATGCCAAGACTCGGCAGCGCTTATTGCTGACAAGATTGGGAGGATTATGAATTACGGGGAAGGCGTTTATGGAGGGATATTTGTAGCAGCTCTTTATTCCGAAGCATATTTTGAGAATGACATTCCCAAAATTATAGAAAAGGCCCTTCTTTCAATACCATCTGAAAGCGACTATTACAAGATCATTAAAGATGTTATTAAACTGCACCAGCACTATCCTACCGACTGGAGGGCAGCATGGAAAGAGCTTGAAAATAAGTGGGGAGATGTAGATATCTGTGGTGCAGGTATCACTTTTAATATAGATGCAAAGCTAAATGGAGCATATATTGTTATGGGATTGCTTTATGGGGAAGGAGATCCGATGAAAACACTTGAGGTATCAACCCGCTGCGGACAGGATTCAGATTGCAATCCGTCAAATGCACTTGCAGTACTTGGTGTAATAAACGGATTCAGCGGCCTTCCAAAATACATGCAGGATGGTGTAAATGCTCTTGGAGATACTCTCTTTATACATACAACTTATTCATTCAACACAGCAGTTGAGAGTACTGTAAAATATGCTTATGAATTAATAAATAAAGATGGCGGCGCAGTCTCTGATAATCTTATCAGAGTCAGGTTACAGTCACCTGTTGCCCCTGTTTTTGAGAACTCATTTCCGGATGTTGTATTTGATAAAAGGGTCTCTGTATTTGAAAATACAGGATGGTCATTCAAAGGAAACTGGAAACCATTCGGGGATAAACAGTCAATGGTTGCTGAAAAAGCTGGTGATGAGCTGCAATTTACATTCACTGGTACCGGAGTTTCACTTGTAGGAAACTGGTGGAAGGATGGCGGAAAAGCAGATGTTTATGTTGACGGTAATCTTCACCGCAGCATAGATACTTATTATGATTTTGCTAATCAGCAGCATACTGAAACAATATGGCATGTCATGAATCTCCAGCCTGGTGAGCACAAGGTAAAACTTGTAGTAAAAGGGGAAAAGAGGCCTGAATCGGCAGGAACAAATGTCTATATTACTTCTGCTGTTGTGTTCAGAACTGAAGCAAAAAAGAGTGATTCGTGGAAATTCTCTTTTGAAAAGTAATGTTTTATATTACTACAATTTAGTGATAGTTTTATAAACTAAATAAATTAACCACAGAGGTCACAAAGAATAAACACAGAGATCACAAAGAAATAATAATCAAAGCTTTATCTTTGTGTCCTCTGTGATCCCGATAGCTATCGGGACTCTGTGTCCTTTGTGGTTAAAAACTTTTCAACAAAGATCCTTTTCGAAAGCTTCTTTATCGAATCTGTATTTGTTCCCAAAAAATTCAACGATCTTAGAAACATCTGTGAATGCATTTCCCAGGCATGTTGAAGCACCGGGTGATGGAGTAATATTGAATATAATATTATCACCATCCAGTTTTGCCTCACCCAATTCGAGCTTACGTGTAGTGTTATTAACAATCTGAGGTCGTGTACCTCCGATCCCTTTGGCAAATCTGAGTTCAGAAAGCTTAAGGGAAGGTACTATCTTCCTGACCTCCCTGATAAATAATTTTTTTCCAAAATATGGAATATCATAAAGAAAATTCATGAAAACATAAGCAAAGAGAACCCTGTCAAAAATAATCTTTGAAAGACTGATAACAGGACTGAGCCCAAGGCCGAATGTCTTCCAGTATTCCCAAAATGAAGGCCAGTTATGTCTTTCCAGCTGGAATATTGGCATGGCAGTAGGACCAAACCTTGTCACATCAGAACTATGAACTTCCGGATCACCATGTATAGCAGCAAATGGAAGCTTTGGCTGCTGTATAGTATAAACCTTGCCATTCAGCACCTTTGGCGCTGTATAAAAACTTCCGGCCATTGACAGAATTGAGAGGTTTTTGCCATAACCAAGTGATTTTGCAATTAAAAGGCTATGTCCACCGGCAGCAATAACAACAGTTGATGCTTTTATTATTCCTTTATTTGTATTAACAGTATAATGATCACCTGTTCGGGATATATTCAACAGTTTGGTTCCAAGATTAATGCTCAGAAGTGGATTCTTCTGAAGGGCATTGTTTACAAAAGAGTGACAAAGCTGTTTGAAATCAACAGTATAGCCATCTTCAGTAACAAGCGCAAGGATCTCCTGATGGGGATCCCTTCCTTCAAGTACTCGTGGTTCGATTTTCCCGATCTCTTCTTTTTCAATCATTTTCAGCTTGGGAAATAATTCAGAAAAAGGAGGATACCTTTTCCTGAGGCCTTCCACCTGTTCTTTGCCCACAGCTAATACCATTTTTGGGAATTTGCTGAATAATCTGAGACCCTGATTTGAATCTTTCTCCCTTTCAAGATAGTTCATCACCATATCAGCCATCCTCTTCACATTTCGGGCTTTCTCAATGGAATAGTTAGTTTCTATGTCACCAAAATGCAGTGTCTGACTGTTATTATAAGATGCTGAATTCACCAGACCAAAATCAGAGTACTTCTCTATTAAGCATACATTTTTTATATCTGTATATTTACTAAGGGTATAGAGAAGGGCTGTACCAACAACACCTCCTCCGACAATGAGCACCTCAAATTTTTCATTAGTCTGATCCATTATCTTTTTATTTTTTACGTTCAATCATTGGAATATACGGCTGTTTGGGGTATACATTCTTAAATGCCGGTCGGATGATCCTCTTGGCGGAGAATGTAAGCTCCTCGATACGGTGAGTGCACCAGCCGGCTACTCTAGCAACAGCAAAGAGAGGGGTATAGAGTTCTTTCGGCACATCAAGACAGGCATAAACAAAACCTGAATAAAAGTCAACATTTATGCAAACGACTTTTGTGAATTTATCGCCTTTAAATACCCTCAGTACTTCAGGAGTAAGCCTTTCAACCAGCTCATAAAGCTCAAATTCAGGTAGTCTTCCTTTTTCAATTGCAAGCTCCCTTGCCTTTGCTTTAAGAATTGCTGCACGCGGATCGGATATAGTATAAACTGCATGTCCGATACCATAGATCTTGCCTGAAAAATCGTTTGCCTTCTTGTTAAGTATTTTGAGAAGATACTCTTCAACCTCTTTCTGACTCTTCCAGTCTTTTACATGGGCTTTTATATCTTCCATCATCTCAAGCACCCTGATATTTGCACCTCCATGCAGCGGGCCCTTAAGAGAACCAATAGCTGATGTTATCGAGGAATAAATATCTGTTTCCGAGGAACTTGTCACCCTCATTGTAAATGTTGAGTTGTTACCTCCGCCATGTTCTGCATGAAGTACCAGAAGAAGATCAAGCAGGTCAGCCTCAAGTTTGGTAAAGCCGGTACAATCACCTTTAATCAGATAAAGAAAATTTTCCGCTGTTGTCATATTTATCTGCGGATGACGTATCGACAGTGTCTTACCCTGGTATAGGTGCCTTAATGCCTGATATGAATATGCAACAATAGTAGGGAATTTAGCCATCAGGTTGAGTGATTGCTTAAACATATTGTCAAGCGATATGTCATCAGGCTTTTCATCAAGTGTGTAAAGGCCAAGCACCGATCTGGCAAGAATATTCAGAACATCCTTACCTTTCATCGACAAAATCATATCCTTTGTGAAATCATCAGGCAATGAGCGAAGTGTTGCCATATACTCCGAAAACTCCTTCAGTTCATCATTGCCTGGCAGGCGTCCTGTGAGAAGAAGGAAAATTGTTTCATCAAACCCATGCCTGTTTTCCTGCTGAAAACCATGTGTAATATCTTCTATATCTATGCCTCTGTAAAGTAGTCTTCCCGGGATAGCCACAACCTTACCATCCTCCTTCTTGTAACCTACTACATCGCCGATATTTGTCAGACCAACAAGAACACCTGTTCCATCCTTATTCCTGAGTCCACGTTTGACATCATACTGTTCAAACAATTCAGTTTCGATCTGGCAGGATTGTTTTACTTCTGCTTCCAGCTTTGTAAAGAAATCGGCTCTCATTGGCATATTTATTTTTATTTTCAACTAAATATTTGAAATAATTGCATCTCCGAATTCGGATGTTTTAAGAAGAGTGGCATTTTCGGTAAGCCTGTGAAAATCGTATGTTACCTTCTTGCTCAGAATTGTTTTTTCAAGTCCGCTGTAAATACAGTCGGCTGCCTCGTCCCATCCCATGTATTCAAACATCAGGGCACCCGAAAGGATAACAGAACCCGGATTAACCTTATCCTGATCAGCATATTTGGGAGCGGTACCATGTGTAGCTTCAAATATGGCATGACCTGTCTCATAATTGATGTTTGCACCCGGGGCGATACCAATACCGCCTACTATTGCAGCAAGTGCATCGGAGATATAGTCACCGTTAAGGTTAAGGGTCGCAATAACTGAATACTCAGCCGGACGGGTAAGTATCTGCTGAAGAAAAGCATCGGCAATTACATCCTTGATGATTATCTTACCAGACTCCTCAGCTTGCTTCTGAGCTTTATCAGCAGCTTCAATTCCCTGTTTGTCAGCTATCTGCTTATGCTGATTCCATGTGAAAACCTTATCGCCAAATTCCCTTTCGGCAAGCGCATATCCCCATTTCATAAAGGCACCCTCAGTATATTTCATAATATTACCCTTATGTACAATAGTAACTGATGGCAATTTCTTGTTTATTGCAAACTTAATTGCCTGACGGACAAGTCGCTCCGTTCCTTCTACAGAAACTGGCTTAATCGCTATAGATGTTGTATTCGGAAAACGGATCTTCTTTACTCCCATTTCTTCAATCAGAAATTTCTTAACCTTCTCAGTCTCAGGAAGTCCATGCATGAATTCAATGCCGGCATAAATATCTTCAGTATTTTCCCTGAAAATGTGCATGTTAACAAGCTCAGGCTTTTTAACAGGACTCGGAACACCTTTGAAGTACCTAACGGGCCTGTAACAGGTATAGAGATCGAGAAGCTGCCTTAAGGCAACGTTCAATGAACGCATTCCTTCTCCGACCGGGGTTGTAAGCGGACCTTTAATGCCAACAAGATATTCCCTGAAATCAGCCAGTGTCTGATCAGGAAGCCAGTTTCCTGTAAGTTTGAATGCTTTCTCTCCGGCAAGAACCTCTTTCCATTCTACTTTCCGCTTGCCCTTATATGCCTTTTCAACTGCAGCATCAAATACCCTAACAGAGGCTTTCCATATATCAGGACCTGTTCCATCACCTTCAATAAATGGAATAATTGGATTCTCAGGCACTATAAGGTTGCCATTTTTGATTGTAATCTTCTCCGGTGTCATATTCTGATTAATTTTTATTTATATCAATTTATGATTTCACAAATTATACACTTTTCTATTTAGCATTTGATTTTCTGATAAGATTCAATGCACTGCCTGCCCTGAACCAATCGATTTGTGATTCATTGTAAGTATGCTTAGCAAGAATCTCGGCACTTGTGCCATCAGCATGTTTAATTATGATTCTTACAGGTTTTCCAGGTGCAAGTTCATTCAGTCCGGCAATGCTGATCCTGTCTTTTTCCATGATTTTATCATAATCACCCTTATCACTGAAAGTAAGAGGAAGAATTCCCTGCTTCTTAAGATTGGTCTCATGTATCCTAGCAAATGATTTGACCAGGACAGCTTTTACATTCAGATATCGTGGCTCCATGGCAGCATGCTCCCGTGATGAGCCTTCTCCGAAGTTCTCCTCACCCACAACCACTGATCCCATACCGGCTGACTTATAAGCTCTGGCTACAGCAGGAACTGCTGCATAACCTCCTGAAAGCTGATTCAGTATTTCATTGGCTTTACCATTGAAAGAGTTTATTGCCCCTATCATATAATTATTTGAAATATTCTCAAGGTGTCCCCTGTACTTAAGCCATACACCTGCCATTGAAATATGGTCAGTTGTGCACTTTCCCTTTGCTTTAATTAGAAGCGGCAGGTCGTTATAATCCCTTCCATCCCATTCATTAAACGGGGCAAGGGGCTGGAGCCTGTCTGATCCGGGAGCTATTGCGATATCAACATTTCTTCCTTCACCGGAAGGTTTCTGATAACCGTTGTCAATCTTTCCAAATCCATTCGGAGGCAGCTCATATCCTGAAGGTTCTGCTATCCTTACAGCTTCCCCGTTTTTATTTATAAGCGTATCTGTAAGCGGATTAAAAGTAAGTTTTCCGGCTATAGCTATTGCAGTTACAATTTCAGGAGATGCAACAAAGGCATTTGTATTTGGATTTCCATCGGTACGTTTTGCGAAATTTCTGTTGAATGAATGGATAACAGAGTTAACCGGATTCTTGTCTGCTCCTTTCCTGTCCCATTGACCAATACAGGGACCGCATGCATTTGCAAACACTTCACCGCCAATCTCCTCAAAAAGTTTGAGATACCCGTCACGCTCAGTAATATGTTTGATCTGCTCAGAACCGGGTGTTATCTTGAATTCAGCTTTTGCAGAGAGATTTACTGCAAGCGCATTCTTAACTACGGATGCCGCACGGGATATATCCTCATAAGATGAATTAGTGCATGATCCGATAAGTCCGACTTCAATATTTACAGGCCATCCGTTTTTTTCAGCGGCCTCCTTCATTTTTGAAATTGGAGTTGCAAGATCAGGAGTGAACGGACCGTTGATATACGGTTCCAGTTCTGAAAGATTGATTTCGAAATACTGGTCATAATATTTTTCAGGCTCTGTAAGCACTTCAATATCAGATCTTAAATGCTCGCCAATTCCGAGTGCCAATTCAGCTACCTCTTTTCTTCCTGTAGCAGTCAGGTATCTTGCCATTGCTTCATCATAACCAAAAAGTGAACAAGTGGCTCCTATTTCTGCTCCCATGTTACAGATGGTTCCTTTGCCTGTGGCTGATAGTGATTCAGCTCCTTCTCCAAAATATTCAACAATACAGCCAGTTCCACCGCTTACGGTTAGCATGCCTGCAACCTTGAGGATAATATCTTTGGGTGATGCCCATCCACTTAGTTTTCCGGTGAGTTTAATACCGATCAGACGGGGCATTTTCAGTTCCCAGGCCATCCCTGTCATAACATCAACGGCATCAGCTCCGCCGACACCTATTGCAACCATTCCCAGACCGCCAGCGTTGGGAGTATGAGAATCTGTACCTATCATCATTCCGCCGGGGAATGCATAATTCTCAAGTACAATCTGGTGAATTATTCCGGCTCCCGGATTCCAGAAACCGATTTTATATTTATTGCATACTGTGCTCAGAAAATCATAGACCTCTTTATTACCTGCTGATGCAGTTTTCATATCAGCTTCTGCTCCGGCTTTTGCCATTATAAGATGGTCGCAGTGAACTGATGATGGAACTGCTGTCTGATCTTTGCCTGCCATCATGAACTGTAAAAGTGCCATCTGCGCAGTTGCATCCTGCATAGCAACCCTGTCGGGGGCAAAGTCAACATAATCAGAACCGCGTGTAAAAGAATTTACAGCATTTCCCGGATACAGATGTGTATAAAGAATTTTCTCACTCACAGTAAGCGGACGCTGCAATTTCTTTCTAACCTCTGCCAGTTTTGAAGGCATTTCCCTGTAAAAGGAACCGATCATTTCAATATCAAATATCATAACTAAATATATGTATTAAGAACGTACTTGTCCGTTACCATCTATTATCCACTTATAAGTGGTTAAAGCTTCCAGCGCCATTGGCCCCCTGGCGTGTAACTTCTGGGTTGAGATGCCTATCTCTGCCCCTAATCCAAACTCTGAGCCGTCTGTAAATGCAGTTGAGGTATTAGCATAAACCGCGGAGGCATCAACCGATCTGTTAAACAAATCTATCACACTTTTGTTCTCAGAAATTACAGCTTCGGAGTGTTTTGATCCGTATTTGTTTATGTGGAACACAGCTTCATCAAAAGACTTTACAGTTTTAACAGACATTCTGTAAGAAAGAAATTCTGTTCCGAATGAGTTTTTGTCAGCTTTCTTAAGCAGTTCAGCGGGGTACTTACCTTTTAGTTTTGGGTAAGCAGCAGTATCGGCAAAAATCTCAACATTTTTATCGGAACATAAGCCTACAAGATATGCAAGATCTTCAAGTCTGTTTTCATGAATTATAAGACAGTCTAAAGCATTGCATACACTTACACGACGCGTCTTTGCATTGAAGATTATTTTCCTTCCTTTCTCCATGTCGCCATATTCATCAAAATAAGTATGGCAAATCCCTGCTCCTGTCTCTATCACAGGTATTGTTGCGTTTTCCCGCACAAAATCAATCAGTCCGCGGCTACCCCTCGGAATAATCAGATCAACATAATTCCGGGCATTCAGGAGCTGTGAAGTCTCACTTCTTCCTGCAGGAAGAAGAACAAGCACATCAGGATCGATATCATTCTCGGAGAGGACCGACCGGATTATTTTTACAATAGCAGTATTGGAGTGAATGGCGTCGCTTCCACCTTTAAGTACACAGGCATTGCCCGATTTAAAGCATAGGGAAAATACATCGAAGGTGACATTCGGTCTTGCCTCATAGATAATTCCGATCACTCCGAATGGTACAGTAATTCTTTTAATTTTAAGTCCGTTTGGCTGTGTAGTTTCTGACAGAACTCTTCCAAGTGGATTGGGTAGTTCTGAAACCTTTCTGATATCTGAAGCTATTGACTCTATACGTTGTTTTGTCAGTAAAAGCCTGTCATAACGCGGATCCGCTGCAGGCATCAGTGAAAGGTCTTTTTTGTTTTCTGAAATTATATAATCAGAATTTCTGACAGCTTCTTCTGCAACCAGTTTAAGTACCCTGTTTGATTTTTCAGCATCAAGTAAGTCAAATATATGGCCGGCTTTTACAACTTTCTTAAAAACAGGTGTACAGTTCATAATAAGACAAAAAATAAAAGTAAAAAGTATTATAATTAATAGTATACTAAATCATGCTGGTACAGGTCTGCTTTTCTCATCCAAGACAAGGAAATGGTAATGAATAAATGGTTTCTTCATTTTCTCTCCAAGATGCTGTTCAGTTTTCTTGGAATCATAATGTGATTTACCAAGTCCGATCCTGTTACCTTCCTCATCAAGTATGCTGACAATATCACCCTTTTTAAACGGTCCGTGTACCTTGATTATACCAACCATCAGCAGGCTTGAAGCCCTTTCTCCCAAAAGAGCATCCTTTGCTCCGTCATTCACGGTAACAGCACCCCTGGCAAAAGTACCGGACTGGGCCAGCCATTTTTTTACCCCTGATTCTTTCTTTCTATTTGGAACAAAATGTGTGTAAGGTATATCCTTTTCCCCTACTATATCAGTTATAACAGCATCTCTTAATCCGTTTGCAATAAATACGTCAATTCCCTGTGAAGCAGTTTTCCTCGCCACAGAAGATTTAGTCAGCATTCCTCCTCTCCCAAGTTCTGATTTGGAATCAGATAAAAAGTGTTCAATATCTTCAGTATCTTCCAATATCTCCCTGATCAGCTCAGATCCTTCCTTCCCCGGAGCTCCTGTGAATATTCCGTCAACATTTGATAAAATGATAAGTGAATTGCAATCCATCATTGAGGTTATCATTCCTGACAGCTCATCATTATCTGTAAACATCAGCTCATTTATTGAGACTGTATCATTTTCATTCACTATTGGAAGTACTTTATTTTCGAGCATAGCTGAAATGCAGTTTTTCATATTCAGATAATGCCTTCTGTCTCTGAAACTTTCTTTGGATGCAAGGACCTGTCCTGCCTGTATATTGTATTTACCAAAAAGAAACTGGTAGTTCGACATCAGCTTCACCTGACCAATTGCTGCCCATATCTGCTTTGCAACAATAATATCTGTTTTCTTAGATGGTGTAACTTCACTTCTCCCTGCTGCTACTGCTCCTGAAGATATCAGTATTACCTCAATTCCCTTTTTATAAAGGATTGCAATATCTTCAACAATCCGGAGCATCCGTCCGCTATTTAGCGAACCATCAGCCTGAGCAATAACATTGCTCCCAACCTTGACTGCAATTCTGTTAAACTTTGGCTTAATGTTTTTCAATTTATCAGTTTTTTAAGCTTAATCTAAAAATTATTGCGCAAAAATAATCAAATAAATGTATAAAACATTAATTATAAATGCATAATTATGCATTATTGCCAGTTCTGTAACCTAGTCTTTATATCTTACAGTTTATGGTTTCACAAATTAATCCTGCAAGTTAAACAAAAAATCAAAACATGACTTTTATCATGTTTTGATTTTAATTATAAGATCAGCTTGTTACAACGGCTCAACAATAACCTAATTGTCGTGTCTCAGATTCTTCAGATAACGGCTTCTGTCCCTGAGAAAATTAAAAACATAATCATGGTAGCTGCTGAAACCTGGTGCAGGTATGCCATTTACAGGTACGGCTTCATTTCCGTAGCCTGTTTGAAACATATCGTGATGGTAAATAATGTATCCTCCGGCTTTCCATGTATTATAGATATGAATTATCTGATCAGTCGGAATTACAGGATTTTTAGGTCCGCCATATTTTGAAGTTCCTTTTCTTGCAGGTTCATCATCAACGACCGGTTTGCCAAATTTTTTCAAAAGGTAACTTACCTCCTCAGCAGCTACCTCCCAGTGACGCTCATCATCTCTGGTTGTATGGGGTGAAAGATAATCAAGAGCATTGTTCTCTTCAATACTCCCAAGCTCTCCTGCATATCCCGGTGAATTTGTAACCAGTCTGTTATCATCTATATTTCTGATTATCTTCAAATAATCCAATGTTCTGTAATTGAATTCATTCCAAACCTGAAAAATGAGATTACGGTAAGGTTTAAGCTGCCGGGTAAGTTCACCTACGGCTCTGTCAGAGGCTATATCATCAAGTTTCAGATTTTCATTCCAGCTCTCTCTTGAAAAAAGTACAAGCAGAATAACACTTCCCTCCTTATCAGCATCCTCAATGATTGACTTTAGATTTGCAAGATGGAGGCTGTTTAAGGATCCATCCTGGTTGAATAATGTCATCTCTCTCCCTGAATCAGCAAATCCCCTTGTATTATTCCACTGACACCATATCCTGAGAACATTGATTCCATACTCATTATACTGCCTTATATACTTTCTCCTCTCCTCACTGTTTTTATTAAATGCCGGATTATATAAAGCATTGAAAAAACTGATCCCGGTAAACTCAAAATGGTTACCATTTATTTCAAAGCCACTTCCATTAACAGTAATAGTATTGCCATTCTGAGAGTAAGACTCTGCTCCCGGAAACAATACAATGATAAACAGCAGGATGGTTATTGTTAATATTTTCACAGATAATAAGTATATAAAGTTATTCGGCTGTAAGAAATCCTGATAATTTTTTCTCTGCAGAGGAAGAACCAACAAAAAATTCGACCTTTCCCTTTTCAAATATCCAGCTCTTCCGATCCTGGTCCCAATACTTCAAGTCATCAGCTTTAAGAGGAATAGTTACCAGAAGGGATTCACCTTTATGAACCATTATCCTTCTGAATCCTTTTAATGAGATAAGAGGCCTTGTAACTTTAGATTCGGGATAGCTTACATAAACCTGGGGTACTTCTTCACTATCATAATTGCCGGTATTACTTAATTTAAAATTTATATTCAGAGTTTCATTTTCCCTGATAGTACTTTTTTCTGTTTTCAGATCTGAATACCTGAAACTGGTGTATGTTAATCCATAACCAAATGGAAATAACGGGATATTCTTATCATACATATAAGTTCTGCCGTTTCGGATATTATAATCTAAAATCGGAGGCAGCTGATCTATAGATGTTATCCATGTCTGAACAAGCCTGCCTGCAGGACTCACTTTCCCTGTTAATATATCAGCCATTGCACTTCCCATTTCCTGGCTCGATTGTGTAACATGCAGAATAGCCGGAACATTTTCCTTCGACCAGTTAATTGCATATGGAAAACTGGAAACCATAATAAGAACAGTTTTTGGATTTGAAGCTTTTACAAGTCGAACAAGATCTTCCTGCTCAATACTTATTGCCTGCCTGTCAACATCTTCCCTGCCATCGCTTGGTACATGGTTCTGTCCCCAGCCCAAACCGTAACTTAGCGGATGGTTACCAATACAAACAATTGCAACATCACACTGCTTTGCAGCTATAACAGCAGAATCAGCCATATTGCCTGATGAATACATAATCTTAATATCCTTACCCAGCGCATTCCTTAAGCCTTTAAATATACTAATTGTATAAGGAGGAGTTCCTGAATACCAGTCAGATATAACCTTATCAGCTGATGGACCAATAATTGCAAGGGACTTTATCTTATTTAAATCAAGAGGAAGCAGATTATTTTCATTCTTAAGAAGGACTATTGATTTCTCTGTTACCTTCTTTACAAGAACACTTGCTTCGCTTTTTGTCCATGGAGCTACTGTATCAGTAATTCCTATCTGTGAATATGGATTTTTTGTTGAATTATCCAGTGCCCCAAGTTTCAGTAAAACTCTGAAATTTCCATAGATAGCCTGCTCTATATCTTTCTCCGTTATCAGTCCTTTATCAAGAGCTCCTTTAACAGAGGATCGGTAATCATCAAGAAACATTGTAATTCCTGCTTTTATGCATTCAGCTGCCGCAACATCGAGGTTTGGATAGTATTTATGAGTATTAAGCAATTGTTTGAATGCACCACCGTCAGTAGATATTATCCCCCGTAATCCCCACATATCCATTGTAATATCCCTCAATACCGGATGAACTGTACATGGAATACCATTATATTTATTATATGCAGCCATATATGCCTGAGAACCAGCCATTACACCTTTCCGGAAGGCATATGAATAGTATTCATGAAAAAGCTGGTCATCAAAATCTGAACTATTGTAGGACCTGAGGTTCTCGTTGCTGTTTGCGAGGAAATGCTTCATTAGTGAAGCTGTCTTCCAGTAAACCGGATCATTTCCCTGCAGACCTTTAACAAAGGCATCAACCATAGATCCGTTTAGAAACGGATCCTCCCCAAAACACTCCTCTGTCCTTCCCCACCTGATATCACGTCCCATATCTGCATTTGGAGCAAAGACTACCAGACCTGATACACCAAAACGAGGATTCTGTGCCAAAAATCGGGCCTCGGTTGCTTCCCAGTCCGCAACCTGCTTTATAAGTTCAGTATCCCAGGTTTCTGCAAGGCCAATTGCCTGGGGGAAAGTTGTGGTTGGAGAAGCTTTAGGACCTTTCACAGCCCAGTTTGCCGGTCCGCTATAGGCCAGCCCATGCAAACCTTCAACTGTTCTTGAACCCCTGACTCCCCAAACGTGGAATCGCAATCCAGGGAGACAGACAACTTATCTTTTCTTCCCTGTTCATAAGGGAAATCAGATTTTTTATACGGTCATCTTCACTTAACCTGATATCCTGAAAAGGATAAGGCTGGGCTAAACATAATCCGGAATACAGAAGTAAAACGGCTATCAGATTGTATCTTTTCATGTTCAAGAGGCTATTAATTATCAAGACTGTAAGTTAATAAAAACAGATTAAAGACGTTTTAATTTTATGGACTTAATCAAGACTGGATCAGTTGAACCCGGTTTGATTAATTTAAGTACAATCTGCTCATTGCCTGAACCAAGTTCAAGACTCCCTGTTGTCATCCAATTCCAGGTCCGTTCCACGGACTCGCTGCGTTTTACATAGTCACGTTCAGGAAGTATAACCGATTCAAAAGGATCTTTAATACTGAATGAACAAAATCCTGCATATGATCTCAAAATAAATTCGCTCCCGGAATTATCTTCAGTGCAACCATATTGAAGATCAACAATATATCTGCCTTTAGTTACAATATTAAGATTCCAGTACAGAGAATCACCTGACAACTTCCAGCCTTCAGTATGAGCCTGGTTCGGATGTATACTTGAGTACCTGATATTTCCAGTAAGTATAGCGTCCTGGACAGGCAGAACAAAACTTTTTTCATCCGGAAAACCTGCCTCGATTGTAGTAACCGGAACATATCCTTTTACAAGCTCATCCTCCCACACCCTGAGCTTCAGGCTCAATTCTTTCATTATTCCCTTTTCATTTTCAGAAATATCAGTTGTCTGCGAAGGATCATCAGTAATATCATACAGCAAAGTATCATTCTTAGTCCGGACCAACCTGAATTTTTCGTTTCTGACTGATGCATTACAGTTGTTAATATCCTGATATGCCTGTCGTGAAAATATGTACCGGTCAAAGGGAGCAGTTTTTTTTCTGATCACACCAGAGAGATCAATTCCATCAATGGGTTTTTCCGGAGTAAATTTTATGCTGCAAAGATTTAGCAAAGTCGGAAGAATATCAATATCCTGAGCAAGTTGTGATGTGGTACCCTCTTCAATCTCACCCGGCCATCTTATATAAAAAGGCGTCCTGATCCCTCCTTCATCAACAGATCCTTTTCTCCCCTTCATATTCCCGTTATACCTTTCAGTATTTGGACCGTTATCGGAAAGGAATATTACAATAGTATTATCATCAATATTCAGATCACTGAGCTTATCAAGTATTCTTCCAATATTATGATCCATATTCTCAACCATACCGTAGACGGATGATAAAGTGGAATCAAGGCCCATTGATCTGTATTTTGAGAAATATTCTTCAGGAACCTGGAAAGGGGAATGCGGAACATTGTATGGTACATAGCAAAAAAATGGTTTGTCTTTATTTTTTTCAATAAAATCAACGGCTTTATCTGTAAAAAAATCGCTTGTGTATCCTGTTGATCTTATAATGGTATCATTATGAACAAAATCCATATCATAGTAATACCCAAGATGTCCCATGCAGAAACCAATATACTCATCAAAACCCTGTCTTAAAGGATGTTGCATGTAATACCCTCCATTATGCCACTTCCCGAAACAACCTGTTACATAACCGTTCTGCTTTAACACCTCAGCAATTGTGACCTCTTCGCTCCTCATATTTTCGAATCCCTGGGTTACCGATGATACACCGGTTCTGAGAAAGTAACGACCTGTAAGCATCTCTGAGCGGGTTGGGGCACTCAACGGACATACATAGAACCTGTCGAAGCTCAGACTCTGTGCGGCAAACCTGTCTATTACAGGTGTATTCACATGGTTATTCCCATTTACAGCCAGATCCCCCCATCCCATGTCATCTGCCAGTATTAAAACAATATTTGGCTGTTTTACTGTGTTTATATTTTCTGAACAGCTGGAAGTAACAAATGTCAGTCCTGCAAGTCCTGCAAGTCCTGCAAGTCGTGCATGTTGTCTGGGCTTGACAATTTCAGAGCAATGATATATCATATGTAATTTTATTTACCTTTTAATACTGGCATATTGGCATCAACACGCATTCTCCAATCCTTTAGCAGCCTGTACAATTCATCTGTTTTGCCAGGCATTTTTTCTGACAGGTCTGTTGATTCTGAAATATCAATTTCAAGGTCATATAATTCCAGTTTGTTGCTCTCATAAAGCTCCACCAGCTTATATTGTCCCAATCGTACTGCTCCTGCAGGGCGACCGAGCTGATTTGAGAAATGCGGATAATGCCAGAAGAGCGGACGGTCTGCCATAGTCTCTGATCCGGGTTCAAGGAATTCCTTAAGGATACTGACCCCATCAACATTTTCAGGCAATTGTTTAATTCCGGTCAGTTCGCAGAATGTTGGCAGATAATCGATTGTACTGAAAATAAATTCTGAAGTAATCCCCTGTTTGATCCTGCCTTCCCAGCTAACAATTGCCGGCACCCTGATACCTCCCTCATAAACATGCCCTTTCCACTTTTTGAGTGGCAACATTGAAGTTGGAACCGGACCAAGTTCATCAAGTCCAAGCCCTCCGTTATCTGAGGTAAATATGATAAGTGTGTTGGCAAGAAGACCCTCTTTTTTGAGTTTCTCCAATACCTTTCCTACTCCTTCATCAAGGCTCTCAATAACAGCAGCATAATTAGGATTGAATTTTTCCTCAGACTGTCCATATTTGAAAAAATATTTCATCAGTTTGTCTGATCGGGGAACAATACCTACATGTGGAGCTGAATATGCCAGATACAGGAAGAATGGCTTTTTCTTGTTCTTCTCTATAAACTCAACGCCATATTCAGTCAGTTTGTCGGTAAGATATTCGGTACCTTTATCAATAAATTCGTTTTTATATGAATCGATAAATATTGAATAATTATAATAGTCAAGACCATTTTTACCAATCATTCGTGAATAGTCGAATCCCTGGTTCCAGGGAGCTATGGAATCTTCTCCGCCAAGATGCCATTTACCGACCATCCCGGTTGTATATCCTTGGTTTTTAAGTAATTCTGCAATTGTTTTTTCTTTTGCCTCAAGATAAGGTTTCCATTCGGCAGGCAATACAGGCGAAGAATCATCTGTCCTGTTTCCGGCAATAAAATTGGTGAGCTTTAGCCTGGCTGGATATTTACCCGTCATAATTGAAGCCCGTGTTGGCGAGCTTACCGGACAGGCTGCATAAGCCTGGGTAAAGCGGATTCCATTTTGGGCAAGGGCATCAAGTGATGGAGTTTCATAATGCTTATTACCATAGCAAACAAGGTCCTTCCAACCAAGGTCATCCGCCAGTATGAAAACTATATTTGGCCTTTCACCGGCATTAACAGGACCTTCTGCATGGCTAATAGCAGGAGCTGCCATGAATGAAATCAGCAGAATAGATTCTCGTTTAATCATCACACCAGAATTAATGAAAATTAGAGTGGTAAAATCCTAAATATTATAAGCAAATCCAAGGTTCCAATTAAAACCAGGAAATGGAGAAATATTACTTGTTATTGCCTGTATCCCATGAAGGAACAGTGTAAATGGCAGTTGCCTTACTGAAGCGGTAAGCTTTGGCGAGATAAACAGGCCGTCATTGTTCCCATCATAATTAATATAAAACAGGTGCAGATTGGCTGCAAGGAGGAAAGATTTCCCTATGCTGATTTCAGACTTTTCTGCCATAAGAGCAAGATAATGTCCGGAAATGGTACCCTTGTCTATCCCGTTGTCATTCCAGTATGCAGCAGAAATGTAACTGTTTCCTGTTGGTTTATAGAAAGCTGTAAACTCGGCAGCCCAGTATCTTTGTCCCTGTAATACAGTTTCGTCGGGCAGCTTATAATCACTGAAATACATACTGAAGTTAGCTCCGGTTCTGAATTCAAACTTTGGTCTGTCTACTATTTTATATCTTATCCAGTTATCAATAAACCATGGCTGAATATCAAGATCATAAGCAAGTACCGGTTCATAATTGAAACGCCCCAGGGTAAATGACGGAGCGGCAATTATTGCAGGAGCACCCAGCGAAAATGAAGGGATTGAAGATATTCCGTTGGAGTTAATGCTGAAATTACATGCTGATTTTAATTTATGAGGTCTGCTTTCGAGTGATTCCTGCGAAAAGGCATAAGATGTAATAGCCAGTGACAATAAAAAAAGAAATGGAATTCTGAGAAGCCTCATTATTATTATCATCTGGTAGTTATTTGTTATAAAACTAATAAAATATTATATAGATCAAATCTTAATAATCACATAACAATAATTTCGGATTCATTCACTTGCTTAACTTCTGAATAAATCAAATCCTCTAAGAAATTATAATTAATGTCATCAGGAAAAATCCGTTTAAAAGTATTTTAATAATCCAAAATACAGTTTTTTCAATTCACCTCATCCAAAATAACTAATTTTAAGAAGCTCTAATTTATAACTGTTAACATGAAAAATCTGATAAATCCGGCATTGGTATTACTGATTCTCACATTTCAAATTAAAGCAACAGCTCAGGTTCCGTACTCTGAGAAATTAAAAATATCGGTGGAATGGAAAGAGTCAAAAGCAACAGGAAGTGTTGAGATCCTTAATGGCTCACTTGACAAGATCACAATTGCAAAAGGAAAGGGAAAAACCAATGGCAATAAGTTTTCATTCAGCACACAGGGCGCAAACAGACTGGATATAAATATCAGGGAAGCAGGACTTAACAAAGGAAGCGGGGCTGCTGTTATTACAATTAATTCCAACAATAATCCATTTTCGTTTTTTCTCAGGGATATCACCAAAGAATTTCCTGTATTGATTCCCGGTTATGGAATTGCAGTAACACTTCAGGATGACGACAGAACTTACAATCAGATTGAGAATGATATAATGAAGCTTGAGCTTAAAACAAGTTTAGGGAAGATAGAAAGTGAGCCTGAAGAATCTTTTGAAAAAGCTTCACAATTTACAAGAAACATGGAATGTCCGACATGGCTTGGGATAAGTCGTGATATCAGAATATTTGAAATAGCTGCTCCTCAGGATATGGATCAGATTATTCCACGAAATGCTCCTACTCCTGTTTCACTTCCTGAAATAAACAACGCAAATATTACTTATAGTTATATGACCGGACGCGGTGTAAGTGTTGAGGATAACCTGGTCAGACGACTTGAGAATGGTGTACTTCCTATTCTGAATACAAGAAAAACTGATGGTGGAATTGAATATCTGACAACAACATTTGTATCACTTGAGTCATCAAATCTGTCAGAGATAAAGAAATTCGGAACACATTACCTTGTTGCCGACAGCAGCAGTTATGGACATATGTTCACACCAGATCAAAAGGAGAAAGTTATTTCTGCAATTAAAGCCGGAGAAGATAAAGCCGAAGAGACAGTACTATTTTTCAGGTCAGAAGCTGTAAACACATCAGAAACACCCCGTTATGCCTGGTTCAGGACAGTAAGACCGGGCGCAGGCTGGTGGCAGAAGATCTCTTACCGGTACGACAAAACAAATGGGTTTTCTATATTTCCTTCAGGACGGGTATTCGGTATCTCAAAGCTAAATGGGAAAGCACTTCCTGACGAAGAGATTGCAATACTCCTGAAGCCTGGTGAAAAAGCAATATTTGAGTTTTTCATTCCTCATGAGCCCATACCTGCAGACAGGGCAGCAAAGCTTGCTGAGCAATCATTTGACAGCAAGATAACTGACTGCAAAAAATTCTGGAATAAAAAACTTGCCGGTGCTGCGCAGATACATCTGCCTGAAAAGAGAATTGAAGAGATGTTACAGGCCGGATTGCTTCATCTTGATCTTATAACCTACGGAATTGATCCCGATGAAACCCTGGCTCCTTCAGTTGGTGTATATTCTCCGATTGGAACAGAAAGTTCTCCGATAATACAATTTTACAGTTCGATGGGATTGCATGATGTTGCAAGGAGATCGTTGAATTATTTCCTTGACAAACAGCATGATGATGGCATGATACAGAATTTCGGAGGATATATGGTTGAAACAGGTGCAGCACTGTGGAGTATGGGAGAATATTACAGGTATTCACGTGATACGGCATGGGTAATTTCAAACAGGTTGAAACTTATAAAAGCTTCCGAATTCCTTATAGGATGGAGAAACAGTAACAAGCTTGAAAGCCTGAGAGGAAAAGGATATGGCATGATCGATGGAAAGGTAGCTGATCCTGAAGATCCATACCATCAGTATATGCTGAATGGTTATGCATACCTTGGTCTGAGCAGATGTGGTGAAATGCTGAAAGATATTGACCCTGTGATGTCAGAAAAATTCAGAAAAGAGGCTGAGTTGTGGAAAAATGATATCAGGGAATCATTCTTCAGATCGATGGGAGTATCGCCTGTGGTTCCTTTAGGTGACGGTACATGGTCTCCAACCGTTCCCCCTTGGACAGAAGCGACAGCCCTGAGATTACTTTACCTGAATCCTGAAACATTTCTCTCACACGGAACATTCACAGTATCGGATGCAATGCTTGGACCTTTGTACCTCGTTTTTTGTGAAGTTATTGATCCTCAGGAAACTGCATCACATATACTCCTGAACTACCATACGGATCTTTTTTACCAGAGAAATGCAGCATTCAGTCAACCTTATTACAGCCGGCATAACTGGTTACAGATTAAAACAGGTATGGTTAAACCATTTCTTAAAACCTATTATAACACTTTTTCAGCACTTGCTGATCGGGAAACATATACTTTCTGGGAACATCTCTATAAAGTAAGTGTTCACAAAACCCATGAAGAGGCATGGTTTCTGATGGAGACACGGTGGATGCTTTATCTTGAGGACGGTGATAATCTGAAGTTACTGCCGGGAGCTCCAAGGAGCTGGTTTGAAAACGGGAAAACGATTGATATAAAGAATGTTTCCAGCTATTTCGGGCCTGTCTCCTTCAGGGTAGTTTCAAATACTAAAGATAACTATATAGAAGGTGAAGTATTCTGCGAGGATAACAGGGGGCCTGAAAGAATTTCTTTCCGCATACCGCATCCGGAAGGTAAAATACCCACAAAAGTAACAGGCGGGGAATATGATCCGGCAACTGAGTCGGTACTGATAAACTCATTCCGGGGTTCATCCAGGATCAGACTGGAATATTAGGCAGACAGTATCAGGAAGTTTTTCCGGTATACTTTTTCACGAGTTTCTCAAGTTCATGACGGTTTACCGGCTTTGTTATAAAATCATTGCAGCCTGCATCAACTGCAAGATCCCTGTCGCCTGACATGGAATAGGCAGTCTGGGCAATAATTGGAATTTTACTGTTAAATTCTCTTATTTTCCTTGTTGCCTCAATGCCGGACATCCCGGGCATTTTAATATCCATCAGAACCAATGTAATATCAGGATTCTCCATGATGAAGGTAACAGTATCTTCGCCAGTTGTTGTCCGGACAATAGTTACTCCATCTGTAGATAATACCTTCTGCAGATAGAGAAAGCTTGCATGATCATCTTCTGCGATAAGAATCTTTATCTTTTTCTTATGTACTTTCTCTTCAGGAGTAGGTTTTATATTTTTCGCATTTCCATTTTCGGTTATAATGCAGGGTATGGAAAAAGAAAATATGGTTCCTGATCCTACTTTCGATTCTACCTTAATATCACCTTTCAGAAGCTCTACATATGCCTTTACTATGGACAGGCCCAATCCGGAACCCTCATGAAGTCTGGAAGCGGAAAAATCGCCCTGGACAAATCTTTCAAAAATAAGACTCAGATGTTCCTCCTTGATCCCGATACCAGTATCCTTAACATAGAATACAATTCTATTGTTTTCAATATAGCATCCGAAATGTACAGATCCGGTCTGGGTAAATTTTATTGCGTTCTTTATCAGGTTAGAAATTATACTATCAAGCTTGTTTTTATCTGAAATGAAATAATGTAACCCTTCAGGGAGTCTGTTTGAAACCACAAACTCAAGTCCTTTCTGATCAGCCTGCTGATGAAAAAAGCCGTTGTAGTATCCAATGAGTTCAGCAACACTTACAGCTGACATGTTAACCTGTATAACACCGGTTTCAATCTTTGATATTTCAATTATATCGTTAATTGTTTCAAGCAGCCGGTGTCCGCTCATAGTAACAATATTTATATAGGCAGCCTTATTCTCTTCCGACAGGTCCGGTTCTTTCATTAGGTTCAGAAACCCAAGTATTCCATTCATGGGTGTTCTGATCTCATGACTCATATTTGCCAGAAAAGCAGATTTGAGACGATCGCTTTCTTCTGCTTTCTCCTTTGCCAGAATAAGCCTTTGTTCAGCAAGTTTCGTTTCAGTTACATCTTTCCCGAATACAGAAGCCCCGACTACCTTACCTCCAACATTTATAGGATTAATTGCAACCTCAATATATGTTGTTTTTCCACCATATTCGATTGTTTCATCTATCAAAAAATGTTCATTCCTGAAGGCTCTGTCATACCGCTCCTTCCAAACCTGTCTTTGCTCAGGCGGTAATGATTGAACAATATTTACACCTTTTGCAAGTATGACACCGAAAGTACGCTGGAATGACTCAATAAATACCTCATTTACAAACTGAACCTCATATTCTGTGTTCACCGACCAGATGCTTTCCAGGGCATTCTCGATAATAGTAGTCAGGTTAGCTTCGCTTTCCCTTAATACCTCCTCAGCCTGTCTCCTGTCAGTTATATCCTGTATTGTGCCGAACAGGTGAACACATTTTTCATCAATAAATTGCGGCTTGATTATATTTCTTATCCATTTCTCATTACCTTGCAGGGAGACAACTCTGAACTCTTCATCAAAAGATTCACCTTTTTCAGTTGCAATATTTATAATTTCAAGTATCCTGTTACGATCCTTTCCCTCTTTATAAAAATTTGCAACACTGTTAATATCAGGTACAAAATCGGCAGGGACTTCGGCAATATCTTTAGTAACAGCTGACCAATAGACCGTATTTTCCACCAGGTTTACTTCCCATGATCCGACTTTTGCCAGCCGGCTTGTTTGTTCCAGGCTCTCTTTAGCCTGGATAAGGCCCTTCTCGGCCTTTAATCGTTCGGTTATATCAATGGCTACAGTCAGTATCAGGTTTCTTTCCTGGATTGTGATTATTTCAGCTGATATCTGAACATTTACAGGTCTGTCATCTTTAGTATATACAACTGTCTCATGGTTTCTTATTGATCCCAATTCCCTTAATTTCTGAGATATATCAGATCTGAAACTCTTATCCATTTTTACAACGTCAATAGATCTTTTTCCTATTATCTCTTCAGGTTTGTAGCCGAGGATATCATAGAAAGTCTGATTGACTTCAACATAAACTCCTTCATCCAGAGTACTCAGACCAATTATTGTGGGGCTGGTATTGAACGCTTTGAAAAATTTTTCTTCGGATATCTTCAGCTCGGAAATATCTTTACTGATTCCAAAAAGTGCCGGAGATCCATTCCAGTCTCCTTTGATCACATAAGTCTCAACCGGTATCTGAAATCCTGATTTGGTTTTAAGAGGAACGAAGCAAGGTATATCACTACCTTTCAGCATGGATGACATAACTTCAGCTGCCTCGGAATGAAATTCCTCGGGGTGAACCTTCAATACTGGGTGCCCCTTAAGTTCATCTTCATCAAATCCCAGTCTTCGTTTTACTGTTTCATTAACGGCAAGAATACCTCCGTTATAGTCAAGAACCCAGTGAAAATCGAGGCCTGCATTGAAAAAATTCTTCAGGTTATTTTCGCTTTGCTGAACCAGGGCTGCTTCTTTTTTCCTTGAGATGGTATTTCCAACAAGGTTTGCATAAGCTGATACTGAGGCTGGATGAAGAAGATCCTTGTCTCTTTCAAAGATAAGTATGAAATCGCCGATAGTTTTTTCAGAAGAAATTATTTCGACCATATAAATAAAGCCAATATTGAACACAGCAGAGATACTTCTGCAGATGGTATCGGGGATGACTCCGGATGCAAGTTTAGAAAGGTTTTCGAATTTTACAGGATACCCGCCTTTTATCTGGTCGAGCCGAACATCAGAGATATTCCACTCCTTATTCCTTAAATCATATCCCAGGTATTTGGCAGCACGTGTAACAAGATCAGATTTCCCGTAGAGACCAATATTTGTGAATTTCGTCCTGTCTTCAGAATAGATGTTCAGAACTCCGAACATTGCACCAGACAGTTTGCACATAACTGCTGTCAGATGGTGATAATCAATTTCAGTATTTGAAGAACTGACAAGAAGCCTGCTTAGATTAAGGATGTCTTCTTCGTTTCTGAAACTCATTTTACGATCAGTAATATCACTCAGAACAAGTGCAAAGTGGTTAACCTGATTTGAAAAGACTTTAACATTATACCAGCGCTCACGATCTTCTGACAATATCTCATAATCACCACTTCCCTCACTTTGAGCAATTTCTGCATAATATGACAATGTCCTGAACAGTGAATTTTTCACTTTCCCTTTTATCTCAGAAAACTTTTTACCAACAGTATCATAACTGCTTAAACCTGAAATTTCTTGAAAGGATTGATTTGAATCAAGAATTTTAAAATCAAAGGGATTTCCAGTTGCATCCAGAATTATTTCAAAATAGGCAAAACCGATAGAGAGCTCTTTTAATAATGCTTTATAAATAGCTTCTTTCATTTCATGAAAGTATTAGATTGTCTAAACCGGTTATCCCAATAGGAAAATCCCTTATTGCACTCATAATCACACTAAACATAAGTTTAAATCATTCATGATTACTATAAACGATTTGTACTTGCACTGACTTTAACCAGCTAAATATATGAAAAAAAAGAAACCCAATTACTAAAAATAGTTAAAATCACATCCATAATTAATATTTTAAAACAAAACACTGCATTTACTTAATATTTATAATATAAAATAGATATTACATATATGATAATGAATATAAGTATGTATAAAAAATATTAAATCGGGGGATAACAGGCATTTAAAGAAAAGAAAAATCAGATAATCATTCTTACTTATTTGGTAAAATTCTGCCTGTATATTTATTAATCAGGTTTTGTAATTCTTTACTGTTTATAGGTTTAGATATATAATCATTGCACCCTGCTTCTATTATAAGATCCCTGTCACCAGAAAGGGAATAGGCAGTCTGGGCAATGATCGGTATTGATTTATTAAACTCTCTTATCCTTCTGGTTGCATCAAGTCCGCTCATGCCTGGCATTTTAATATCCATAAGAACAGCTGATATTTCCGGGGTGCTTTTAACAATAGCTACAGTATCTTCTCCATTTGTTGTACGGATAAATGTAACACCATCACCCATGAGTGCTTTCTGAATATAGAGATAGCTTGCAAAGTCATCCTCAGCTATAAGTATCTTAGTACCTTCTTTAAGTGATTTATGTCCTATTACCGGAGTTTCCTGACTAACTACTTTGCTATCATCTTCAATATATGGTATCAGGAAGGAAAACTTTGTTCCCTTTCCCATTTTAGATTCAACTGCAATAGTTCCTCCGAGCATCTCGACATAAGCTTTAACAATTGCCAGTCCAAGACCGGATCCCTCATGAGGCCGTGAAGTTGAAATGTCTGCCTGAACAAACCTATCGAAAATTGATTCGAGTCTGCTCTCAGGGATGCCAACCCCGGTATCTTTTACAGAGAATAAAAGCTTTCCATTATCCAGCTGACATCCGAATTCTACTTTTCCTGAAGGTGTAAATTTGATTGCATTCTTGATCAGGTTTGATAGTATACTGTCAAGCTTCTTCCTGTCAGTTCTGAAGAACATTATATCAGAAGGAATATTGTTATTTACAATATATTCCAATCCTTTCTGGGTAGTCTGATGGCGGAAAAAACCATTAAAGTAACCTACCAGTTCCGACACATTAACCGGCGACATATTCAACTGTAATCCACCTGACTCAATTTTAGATATCTCAATAATATCATTAATTGTTTCGAGAAGCCTCTGGCCGCTCTGTGTAACTATATTTATGTAAACACTTTTATTCTCTTCAGAGAGATCTGGTTCATTAAGCAGATTAAGAAAACCTATTATACCGCTCATAGGAGTTCTTATCTCATGGCTCATGTTAGCAAGAAAAGCTGATTTCAGTCTGTCACTCTCTTCTGCTTTCTCCTTAGCTGCAATCAGTTTCTCTTCTTTTTCAAGTCGCTCCATTGCATTTACAAGTGTCTGGGCATAAACCTGAAGCAACTGCTGTTCATAGTCATTGTAAATATGCCTCGATCTTACGGAATCAAATCCAACAAATCCTGTGCAGGCGCCCTCTTTTATCAGAGGAATTGTGAGCAAACTAATAACATCCTGTGACTCAAGTAGAGATTTCAGGCTTCCTGCAGGCAGATCGCATGCATTATCAACTTTCACTATTTCCCCGTTCTCATGAACAGAAACAATACCAGAATATTGTTCCAGGGGAATATTCTGAAGATTATCCTTTTGCGACGATACTCCCTGCCTGCACCATTCAATTATATTTGTCGCAGTGTTCATCACGAAGTCATAACTAAAGACATAAGCCCTGTCAGCTCCTACAAATTCACCAATTTTTTCAAGTGACAGGTTGATGGCTGTGTTTATCTCCTTCAAAGGAAGGTTGATAAAACCAGATGAAAGCTCAACAAGAAGTTTTCTCAGTTCTGACTGATACTGCAGTTGCAACTGCGCATATTTCTTCTCCGTAACATCTTTCCCGTAAGCAGAAATCCCTACAACGGCACCATCGACAAGAATAGGGTTTAGTGATACTTCAACATAAATTGAAGCATCATTGATCTCTATTTTATCCTCAAATAAAAAGTGTTCATTCTGGAGTGCTCTGTCATATCTTTCCCTCCAGATAGGTTTCAGGAATTCCGGAAGTGCATCAATGACATTAACCCCAGGTTTAAGCTGTGTTCCGAATGTGTGAAGAAAAGATGACGAAAAGACTTCATTTACATACTGGATCTCATAGTTTCTGTTGATAGACCAGATATTTTCAAGAGTATTTTCTATTATAGCTTTCAGGTTAGCTTCATTCTCTTTTACAGCCACCTGTACATTTCTTTCAACTGTAATATCCTGAAGAACACCATCAAAATAAACAGGATTCCCTTTCCTGTCAGTTATCAGCCGGCTGTTATCTCTTACCCATATCAGATCACCATTTTTCTTTTTCAGCTGGAATTCGCTCTGTATTACACCACCTCTTTTCTCCGTAGCACTGAGTTGTTGCTGACGGTTAACAGGGTTGGCATATAAATGACTCACATTTACTTTCAGAAATTCTTCAACAGAATCATATTCAAGTATCTTTGCAAGAGACAGATTTGAATAGACAATCTTCCCGTCAATGTTGGTTCTGTAGACACCTACAGGCAATTGTTCGGTGAGGGATCTGTATTTATCCTCACTTTCCCTGAGAGCATCCAGAGTCTTTCTCAATTCCGTATTATCCCGGGACATTGCGAACACCACGTCCTTTCCAAAATAGAATCCCTTGTTCAGTATTACATCCTTGGGAAAAATTTCACCGTTTTTTCTTAATCCCCACCAGTCAAATCTCTGTGGTTCTCCATTGAAAGCCTGATGAATACTCTCACTGGTTCTCTCGAGATCGTTAAGTCCCGGAGCTGACAACTTTTCAGGTGTAAAGCCTACAATCTCACTCTTCTCATACCCATACATTTTTGTTGCAGCAGCATTAACATCGATGAATACCCCATTTTCATCAAGAACATAAATTGCAGCAATTGTATAATCAAAAATACTTTTGTAGCTGGCCTCACTTTCAGCCAGTGACTTGCTCATCTGCAAGAGTCTGTCATTCTCAATCAGAAGATAGCCTGTATTTTCAAGCTCACTCTGAAGGCTTTTAAGACAGGAAATATCTTCAAAGAGTGTCAGAAGATATCCATCATCCTTACTAACGACCCGAACAGCATACCATTTTTTTGTGCTTTTGGAATAGAAATCTATCTCTCCATCAGGCTCAGATAATAATAGCCTTTTGTATAAAGCTGCAAGTTCCGGATATTTCCCTTTCTGAAATATTTCATTAATCCTTTTCTCCGATACTATCTTCGGATCAAGTCCGGTTATTGACTCAAATGTATTATTATGATCAATGATTCTGCAGTCTGCCGGCTTACCATTTTTATCAAAAATAATTTCATGGCACGCATAACCAAAAGGGCCGTTTTTAATTACCGACTGATAAAAATTATCCTTCGTCATAAGGTTGACAGAACAGATTCTACGATAGTTTAGACTGGCCAAATATACTAAAAATGAAGTTATTATCAAGCTTCAGATTCAGAGGCATATTTTTTAGTCAGCAAGCTCTTTCATAAGCAGCTCTATTATTCGTGCATTAGCATCCTTTTCACCTTCGGTGAGCACAAAGCTGTTATCCTTTAAATATACAGCCTTACTCCATTCAATTAGTTTTGATCGGGGGAAAGTTTTTATCTGACTGTCGAGCCATTTTACTGCCTCCTCGTTGTTTCCAAGACGTTCATAAGCCCAGGCAGTGATAACAGCATTTGAAGGAATGAAATTCCGGACAGTATTCTCTATACGTGGCGAGAATTCAACAACCCTGTCAAGTTTCTTCTTTGCCTCAACGGATTTCTTCATCCCTGTAAAGCAGAGATAGCTCATCCAGTTTTCAAGCCTCATATCAATATCCTCCTCATAGGGTTTACCAACTCCGAGGTTCTCAGGCCACAGATCAGCCTGTGCAATAAATTTCAGAGCTCCTGAATAATTTTTCTTCTGCATAAGCTGGGCAGCCTGCATCAGTTTTGCTTCACGATAAAACTCTCTGCCTCCTGTCGCTCCTTCAACCGGAATTATATTTAGTCCTGTCAAAAGGGCATCAGCCTCCTTGTACTTTTTACTCAGGAGAAGAGCCCTTGCATGAACAGTACCCATTCTGAAATCTTCCTGATGAGACTTATAGAAAGGTGTAGTTATTTCAAGAGCTTTATCATACTGACCTCTGCTTATATAGAAGTTTGCAAGATACTGCTGATACCTCCATTGCTGATCGAGAGAGAGTGCCTTTTTAAAGTCCTTCTCACTTTGAGCATCATCTTTCCCTCTCAGCATCTCTGCACGGGTCACATAGAACGGAGCAAAATCGGGAGAATCTCCGCATGATTTCATAAGAGAATTTGATTCATCTATCCGGTTTCTGTCCCTGTAGATTAGTGCAAGGTGGAACTTTAGCAGCCAGTTATCCTCTGTTTTCATCAGTGATTCTATTACACGGGCTGATTCCCACCGGAAAGGAAATGAATAGTCAGGCTTAAAAGCAGAGAAATCAATTTTCCTGTTCAGAATATAGCTTTTCCAGTATTCACTTTCAGGTGTTACTGGTGATTGTGATAATACTTTAAGGGTCTCATCACTACATCCGATATTAAAATACCATACAGCAAGTTCCATTAAAGTTTCATATGGCAATTCATTCCTGATAAGCGATAAAAAATCAATCCGGGTTTGCTCATTATTTTCAGCAAGATATTTTTCGAAGCGTGAAAAGTGATTCAGCGGGTCAAAAGAGAGAAGAGTGACAAGTATATTTTCTGATTTAGATTTGTTTCCCAGCTTTCTGTAAATGACTGCCTGCATCTGCAGAGCTTCAATATTATACCTGTTATAATCCACTGCCCTTTCTGCATATCCAAGGGCTCTTGTATAATCCTTTTCCTTAAGGAATGACCTGCACAATCCGGTATAAGCTGCACTGCGGTATTCCGATGAAAGTGAGGCAATGCTGTAACCATCCCTTGCATCTGTGATATTTCCAATACGTTCGTTTACAAGAGCATAATAGTAATTTGTTTCACCGTCATGGGTATCAATGCTAAGTGCTTTGGTTGCATATTCAAGGGCTTTATCATACTGAAGGTTTCGCAGCATAAGTTCAGAAAGCCTGAGAAGTGTTGGAAGATGATTTCTATCGAGCTCATATGCGGCTTTAAGTTTTTCTTCAGCCCGCGGATATAACTTCTGATCCATGGCTGCACTGCCCTCTACATATAATCCATATGCGCTCTTCCAGTCGAAATCCTTTGGAGCTTCAACAGGCCGGTTTATTACACGGTATCCGGGATCAGAACTGTAGATAAGCTTATTGGCCCCGACAGTTAACATCAGGTTTTTATCATTCCCGTTAAACCTTACTGAATCAGCAAATGTCTTCAAGGGGTCAAGTGTGATTTTCTTACTGTAAATCACCCTGTCTCCCTCTCTTATTTCAAGCAGATCATCAATTTTCTGAGCCGGAGAAAAGTATACCTTCAGAAAACCATTCTCATTTTTCAGGTTAACGGCCCCGTATTCATTTGCTTCCACATATCCTCTTGTCCTGAGTACAGGGTAGAAGTATTCTGTCCAGATATCAGTGGCATAGGGTGCAAAATTCAGGTATTTAAACGGAGTATAGAGTGATCCTCCTGAATTCTGGTTGAACAATCTGCCCGACTGCATCTCTACATACTGTCCATCAGTATCTGTAAGAAGTTTTTCCCAGATCATACCCTGCCTGGAGAGGCCCCATATCCATATTTTTTTTCCTGCTTTGTCATCATAGTTTCCGTATCTGACTACTCCGAATTTATCATCATGCCAGTAAGCTCCGGCAAATCCGGCGTATTTACCGAATACATGATATGACTTATAACCACCAAAATTATTCTCCTCATAAAAAGAAATTTTTTCCCGTTATCCTTGTTAACCGGCCAGTCGGCATATTCACCGCCATGTCCTATGTAATGTGTTCCGGGGAATATAAACTCAAGGTTTCCGGCTGATTTATAACCACCATTAAGCCAGTGATAATAAGGCTCTGACACAGGTGTAGAATTGTACCAGAATGTCCTTGTTATGAAATAGGCTTTATCATTTGGAAGTCTGATCTCAAGCCTCCAGTTGCTTCGTGTAAGGAGGTCGAGAACGCCAACAATACAGCTTACACTGCCATCGTCATTCTTCTGAATTACATAATCAACCGGTGTTGCACAGTTCGGTGTATGGCCTATTATACCATAGTTAAGCTCAAGTCCGCCGCTTGTATAGGGTCCGCGCATTGCTATATCACGGAATTTTACAGCATGATTATAATAGATGAAGGGCTCTCCTGTTGATTTCTCAATAGCAGTCCAGATCTTCCCTCCCACCTCAGGGAAAATGAGAACTTTGATATAGTCATTCTCCAGCTCTACTACCTTCCATTCCTTCTGAACCGGCTTATCTGTAAAACCATCGTACCTGAAATATGGATAAAGCTGAGACAAAACAGGGACAGGACTGGGATCAGAATACGGATAGGTAGTGTAGACCTGTTTATATTCCTTTACTGTTGATTTCCCATTCTGGGAATAGCCTGAAAAGTAAACTGATACCAGGAGTGCTAATGTCAACAAGAAACGAAAGATACTGTTTATAGTTTTCATCATTACAGCATTTAAAATTATGTATCTAATATAACATAATTAAGCTGAAATTATTAATTTATTCTACCTAAGATTTCTTTGTAATTCACGCGGGCGATCCCCATTTCACGAATTAAATCTATTTTACTGTAATTACCTTCCTGAAGGAAACAGGTTCTCCATTCAGATTTACTCCCTGAAGTGTCACTTCATATGAAGCAACACCATCTGAAGTCCAGAATTCAAAAGTTTCATTATTAGTACCTGATGATTTCACAGATGGATTCCAGTAAAGTGTATTTCTGAAATCCGGAATTCTCGATTTTTTCAACTCATCTGAGGAATAAACAGGCGAGATGAAGGAAGGAACAGATTCCACAACTCTGTATTTAAACCTGATAGCATCTTCAGGAAGTGAAATCCCGCTTAAATCTCCTGCTTTAGTTATAACATTTATTATACCAAAGAAAATATAATCACCTACAAGATACAGATCCTTAATAACATCAATTCTTTCAACCTTTTCCGGATCGAGCCCTGCAATAACTGCAGGATCCTTTACAAATATTCCATCGATAAAAAGGACAGGAGGCTTTTTGTGAACAAGCTTTGTCACAGGATCTTCAATTGTCATACTGTAATTATTGCCCTTTCTTTTAAGCTGAACACCTGGAGTGAGCTCAAAGAAAACCTCCTCCATTAACGGAAGTAAAATATAATCTTCCATCTTCAGCTCAATATCCGGCTTACCGTAAAATCTTTCAGAAACAGGATCCTGTATTGATTCTGTAACAGGATCGGCAGCATTACTTATCCCATAGATTTTATTTACCTGGTAATCCGCTCCCTCCTTTAAAAAATAATCAGGTACAATAAAAACAGAAGTATCAGGGTGTTCATCATTCTTCAGAAGGTCTTCGGCTAAAGTCGTTCCAATCTTAACGGAACTTTTCAAATCAGGCTCCTCAGGCTGAATAATCAGGTCATTCACTTTATCATTAACCGGTACTTCAAAACTGAATGTCCCTGCACCATCCGTTATTGAATACTGGAATGCAGGAGTTTTACCAGGCTTTGACAGAAACATGTATTTCCCTTTTAACGGCTCCAGGCTATTTTTTTGAATAATCTGACCAGAAATAAAGTGTCCGTCTTTTTCAGGCTGATACTTAAGTTCAGGTAACTTATGCGACATAACAAGATCCCAGTCAATCCAGTTACTTTTTGCATTCAGAAGAAACCTGTCAATGGAATCAGCCGGGATCTCACTTATTCTTCTATTAAGGAATGATTCAGGAAGGAAACCAAACTCGGATCCAAAAACCAAATAATCAGTTATATCTCCACCCCCTGGTTTCCCTGTTACAGGAGAGACTGACAAACTTGCAGATAAGGCTGAAAGTGAATCACTTCCATTCAGTGCGGAAATGATCCTGATATCAACTTTTTCGCGTAAACTGAAAGTGTCTGAAGAGATTATTTTAAAACCCAGATCCTGCTTAAATGGAGTATAAATGAGACGCTCAGCAACAGGCTTGAGCTTTGAATCAAGAATAACAATTTGATTTATACCGGGAATGAATATTTCTTCAGGCACATTTGTTCTGACCATTCCTGACTTAAGGGTAACTGCTTTAACCATTGAAACAATACCTTGTGTCTGGACAATCAAATAACATTCAGGACTATTGGCAGACAGAAATTTGTCATCAGCATTAAGGGCTATCTCAGTTCTTCCTGACTGTTCACGGTTGACTTTTATTCCTAGCCCGGTATCATCTTTTGTGATATTTTTATTCCTCGCGGCTGGTTGAATTGAGCCATCCAATCCAGGCTTACCTCTAAGTACCTTATTATTTAAGGCATTATATATAAAAATTTCCCTGACAAAACAATTAGCAGGCATAAAATTACTCATCCACCTGGTATAAGCTCTGATTATATATCTTCCGGTTGACAGTGTATCAGGTAAAAGAATATGACCCGGGCCAATACCTTTGTCAAGTTTTATTCTTTTTTCAACGACCTTACGGTTATCTGCATTTAAAATATCAAAATAGGCAATGGAGCTGTGATCGGTAATTGAGTTGGACTGCCTGTCAAAAAGGTAAATATTAAACCAAAGATTCTCTCCGGCAATATATTCATCCCTGTCTGAATGGATGAAAATCTCCTCCCATGGCATTAACCTGCAATAGGTTATCAAATTACCTTTTATTATATCTTCAGGAGAATTGACTGGCTGTCCCTGTGCTTTTAACAGTGACAATATTGGAATAAGTATAAGCCAGAATTTTTTCATTTCGTATTCAGTTTATCTTCATCCCAATAAGCTGGTTTTATTTTTGTCCCACGTGTGGTGCAATCGGCACAGAATTTCTTGTCGGTATACACAATAAACGGAGGGATTGACATTCTGCCATCAACTATTATCCAGACATATTTCCCAAGAGACGGGACCGGTTGTCCTAAAGGAATCGGGGGACTTATCGCACAGTCATTATAGAGCTGAACAAGACCCGAGAAATCATCTTCAATAAATATTCTCCTGGAAGCTTTTGCTGATACACTGAAAAATCCGAGTACTTTCTGGGATGGGTCATCAACACAGTAGATATTGCCCTGTATTGAAGCAGGAATGATATCATAAAGACTACCGGTCTGCTGGGAGATTTTCTGCATCTTATCCCAGTATTCATATTCGGTTTCATTCATTGAATACTGGTTGACCAGGATACTGTACTTATCCTCAAGCCTGTCAGTTTCATTTGAGATATAATTAAGAGGGTACCGGCTTACAATGTTTTCTGAAAGAACACCGGTGTTTTTAATAAAGATTGCACTTGATTTATTAGTGGCCCAGCAAAGTTTGTTTTCAATTTCATAAGGGACTCTTACTTCCCATGTCTCGGTATATTCCCACCTGAAGTATTTGCACTGTCCGCTGTAATCACGGGTGTTAAGATAGATTGTACAACCTTCTCTTGCGGCTCTTTCATCAGTTTCAGCTTCTATGATCTCTTTCTCGTAGAAAAGATCATCAATTGGAGGAACTGGCTTAAGCTCCATTGGGAGTGATTCATAAAAATAATTGTTGGGAATTTTACCATTCGACTGTATCTGCAATTTATATTGTCTTCCGGCCACCCCTCTGAACTGCGTTGAATCAGTGATATAATAGCCATTACCGGCATCTTTCAGCATCCAGAGATTATCCAGATCATCAGTTATCGAAACAATACAACCAGCAATAGGTTTTATTGTTGCTTTTTTATCCAGTGGCATCGATTTGGTAAGCCTTATCCTGTTTGTTTCCGGCTGATCGGTAATAAGACCTTCCACTACAAGCAGTTCTCTGCTTTCATCAATCTCCGGCATAAATTTAGTAACACAACCTGACGAAGAAAGGATGATTGCAAATATTATAAATGATCTGTAAAATTTCATCTTGTTAAAAATCAAAACTATATGTTATTGAGGGAATAGCCTGAGCAAAGACTGACAACTTATATCCGTTTATGACATTACCTTCCTGTTTAAAGTACACTGAGTATACATTCTCCCTTCCGAGTATATTGTAGATTGAAAAGGTCCAGCTTGGATGAGCAATTCGCTTGGATTTCAGGTTACCGTTGTAACGAAGAGCAAGATCAAGCCTTGAGTAATCAGGCAATCTGTATTTATTTCTGTCAGAATAATAAACAAGCATATGATTTCCGACAGAATAGGTAGCCACAGGATATGTAATCGGACGGCCTGTGTTCCAGAGGTAATTGGCTGAGAAACTCATTCTTCTGGAGAATAAATAGTTAAAAGTAATAGTCAGATCGTTTGGTTTATCATAGTTTGCTGGAAACCATTTTCCATCATTGATTACCTCATCACTCATATCACTCAGGCTCTTTAATAATGCCCTTGAATATGTATATCCTACGCTCCACAGGAAACGGCCCTCCTGTTTCTTTAACATAAGCTCCAATCCGTAGGATTTTCCTTCAACATCCACAATATCTTTTTCGATAGTACTGTTCATAACTACTTTGGTCCCTCCTTTGTAATCGACAGCATTTTGTATCTTTTTATAATAAATCTCTACAGAAGCTTCAATTCCCTTTAACAGGTCCTGGTAAAAACCAGCGGCATACTGATCACCAATCTCCGGTTTCAGATAATAATCACTCAGCTTCCATGTATCTGAAGGTGAAATAGAAGTTGAATTGGTAAGAAGGTGGATATATTGTCTTGTCCGGTTATAATTGATTTTCAGCGAACTTTTTGAAGTGACTTTAAAATTAAGAGAGACCCTGAACTCTGGTCCTCCATAAGTTTTATACAGATCACCTGATGCAAAATTCAAGGTATCTATAACAGTGGATGCACTCCTTGGAAAAGAGGGTTCATATACTAATACTTCTTTAGGTCCTGAGGTGAAATAAGCAGAGAATCTGATTCCTGCATTTATTGAGAAATAATCAGTTACAACAAACTTATCATCAATATAAGCACCTGTTTCAAATGCATGCTCCTTCTCAATTGTAACAGGCTTTACCAATGATGAATCACCTTCAGGCAGGTAGCTTCCCGGCAGAACATTATACTTAGAAAAGTCTGTTCCGAAATTTACTTCATTTCGTCCCTGGTACCAGTTGAAATCAGCCTTAAATCCGGTGCTGTTTATCTTGTGCGAAAGCAAAAATGCATCCTCGGGGTTTTCAACACTTGAAATGTCGTAATTGTAAGTACTGTTATTCACAGTGAATACTGAAAAAAATTGGCTGTTAAAGAAATGCCGCCATCTCAAAGCATATATACTATTATTATATGAGTAAGAGGTGTCAGAATTGAATTTAAAGGAATCATGACTGTTATATGAAGAAAAATCGATCTTATTGTTCTTATTCAGGTCAAGGGCAACCCTTCCGTTAAGGTCATAGAATGAAGCACTGCTGTTCTTAAGTGAAGGATTATCAAAAAGATGCATAACCCAGTTCGAATAAGTTGTACGACCTGTCAGCAAATATGTCAGCTTATCCTTTATAATTGGTCCCTCGACCATTAGTTGGGTTGTTACAGGACTAATACCTGCCTTTCCGGCAAATTCCTTCCTGTTACCTTCCCTTGAACCTATGTCCATTACAGATGATATCCTTCCTCCATAGCGGGCAGGGATTCCTCCCTTATAAAGTGTTACATCCTTAATTATTTCGGAATTTACTGCGGAAAAGAAACCGAAAAAATGTGATGCATTATAGATAGGTGCACCATAAAGAAGAATCAGATTCTGATCAGCAGAACCGCCTCTTACATTAAAGCCCGATGAACCTTCACCAACAGACTGGACCCCAGGGATAAGCAACACACTTTTAAAAATGTCTGCCTCTCCCATCGGACTAGGCAATAATTTGAAGGATGAAATATTGACCTTCTCCATGCCAACTTCAAACCTTTGGAACATTACATTCTTTTCGGCTGATATTACAGTCTCTTTTATTGGTATCAGCATACTGTTCATCTCAATGTTCAGCTCGCCTGATCCATAGAGATTTATGCTTATCTTTTTTTCTTTCATACCTATAAAAGTATACTGGATTAGGTGTGAACCCCGTGGAAGGGTGATGGAATAATAGCCATATTCATTTGAAATTGATCCGGCAGATTCTTTTAATACATAAACAGTTACTCCCGAAACCGGCTGTTTTTTAGCCCTGTCAGTTATGTAACCTGTCAGGGCAACTGACCCGGGTTTATTTCTGTCGGCCCGGTTCCCCACATCAACAAACATGTTATCAGAGGTTTTACCTTTGTCCTCAGCTTCACCCTGGTCCATAGAAGGAATAAATTTATTTTCCTCACTATCAATATGCTTCATTGGATCCTTGATCGCAAAATTCAGTGTCAGAATGATATTGGATCTGTCATCAGCATAATAAAAAACAGATGTTCCGGTGAGTACTTTATCCAGTATTTCCTTTAAAGAAAAGCTGCCTTCAGGAATTGAGGCATTAATATTCCTGATCCATTCCTCCTTATAAAAGAATTTTACTTTATAACTTTTTTCTGCTTCAGGTACAAAATCTCCAAAGGAAATTTCCTGAGCTTTCCATGATATTCTTCCCTGTTCCTGTGCAGTCAGGTTGATATATATAAAGCCAAATAAGAAAAATAAAAATATCTTAATTTTCATTGGTAATTATCTAAGACTGTCATAGTACTGCAGAAGAGGCACAAATGAATCAGGGTACTTTCTGTTTATCTTCACACTGTTTACGTGCATAAATTCCTTTATTTCATGCTTTTTATCGGCGACAACTTTATTAAAGTCATGCCTGTTCCTGACCTGATTAATAATGTCATCTTTAATAACATAGACCCGGTCCGCCTGCACAAAATCTTCATAATTTTTACCGGGCCCCCTTTTTGATATTTCCTTGTAATACATTATATATAAAGCTGATTTGCCCTTGTACATAACATGAAAATATCCATCAAGCTTACTCAGACTGTCCGAAACCAGATTCAGAAAATTATAATCCCTTAATTTATATGTAATTGTAAAACCATCAACCATCTCTTTATTGAGCTGAAGAACAAGTCCTTTTTCAGTTACAGTAATAATCTCATCATTCAGAATATCATATTTAAGCTTTGAAACAGTGAAAGACTTTCCATTCATTGTAACTTTTCCTGGCAGAAATTCAGTAGTAAACAGGAACTGGTCGCCTTTTATAGCTACATACAGATCTCTCCATATCCTCCCGTTATAAAGCAATTGATTCCCATTAATGGAATCACCTGATGAAAGCTTGTCAAAGAGAACAGGCAATGCATGGATTTCTGAAGTGAACAGAAAGAGTAAAGTAAGTTTAAGGAGGCTCAGACAAAAAAATCTTCTCATAAAAAGGCAACAATGATCCTGATAGACAAATTAAAGATATAGTTTATTCCACTCAAATACTATTTCATAATAATCTATTCGAAGAATAATTATTAGTTTTAACTCTGTAAAATAAAAACCATGACTGCAAAATCAAAAACACAGCTTACAGGAATAAGGCTTTATGCCATTGTACTTCTTAGAATTGTCATTGGATGGCATTTCCTTTTCGAAGGTATTTCGAAACTATTCTCACCTTCCTGGTCTTCTGCTGACTTTCTCTTTTTATCAAACTGGATATTTAAGGATTTCTTCCATTGGATTGCAGAAAATCCGGGCATCCTGGCCTTCGCTGACTTTGCAGTGATCTGGGGACTTATAATAATAGGTCTGGCGCTATTCGTCGGTTTTTTTGACAGGATAATATCAATTGCGGGCATGGCACTCCTGGGACTATTCTGGCTGGCTAATCCACCACTGACAGGAATGGATTTCGGATTACCCCATGAAGGAAATTACCTGATAGTTGACAAAAACCTTGTAGAACTGTTCGGACTCCTTGTTATTAGTCTTTTTCCTACCGGCAGGCTAATGGGGATAGAACTTTTTTTCAGAAGAGAGAAGGCTCCTGCGATTATACCAGAAACTGTTAAAGTTGATACTCAACCTGCTCCGGCAGAAACCACTGTCAATAACAGGCTAGACCGCAGGACGGTAATCAGAGGATTATCATCAATTCCTGTCCTGGGAATTTTCGGATATGCCCTGATGAAGCAAAAACAGTGGGAATCATATGAAGAGAAAAATCTTGTGGATGCTGTGACAGGAGCCAGCGCAAAAACATTTAATAATGCAAGCCTTAAAGAACTTAAAGCACAGGTTCCTCATGCAAAAATAAAAGACACTGAATTCAGCAGGATCATTCTGGGAGGAAATCTTCTTTCCGGCTGGGCGCATTCGCGCGATCTTATATATGTTTCCCAGCTGGTAAAAGCTTACCATCAGAAAGAGAAAATTTTCGCCACATTACTGCTTGCTGAAAAATGCGGCATCAACACTCTGCTCACAAATCCAATACTCTGTTCATTGATAGATGAATACTGGAAAAGGGGAATCGGCAAGATCCAGTTCATTACAGATTGTGCAGGACTGAATTACAGTGACAAGGGGGCATCACCAATGCCATTTAATGAATATCTCGACAAAATAAAAAGGGCAATAGACACGGGTGCTATAGCCTGCTATATTCAGGGAGAAACAGCTGACTACTACATGGGTAACGGGCAGCCTGATGTTATATCAAAGGTTTTGGATTACATCCGTTCAAATGGGCTTCTTACAGGTATCGGAGCACATAAAATAGAAACTATAAAAGCCTGTGTTGATTCCGGATTCGTACCTGATTTCTGGATGAAAACCATGCATCATTACAATTACTGGTCAGCAGGGCATCCTGTTGAACACGACAATAAATTCGACAATAATCCTGCTGAAACCATAGCGTATATGAAGACCCTTCCCCAGCCATTAATCGCATTCAAGGTCATGGCTGCCGGAGCAATCCTTCCAAAAGACGGATTCCGTTATGCTTTTGAGAACGGTGCTGACTTTATCTGTGCAGGGATGTATGATTTCCAGATGGTGGAGGATGTTAATATTGCCTGTGATATTCTGAAAAGCGATATTAAGAGAGAGAGGCAGTGGTATGCCTAGGTGGAGACTGGGTGAGGGGGAGACAGGGAGACTGGTAGATTAAAAGACAGAAGTTGGGAAATGAGGTTCCCCTCCCGGGAGGGGCAAGGGGTGGGTTAATACTAATAAACTGCAAATCAAATCATAATAATATGAAGAAACTGTTTTTTGCACTTATCTTTTCATCTATTATTTTTCCTGTATTTGGGCAAAAGAATATTGTCAAAATCACTAATGCAAATAACTCCTGGAGTCTGATTCTGAACGGGAATCAATTTTTTGTTAAAGGAGTGGTAGGTGATACTTATCTCGAAAAAGTACAAAGCTATGGAGGCAACTCAATCAGGATGGGTTCACGGAAGGAAGGCCTCGACAAAGCACACAAACTCGGGTTGAATGTCCTTGTCAATCTTCCTGCAAATGCTGAACGGTATGGCTTCGACTACAATGATACATCAGCAGTCAGAAAACAAACAGACAAGATAAAAGAGATTGTGACTAACACAAAAGACCATCCGTCAGTTCTGATGTGGTCAGTCGGTAATGAACTCGATTTTATTCCACCAAATAATCCCTTCAATCCGAAAGTATGGGATGCAGTTAACGCCGCTGCCGTTGAAATAAAAAAAATTGATCCCGATCACCCGGTTATGACAGTTATCGGTACAAGCAGGATGTATAAAATTGCTGATATTGTAAAAAGATGTCCTGACCTTGACCTGCTGGGAATAAACTCATACGGAGATATTTATACAATAGGCGACACACTTGCAAAATATGGATGGACAAAACCATATGTTATTGCTGAATGGGGTCCTGACGGTTACTGGGAAGTTAAAAAGACTTCATGGAAAGCACCGTATGAACAGACAGGGCGGGAGAAATACGATTGTTACGAAAGCAAATACCTGAGAGCTATGAGTGAAAGGAACAGAAGATGCCTTGGATCTTATGTTTTCTACTGGTCCGGGTTCAAGCAGGAGACAACGCATACCTGGTTCTGCATGTTCGATTCAACAGGACTTGAATCACCACAGGTTGGACTTATGCACAGGATGTGGACCGGAATGATGAAAGAGAATGAGGCCCCGATAGTTGATTCCCTGAATATTGATAAGTATGTTCGCTATCAGGATATCATTATTGCTCCGGGAAGCAACCATTCTTCTTCAGTCAGGGCATCAGATGCTGATAATGACAACCTTACATACAAATGGGAGGTCAAACCTGAAGCTAATTATGCTTCTTATGCCGGACAGGGGGAAGTTGCTCCAAAACCTGTAACAGGGCTTGTTTCAGGTAACAGTTCTGCAGTGAATTTCAAAGCTCCTGCAGAAACAGGGGCATACAGACTTTTCGTTTATGCATTTGATAATAAAGGACATTTCTCAACTGCCAATCTTCCGTTTCTGGTGAAGTGAGAGGGAGTCCCCGATAGCTATCGGGAGGGAGACTGGGAGATGGGGTGAGTAAAAGACAAAAGACTAAAGACAAAAAAATAAGATATCAATAAGGAATATACAGATTTCATGAAAACAAAATTCCTGATTTTACTTCTATTAATTTCAACTGTTTCAGGGATCGCACAGGTACAAATACCGTTGCCTACTCCCATTCAGCAGGCCTGGCAGAATGCAGAACTTACTGTTTTGATCAGTTACGATTTGCATGTCAGTGACAGGGAGAAATACCATCAGCCACAAAACAGGATTACCCCGATAACCGATTACAATATTTTCAATCCGGAAAAACTTGATACCGACCAATGGATAGAAGCTGTAAAAGGTATGGGAGCCAGGCTGGCAATTCTAACGGTTACCCACGAAACAGGATTTGCGCTATACCAGTCGGATGTAAATCCTTATTGCATGAAAGCCCTGAAGTATAAGGATGGGAAAGGTGATATTGTTCGAGATTTTGTAGCCTCCTGCAGAAAATTTGGCATATTACCCGGACTATATATAGGAATCCGGTGGAACTCTTTTATGGGAGTATATGACTTTATGGTCCACAGCGACAGCAGCCAGTTTGCCCGAAATCGTCAGGCATACTACAACAGGCTATGCGAAAAAATGACCGAGGAGCTCATGTCTAGATACGGTGAACTTAGCATGGTTTGGTTTGATGGTGGTGCGCATGGGCCTGAACTTGGAGGTGCTGATATATTGCCAATTGTTGAAAAATACCAGAAAAATATAATCTTTTATCACAATACCCAACGGGCTGATATCCGATGGGGAGGAAGCGAAAGCGGTACTGTTTCCTATCCCTGCTGGGGGACATTTCCATATCCATTTTCCCATTCCACCAATCAAAAGGAGATCTTTAAAGATGACTTCAGGCTGCTGAAAGTAGGCGATCCCAATGGAAAATATTATATGCCAGCCATGAGCGATGCTCCATTACGGGGATATAACGGGCACCATGAGTGGTTCTGGGAACCTGGAGATGAAGCATATATTTTCCCTCTTGAAAACCTTATGAAGATGTATTACGGTTCGGTTGGCAGAAATTCAACCCTTATTCTCGGTATAACACCGGATGCTGACGGATTGATACCGGAATCTGATGCAAAAAGAATCAGGGAATTTGGCGATGAGATTAAAAGAAGGTTCTCAAATCCGATTGCATCTACAAGCGGAACTGGAAACCTGATAAATCTTAAACTTCAAAAAAGACAAAAGGTGAATCAATTGGTTTTAAAGGAAGATTTTTCAAAAGGGGAACGGGTAAGAAAATTTGTAGTAGAGGGAAGAACTTCAAAAGGATGGCAAACCATTTCTGAAGGTACGTGCATTGGACATAAATTCATTCATCTGTTTGATCCTGTAGAAGTTTCTGCATTCAGACTTAAAATTCCTGAATCCATTGGAGATCCACTTGTATCAGAATTTTCAGTATTCTATATAGAGTAGCATTTTTTATTGAAGTCAGTTATGAAATCAAATATCCGGGTTATAATAATTGGCATTTTATTCTGGTGCCTTCTGCCATTGCCAAATAAAGGTGAAGAATGTGCTGAGGCAATGAAGAAAATAAAAGTTGCCTGTATCGGCGACAGTATTACCTTTGGAGCACGTCTGGAGGATAGCAACAGGTTTTCCTATCCGGCACAATTACAGGTACTTTTGGGCGACAATTATCGTGTTGAAAATTTTGGAATAGGTGGATGTACACTTATTCGTAAAGGGACGCCAAATGTTTGGACACAAATTGTAAAAATAGCAGAATCAAATCCTGATATAGTTATAATTTGTCTTGGTACAAATGATACATGTGGAGGTACACGTGCATGCTGGGATCATAAAAATGATTTTCCGGATGATTACCGTGATTTGATTGACACATTGCGCACTATTTCTTCAAAACCAGTAATATATTTATGTGCCCCTTCACCCATGGTAATTGAAACATCAGGACTGGATAGCACCCGTATTGCCGACCTGAAGGAAAGGCAACCAAGGCTTAAGGAATTAATTGCCATAATAAAAGGAGATTTCTATCGAGAAAAATACCAACTTTATCGACCTAAATACACCGATGTCAAATAAACCCGAATTGTTTACTGAAAAAGACGGAGTCCATCCAAATAAAGACGGCTACCTGTTTATTGCAGAATTGGTGCATAAGGCGATTCAGAAATAATAAGATTCTAAAAACAACGCCGGTAAAGATCAAAGTTTATGAAAACAAAAGCAGGAAAAGAGATAGAGAATCCAATGAATAAGAATCCCAATAACTGGTGGAAAGGGATTCTCTATTTCAATCGCAGCGATCATAGGTTAATTGTCCCGAAGAACAATCCCTACCTGGGATGGACGCTTAATTTTGCCAGTCCCTATACATACATTTTTCTTATTGCAATAGCTGCAATTGCTGTAATTTCGGAATATATGTTTTAAAACATATTTCAGACTTTCAGAAGCAGGTAACTCTTTGGCTTAATTGTCTTACCATCAATAACAAATGGTTCAGGACCAAAATTGCAGATGATCCTGTCGCCTGTTGAAAATGATGTCTCTTCAACATTATAGTCATCTGAAAGGAACCGATGGCTCGTCATCTCGGCCGTTCCAATTTTTTCATGCCAATCATCCACATGTGATAGCGATTTGAACAACTCCTCCTGGTTCCATTGCGGATTTATAGAAAAATGAGCCATATAACCCCACAGCATATCTTCAAGATATCCGGGGTAATCGGTATTCCTGCTAACACCTCCGTAACGTGTATTGAATGCAGCATCGTGAAATACAAGTGGCCATAACGGAATTGATCTTCCCCTGGTACGCTGATGCCTGTTCTCATACCAGTCGAGGTAAGGGATTCCGAAATCAGCGGATTCTTCACTTCCCAGAAGGATGCCCTGTTCCTTATAAAACTTCAATAGTTCAATCTTAGCTTCGAGATCCTCCTTTTTGGTCAGTCTGTTCTCAGGCTCAAATGACTGGTAAAGCTGCATTGCTGTAATAATATCAACAAACATGGCTTTGGGAGCTACTGTTTTAATCTTCTCCCAGTTCCGTTTTGCATATTCAATACTGTATCTTGAATTCAATATAAAAGCCTGTCCACCTGCCCATACTCCACCTGTAAGCAGAGAACCATCGGCATTATGATTGACTCCTTTGGGGAAACTGGCAGTATGATCATAAATATCCTGGTTATTATCATGCAGGCAGGTCAGTACCGGTCCACCGGATGAAAGAATCTCTCCAAGTTCAGAGATTTCGCCAAGTGATGGTTCCGGAGGCCACACATCCTGATGTGAGTAGTCATAACCCCCATTGATCCAGCCTCCTATCTTTATCAATCCCTTACTGAGCCCCAGTTTTTTAAGCTTCTCAATTAATTCTCCGAGCTGTTTGTAAGTGAAAAGTATCTTTACCTTGTTTTCAGAATCAGCAGAAACCCTATCACTTGCATAGATCTCTTCTGATTTTCTTATGTTATCTGAAGGGAATGCCAGGTTGATCCAGAAAGCCCTTCCTCCTTTCAGACAATTCAGATATTTGTTATTATTTATCTTTTCATTCAGTGAAACAAACTTTCCCTTATCGATTATCCATTTCCGGAAAACTTTGGCAATATCAACATAATCACCTTTCAGAAACTGCATCCTCCATGTAAAACTGTGACTCCATTTATTCAGAGACCTTGTCAAAATGGGTGTTGCAGTTCTGTTTGCGACAAAGCCATATGAATCCTCAAACCCGTCATCAAAGATCCCAATCCAGGCTGAATCTCCGGATAATCCTCCCAGGAATCGCATATTAAGGCGGGTGTAGAAAGGATAAATATATCTCGCGAACATCGATGACTCTTCTTTTTCCCGGTATATCTCCCCCACACCCTTTGGGATAACAATAGCATCTGAAATAACCGGTGGAGGGAAAACAAGACTCGGAATTGAATCTTCAATTTCACTGGTCTTAAATACAAGCCATTTACCATCAAGTCTTATTTCACAAAAGAATTTCCCTATAATCAGATTGTTCAACCCTAACAGTGTGAACCTTATTCCTTCTCCTTCCACAATTCCGGCAAATCTTCCCGGATATTGTCCGGTGAGACTTCTGTTGGTGTTAAGCCATACCTCCCCAACCTCCACAATTGTTTTATCCTGAATAGCCAGAGGCCATGATTCCCATTTATATCCGTTGCTTAAATCTTCAACTTTAAAAAGAGCATTGGAGAATATTTCTACTTTCAGAAATTCATTCTGAAGTTCATTAAGAAGAGTTAGCTTCTGTTCTTCAGCATATTTATCTTTATAATCTATATATCCTGGCACTGATTTGTCATTACCCAGATTTTTACAGGCTGATACCCCGGCTGCTGCTATAATGGATGATTTAAAGAAGTTTCTACGTTTCATATTATGCATTCTAATTTTTGAATTCAATTTTTAAAGCAATAACATTCCAATCAGGCAAATCTGAAGAAAGCATTACGGAAAGAGCTTCTTCTCCCAGCTCCCATTTAAGTTTTTCCTCTAACCCTAAAATGGATACATTCTTTATTTTTTTAGCAGCCAGACCTTTTTGTGTTCCAAGAGATGAAATAACTATTTCCCTGTCAGGTTTTTCCATCAGGAAAGCATAAAGAAAATTGTCCTTTACAGTAAACCTGATATCTGAAGATGTATAGGGCCTTACATCTTTAACTCCTCCAAACGTCCCTTTTGCCTGGTTTTCAGTGGAGGGTCCCTCACCGTAAACTTTCCAGGGCCTTGTTCCGTAAATACCTTCGCCGTTGACAGGTGTCCATGCAGCAACTTCCTCAAGGATGTCAATAACATCCTGTTCGAGATCTCCTTCAGGTGTCTGAACTACATTCAGCAGCAGGTTCCCGTTTTTGCTGACTATATCTACAAGCATCTGGATGACCTGCAGTCCGGTCATATATTTCTGCCCTGTCCTGTAATACCAGTCTCCTATCGAAGTATCTGTCTGCCATGGATATGGACTAATTGAATCCATAGCCCCGCGTTCAATATCGCTTACCCATCTGCCTTCAGAGCCGAAATGCTTGCAGGTATAAACAGCTTCCAGACTGCCATTATTCTTAGTAATATCCTGGTTATAAAAATGCGATACCATTGTTCTGCCTACTGAGCCAAAAGGCATTTCACTGTCTGAGTAGAGAAGGTCAGGCTTGTACATATCGATCACCTCGGTAATTGAACTCAGCCATTCCTGCTGGTTAGCTGAATCGGTAGTGAGCCATCCCATATCATTATCAGCAGTTTTCTTATGATAAAGATCCTGGAATTCAGGGTCAGCACCATCAAAGGGAATGCCTTTCATTGGCCCTTTTCTGTCAGCATAGTGGCTGGGCTGGAACCAGGTGTAGCTGGCTCCAAGGTGTTCAGATATACCGAATCTGAGACCTTCATTTTTGGCAGCCTTCTGCCAGAGCCCTACCACATCCTTCATCGGTCCCATCTTAACCGAATTCCATCTGTGGATCTTTGAATCCCAAAGGAAGAAATTATCATGATGGGTTGCCATACTTACAAAATACTTTGCCCCCACCCTTTTATATAATGCCATCAGTTTGTCAGGATCCCATCTTTCGGCTTTCCAGAGAGGGATAATGTCCTTGTATCCGAATTTAGAAGGATGTCCATAATGCTCAAGATGATACAGATATTCACGACTTGATTCACCTGTAAATTCACCTGTTTTACGGTTTCTGATATCCGACTCATACATTTTACGTGCATACCAGTCGCCCTGACGTGGAACTGCCTGGGGACCCCAGTGTGCCCAGATCCCGAATTTGGCATCCCGGAACCATTCAGGATACTCGTATTGTCTGAATGATTCAAAATCTGAGGTAAATGAAGGAGTGAATATCCGGGGAGCCGGTTTCTCCTGATTTTCTTTACAGGAAACAAAAAGACCTGATACCGAACACAATATTACAATCAGTATCGTCCTGTTACGTTTCAATGTTGACATATGCCCTGTTTTTTTGGAAGAAATGGATAAATTTCGAAAATAATTTCTGTAAATTACTAATAAATTTTTAACGCAACAATCAAGAGCCAACTGCATTATGAAAAGATACCTTCTTTCGGTCTATTTTCTTACAAGTTTCTTTTTTACCGGGCAATCCCAGACAACCTTCAGTGAAGAATCCGGTATTTATGGTCAGATGCTTAACGATCTGAAAAAGAATCTTTACGGAGAGAGAAATGTTAAAAAAGTAACTCTCGACGGAAAAGAGAGGACAATGTTCATTTCCTGGGTACGTGATCATATACATACGATGAAAGCCTACAAGTATTGGGAAAAGGATATGGGCAGCTATCTTGATTTCTTTATGGGACGTCAGACTGAAAAAGGAATGTACTTTGATTACTGGGAGTCATATAAAAATAAGAATGTAACTCAGTTGTTTTTTACGAACTGCTTTGACCGTCAGTTCTATTTTGTTGATGTAAACAACCAGAATTTTTTCTTCAGGATGCCGATGGAGGCTGACCTTGAATATCTGATGGTGGAGGGTGTATATACATACTGGCAGACCTCGGGTGATACAGCTTATCTGAGGCAGTGGCTGCCTGTTCTTATCAAAGGGATGAAATATGAAATGACCGATCCGCTCAGATGGTCATCAAAGAGTCTCCTTGTTAAACGCCCCTATACTATCGATACCTGGGATTTTACATCTCAGCATGACAGCCTTAAAAGTGTTGAAAAGCTGCTCGGCCATATTGATAATACCGAAAAGACGCCGAAAGGAATTATGCATGGAGATAACAGCGGTATGTTCATGGCATGTCTGCAACTTGCTGATATGTTCTCCGTTACAGGAGACAGGAATGCTGCTGCCGAATGGAGCCTGCAGGCAGCACTTTTCCTCCAGAGACTGAACACAACATGTTGGAATGGAAAGTATTATTCTCATTTTATTCCTGAAGATCCTGTACCGTCCCATATCAAAACAGATCCTTTGAATTCAATAGGTTTATCAAATACCTATTCAATCAACAGGGGATCGGCAACGCATGCAATGGCTGCTTCAATTATTGACTCTTACAGGGAAATCGGAGAAAAGACCAAAGGGGAATCTGTTGCTCCGTGGTATGGGATATATCCATTTATATATCCGCACTTTGGTAATTACCAGGTTGGTGAATATATGAATGGAGCTGTACTTCCTTTAGTTGGCGGGGAGCTATGCAAAGCTGCTTTTCAGAATGGATATGAAAAATATGCTTTAGAACAGCTTTTAATTATGCAGAAAATCCTGGAGGCAAATAACGGAAGGCTTCCAGGTTGTGCGAATGGAGATGGGACTGCTCAGAAAGAGGCCATTCCCGACGAATGGGGTGTTGCTGCATTTGTAAGTGCAATGATAGAGGGGCTGGCTGGTGTAGTCGACAAGGATATATTGTTCCGTGAAGTTGAGATCTCTCCGCGCTGGTACTTTACCGGAATAAATAAAACCTCTGTCACAATCGGATATGGCTCTGACGGAAACCAGGCTGGCTATGATTATTTATACAATGCCGGGAATAGAAGCACAGAAATCAATACCCGTGGTAGATTCAGAAAATTCACCTTAAGAATTCCGCTTCCGGAAAAGACAAGCACAGCAACAGCTTCTCTAAACGGGAAAAATGCATCTGTTACTATTGAACAGGTCAATAGCTCAAAGTATGCAGTAATTAAAGGAAGCGGAAGTATAAACAAGGTAATTTTCAATTTCAGGTAAAGAACTATTTAAGGGTCGTTTTTTCATAACAATTATTTATAAAAGAAACCGAAAACCTTGAAAAACACTTCCAGAAGATCGTTTATCAGCAAGACAGCTTTAGCCGGAGCATACGGACTTATGTCATGCAAAAGAATCCAATCAGACTCTCCGAAGAATGAAGCTAACTTTAAATCAAGGATACATCCTCTTGATGGAATTCCCAGAGAGAAAATCAATATCACTGATGTAAAAGTCACTCTTCTCTCCTACGAAACACCACGAGAGAAGCAATGGATACCAAGCTGGATACCTCCTGACTATTTATGGTGGAAGACTGACAGTATTTTTGTTGAAGTTTTCACTGACCAGGGGATCACCGGCATTGGCGGTTCAAGCAGGTATGGAGGCGGAATTGAAGAGACAAAGAGACATATAGACTCAGTAATCAGACCTGCAATTATAGGAAAGAATCCATGGGATATGGAATTCTTTGCCTACAAAGGGGAGAATATGTTAAGAAGATCTGCCTGGGCCGGAGTTGTTTCCGCACTCTGGGATATAATCGGAAAAGCATGTGAAAGACCGGTTTACAGTCTGCTTGCAACAGACAATGAACCTGTTACCAGGATACCATGCTATGCCAGTTCCGGTGAAGTTTATGAAAATTCTGTCTGGCCCGATGATCTTATATCTGAAGCATTAAGACATAAGGAGAAAGGGTATCTTGGATTTAAATTCAGAACCGGCATTTACTGGCCATATAGCAAGATGACTGTCAGCAAGTTCATCACATATCTTGAAAAACTCAGAAATGCAGTAGGACCTGATTTTGGATTAATACTGGAAGGCAACGGACTTTTCAGTATTCAGCAATCTCTTGAAATAGCACCTGCTCTTGATGAATTGAAATTCCTCTGGTTCGAGAAACCAATGACAGAAGAGGGACCTGATGCTATTGATAATTATCTTAAGGTAAAAGAAGCCCTTAAAACAGTAAAAGTTTCCGGACTCGAGAAGGAGATGAAAATAGATAAGATAATGGACTGGCTTGAAACCGGGGCAATCGATATCATTCAGCCTGATTGCAGTATTGCAGGAATTACTGAATCATGGTATATGGCAAGGATGGCGGCAATCAGAAATAAACAATTCTGTCCGCATAATTACCAGTGTGGTTTTACTACAATGCAAAATGCCCATCTTGCTGCTGGAAACCCCAACCTTCTACTTCTGGAAATCTGTGAGTGTTATGATCCGCTTAGGGAAGAAGTCTTTAAAGAACCTCTCCTATTTAAAAACGGATATATTGAATTATCAGACAAACCAGGATTTGGTCTTGAAGCTGCAGAAAACCTATCATCCAGATTCCCATATCTCCCGGGTCCATTCCAGAAAAAACGAACTTAAATAATCCTTAACCATATAATTATATGAAAAACACTATTGTCATTCTTCTGCTGGTCATCAGTAACCTTATCAACTCTCAGACTCCGGGTGAAATAAAGCTTCTCATCCGTGGTGACGATATCGGATCATCACACACTGCAAATGTGGCATGCATAGAATCCTATAAGAATGGGATTATGAGGTCTGTGGAACTCATGGTTCCTGGTCCCTGGTTCCCGGAAGCAGTAAGACTTCTGAATGAGAATCCCGGGCTTGATGTCGGTGTGCATCTGGTAATTACCAGTGAATGGAACGACATAAAATGGCGCCCGCTCACGTGCTGCCCAAGTATAACAGATAAAGACGGATACTTCTACCCCATGATATGGCAGAGGGAAGATTTCCCAAAAGGGACCGCCCTTAAAGATGCTCCCTGGAAACTTGATGAAATTGAGAAAGAGTTCAGAGCTCAGATTGAGATGGCTAAAAGACATGTACCTTATGTCAGTCATGTTAACTGCCACATGGGCTGTGAAAGCTGTGCTCCCGAAATAGCCACATTAGTAAAAAGACTTGCAGAAGAGTACAAATTGAGTATAGAACCGGGAAAACTTGGCTACAAACATATCTCTCTCTGGAAAAGAGAGGATACCACTCCTGAACAGAGAATTGCCTCTGCAGTGAAGATCATCAGGGATCTGAAACCCGGCAAATACTTTTTTATAGAGCACCCCGGACTTGATACTCCCGAAATGAGAGCTATCTGGCATAAGGGTTATGAGAATGTAGCGGCCGACAGGGATGGTGTTACAAAAGTCTTCACAAGCAGCGAGGTAAAAAAAGCTGTTTCTGAAAAAGGGATTGTACTTATATCCTACAAAGATTCTGCAAAATAATATATGAGAATATGAATCGTCGAAGATCACTTCTGCTTCTGTCTGTTATCCTGGTAGTTAATGTTTTGAATGCAATAAATGTTGAACAATATTCAGTTTATGAAATTGAACTGAAAGGGATTGCATCCGGTAACCCGTTCAAAGAGGTAACGCTCGCAGCGGAATTTAAGCACATGAACCGTAGCCTCTATTGTGAAGGTTTTTATGATGGTGATGGCATTTACAAAATCAGATTCATGCCTGATGAACCCGGGGAATGGACGTATATAACAAAGCAATATTAAAGAACTCGATAACAGGAAAGGTAATTTTTCCTGTACAGCACCTGCAGTAAATAACCATGGCCCTGTTAAAGTCAGAAATTTATATGATTTCGGATTCGCTGACGGGACACCTTTTTATCCTGTCGGTACCACCTGCTATGCATGGGTTCATCAACCTGATGAACTTATTAAACAAACACTTGCATCGCTAGCTGGAACAAAGTTCAACAAAATCCGTATGACAGTGATGCCTAAGGATTACGATGTATATATAAATAATGAACCTCCCTTTTACCCTTTTCAGGGCTCGAAGGAAAAAGGATGGGATTTTTACAGACCTGATCCGGAATTCTTCAGAAATTTTGAAAAGCGGCTGATGGACCTTCAGAAGCTCGGTATTGAAGCAGATGTTATCCTCTTTCATCCTTATGACAATGGTCATTGGAATCTGGATAAGATGAATCAGGAACAGGCATCCTTTTATCTCCGCTACCTTATTGCCAGAATAGGTTCATTCCGTAATGTATGGTGGTCGATGGCAAATGAATACGATATTTTGAGAAAAACGGATGAAGAATGGGAAAAATACTTCAGGATAATTCAGACATATGATCCCTATAAGCACCTTTGCAGTATTCATAACGGCATGGCATGGTATAATCATTCAAATCCATGGATTACTCATCTAAGCATACAGACTGCCTATCTTCAGGACATTCAGGACTGGCGTGAATTGTACAAGACCCGTTATTATTGATGAATGTGTTTATGAGGGTAACGTCCCTAACGACTGGGGTAACTTAACCCCGGAAGAGATGATGAACAGGTTCTGGATAGCATATTGCCGCGGAGCCTATTGTACCCACGGAGAGACTTATATCCATCCACAGAATATCCTGTGGTGGTCGAAAGGTGGTACGTTGTATGGCAAAAGCCCGGAAAGAATAGGATTTCTTCATAAGATAATGACCGAAACACCAACTGAGGGAGTATACCCTTATCATAATATCTGGAATAAAGAGACATACCTGATAAAGGATAACGAATTCTACCTGCACTATTATGGAAACAGCCAGCAGGCGAAAGCAAGACTCTATCTGCCAAAGGATGTTAAGTTCAGACTTGAAATCATTGATGCCTGGAACATGACAATTACGCCGGTTGACGGAGAATTCACTGGACAGACAGAGATCGCATTGCCGGGGATACCTTATATTGCCGTAAGGGCAACAAAAATTAACTAGCATGATCGTAAAGTCCCATAAGCCTTTGCGCCGTTGTGCCGTTGTGCCATTGCACCTTTGCGCCTTAGCGTCTTTGCGAGAAAAATTTAATATATGACAACAAGAAAAGAGTTCTTATCAATCGCCGGACTGGCAGGCATCGCAGCTTTTCTGCCTGAACAAAGTATCTCTGCTGCCAGCTACCCTGAAACAAAGTTCAGATACTGTCTGAATACTTCAACAGTCAGTAAAAACCCTCTCGATATCGTTAAATATATTGATATCGCCTCCGCGGCTGGTTACGACGGTATTGAGATCTGGATAAGGGACCTGAAGAAATACCTCGATTCAGGAAAAAAGGCAGGAGACCTGAAGAAGTACCTGGCAGACAAGAATCTGACAGTTGAAAATGCAATCGGTTTTGCACCATGGCTTACGGGTAAAGAAGAAGGTTTCAGGCAAATGAAGGAGGAGATGGAGATGGTTGCAGCATTGGGAGGAAGAAGGATTGCGGCACCTGCAGCAGGAGTAAATGGTGATAATCCTCTTGATCTCTTTTTTGCCGGAGAGCGATACAGAGAATTGCTTCAGCTGGGTCGTGAAACAGGTGTCATGCCACAGCTTGAGTTCTGGGGCGCTTCAGATGTACTGTGGCATATAGGTCAGACGCTGATGATTGTCTCAGTTGCCGGCGACAAGGATTCAAGAATACTACCGGATGTATACCATATGTTCAGGGGAGGTTCATCATTTGATACCCTCAATATGATTGACGGATCACTTATTGAGATATTCCATTTTAATGATTTTATATCTTCAAAACCCAGAAAGGTTCAGAATGACAGCGACAGGGTTTTCCCGGGTGACGGAGCGGCACCTTTCAAAGATATTATCTCCAGGCTAAAGATGATGGGCGGAGAAAAGGTTCTATCACTCGAGCTTTTTAATGAAACCTACTGGCTGAACGACCCTTTATCGATAGCAAAAACAGGTTTAACTAAGATGAAGGCTGTTACAAACCTGTAATAAATTTCCCGCAGATTCCGCAGATTTATGCAGAAAAAAATAAAATCAATCTGCGAATATCTGCGAAATCTGCGGGAAAATAAATTAATCAATAAGTGCAGCCAGGGCAGCTCCAATAAGACCCGACTGAGCCACTTCTGTAAACTCAACATACCTTTTCAGGTCACCGCTAAGGTATTCATTAAGGTATATCTCAAAGCACTGTCTGAAATTGTGAAGCTTATAGAATGTTGTTCCCTCTACTGTTATGAGAACAGGTTTTTGAGGAGATTTTCCTTTGCCACACTTAAGAATAACTGCCGACATGCTGCATGCAACCAGTTTTGCAGCACGGTCAATAAGTGCTGCAATTATATATCTGCAACTTTCAGCATCATTATTATCCTTAATTGCATCTGCAAGAGGATGTCCCTGTGAAATCTGCCGGGCGACATATGAATTGGCATCCCATGTTTGTAAATCTGCAATATTGTTAATAGCATTTGCTGTGGCAGCAGAGAAAACTCCTTCTCCTGCTGCTGCCTTAAGAACATAAAGTGTCAAACCTCCGAAATAACCTCCCGAAAACATCTTCTCAAACTTATAACTCCCGGGATCGGTTGTTGTATTGCAGAATTCAAGGTCCAGATCAGTTTGCGGAGGTTTACCGAAATCACCCGACTCAATATTGATTATCTGACTCAAAGAATTATTCAGATCACTCCTTTTGATGATATTCCTGTTTTGCTCAATATAGCACGTGTTAGTGCCTGTCCCAAGTATGAATCCCACGAAAGAATCATATGATTTTCCAACTGCAGCTGATTTGCCTGCCAGCAGTGTTGCAACCGTATCATTGAGCAAAACGATCTTTTTATCAGGTGTTCCCAGTGTCTCCAGCAGTTTTTTGCCAATCAGTTGTCCGTGAACCTCCCGTGCCTGCACTTCCTTACAGAACTGAATCAGGCGACCATCTCTGTCAGGAAGAATCTCTGTCGGATAGGAGAAACAGAAGCCTATCCTGTCTACTTTTTCAGCCAGCGGCCCTATATACCCTGCAATAATTCTGAAGAATTCATTACTGCTGATTTCTCCGTCAAGTCCGGGCATTCGATAATTAACTGTATCACAGATATTTACAAGACCTGATTCAGAGATAGTTACAATAGCGGCTCTGAAATTTGTACCTCCTGCATCGATAGCCAGTACTGGAGTTCCTTTTCTGAATTCATTCTCAGCTTCGATATAGGTCGGAATCATCCTAAGTCCATCAACTCTCCCCTCAAGACCCCGTGTCATATCTTCAGTAAATAGCCTTACCAGATCCTCCATTTTTATAAAAGAGGAGAGAAGTCTTTGCTTTTCAAGAAATGTTTCTGCTCTGATCATGTAATTATAAAATACTGATAATTAGCAAATACTTATTCCACAAATCGTTTCTTTGCCTCATCCAGCATTATAGCAGTAGCTGTAGCTCCCGACCTGCTTGCACCAGCGGCTTTCATTTTCAGCAGATCATCCAGAGTGCGTACACCTCCTGCGCATTTCACCCGCACTTTCGGACCAGAATGTTTTCTCATCAACTCAATATCATGAACAGTTGCTCCTTTATAATTGAAATCACCATTTGGTTGTTTCACATATCCAAACCCGGTTGAAGTCTTGACAAAGTCCGCTCCAACTTTGGTACAGATTTCACAGAGTCTTATTTTATCCTCATCCTTTGTCACATAATCTGTTTCGAAGATAACCTTAACAATTGCTTTGCTTCTGTGGCAGGCCTGAGTTACTGCCTTTATTTCATTTTCAATATAGGTCCAGTCGCCTCCAAGTGCTTTACCTATATTGATCACCATATCGATTTCTGTGGCTCCGTCGTTGCAGGCCTGCTCGGTTTCAAACACTTTGACCGGTGTGGAGCTGTTTCCATGAGGAAATCCGATCACACATCCGACAAGCACATCCGAGCCCTTTAATAGTTCTACTGCCTGTCTCACAGCGTAGGGTTTAACACATACAGAAGCAACATTATATTTTTTAGCGACTTCACATTCTCTTTTCAGGTCACTGTCAGTCATTACAGGATTAAGGATCGAATGGTCGATCATCTTTGCGAGTTCAGATACTTTTGTCATTTTCTTTAGAATTTATTGTTAATAGATATACTTGTTTTTGTTGGGTGCTGGTTCCGGGCTGCCCCTTTAAGGGGTTAGGGATGTTTTCCAGAAATGTCCAGTTTTCCATGTTTGCCATTTGTCTTTAATTTTGCCTATGTCTTATTGCAAGACCCACCCCTAACCCCTCCCAGGAGGGGACCCTACTCCCTTAATCTTTGTCTTTTATGTCAGAGCCTCACTAATCCCGTTAGCCACGCTGCGCTATGAGGAATCCAGTCTTCATCAGTAAGGGAGAATGGTCCGTCATTAACTTTCTTTGGTTCTGTATCATAGACAAACTGCTTGCCTGTGGAAAACCCGTTACAGATCACTCCGCGTGTCTGGAACCAGGTACCTGCCCACCTCTTCCCTACTCCGCACATCATGCTTGCAGGAAGTGCAGCACCTTCAGGAACATCTGTACTGAATACAACAGATGCTTTCAGATTATCCTTTGTTATACCTCCGTTAAGTCCGGCCAGCCACTGAAGATTGCCATAAGCTATTTCCTTCAGGATAGGTTCATTGAACATTTCCGAAAGCTCAAGGGCCAGTGCGGCAGTAAAACCATAAATTGTATTTGTTCCGTGGAATGTTCCGCAGAACCAGACAGCTCCTTCATCCCCAAATATTCCCTGTGGGACAATATAGAATGGATTAGCTTTACATGCCGGAATGAGGTACCCGTAAGTAAATCTTCTGAGAGTCTCTTTCCATTTCAGAACATCTTCATGGTCAGACCATATTTTTGTCATTTCAATCAAAGGCATAAGATAGTTCGGATAAACTCCTCCGATATCAGCTCCGAATTCTTTTCCAACAATACCATGTATCCACGATTTCTCACTATGTGACATACTGTCGTACTCAAGGAAATGGCCCCAGTAAAGGTTTTCTTTCTTCTCTTCGGGAATTTGTCGTGCAGCAATCTGTTGTGCATAGTTAACAGCTGCTTCTTTTGCACCTTCAATGTTCAGCTTCGATAATTCGACAGAGGCCCGGCATAGAGAAACGAGATCCCGTGTCTGCCATTCATTTGCAGGAACTTTTGTTCCTTCCGGAAGTCCCCGCTGGAAAAGGCTTAGACCATAGTTAGCCATAGGTTTTGCCTTGGTCTGCAGCCACCTGAATGTCAGCAAGGCACTTTGACTGTAATTCTCCTTCTTTTTATTGTAAGTTTCAGGTAAAACTCTTGCTCCTCCTGCCAGAGCAATAACTGCTTTGACAGCATCATTTGGCAGAATATCCTTTTCATGACCGTGAAGATCATGTGACATCGCACCTTTCGGATAACCAAGCTCTTCAGCTTTTTTCTGAAGCATTACCATGTAATCGAGTCCCACGGTGATCTGTTTGTAAATCCTTTCTTTAAGCTCATTATCAATCCTTTCTGCACCAATTTCAAGCATCTCAACCAATGCGGTGACCATAACACTCTGAGAACAGCTCTCCACCCAGAGAGTTCCAGCATCCTGCCAGCCAGCGCCTACCTTGGTAAAGTGGACTCTACGTTCAAGCATGTCGACAGATGCCAGGGCAGCCGTTTCATTCCACAGTATATTCTTACCCGTTCTGAGACCTTTGTCCCGGATGACGTATTCTCCATCCGAGATTATCTCCACTTTCCATTCACTCTCCTCCTTTACAGGAGCAAATTCACATACCCACCAGTTACTTTTCCATAATTCTCCCCAGTAAGAGCAGGGTGAGTCCAGCACAGTTCCAGTCAGAAGAGAAGTAATCCGGCAGATTGCCTTTTCATTCAGTAATTCCTTTCGGGGTAATCTCACAATAATTCTTAAAGGATATTCCGTCTCATACCCTATCATGGAAAAAAGCAATCCTGCAGGACCATCGGGAGGAGTATATCCCTTGCCAAGGAACACAGGAAACTTTTCATCCGGTTTCTCGTTTGAAGATGATCCTTTGATACAGGATGTCAAAACAGTTGAACCTGCAAGAGCTGCGGAAGCTGCACCTGCGGTAGTGAAAAATCTGCGGCGGGATAGTTTGTTCGTCATTGTTCAGTAGTATTGTTTGTTGCTGGTTACTGGTTACTGGTTACTAGTTACCGGTTTCCGGTCGCCGGTCGCCTGTTTGCCTTTTGCCTTTTTTAAAGTACATTTCCAATTGAAAAATTTTCAGTATTACATAGGAGTGAGCTGTAGATGTTCATATGTTCCCTGCTGGTTGTAAACTTGAGGTAAATGTGAAGAAGCGGAGCTCCCTGCTTAACATTAAGCAGTACTGAAGAATCCTTGTCGGCAATTATTGCCCGCAGATCCTGTTCAACCTTTGTAATCTCGATATGGTAATTTACACTCAGTGTTTCAAAGAGCGAACCTTTTACAAACGGGTTTTTGCAGAATCCAGACAGATTGAGATTTGGGATAAATGTGGTTTCAAGCATTACCGGTTCCTTTTCAACACATCTTACTCTTTTAAGATAGATGCATCCTGCATTTTTTTCAATTTCGTCAAGCTGATAAAAGAAAGGATCAGTCCAGGCAGTGACAACTGGTTTTTTTATCATAACAGTTGCAACTGAAAGTTTCTTTTCAGTCACAATCCGGGAAAATCCCTTCACCGATAATACTCCAAGAGTTCTGCGGTATGATTTCTGAACAATACTCCCTTTACCCTGCTGTTTAATAATATAACCCTCTTTAACCAGTTCATCCAATGCCTGACGAACAGTTCCACGGGTTGAGGCATGAATCTTCATAAGATCATTCTCGGAAGGAAGCAGATCACCATCATGATAAATTCCCGATAGTATCTGGGATTTTATCTTTTGCTGAAGCGTACGGTATAATGGTTCCATTAACTGATAATAAAGTTTAAAAATATAAAATTTCTTATTCGAATATGTTTAATCAATTAAATATTTTTATAATATTGTTTTTATGATATTTACAAATATTTACTTATTCGTATATGTTTTGAATTTCCACGACTTATTGTAATTGTGGATTTTTCATTTATTTTTATGCAACGTAAATTCCACGTTGATAAAATTATGCTGAATTAAACCAAAACTCTATAACGATTTAATAACCTTACAAAAATGACTGAGAATAAACAGAGTACGCAAAACAAGAGCCTTGTGTTTGTCATTGCTACAATAGCAGCCACAGGAGGATTATTGTTCGGATTTGATACCGGTGTAATTTCCGGGGCTATCCCGTTTTTCCAGAGCGCTTTCGGTATTGACAACAGCTGGATTGAGATCATTACAACCGCCGGACTTGTTGGTGCAGTAATAGGTGCAATGTTCAGCGGAAGACTTGCCGATATCCTTGGAAGAAAGAAAGTTGCCCTCGGGGCAGCTGTGATTTTTATCATAGGTGCAATCTGGTCAGGCGCTGCTCCCGGACCTGTAATGCTTGTAATAGCACGCTTGTTTCTTGGAGTTGCCATTGGAGTTTCTTCATTTGCCGTACCTCTGTACATTGCCGAAATATCACCGACAAAAACCAGGGGAACCATGGTTTCAATGTTCCAGCTTCTGATTACGATCGGTATAATGGTATCATACCTCAGTGACTCAGCCTTTGCAGTTCCTGACGGTCATCCTGATTTTAATACCTGCTGGAGACCTATGTTCTATGTAGGTGTTATTCCTGCCCTTATAATGTTTATTGGCATGATATTCCTCCCTGAAACACCCAGGTGGCTTATCAGCAAGGGTCATGAGGACAAATGCCGTGAAGTTCTTCAGAAAGTAGAAGATCCGGCACTCGTTGAGGAAGTGATTTCAAAGATGAAGGAAGATCTTGAAGCCGATAAGAAAAACAAGGTTTCATGGAATGAAATATTTAAAAAATGGCTCCGGGTGCCACTAATTATTGCTGTGGGTATTATGTTCGTTCAGCAGTTTACCGGGATAAATACGATTATTTACTATAGTCCGAAAATATTCCTCATGTCAGGTTTTGCAGATGCACAGGCCGCTGTTTGGGCATCAGTGAGTGTAGGCGTGGTTAATGTTGTATTCACAATCCTCTCCCTGTTTATGATTGACAAACTAGGCAGAAGAAAATTGTATTTTATCGGAGTAACCGGACTGGTACTGGCTCTTATTGCTATGGGGACATGCTTTGCCCTTCAATCCACACTGGGTGATTCAATAAAATGGTTAACTATCTCTCTTATCTGGTTCTACATTGCATGCTTCGCTATAAGCCTGGGACCTCTTGGATGGCTGATCATTTCTGAAGTATTCCCTTTAAGCGTAAGAGGCTTGGGATCAAGCATCGGAGCTCTATCAAACTGGCTTTTCAACGGGATTGTTGCTTTTACCTTCTTCAAACTTGTCAAAGGGCTTACATTGCCGGGCTCATCTATTACTCTCAACGGAGAGGATCTGGGAAATCCGGCAGGAGCATTCTTCCTGTATGCACTGGTTGGAATAATCAGTCTTATCTGGGGATATTTCTATATACCCGAAACCAAGAATGTAACCCTTGAAAAGATTGAGGAACACTGGAGAAAGGGAACCAGCCCTAAGGATATTAATAAATAGTTAATTGAAACAGGTTACACAGAGATCCACAGAGAATTCACAGAGAAACACAGAGTAGAAAGGTTAAAATAACTTTTTCTCTGTGGACCTCTGTGTATTCTCTGGATTTCCTCTGTGAAAGTTCTTAAAATGCTTTTCTTTTCTACATTTTAAGATTATTCAGATAGTTATAACATTCCACAAGGTCCTGCAAAGGATCCCCGGGAGCCCTTGTTTCCATCTCAACAATCATCCCGTAATCGGAAATTCCGCTTTTCTTCGCAGTTTCCAGAACTTTTTTCCAGTCAATAATTCCTTTCCCCGTTGAGACCACCTTTTTCTGTGCAGGATCCCAGTCATGAATATGAAGCGATTTATACCTTCCCGGATATTTTGCAAGATATCCAACCACATCTTCATTTTCAGATACTACTGCAAGCTGGAACTGCATTTTTATGAGATCAGGATCAAACAGACGCATCAGTATGTCGTATAGCTTTTCGCCATTTAGCTCAGGACCAATTGAATGGTTATGATAAACCATCTGAAGTCCGGCCTTCTTTACCTCCTCTGCCGACCTGTTCAGTTCATCTGCAACAACTTTCCATTCATCAAGAGTTGCATCTTTTTTAATCCATATTCCGGAAATTACCAGATCTTTCAGTCCAAGCTTTTTACCCCAAACAATTGTTTCTCCTACTTTATCCGGCTTTAGCTCTGGGTGCTGGAAATGGCAGCTTTTACAGAACATACCAGCATCTTCAATCTTCTTCCGGAGATCTTCAGGACTGAAAGCTGTGAGAGGACCAAAACCGCTTTTCTCATAGCCTTTCGGTGAGCACATCTCAACACCCTTGTAGCCGATCGCCCTCACTTTCTTAAGTGTGCCTTCAAAATCCTGACCAATCATTTCTCTTAACCCATAAGACTGGAAGCTAAGCGGCCAGTTGAACGGTAAAGATCCGGATGTAAGTAAATCAGGTTTTAAATACATTGCTGCAAGAGTACCCAAGGCACCTGCACCGATAAATTCTCTTCTTGAATATGTTTTCATCTGACAAAGGGTTTGGTTAAAATAAAAGTAATTAATTTTCATTATATTTCATCAGTTAAAACAATCACAGATAATTAAAACAGGACATTAAACATTTAGCATTAAACAATTAACCATTAATACCATGTTTATAATCAATTCTTACACACTTGCTGTATTCTTCTGCATCATCACAATGATATGCTGGGGATCGTGGGCAAATACTTCAAAAGTTTCAACCGGTAAGTGGCCATTCCCTCTGTTTTACTGGGACTATTCACTTGGACTGATCCTGATGACGCTTATTTATGGTTTTACGATGGGCAGTACCGGTGAAAACGGGAGGAGCTTCATTGCCGACCTTCAGCAGGCAGATACCTCTTCAATAGCTTCAGCTTTCATCGGAGGAGTGGTTTTCAACATATCTAACCTGCTCATAGTTGCAGCAATAGCTGTAGCTGGTATTTCAGTTGCATTTCCGGTTGGTGTGGGACTGGCCCTTGTGATAGGTGTTATTGTAAATTATATCAAGAGTCCTGCAGGCGATCCTATCCTGCTGTTCGGAGGTGTCCTCCTTGTTGTTGTTGCCATTGTAGTAAATGCAATAGCCTCATCAAAGGTTTCAAAATCAAAAGGTTCAACGCCTGTAAAAGGAATAGTTCTCTCCGTTATGGCAGGTATCATTATGGGCTTCTTCTACCGTTTCGTTGCTGATGGTATGACGCTCAACTTCAATTCACCTGATGCAGGAAAGATGACACCGTACTCTGCAGTACTTATCTTCGCACTTGGTGTTTTCATTTCAAACTTCCTCTGGAACACATTCTTTATGTACAGACCGATTGAAGGTAATAAATCAACCTATAAAGAATACTTCACCAATGGCACAACCAAACAGCATATCTTCGGGCTGCTCGGGGGAATGATCTGGCTTACAGGATTTCTATTCAACCTTATTGCATCCGACAAAGCAGGTCCTGCGATTTCCTATGGTCTCGGACAGGGAGCAACAATGATCGGTGCAGCCTGGGGAGTGTTTGTATTTAAGGAATTTAAAGGGGCCCCGCCGTCAATTAACAGATACCTGGTAACCATGTTTGTTACTTTCATTGCCGGACTGGGTATGATAATTATTGCAAGACTATAAAAAGACCCCGGGGGGGGGGTGGGAGGGGGGGCCCCCAGGGGGGGGGGGGGGGAAAGCTTTTAGAATATTTATTATGAGTAAAAAGATAACCGTAATAGGAAGCACAAATGTCGACTTCCTGATAAAGACAGATAAGCTTCCCGGGTTTGGAGAAACAGTAACCGGTGGTGTTTTCTTTCAGAATTTCGGAGGAAAGGGTGCAAACCAGGCTGTAGGCGCAGCAAGGGCAGGCGGAAATGTAACATTTGTTACTTGTCTGGGTGAAGACCTGTATGCTAACACTCTTCTTGAGAATTTTAAAAACGATGGGATTGAGACTTCATTTGTCTTCAGAGACAGGGATGAAGCAACCGGATCGGCTCTTATAATGCTCGATAAGGACGGGAATAACTATCTGTCGGTAGCCTCAGGGGCAAATTATAAGCTTTCTCCTTCTCATATTGATCAGGCTTTGAGCACAATACTTGAAGCTGAAATGATTGTTATGCAGATGGAAATACCATTTGAAACGACCAGCTACGTCTTCGACATTGCAGAAAAGCATAATAAAAAAGTACTTTTTAATCTCGCCCCTGCCCGACCTTTCGATCTGTCAGTATTGAAAAAAACCTATGCCTTTGTTGTAAATGAGGTGGAGGCATCAATGGTCACCGGATTGAAAGTAGAGAGTGATGATGAAATAATGATTGCAGCCGCAGAACTTCTGAAACTTGGCTGTCAGATTGCAGTTATTACCCTGGGAGCCAGAGGATCATATGTGGCTTCTTCTGATTTTACAGGATTTGTTCCTGCATTTAAGGTCAAAGCTGTTGATACCACAGCCGCCGGCGATGTTTATTGCGGAAGTCTTGCTGTTGCTTTGGTTGAAGGAAAATCGCTGAAAGAAGCAGTGAAGTTTGCAGGTGCGGCTTCGGCAATATCTGTTACCCGTCTTGGTGCACAGCCTTCCGTTCCGCACAGAAAAGAGATTGATGAGTTTATTAAAACAAATCTTTAATTCACAATTTTTTAAAATGATGATCAGAAAATTAGTCCTTTCAGCAGTTTTGCTGCTAATGGTTACCAAATCATATTCTAAAGATTATCTGATAACAGATTTCGGAGCTGAGACCGGTAAACTATGCACAAAGTCAATTCAGAAAGCAGTTGATGAGTGTTTTGCTGCAGGTGGAGGAAGAGTTGTAATACCAGCAGGGACATTTATTACCGGACCTGTAATTCTGAAAAGCAATATCTGTGTTTATCTTGAAAGCGGGGCAATCCTTAAAGGGAGTGAAAACATTGATGATTACCGGATGGGTGAAACAAGAAGAGGCATATTTTTCTGCGAGGATGCCTGTAATATATCAATAAGCGGCGATGGAACTATTGATGCCAGTGGCTCTTCATTCTATGATTTCTCCCAAAACCACGGATCACCCGATTTTGACAGGTCACTTACCAGACAGAAAGAGAATTATATGAAGGATGGTACTTTTTTCACCGATGGTCCTGTAAAAAGAATTTCAATGCCCGGAATGTCAATAGTATTCTTTCACTGCACAAAGGTCACACTTTCTGGGATTACTGTTAAAGATACTCCCATTTGGGCGATAAGGTTCGGATATTGTGAGGATGTTCTGATTGACGGTATTACAATAAGGAATAATGTACTTATACCCAACAGTGACGGAATACATTGCACTGCATCGCGAAACATAAGGATTTCCGATTGCGATATAGTGGCTGGTGATGATGCAATTGTAATGACAGGATTCGACAAAAATGAGAATATTCCCGATTACAGTATGAAGGAACAGGGTGAAAAGAAATACGGTAACAAATCGATATATGCTGAAAATATGAGCGTTACAAACTGTCAGCTCAGATCAAGCTCCGCCGGTATAAGGATAGGCTATGGCCAGCATCCTATAAGAAGATGCATTTTTTCCAATATCACTATTTACGATTCAAACCGCGGTATTGGGATATTTGCCCACGACACAACTGACATTGAAGATTTGATCTTTGACAATATAATAATTGACACTAGACTTTATAACGGACACTGGTGGGGACATGGCGAACCTATACATCTTTCATGTGTGTCGCGGTTCCCGAAACATGAAGCCGGACAGATTAAGAATGTGAAATTCAGCAATATTACAGCAACAGGTGAACAGGGAATACTTGTTTTTGGAAAAGATAAAAGCCGTATTGAGAACATAAGCTTCAGCAATGTCAGTCTGCATATCAGGAAAGGGAGAGAAACATCAGGTTATGGCGGTAATTTTGACCTAAGACCTGCTGCAGAGAGACCTATGCAGATCTTTGAACATGATATCCCTGGCATCTTCGCACAATATGTAAGTAACCTGACAATCAACGGTTTTGATCTGACCTGGGATCCGGCGCTTCCTGAGTTCTTCACAAATGCACTTGAAATCAACAACTTCGACTCAGTCCAAATAAACAACTTGAACGGAGGATATGCACCAAATTCAAAGGACAGTAACGATATCAGGCTTTCAGATGGCAGAGGTTTCAGAATTATTAACAGCACCAGCAGAGGGAAGGATCCTGTAATATCCAAAAACAAAGTTGTAAACTAATATATAAAACCATGAAAAGGTTATTGGTCTTTATTATTGCATTAATTTCAGTACCGGTAATTACCGTTTACTCACAAACAAAAACCGACCCCTATTTCACAAAAGAGGGGGGATTCGGATACAATATCATGTCGGATGCCATTTGCAGTCTATGGTGGTCAGAAGCATCATATAAGGTGATGAGGGATGCTCCCCTTCCAAAGAAAAAGGATCCGGAGATTAAAATGTGGGCTGCAAGAAATGAATATGAATCATTTATCCTTGTATTGAGGCCATTAAAGAGAATGGAAAATTTCAGAATATCAATTCCTGATTTAAAGGATAACAGGGGTAATGTCGTATCAGGAGGGAGCCTTACAGTGAGAAAAGTTGAATATGTTAAAGTTTCACGACCGACCGATTCATACGGGTTTGCCGGATGGTGGCCTGATCCTCTCCCCCTTTATGAACAACCTGAAACCATAATGCCTTCGGAAAATCAGCCATTCTGGGTAACAGTAAAGATCCCGGCTGATGCTCTTGCAGGAACATATACCGGCAACATTCTCTTAAACGCTGAAGGATGGTCTGCTACCGTGCCTGTAAAACTGCAGGTTTGGGATTTCACTCTCCCAACGGCTCCTTCGATGAGATCGGGATTTGGTATAAGCATGAGTTCGATTAAGAGATACCATAATTTAAGCACACCTGAAGAAGAAAGGGAAGTCTTCGAATATTATATGCGCAGCTTCAGAGACTACCGTATATCACCATATACTCCCTTCCAGTACTCACCAATAAAGGAAGAGGTAAAAGGTGTGCCGTGGAAAGGCGGATATTTTGACAGCAAGGAAAAGCATGGTGGAACGTATGCTTACAAAGTGGCCGATAATTCACCTACATCAAATATTGAAGCTTTTTCTGTTGATCTAACTCCTGTAAACAGTAATAATTCATATAATCTTATATGGTATTCCAGGTCGGATACAGCCAAGCAGGAATATGTTACAGGACTTGAATGCTTTAATGCAGAAAAGAAACTTCTTGTCTTCGAGAATAAAATTGACCGGTTTACAGCTGGCAAAACATGGGAACCTGATACCCTAAAAATCGGAAAATTCAACCAAGAAGTCAGATATGTAAGGGTAAAGCTATTTCCATCCAACAGGACAAGAACTGGTGAAGACAAGGGCACAGTATGGTTTGATGATATTACTCTTATTAACAATGATACCCGGCTGAATGAATTCACTGCAGGTAATTTTGAGGTTAACCTGAATGATATAGATATTGAACTCGATTTTACAGAATTCAATAATGCAGGAAAAAAATATTTCGACGAATACGGGTTCACTGGTTACCGTCTCGACCTTAAGGGTCTGGGAGGAGGCACCTTTTATAGTCGTGAAGCTGGTGTTTTCGAGGGCTTTGAGCAGGGAACAGATGAGTATAACAGACTGATGGAAAGATACCTGGGACAGATGCAGGAGAATCTAAAAAAGAATGGTTGGCTGGGCAGGGAGTATATCTACTGGTTTGATGAACCGAATGAAAAAGACTACCCGTTTGTAAGAGAAACCAATGCCATGATCAAAAAATATGCTCCGGGTATCACAACCTTTCTTACCGAGCATGTCTCAGGTCAGGATATAACAGATGTTACCGATATAAGCTGCACAATATGGCACAGGCTTGATCATGATAAGATCAAAAAACTTAAATGATAAGGGCTTACAGCATTGGTCATACCTTTGTACTGCCCCCAAATCGCCATGGATATCCCTTTTTACCGACCATGATGCAATCAATATGCGCATGTGGCTTCTTGCCTCCTGGCAATACAGGCTCAAGGGTATTCTGATATGGGAAACAACTTACTGGAATTCACAGGAGGCTTCACCGGAGGGGTATCTTCAGAATCCATGGGAAGAAGCAATGTCATTTGTAACTGGTTACGGCTGGCCGACAGGTAAGCAAACCGGCTGGGGAAATGGCGACGGGCGTCTGTTCTATCCGCCAAACAGAGACCCCAACAATGATACCAGAACATTCCTGATGGGTCCGGTTCCATCACTCCGGATTGAGGTAATGAGAGACGGTATAGAAGACTATGAATATTTCACAATACTTGAAAAGGCAATTAAAGCGTCTTCACCTGAAAAAGCAGGAATCGCAAAAGAAGCATCAGCGGCTCTGAATATCCCGAAGAGCATACTGACTGATGAAAAAACATATTCAAAAAATCCCCAGGATGTTCTGAATTACAGGAAGAAAATTGCTGAATTTATTGTATCGCTGGGGTACAGGTAATAAGTAAGTTTCAATATATAACTTTATGAAAATACTTATCAATATTTTAGTTTTCCTTTTACTGAATTCAATAAATGCAGTGTGCATAATATTGCCGGAAGGAAAGGAAATCATTATCAAACCATCAGGAACTGAATTTTCAACTAAAGTCATCCAGAAAGCTATTGATGATTGCGCTGCTTCAGGAGGTGGAATTGTCAGGCTTACAACAGGAGTTTATTATTCAGGAACAATTAACATGAGGGATAATATCACCCTTCAGCTTGATGAAGGATCATATATAACAGGCAGTAAGGAGTACAGCGATTACTCAAATGATGCCTTCATATTTGGTCGTGATCTTAAAAATATAAAAATAACAGGAAAAGGAACTATTGACGGAGTCGATTGCAAAAACACAAAAGGTGAAGAGGGCTTCAGAGGCCCGCACTGCATAAAGCTTGTGAACTGCAGCCAGATCGCAATTGACGGAATCACAATAAAGAATTCGGCAAACTGGGCCATAAACTGCCGGTACTGTTCATTTGGGATTGTAACAAATGTTACAATTCTCGGAGGTCATGATGGCCTTCACACAAGGTTCTGCAACAACTTTAAGGCAAAGGGCTGTGATTTCAGAACAGGTGATGATTCATTTGCAGGAAATGACAATCATGATTTTGAAATATCAGATTGTCAAATCAATACTTCATGTAACGGGTTCAGAATGGGTTGTATGAACCTGCGTGTGGAAAGATGCAGATTCTGGGGCCCTGGTGAATACAGGCATATTTCCCAGAACAGGACAAATATGCTATCAGCGTTTGTCCATTTCTCCCCAAAAGATGAAAATCCTAAACTCATAAGCGGGAACTGGACAATTAAGGAAATAACTGTAGAAAATGTAGATAATTTTTTTGTTTATAATTTCAAAGACGGACTCTGGCAGACCGGACAACCATTTTCCTCAGTAACATTTGACAAAATAAAAGCCACTGGAATTCTTAAAGCCTTTTATATAAAGGGCGACACCTTAAGGCAATTTAATATGTTACTTACCAATTCAGAATTTTCAGTACGTAATAGCAATGAGAAAAAAACATCATTTGAGGGAGCTGGTCTTATATCTTCCGAATTCTTCTATGTACAGGATTTTAACAGTGTGGAACTAAAAAATGTTGTTTTTTCTGAAAACAGTCCGGGGAAAATGCTGAGAGCTGATTCAGGAAACCTTTTGCTTATTGAAAATGTCTCATTTGACAATAACAATAATTCGTATCCTTTGCAGCTTGTCGGAATAAAGGACCAGAAAATTCTAAAGATCTTACTGAATAACAAAAAACTAAAATACAAACCATAATAGCATCAGGAATATGAAAAACATAATTTCACTACTTTCAATTACATTGTTAATGATTTCACAATCAACTTTCGCACAGGAATACAAACTCCCGCTCTATAAAGGAACACCTCCCGGGTTCAAAGATAATGGAGGTAAAGAACAGGTAATAAGCGAGGATATTGTAAGGATCAGTCATGTTCAGACTCCCGATATTGCAGTTTATCTGCCATCAAAAAAAATGGCTACAGGTCAGGCGGTTATTATATGTCCGGGAGGAGGCTATCATATACTTGCCTATGATTACGAAGGAAGTGATGTTGCCCGTTACCTCAATTCAATAGGAGTTGCAGGTATTGTACTGAAATACAGGCTGCCTGTTTACGGAAATTGCGAGGTACCTCACAAGACTCCCCTGATGGATGCACAAAGGGCAATGAGACTTGTAAGGAATAATGCTGCAAACTGGAATATCGACCCGGGCAAAATAGGTATTATGGGTTTTTCCGCCGGCGGCCATCTGGCCTCAACCCTTGGAACTCATTTTGATTATGGCAATAAATCAGCAGCCGATTCAGTTGAAAGAATGAGCTGCAGGCCAGACTTCATGATACTTATGTATCCTGTAATAACCTTTACCGATCCCTCAATGCATAAGGGTTCGCGTGAAGCCCTTCTGGGAAAGGATCCGGATCCTGAACTTGTAAAATACTATTCAAATGAATTACAGGTTAAGACTGATACCCCTCCGGCTATACTGATCCTGGCAGATGACGACAAAGCGGTACCATCAGAAAACAGCATCCTGATGTACAGGGCTTTGCAGGCAAAAGGAATTCCTTCCGAGCTGCATATTGTGTCTGAAGGTGGTCACGGTTACGGGTTGAGCACAAAAAACGAGCATATTGGGTCCTGGACTAACAATGTTAAGTTGTGGCTTGAATGGCTAAACAATCAATCAATTAAAAAATAAAATTTTTATAGATATTTCTACTTTCCTTTTTTATCTGTTAATTTAGTAACAATAAAAAATCAAATAATCAATGGACCGCAGGAAATTTATCAGCAACACAGTTTTAACTACAGCCGGGATTGGGATGACCCTTAACGATGTAATTAAGATTCCCTCAACCTCTCCATCCGATACAGTAAATATCGGGCTGATAGGTTGCAGGAACATGGGATATGGAGACCTCCAGCAGCATCTTTCAAATCCGGGAGTGAATTGTGTTGCATTATGCGACATTGATGAGAATGTGCTTAATGAAAAAGCTGCAGATCTGAAAAAGAAGTTCAACCAGTCGCCTAAACTTTATAAAGACTTCCGTAAACTTCTTGAGCAGAAAGATATTGACGCTGTAATTATCGGAACTCCCGATCACTGGCACTGCCTTATTACTGTCAGTGCACTTCAGGCAGGCAAGGATGTTTATGTTGAAAAGCCAATGGCCAACACAATTGCTGAATGTAATATTATGGTGAAAGCAGCGAACTATTACAAAGAGCGTATTGTTCAGGTAGGCCAGCAGCAGAGAAGCGGATTTGTCTTTCAGAAAGCGATGGAAATTATAAAATCCGGAAAGATCGGAAAGCTCAGAAGAGTTAATATATGGGCTAACTTCCCCTATGGTGTAGGTCAGCCAATAATCGCGGATGAACCAGTACCGGCAGGAGTCGATTTCGACATGTGGCTCGGACCTGCTCCTTCGAAATCTTTCAATAAAACAAGATTCCATGGTGTATGGAGGATGTTTTGGGACTACGGAGGAGGTCTGATGTCCGACTGGGGAGTTCATCTTCTCGACATAGCCCTCTGGGCAAAGGATATTACTGTTCCGCCTGAAAAGGTACTTGTTTATGGAGCCAATACTTTTGAAGAACCACGAAGCAGAGAGACCTTCGATTCAATGAATGTGATATATCCCAAATCAGATTTTGTAATAAACTGGGACATGACTGCAGGGATCCAGAGTGGACCATATGATTCACCTTACGGTCTGGCATTTGTTGGTGACCTTGCTACACTTACTGTAGACCGTAATAAACTTATTGTCAGACCGGAATGGGACAGCCAGGCAAAGAAAGGCAAGACAGATGAGTATAAGTTCACAGAAGGAAAAGAATCGCATGGGGAGCATGCCAAAAACTTTTTGGAATGTATCAGAACCAGGAACAAGCCTGTCTGTACACCGGAGATCGGAAGAGCTGCAGCGATGCATGTTCATATTCCTAATATAGCAGCCAGAACCGGTGAACCGATGCTGCTTTGGGATGAAACCGCAGGAAGGTTTACTAACAGCGAAAAAGCAAATCAGCTTATTACACCTGTATACCGTAAACCATGGACACTGCCGGTTATTTGAAAAGATGGGGAGAGAGGGAGACTGGGAGAGAGAGACTGGGAGAGAGAGAGAATAATAACTCCGTGGTTCTCTGTGCCCTTAGTGCCTCTGTGGTAAAAAATAATTATAAAAAAAACAATATCATGATAACAAGACGTAAATTCATTTCAGCGACAACTTTAGCAGCCACTGCAGCCATGATGTCAATTGACAGCTTCTCAATAGAGGGAAAGAAAAAACTTAAGAACTTCGGTTACATATCCGGCATAATCGGTAAGGAACTGAAAGGTGACTGGAAAGCAGTTCTTAAGCAATCCGCTTCTTACGGTTTCACTGAGATTGAAACAGGTAACTTCATGGGGGAATCACCTGACTCTTTTCTCGCATATCTGAAGAGCATCGGACTGAGTCTGCCTGTTGGCGGATTTGAATTCAAGGCTTCCGAAGAAGAGCTTAAGAAAAGCATGACACTGCTTAAGAGCCTGAAGGTAAAATATGCAGTAGTTTACTGGCCATGGTATACCGGAGGCCCGTTTACACTGGAAGATTGTAAAAAGAGCGCTGAGAGACTGAACTATCTTGGAAAGGTGTGCAAGGATAACGGACTGATACTCTGCTGGCACAATCATAACAAGGAATTTATCCCGATGGAAAAGGGCATGCCATTCGACTTCCTTATGAATAATACCGATAAAAACCTGGTTTTCTGTGAACTCGATCTCTATTGGGTTAAAAAGGGCGGTGCTGATCCGCTTGAAGTGATGAAGAAATATTCCGGAAGATTCCCCGTTTTGCATGTAAAGGATATGGCACCGGGCGATGCGCAGGATTTCGAATGTCCGGGATCAGGCATAATTGATTTCCCCTCATTGTTCAGTGAGGCCGACAAACAGGGAATAAAACATTATTTTGTTGAAAGAGATAATGTACCTGATGGACTGGCTTGCCTGAAATCATCTGGTGAATATCTCAGGAACGTTACATTTTAGTCTGTAAATTTTAAGGATGTCAACTGATATAAGACATATTTGGTGTGGCAGTCACTCTCCCAAACCTTCCATGAAACTAAGGGCAGGAAAATTAACAATGCTCTATGAAAATGGAAACATCAGGTATATCTCAGCCGGGGGAAATGAAGTAATCAGAATGGTTTACTCTGCTGTAAGGGACAGGGAATGGGTAAATGTGAAACCTGTTATTACAGGAGAACGGATAGAGAGATTCTCCGACTCATTCAGGATAGAATATTATTGTAAGTACATTTCCGGCGATATAAACTTCGTTGCCAGATATATTATTGAGGGAAAATCTGATAATACAATTACTTTCTCTATTGAAGGTGAAGCACTTGAAACATTTGAAAAAAACCGTATCGGATTCTGTGTTTTACATCCGGTTGAAGGTTGTGCTGGAAAACAATGTATTATCAATCATAGCAATGGCAGCAATGATAGTTCAGTCTTTCCTGAACTGATCAGTCCTGACCAGGTTTTCACAGATATAAAAGCAATGACCTGGAAAACCGGAAAGACTGAATGCCATCTTGTGTTTTCAGGTGATATATTCGAAACCGAGGACCAGCGAAACTGGACAGATGCTTCATATAAAACATATTCAACTCCGTTGAGCCTGCCTTACCCCGCAACATTATTAAAGGGAGAGAAAATAAGCCAGAAGATAGAATTCAAAGCAGAAAATCCTGAACAAGCCTCCGGATTAAATGATGAAATAATAGAATTAAGCCTAAATACGGATATTAGAATACCGCTTCCTAAATTAGGTATAGGACAATCAACAAGAAATCACCCGCTTGAGGAGAATGAGATTGCCATTCTTAAAGAGCTTGCATTTGATCATTATCGCTGCGACATCTATCTTTTCAAAGAAGGCTGGAAAGAAATTGCTGATCAGGCAGTTGCTGAAACTTCGAAACTTGGATATGAACTGGAACTGGTATTATTCTTTGATGATGAATACCTTTAGGCAAACAGAATCATTAATTAATTGGATGTCTGCAGTTTCCATTACTCCTGCAATTATTACTGTATTACATAAAACAATTAGTGTTACACCCGGGCAGCTTGCCGGTCATGTTGCACCGGCCATAAGAAATTATAATCCGGGTATTCAAATCTGTATCGGAACCAATGCAAATTTTGCTCAGCTGAATGAGCAAAAACCATTACCGGAAAACTGTGATATGGTGTGCTATTCCATACATCCCCAGGAGCATGCATCTGACAATACAACCCTTCTGGAAAATCTGCAGGCACAGTCATATACTGTAAAAAGTGCAAAGCATTTTGCGACAGACAAGCGAATCTGGGTGTCGCCGGTAAATATCCAAAGGCGCTTTAATGCAAATATTGAAAACTTTGAGACACAATCATACGGTGATAAAATTCCATCCCAGTTCGACAGCAGGATGATGTCACTTTTCGGTGCATGCTGGACAGCCGGAAGTATTAAATACCTTGGGGAATCTGGTGCAGATGGGATCACCTATTATGAAACAG
>JADKBL010000009.1 GCA_016718875.1 Bacteroidota bacterium
ATAATTTAAATTTTTACCACGGAGTTTCTCGGAGTATTCACGGAGTTTCACTGTTCTTAATTTTCAGGAGTAGTTGTGTTAATTCATTAACAATAAGCGGATTATCTTTTGCCAGATTTGTTGTTTCTCCTATATCCGATTTAATGTTATATAGCTGAGGAAGAGTATCATTCCCCGATTCAATGTTTACATGGGCAAAAAGCTTTTCACCCTGTCCTGGTTCAATATATTTCCAATCACCCTTAATAATTGAGAGTCTTCCGGCATGTTCCACAAGCCATTCCCGACCCTTTTCAGATTTTCCAAGAAGTGCATCAAGATTATTGTAGCTGTCAGGTCCCGCTCCATTTTCCAGTTTCTGTCCGGTAAGTGCAGCAAAAGAAGCCATAAGATCAATCTGGCTGAATAAAGCATCCGATGTTCCCGGATTGATTATTCCTTTCCAGCAGGAGATAAACAATACTCTTGTACCTCCGTCAAAAAGGCTATACTTCCCTCCTCTTAACGGACCTGCAGGTTTATGATTTCCAAGAAGTTCTACAGCCTTATCAATATATCCGTCATCAACAACAGGACCATTATCACTTGAAACAATTATGAGAGTATTCTCTGCCAGATTAAGTTTTTCTATTGTATTGATAATTTCACCTACCGACCAGTCAAATTCCAGAATGGCATCACCCCTTGGGCCCATACCACTTTTTCCAACAAATCTTTGGTTAGGGACCCTTGGAACATGTATATCGTGTGTAGAAAAATACAGAAAGAAGGGTTTTTCTTTATTGTTCTCAATAAATTTTACAGCTTTCCCCGTAATTACATCAGCAATATTTTCATCTGTCCAGAGGGCTGATTTTCCGCCAGTCATCCATCCTATCCGGCTTACGCCATTTACTATTGTCATATCATGTCCATGACTTGGGTGCATTTTAAGAAGTTCCGGATTTTCCCTGCCTGTTGGCCAGTCGCCAACTTTTTCCTTATAGCTTAAAGTAATTGGGTCTGCAGGATCCAGTCCGGCTACTCTTCTGTTTTCAACAAAAACACATGGCACTCTGTCTCCCGTTGCAGGAATAATAAAGTTATAGTCAAAACCAATATCCATTGGTCCGTTCACTATTTCCCCATTCCAGTCAGGACCTCCCAAAGGTCCGAGTCCAAGGTGCCATTTACCAACTACACCAGTAGTATACCCTGCATTTTTAAGCACCGATGCAATAGTTGTCCGGCCTGGTTCGATGATTGCAGAAGCATCTCCAGGAGCAACACCTGTTCCTCTTTCCCTCCATGCATACTCCCCTGTAAGCAGTGAATACCGTGACGGCGTACTTGTTGCAGAAGTGCAGTGTGCATTTGTAAAGCGCAAACCACCGGAAGCAATCCTGTCGATATTTGGAGTTTTAATTATTGTTGCACCATTACAGCTTACATCGCCATATCCAAGATCGTCGGCATAAATGATAATAATGTTAGGAGTTTCCTTTTCATTTTTTTGAGTACATCCTGCAGATGCAAGTGATAAAACACCAAGTATAGTGGGGACCAATGGCAGTTTGTCAGTAGGTTTCATAATATTCTGGTAAAATTTCTTAGATTATTTTTCATGTTTCTTATCCGCTGCTTCACAGGAAAAAGGAAAATCAGCTGACTTTACATGTGACAGTTCAATAAGTGAATCAATTACATGAACGATATCCTTATGTTGTAGTGCAATATCATTAGACTCACAAATATCGGTACTCAGGTCATAAAGTTCAGTTGATCCGTGTGGCATTTTTTCGAGATCCCTTTTTACTGCTTTCCAGTTACCCATTCTTACTGCTGCCTTTCCTCCCTGTTCATGAAATTCCCAGTAGAGATAATCATGTTGTTTTTGCTCTTTGCCAAGAAGTGTTGGCAGAAAGGAAATACCATCTGTTTCAGATAGGCTACTGGTATCAGCAATTTCAGCAAATGTTGGCATCATGTCCCAGAATGCAGAAACATGATCAGATTTTGATCCAGGCGCTACTTTGCCTGGCCATTTTACAAGAAGTGGCGTACGTATACCTCCTTCGTAGAGATCACGCTTATAGCCTTTCAGAGGACCGTTGCTGTCAAAGTAGTCAGGATCGGCGCCGCCCTCAAGATGAGGACCGTTATCTGATGCAAAAACCACTATTGTGTTTTTTTCAAGTCCCAACTTTCTAAGTTCTTCAATTATTTCTCCAACATAATTATCAAGTTGTGTAACCATTGCAGCAAAAAGCAGCGTGAGATTCAGGTTGTGAACCGTATGGTCCAAGTCTGTAGTTTTGTCCGTTGTCAACACCAATGAATGATTTTTCAGGGAGAAATTTGCCCCTGAACATTTTCATATACTCTTCTTTTGCAAATAGTTCGGCATGAGGTATGGTTGTGGGATAGAAAAGAAAGAAAGGAACATCCTTGTTTTTTTCAATGAAACTGAGAGCTGCTTTATGAATCAGATCAGCGCTATAGGATCCGGATTTCCCATCCCCGTTTTCAGGCAGGTTAATCTTTTCCCTGTTATGCCAGAGGTGGTCTGGATAATAGTTGTGTGCCAGGCTTTGACAATTGTAGCCATAAAACTCGTCAATGCCCTGTGAATTCGGATCGCCCTCAGTATTAATATATCCCAGTCCCCACTTACCAAAGGTACCCGTTATGTACCCTTTAGTTTTGAGCATTTCAGGAATAGTTACAGAAATGGCTTTAAGAGGCCAGTTTCCTTCAGGTTCCCAACCAATATTTCCTCTGATCGGAGTATGTCCTGTATGCTGGCCTGTCATAAGTGCCGACCTGGAAGGAGCTGATACGGTACATCCGGTATAATGCTGGGTAAAAAGCATTCCATCTGCTGTAATGCGATCAATATTTGGCGTTGAGAATTTTTTTGCCCGTAGCAGCTCAGATCAGCATAACCAAGATCATCTGCAAGTATTAGTACTATATTGGGCAATCGGTTTTCATCCGGAACTCTGTTGCAGGCTGAAATTGCCAGGGATGTGCAGAGCAACACATTTAACTTTTTCATTGTAAAAAGAATAATTAAGGGTGGTTTAGGAATTAAAAATAAGATTATTTATGCAGAAAAAACACCTTCAAAAGTTTTAATTCGAATTTTCTGTAATTTCGGATTGTGTAAACTGTGAAATAAACGGAAAATGAAATTGTCAGGGAAAGAAATATTGCTAAAAAAATTATTATACATTTTCCTTTTCAATACAATAAGTACCTCCTTTGTTCAGTCACAGGGAAAAGCAATATATATTAACGAAATACTGGCATCAAATATGGAATCTGATTATGACGCTGTTTCAGGAGGTTATCCAGACTGGCTTGAGCTTTTCAATTCAGGTTCATTACCCGTTAATATCGGAGGTTATTACCTGACGTCTGATGCCGGCAATATTAAGATGTGGAGAATTCCTGATGGAGCTGTGATTCAACCTAATGGGTATTTTAGTTTCTGGGCAGACGAATCAGGGGTCACCAATCATACAAATTTTACACTTGACAGAGAGGGCGGTTTTGTAGGTTTATTTAATTCTTCAGGTGCTGTCATTGACAGCTTCAGTTATGGCTTACAGGTTAGGGACGTTTCTTATGGTCGCTCAATTATTGATCGTGAAAAGCTGGTGTATTTTTCTAAGCCAACAATGGGAAGAGCTAATTCTGATCAAAGCTTTAGTTCATTTTCAGAATCGCCTGCTTTCTCCTTAAATGGAGGTTTCTATGTTGGCAGCCAGACAGTTATTCTTACTTCACCATCTACTGAGGCCGTTATCTATTATACCACAAACGGAATGGAGCCCGATACTTCCTCTCAAGTTTATTCCCTGCCTGTTATACTCTCAAAACAACTGCATTGCGAGCCAGAGCTTTCGAAAAAGGTGCATTACCCAGCCAGACAATAACCCGTACCTACCTGATCGGCGAGACTATAAATCTGCCTGTAATTTCCATTGTTACGGATTCTGCGAACTTTTTTGATGATAGTATTGGTATTTATATTACAGGAAAAAATGGCATCAGAGGTTCATGCGATTCGAAAATAAGGAACCTCAACCAGGACTGGGAAAGAGCAGTAAACATTGAATTTTATGAAAAGAATGGCACCCTTGCTTTTAACCAGGAGGCCGGCATAAAAATCTTTGGAGGTTGTTCAAGGACAAGATTTCCCCAGAAATCACTGGCTCTATTTGCCCGAAAAAACTATGGAAAAGGGAGTTTTGATTACCGTATTTTCCCTGATAAGAATATTTATAAATTTGAGTCTTTTGTTCTGAGAAGCTCTGCTGATGATCAGGTCAGGACATTTATGCGTGATGCTCTTGCGCAATATATTGGAATCGGAGATATGGATATTGATTACCAGGCTTATCGTCCTGTAGTTGTATATTTTGACGGTGTATACTGGGGCATTCATGATATACGGGAAAAAATCAATGAACACTATCTTGAATCAAATTATAATGTTGAGGCTTCTTCCGTGAATATTTTACAAAGCAATTATTCTGTTGTATTTGGCGAATCTGCCGGATACAGCAGCCTTATCAGTTTTCTGGCTTCAGCATCGTTGGAAAACAATTCGAATTACAATTTTATAAAATCAAAGATTGATATTGATCAGTTTATTGACTATGAAATACTTCATATTTATCTTGCTGAGAGAGACTGGCCTGGAAACAACATAAAGTATTGGAATTCAAATGTCCCCTGGCATACAAAATGGCGATGGATCTGTTTTGACCTTGACCAGACATTCATGCGCACAACTGCAAACACACTTGCTGATGCGACAGCAACCAACGGGCCAACCTGGCCTAACCCTCCATGGGCAACTTTGTTACTAAGGAGCCTTCTGTCAAATGCGGAGTTCAGAAACAGATTTATTCAGCGTTATGCATTTTATACCGGTACAACTTTCAAAACTGTCAGGTTGGACAGTATTGTAAATGTCTTCAAATCAACTCTTGAACCTGAAATCCCAAGACATATAAAAAAATGGGGTGGGCTAAAGGATATGGATTCTCAGGAAACATGGATGCCTCCTACCTTCAGTTCCCTTGAACAGTGGCAGTCAAATGTAAATTCACTTAAGGCATTTATAAAAGACAGACCATCAGTTGCGATGGATCATCTCAGGAATAAGTTCGGACTAAAAGGGATGGTTTCATTAAAGATAAGCTCCAATATCGAAGGAGGTGGAGATATTTTGCTTTATGACAGAAAAATTCCAAATCCTGTATATAATGGCAGTCTCTTTCCTGATGTTCCTGTTCTGATAAGAGCGGTATCAAATCCTGGTTTCAGGTTCCTCCACTGGGAGTTAAGCGGGTCTGTTACCAGGACAGATTATGTCAGTGAAATCTATGTTACATTCAGTTCAACTCAGGAAATAAGAGCTGTTTATGAAAAAGTGGATATAACATTTCCTTCCGTAATTATTAATGAAATAAACTATAACTCCTCACCAGATTTTGAAACCGGTGACTGGATAGAAATATATAACAGGCAAAGCAGCCCTGTAAACATCTCTGGGTGGAAGATCAGAGACAGCAACTTTGAGAACGAATATGTATTTCCTCAAGGGACAGTAATGCCGGCTAATGCTTACATAGTAGCCTGTGAGGACATAAGTTTATTACAATCCGGATTCCATTACCTGATAAATTACAGAGGGAATACCGGTTTTGGACTTAAAAATGAAGAGGAGGTTGTAAAGCTGATAAATTCAAAAAATGATATTGTAGATTCAGTTCATTATCTTAATAATAGTCCATGGCCGGATTTACCTGACGGTAAGGGATATTCACTCATTCTTAAAAGCCCTGATCTGGATAATGATCTTCCTGAAAACTGGACAGCAAGTCTTAAGGGGACACCGGGTGCAGTTAACGGAGATTTTACCGGATTAAACGATAATAAACAATCAGAAAATCAGAATAACAACATAATTCAGGTTTTTCCAAATCCCAGCAGGTCATTTTTTACAATTGATTATCATATCCATGTACCAGGAAAGGTTATCATCAGGATATTTGATATAAATGGAAATGTATGCCAAACATTTGTTAATGCATATCAGAGTACCGGATTATACTCAGTTGAGATCGATGCAAGTTCTTTCAGAAATGGCCTCTATTTCTGTTCATTGGAGGTGGATGGAATGCCGTCAGAGCTTAAGAAGCTTATCATAATTCACTGATATCCTGTATTAATAATCTTTTGTAACTGGTCCTCCTCAGAATTTTAATTCGCATGACAGAGCGAGTATATGATAATTGAACTTATTATTGTTTTGGGGATATCTTTCAAGTATATATGCCGGTTTGAGCAGAACTTTCTTTGATATCTTATAAGCTGCTCCTGCAGAAAACCTCTTTTTTTCAATAAGTAATTCATAATCATAGAACATTGGGGTGAATGATTCGAATGAGATGAAAGGAGTCAGAGGTAACCCTTTAATATCGTATTCAGCTTTTAGCTTAATCCTGCCTGTATATTGAGGTAAATTGTCATCCTCTTTTTCAATATAGGTTCTTTTCATAATCTGAAGCATAAGTCGTGCTGAAAAATTGAATCGATTAACAGGAAATGTCAACTTAACTTCTCCAAACCATTTATGCCTTATATGAAAGTTTCCATCATCCTCAAGTTTTCCTGTCAGCCTGTATGAGCCTGCAGTAGAAAAAATATCATTTAAAGTATATGAAACACCGCCTTCACCAAAAATCTGATCCAATTGTGATGCGTTGCTAAAAGTCCTTGCTTCAGAAGCCAGGAGAAGGTCAAGCTTTTTAGTAAGCTTGTGTTCACCATTTACAGAATACCAGATTCCAAAATCACCATCCTGACCTGAGATCGAACAATGAGCAGAAAATAATAAAAAAGTTAAAAAATAATTTAATCTTAAGATGTACTTCATTTATCTTTTACTGGGTCATTTCCTGAATTGTTGAAATCCTCCCTGGTTTCATAGAAGATTCTTAAGTATGCAATATCCCGTAAGAAATCAATTTCCCTGATTTCAACCCGGTCAATTTTTTTCAATACCGGTACGATTCTGGAGATCAGAAATAAGTTCATTTCTTGACTCAGGTTTTATCATTTCGATTTTTTCATACACTATATTCTTTGATGATTCATGTTTGAGAAGCCACCTTTTCTCCAATCCATATGTCAGAGCGATAATGATGAAATTGGTGAAGAGAACCTCCATCACACCTGTTTTATCTCCTGAAAGGGCATTTATTACTGAAATTCCTATCGTCAGAAACAGATATGTCATCTCTTTTATTGGAATTGCATCTGTTCTGTAACGGATAATACCAAAAATAGCAAAGAGCCCCAGGGCAAATCCAATCTGTAGAATAACATTTTCAAGAAGAAAGCATAATAGAAAGACAATGCTTGAAATGAGGATATATGTGAAAAGGTAGTCTTTTCTTCGTGTTGTAGAAAAGTATAGCCATCTTACAAGGATTAGTATAACCCCAAGGTTGAGTGAAAACCGAATTATAAGTTCCAGAAAATTTCCAAGATCAACCAGTCTGAAGCTATCAGCTAAAGTATCACTAAATAACAGGGAGTCAGTTGAAACCATTTCTAATTTTATTAAGTATTATTAATTTTGGTTTAAGTAAATTTAGTTTTAATGAATCGTTGAGAAGTGCACTGCCCATACAGTATTTGCTGAAACCCAACGGATAAATATTCATCCTTCTGAGGGTAGCAGAGAAAGGACTTGAATAACTCACGATTTCTTTTTTAACTTCAGCGATTGACAGATACGGCAAATCAATGATTTTGCCCGATTTTACTGATTCAAAAGAAAGATTATAGTCAATTGTCAGTCTTTCTGTCATATCAAAATTAACAAATGTGGTTCGCGAAAACCGGCTTATCAACACTGGTTTTAAAAGATAAGATTCGACAGGGAGATATTCTTTAAGAAAATCCTCAGCATCCTCACTGAATGGGCTATTTGAAAAAGAACCGGGTATTCTCCATTTCAGTGTTCTTCCCTTGTTGGTCTTCATTTTTACTTCAAGAAATGAATCGCCGGTAAACTCATAATTCCTGTACCTAACCTTATTCCTTGAAAGCTCTCCTCTCAAATGCTGATTGAAAAATCTGAATTCATCTGTATCCAGATATACTGTTACATATTTAAAAGAAAGTTGATTGTTTCTTTGAACAACCTTATAATTACCGGTTAGGGTTTTTAATACCTGATCAGTCTTGTCTGATGGAAATACGAATTTTGTTTCAACTCTGTTCGTAAGTCCAAGGTTACTTATGCTCTCGAAATTTACCTGGTTGAAATCAGATAGTACCGGAAAAGAAACTATACTTATTGGGTTTGAGATAGTCATTATTTCAGGCGGGAAATGTCTGTTACAGTATTAGTTTGAGATAATCTAAACTTATGGGATACATTATTTTATGATATTACTTTTAAGATAAGTAGGTATCTGCCAGACAAATGCACCAGTTCCGTCCGGGTTCCTTGAATAGCTTAATTCAAGCGACTGACCAGGATATAAAGCTTTATCAACAGTTATTCCCTCAGGATCCGAAAGTATCAATTCTTCACCAAGAGATGAGAGCTTGAAATTGGCATGAAGCCCAGTCTGAGCAGAGTCATCATCTGCCCATATTATAAGATATCCCCTGCCTTTTATTGTTGTTGATGCCGGGAATTGCCATTTTGAAATATGCTTATCATTATCCGACAGAAACCATCCGGATATATCCTGCTCATTATCAGATATGTTGTATAATTCAATCCAGTCATTATATTCACCGTTTTGATCAGCAACCACAGTGGTATTAACAGGCATTAGCTCATTTATAAAGACAACACTGCCTGTATTTTCAGTTTTCTTTTCACATGCGAAAAAGAATGCGACAATAAACAATAAAAAAAAACAGGTTTTGGGTTTTCATACCTGGCTATTATTAAAAATAAGCTGATAAGTCAGCATCATTGCCCACAATCTGATTTATACAGTCAGGTAAAGTTAATAAGATAGATTATATTTTATGGTCGAGGCGTTGAAAAAATGAGATAACAGCCAGGTAATCTATTTATATGAATCCACGTGAACACTTTTTACAGCTCTTCCTGAAGGATCTATCATATTTTTAAATGAGGCATCCCATGCTATTGCTTCAGGAGTACTGCATGCTACTGACGGAACTGACGGTACGCATGAGGCGGCTGAATCAGAAGGGAAATGCTCACTGAAAATTGATCTGTAAAAATATTCTTCTTTTGACATTGGAGGGTTAATCGGAAAACGGTATCTGGCATTAGCCAGCTGATCATCAGATACTTCTTTTGCAGCAAGAGCCCTGAGTGTATCTATCCAGTTGTATCCGACACCATCTGAGAATTGTTCTTTCTGCCTCCAGGCAACACTGGCAGGGAGATAATCTTCAAAGGCTTTTCGAAGCACCCATTTTTCCATTTTATCTTTTGTAATCATCTTGTCCTTAGGATTCAGGCGCATTGCGACATCCATAAATTCCTTATCAAGGAATGGAACACGGCCTTCAACTCCCCATGCTGCAAGTGATTTATTGGCTCTAAGACAGTCATACAGATGAAGTTTGCTGATTTTTCTAACGGTCTCTTCATGGAATGATTTAGGGTCCGGTGCTTTATGGAAATAAAGATATCCTCCAAAAATCTCATCGGCGCCTTCACCTGAAAGTACCATCTTCACTCCCATCGATTTAATTACCCTTGCAAGCAGATACATTGGTGTTGAAGCACGGATTGTTGTAACATCATATGTTTCAATGTGATAAATAACATCACGTATTGCATCCAGACCTTCCTGGACGGTAAAATTAATTTCATGATGAACAGTATTAATATGCTGTGCAACTTTACGGGCGGCAGCAAGATCAGGTGATCCCTCCAGTCCAACAGCAAATGAGTGAAGCTGAGGCCACCAGGCCTCGCTTTTATCCTGAGTCTCAATTCTTTTTGGCGCAAATTTTTTGGCAATAGCTGATACTATTGAAGAATCAAGTCCTCCCGAAAGAAGAACACCATATGGGACATCGGACATAAGTTGTCTGTGCACAGCAGCTTCAAGAGCTGTCTTAAGATCTTCAATACTGGTTACATTGTTTTCAACAGCTGCATAATCCATCCAGTCACGCTGATACCATTTTTTCATAACGCCATCTTTGCTGTAGAGGTAGTGACCCGGAAGAAATTCCTGAATCTTATTGCAAACGCCTTCAAGAGCTTTCAATTCAGAAGCAACATAGAAATTGCCATGGGAGTCCCAGCCAATATATAAGGGTATTATTCCAATATGATCCCGGGCTATGAAGTAACAATCCTTTTCCTTATCATAAATTGCGAATGCAAATATCCCGTTAAGCTCTTCTATGAATGCAGGACCTTTGTCGCGATATAGAGGGAGTATTACCTCGCAATCGGAATGTGTAAGAAATTCATAGCTATTTTCGTATTTCTTCCTTATTTCCTGATGGTTATAAATTTCACCATTTACTGCCAGAATCAGATTACCATCCTTACTGTATAATGGCTGTTTTCCTGATTGCGGATCAACAATTGAGAGCCGTTCATGAGCAAGTATTGCTTTTTCGCAATAAAAAATACCTGACCAGTCGGGACCGCGATGCCTGACTTTTTTCGACATTTTTAATACTGTTGCTCTCAGTTCCAGATAATTATCCTTTAGATCAAAAACACCTACAATACCACACATAAAAAAGAATTTAAAATTGATATAAAACTATTTGCAAATATAATAACAGAAATTAATAAAACAATGAGATATAATAATAAATGTTAAGCTAAAGCATGTATATAATTAAAATATAGAATCAATAAATATATAAATGTGATAATTATTAATATGCTTTATTGTAATATATCGTTTGTATTTTAATGATTATCAGCCAGACCTGTTAAAAAAGTTAAAAATGACCGGATAAAGTAGTTGTTACAGATCATTTATTCAGAATTATATAAGTTGTTTTTTTATATTGCACTTTTTTAAAACAGTAATTTATGAAAAAGCAATTCACAGTATTTCTTACAGTTATAGTTATTTTTGCATCAGCTGAACTACATGGTCAGACTTTAGGATGGAGAGGACCTGGTCAAACAGGTATTTACAATGAGTCTGGCCTGATGAGTTCATGGACTGAAGGAGGACCTTCACTCATATGGGAAATTGAAGGTATTGGTATTGGCTATTCAAGCCCTACAGTAACCAATGATCTGATTTATATTACCGGTGCCCGAGAAGAAAAGGATGTTCTTACAGCATTGACTCCTGATGGTAAGAAAAAATGGGATATTGAGTATGGGATCAAGTCAAAAGTAAGTACTTATCCTGAGAGCCGCTGTACTCCAACATTTTATAACGGGAAAATATTTGTTGTCAGTGGTTCAGGAGAACTTTCATGTGTCTCTACAGCAGGAAAGATCTTATGGTCAGTTGATTACTTTAAGGATTATAAGTGTACAGTTCCACGATTCGGCATCTCTGAATCTCCGCTTGTTTTTGATAATAAGGTAATTATTACACCCGGTGGGCCTGTTGCATCTATGGTTGCATTTAACACAGAAAATGGTAAAGTTGTTTGGGAAACTCCATCATTGAATGAGGGTATGATGTATGTGAATCCTCTTCTCGTGGAACAGAACGGAAAAAAATGATTATTACTCACACTCCCACATGGATAATAGGAGTTGATGCCACAAATGGAAAAATCATCTGGAAATTTGATTTTGGATCAGTGAACGATGATAAAAAGGGAGGACGAAACTATATAAATACACCTATTTACAAAGACGGTTATATTTTTGCTGCTAATGGATATGGGCAGACCGCTGCAAAAATAAAAGTAAATACTGACGGAAGTGCCCCTACCCTTGTCTGGAAAAATCCTGAAATAAATCCTCATGTCGGAGGTATGGTGCTAATCGGAAACTACATCTACAGTTCGACACATGATAACAACAATATGGGACGTTACATATGTGTTGACTGGAATACTGGTAAAACAATGTGGTTAACAAAATGGAATAATAAAGGATCTATAATATCCGCTGAAGGCTTGCTTTACATTTATGAAGAAAGATGGGGACATGTTGGTCTTGTGAAACCCAACAGCAGCCAGTTTGAGCTTGTAAGTGAATTTATTGTATCAAAAGGAACAGGCCCGGGTTGGGCTCATCCGGTAATTGATAAAGGAAGGCTGTTTGTAAGACATGGTGATTATATGGCAGTCTACTCGATTAAGAAATGATAAATGCTATTTGGTCGTCTCAGTAAGAATATTGTTACCGGCATCGCGATTCTGATGTTTGGCATAGTGTTTATCTGGTGGTTAACCGGATATCATTATCCTGCGGAGGTATTTATAAGAGAGCCTGGCATGGATAACAGGCCAAAGATTGAGCCACGACCGGATACTGTTCTGATTGGTGAGTTTTTTGATACAATTAATCAGCTGGATGAAAATGTTCATGGCAGCTGGCCCAGATTTAGAGGCCCAAACAGTGATAACAGAAACCATGATTCTCTGTTGCTGGAAGAGCAATGGGATTCAACCGGCCCCCCTGTCGCATGGAAAATTACAGTGGGAGAAGGATATGCAGGTCCTTCGGTTCATAATGGCAGAGTTTACATAATGGATTACAATGAGAGACGCAAGGCTGATGTTCTGAGGTGTTTTTCGTTAAAATCCGGTATGGAACTCTGGAGACGCTGGTACTATGTTGATCTTAAAAGAAACCATGGCTACTCAAGGACTATTCCTGCCGTAACTGATAAGTTCGTGGTGACCATTGGCCCAAGATCTCATGTGATGTGTGTTGAACCTTTATCAGGAAAGCTTTACTGGACTCTTGATCTGGAAAAGGAATATGGTGTACCCGGAAGTACAAAAGGAAGGGTTACACCTGATTGGTACACAGGCCAATGTCCTTTAATTGATGATGATGTTGCCATACTTGCACCTGGTGGTAAAGCTATGATGATCGGCGTTGATTGCGCCTCAGGTAAAGTACTCTGGCAAACTCCGAATAAAGACTCCCTTAGGATGTCGCATGGCTCAATAATGCCAATGGTGATACATAATAAAAAGATGTACGTTTATAATGCAGTTGGAGGCGTATTTGGGATTTCTGCCGACAAAGAAGATAAAGGAAAGCTACTGTGGCTTACAAAGGAATGGAACCCTGCCACCACTGCTGCCTCTCCTCTTTACCTTGGAAACAATGAGATAGCTGTTTTCGGCAGTTATGGAGCAGGAGGAGCAAGAATCAGAATAGATTATGACGGAACATCATATTCTGCCAAAGTTGTTGAGATGCATAAAGCGGCAGATGGAATTTCAAGTGATCAGCACACTCCTGTTATTTCAGGCAATCTCGTGTGGACAGTAATGCCTGAGAATGCAGGAGCTTTAAAGAAGCAATTGGTATGTTATAATGTGAATGATCTTACAAAACCTGTTTGGTCAAGCGGCAAGGAAAACAGATTCGGACGTGGTCTTGGACCATATATTTTAAGCGGCGACAGAATGTTTCTTCTTGAAGACAATGGAATACTGCATATTTTCAAACTTGAAGCAGCCAGCGCAACACTGGTTTCAAAATATCATCTGCTTAATGGAATCGAAGCATGGGGTCCAATGGCCCTGGCTGGTAACTACCTTATTTTAAGGGATTCGAGAAATATTTTAACTCTTGATATCAGTAAGAAGGATAGTTATGAAAAACAGTAAATATTACATGGTATTCTCCCTGATAATAATATTGGCCTTCATGGCTTATATAATATTTGACACAATAAGTCCGGATAAGGAGAATGCAACCTCAGATATCAAAAATGAAATATCAAATAATCCACCTGACAAGTGGCAGGCTCAGTATGAAATTTTCATAAGATCCGGACTGAAATCAGTTGCTGTATCTGAGAGCGGTGATTTATTTCTAGGTGGAGAATCTTTTGTTTCCTGTTATAATAAGGATTTGAAAGAAAAATGGACACTGGAAATACCTGAAAATATAACTGCCGTTTCAGTTTATGGTGACACTGTTTATGCCTGTTCTGCTGAATCTGTATTTCTTCTTGACAGGGAAGGAAAAGTAATAGGTGATTGGGGGCCATATGAAGCTAATTGCTTAATTACTTCAGTTTCTGCAAATAAAAATTATGTAGCAGTTGCAGATGCATCAAATAAAATAGTGTTTATTATCAGAAAAGATGGTGAGGTATCTTCAATGGTTGGTCATTTTGGTGAAAAACTGCATATTCCGAGTCCATATTTTGATGTCTGCCTCACAGATGATAATAAACTCCTGATGGCAAATACCGGAATGTTCAGAATAGAGACTAGGACAATTGAGGGTAAAATGCAATCTGCTTTCGGAGTTTCTGGTATAGAGTATGATAACTTCTGCGGATGCTGTAATCCAGCTCACTTCTCTATAATCCCGCAGGGATATGTTACTGCTGAGAAAGGATTGAACAGGATAAAGATTTTAGATTCCGAAGGATATTTCGTGGAATTCGTTTCTTCTGTGAATAATTTCACAGCATCTGTTCCGCTTGACATTGCGTCGGCTGACGGAAAAACTATTTACGGCGCAAATCCGGCTGATTCAAAATTATATGTGTTCACCAGAAAGAAAGATTAGTCAGTTGAATCTGAAAGAATAATTGTAAAGTAAATGAAAAAGCAAGATATGGTAAAAACACGAAGGGAGTTTCTGAATAAGTTTTTCAGAATGATGCTGGTAGCTGTACTCGCCGTTATAGCATTCTTACTTGGTGACCGTGTTTCTTCGGGTCAGAATTGTTCAGAATGTGCTGGCCGTGGTTTTTGTAAAGGGGAATCTGATTGCAGTAATTATTTACCTGATCCAAAATGAAAGACGAAAAGAATAAATACGAATCAAGAAGAGACTTTGTAAAGAAGGCAGGCAAGTTTATTGCGATTGCTCCCGTAATTGCCCTTCCTCTGCTTCTCGTTACAAAGACAACTGCAAAAGGATATGTCTGGCAGATTGACCCTTTTAAATGTACCACATGCGGGAATTGCAAGAAAAGTTGTGTCCTTACTCCTTCTGCCTCAAAATGTGTTCATGCCCACGAACTTTGCGGATATTGTGATCTTTGTGGCGGTTATCTGAAGGAAGGTGCTAAAACAATTACCACAAGTGCCGAAGTACAGATGTGCCCTACAAGTGCAATCAAAAGGAAGTTTGTAGAGGAGCCATTTTTTGAATATAATATTGACGAGGATCTTTGTGATGGTTGCGCAAAATGTGTTAAAGGTTGCAAGGATTTTGGAAACGGCTCTCTCTACATGCAGATAAAACAGGATCTTTGTGTCAATTGCAATGATTGCTCAATTGCACGCAACTGTCCTTCAAATGCAGTATCAAGAGTTTCTTCAGATTTTCAGTATATACCTAAGGATAAGGCAAAAGGATAAATTCTTTGATAATGTATTTTCTCATCTTTGTAAAAGAACAGTGAAGACTCCGGTCATGTAACAAATAATATAATGAAACAACGGTACTTGCAATACATACTTTTATCTGTTCTTATCCTCTGGCATGCCGTTCTATTTGCCCAGGAAAGATTTCCACGGCCTGAATTTGAATCTGGATATGTATATCCCGAACAGCAAATGCCTCAGCACAGGTCACAGGTTTGGGAATATATTGATGTAATGGTTTTAATACTAACTCTATCTGTTACCTCGTGGCTCGCATTAAAAAAAAGGTCAAGAAATGGTATTGTATGGATGGCTGTATTTTCTCTTGCATATTTTGGTTTCTTCAGGGAAGGATGCATCTGTGCTGTTGGCTCAGTACAGAATGTGGCACTGGCATTATTTAACAAAGGTTATACAATCCCACTGACAGCCCTCCTGTTTTTCATTATACCTCTTGTATTTGCATTGTTTTTCGGTAGAGTATTCTGTGCAGGAGTATGTCCACTTGGAGCAATACAGGAACTAACCGGATTTAAGCCGGTAAAGCTTCCCAAAGCGATAGAGTCGGTTATGGCTGCCGTTCCTTTTGTATATCTGGCTCTTGCCGTTCTGTTTGCAGCAATGGAGAGCCAGTTTATCATCTGCAGGTATGATCCATTTGTAGGATTCTTCAGACTCGATGCCCCTTATACAATGATAATATTCGGAATACTGCTGATTGTTGCAGGAATTTTTATAAACCGGCCATATTGCAGGTATTTCTGCCCTTACGGAGTTCTTCTTAATATTTTTTCAAGATTTTCTTCCCGCCATCTTACAATTACTCCGGCTGAATGTACCAATTGCAGGCTTTGTGAAGAAGATGCATGTCCCTATGATGCTATACTCCCATCAAATACTGACCAGGTAAAGGAGAAACCAGGTGATACAAGGAGACTATTCATCAGGTATGTTTTAATGATCCCCTTGTTTACTATTGCAGGTGGTCTGATATTATATAATTCAGCTCCGGTACTGGCAAGAATACACAGCGATGTAAGGCTGGCACAGGAGATACGGGAGGAAAAGGTAACAGGTGTAGAAGCTGTATCACTGGCTGCAATTGCATACAAGGAATCAGGACAGACGGAAGATGAGCTTTTTGCATCTGAACTGGCTGTAATATCCAGATTCCGGAGAGCTTCACCCTGGGCCGGGATATTTTTGGGATTAGCTCTTGGAATTGCCCTGGTTTCAATGACAACAAAAAAGACCAGAACAGAATATAAACCCCATCAGGGTAAGTGCTACAGTTGCGGACGCTGCTTTAAATTTTGCCCCGTAGATGTAAAAAACCGAATCAAATGATCAGACTGACACAAAAAGATTCAGATATATTAAAAAATATCAGCCATGTAGCAGGTATTTTTACCCTTGTTGTTGCTATGACAATGTTATTCAGCTATATACAGTTGAAAACAATAGATCCGCTGGATAATCCGGCTTTTGTTTCTCTTAAAGAGGAATATGATAAAGAACCAGAAAATGCAAAAAAAATAGAACAGGTCAGAGCCATGGATCTGATGGCACGAAAGGCTTATTTCGCTACAAGGAGCCAGGTTGAAACCGGGGCTTATTTACTTCTTGCAGGATCAATTATTTTCATCATCTGCCAAAGACTTATTGTAACTAATATAAGGGTAATGCCTTCAATACCAGGCGCTAAGGCTGATCTTTCAGGAATGCAGAAATATGGACAGAGGCTCATGATAATTTCTGCTTCAGTAATAACTCTTGCAGCATTGGGATCATCTTTTGTTCTCAGGGGAACACTGCCAGATCCTGAGAGAGGTGTCAGTAAATCTGAATTATCAGGATCAAATGGCGATGAACCTGAGGAGATGAAAAATACTGATGGCAGCTTCGCACCTGATCCTGTGAACTTTCCGTTTTTCAGAGGTCAGGATAGCCGTGGAATTGCTGGAGGAAAAGGTTATCCGGTTGAATGGAATGTAGAAACAGGTTTAAATATTAAATGGAAGCTTAAAGTACCCGGAGAAGGTAAAAGTTCTCCTGTAATCTGGGGTGATAAGTTGTTTATTACAGCTGCTCTGGGTAAGGAAGGACAAGTATATTGTGTTGATAAAAATTCCGGTGAAATACTCTGGAGTTCATCAGCATCAGGTATTGAAGGGGAGCCTGAAGAACTACCGGAAATGGATGCTGAATCGGGCCTGGCTGTGCCTACCGCGGCAGTTAGCAGTGATTTTATATGTGCTATTTTTGCAAACGGGAATATAGCATGTTTTGACCATGACGGTACCCGAAAGTGGGCAAAGAACCTAAGCACGATGAAGAATATTTACGGATACTCCAGTTCACTTGTCATATTCGAAAAAACAGTTATTGTCCAACATGATTCAGATTCAAGGCTTTCGATAATGGGGTTTGATATTGAGACAGGAGAATTACTCTGGGAAACAATGAGAAATGGTCGTCCTGTATGGTCCTCCCCTGTTATTGCAACCTTTGATGGAAAACCTCAGGTTTTAATAAATGGAAATCCTTCGGTTACAGCATTTGACCCGACTGACGGAAAGGAATTATGGTCTGTTGAATGTCTGACCGGGGATGTTGCTCCCTCTCTGGCTGTTAACAGCTCAATGATTTATGCAGTTACTGATTATCAGAAACTTGCAGCTGTCAGACCTGGAGCCGGTGCTTCAATTGTATGGGAAGATAATACATATACATCTGATGTATCCAGCCCCGTTGCAAATGATGAAATCCTCGTAATTGCCACCGGATTTGGCGATGTTGCCTGTTATAATGCTCAGAAAGGTGATACATTATGGACTCATACTTTTATGGATCCGTTTTATGCCTCTCCTGTTATTGCTGATAATATGATTTATATGATAGACAGAAATGGAAAAGCTTTTGTTGTCAGGGCCGGGGATAAATTTGAACAGATTGCTGAATCGTCAATGGGTGAGCGGGTTGACTGCACTCCTGCATTCTCTGATAAAATGATTTATATAAGAGGAAAAGAAAACCTGTATTGTATCGCTAAAAGTGAATAAAGAAGAAAGAAATATAATAAAATCTGATTGCAACTGCAGTAAGACTGAGATTAACGAAATCAAATCTGTTGTTGATGAAGTTATTAGTATTACCGGTGGTGAGAAGGAAAAGGTTATTCTGATACTACAGGAGGTTCAGAAGAGACTGAACTATGTTCCATCTGATGCTTTAAAATACATTTGCGAAGTTTCTGAAATAACACCCGGTCAGATTTCCGGTGTTTCAACATTCTATTCACAATTCAGACATTTGCCTGTTGGCCGGCATACAATAAAGATTTGTACCGGAACTGCCTGTCATGTAAAAGGATCTCAATTGATTACGGAATCCTTTCAAAGGGAACTGGGCATCGATGATACACACAATATGTCTGAAGACAGTCTTTTTTCAATTGAAGAAGTTGCCTGTCTCGGTTGTTGTACTCTTGCACCTGTTATTCAGATTGACGGAAAAACATATGGTCATGTAAAACCTAATATGACCGGTGAAATTATTAAGGATTTTCTATCAACTCATCAGGGGGATAAGGCTGTTAATGAGGAAAATAATGATCAGGATACGGATGCAGAAGTAAGGATTGGTCTGGGATCATGCTGTGTTGCAGGCGGAAGCAGGGATATTTTGTCAAATCTTATTGATACCAAGGAAAGTTATAATCTGAAGATCAGGCTGAAACCTGTGGGTTGTGTTGGTGTTTGCAACCAAACCCCTCTTCTTGAGATAGTTACAAAAGACAATATTAACCACAGGTATACAAATGTTAAGAAGGAACAGGTAGAGGAGATCCTGCTTAAGCATATAAAACCAGCTTCTTTTAATAAGAGATTATTGCACAGGTTAAATGACCTGGCGGATACATTTGTTTCAGATGAGAAGAGTTTAAGTCCGGTTAACCTTTCAAAGGATGTCAGGGAAAAGTATCTCAACAATTTCCTCAATCTGCAGTTGCATCTGGCGACAATGAACAGCGGCATAATTTCTCCTGAGTCATTTGAAGAATATCGGATGCTTGGCGGTTTTAATGCCCTTGAAAAGACAGTTGCAGGCATTGCACCAGTAGAGGTGATTAATATAGTAAATAACAGTGGGTTGAGAGGACGCGGTGGAGCAGGTTTCCCTACAGGAAAGAAATGGAAAATATTCTCTGAGGCTGATGGAAATCCAAAATATGTTGTCTGCAACGGAGATGAGGGTGATCCCGGAGCGTTCATGGACAGGATGCTTCTGGAATCTTTTCCATACAGGATTATTGAAGGAATGCTAATCGCAGGTTTTGCCACAGGGGCTCAGGAAGGAATTTTTTATATCCGGGCAGAATATCCGCTTGCTGTTTTGAGGATCCGAACCGCCCTTGAGAACTGCTATAAGAACAGGATGCTTGGGCAAGATAGTAAATATGCAGATTTCAGATTCAATATAACGGTTTTTGAAGGAGCAGGTGCATTCGTGTGCGGTGAAGAGACTGCTCTGATTGCATCTATTGAAGGGAAGCGGGGTTATCCTCATTTCAGACCCCCCTATCCGGTAGAGAAAGGATACAATGGAAAACCTACTCTTGTAAATAATGTAGAAACATTATCACTAATTCCCTGGATCTTAAATAATGGGAGTGATTCCTTCAGCAGTATAGGTACTGAAAAAAGCAAGGGCACAAAAGTATTTGCACTGGCCGGAAAAGTATCAAAAGGAGGTCTTATTGAAGTTCCGATGGGAACAACAATAAGGGAGATTGTTGAAAACATTGGTAATGGTGTAGGAGACGGAAGAAGTTTCAAGTCTGTACAGATTGGAGGACCTTCCGGAGGCTGTATTCCCGCAAGCTTATCTGACACTCCTGTTGATTTTGAACAACTTACAAAACTAGGAGCCATGATGGGGTCCGGAGGAATGGTTGTTCTGGATGATAGTGACTGCATGGTTGACATAGCAAAGTACTTCCTTTCATTTACCCACAAGCAGTCATGCGGAAAATGCACTTTCTGCAGAGTTGGAACAAAACAGATGCTTAATATACTTACTCTGCTGAGTGAAGGCAAAGCATCAATGGCAGACATTGATGAGCTTGAAAGACTAAGTCATGATGTGAAAAATGGCAGTCTTTGCGGTCTGGGGAAAACAGCACCTAATCCGGTACTTACAGGACTTCAGTATTTCAGGGAAGAATATGAGGCTCATACCAGGAAAATATGTCCTGCTAAAAAATGCAGGGAACTCATCGGATATGTGATTACAGATAATTGCACAGGATGCACAAAATGCTACCAGGAGTGTCCGGTTGGAGCAATTGAGTTCAAACCTTATGAAAAGCACAAAATAGATAATGCTAAATGTACCAAGTGTGACAATTGCAGGATAGTTTGTCCGGAGAATGCCGTAGAAATAGTAAATATCAATGAAGATAAAAATTGATAATAAAGAGATTGATGTCAGGGCAAACCAGACTATTCTGAATGTTGCTTCTGAAGCCGGGATACATATCCCTGCCTTATGTCATAAGGAAGGAATAGAACCTTATTCATCCTGTATGGTGTGCGTTGTAAAGGATAAAAAGACTAATAATTTTATTCCTTCCTGTACAGCTATGATCCAGGATGGTATGGACATTGATGCGTCCGGTGAAGAGGTCGTTTACCTTCGGAAAAAGGCTGTTGAGTTACTCCTCATCGAACATAGGGCAGAATGTGAAGCTCCATGCCGTATAGTTTGTCCTGCAGGTTATAATATTCCACTGATGAACAGGTTACTGCAGGCTGGAAAAACAGAAGAGGCTATTGAACTTGCAGTAAAGGAAATATCTACCCCGCGGATTGTATGCAGTGATTGTCCGGGTTATTGTGAAAATGCATGCCGGAGAAAAAAAATTGATGAACCTGTTTCAATACGGAACATCATGCTCTTTGTTTACAGCAATATCCGAAGAGAGAATGAATCAGATCCTGATAATTCTCAGGATGCCTCAATGCAGGAAGAAAACCTGACAAAAAAGGTAACCAATCATGTAAGGAAAAGATTTTCTTCAAGAATTGGTAAGCTCGAGCAAGTTGAGCAGAAAGAATGGCTTAAAGAATGCCTGGAAGATAGTACTCGGATAAGAGAAATAACAGGTTTTACTGTAGCCGGTAATGAGGCCTCAAATTGCATGCATTGTGATTGCAGGGCTGCAAATGATTGCAGATTAAGAGATGTTGCTGTTGAATTAAATGTAAAGGACCCGTCAGGTAAACTTGTTAACGCACCGATATTAAAAAAAATAAGCAGAAGTGCAGATCTGATATTTGAAAATGCAAAATGTATTAAGTGCGGACTATGTGTCAGGGCTTGTGAGGACAATAAAGATCAGCCATCCCTTTGCTTCATCAACCGGGGTTTTATTTCCATTATCTCAGAACCATTGACTGAAGAATTTGAAAACATACAGAAAAAGAAAGCAGATATTTATATTGATGTTTGTCCAACAGGAGCTTTGACAAGATTCAGTTAAAATACTTTAATGAAATATCTTAATCTGTTGCTTATTGTTTTATCGCCTGCCCTGTTTGGGCAGACCCCAGGGTTAAACTGGCCGATTTTCAGAGGAAAGAGCTCATTATCAGGCATTACTGACTTTGAAATTGCCGATAAACCAGTGCTTCTCTGGAAAACTGCTACGGGTGTAAGAACAAAATCAGCCCCGGTCCTTAATCAGGGAATTATTTATTTCGGAAATGAAAAAGGATCTCTTTTAGCCTGCAATTCCGACGGAAAGATTGTCTGGAAGTATGAAACGGGAAGCCTGGTTGAAGCTCCTCCACTGGTTTTCGGTGGAGCTATCTATACTGGTTCTGCTGACGGTAGAATGAATGCTGTGGATAAGAACAGCGGCAAGCTGATATTCAGCTATGCGACTGATAACAAAATAGCAGGTTCAGCAAATTTCTGGGAAGCCTCATCAAAATCGGGAATAATATTTGGCAGCTATGATTATCATCTTTATTGCATAGATCCGCGAACAGGGAAATTAATGTGGAAAGTGGAGACTGATAATTATATAAACGGGACACCAGCCGTATTTGGTAACAGGGTTATCTTTGGAGGATGTGATGGCATTTTGCGTATCGCCGATGTTCTTACAGGTATTGAAACTGATACAATCAATATAGGTGTTTATATAGCAGCCTCTCCGGCAATTTCTTCCGGCAGAGCATATTTCGGTGATTATAATGGAGAATTGTACTGTGTGGATCTTAAGAAGAGAAAAGTTGACTGGCAGGTTACTGCAACTGAAAACGCCGGCCCGGTAATAGGTATTCCTGCCGCAGGAAATAATTTTGTGATTATCGGCAATGACGATAAATACATGTATTGTTTTGACATGAATACAGGAAAGCAGGTATGGAGATTCAGAACCAACGGTCCTGTTACCGGCTCAGCAGTGATGACTCCAACGAAGGTTATTTTTGGAAGCACCGATGGATTTATTTATCTGCTGAACTTATCTGACGGTAAGAAAATCTGGAGTTTCAATGCAGGTGCTCCCATTGGCAGTTCGCCGGTAGTTGTAAAAGACAGGTTTTATTTTCTTACAGAAGATGGAAGACTTCTTGCATTTGGATTAAAAAATGTAAAATGAAAATAGTTTATTTGATAACCGGCTCAGGAGGAGCGTTCTATTGTGGCAACTGTTACCGTGATATGCTTTTTCTTCGGGCAATAAGAAAGGTACCCGGAATTTCAGCATCAGCAATTCCTCTTTATCTCCCCCCCGACGAAGCTAATACTGAAACAGGATTTGATGATCATGTATTCTTTGGTGCAATTTCAATGTACATCAGAGAAAAGGCTCCCTTTCTTAGAAACATGCCGGCGTTTTTTGATAAAATACTGGACTTTACGCCTTTTCTAAAACTTGCTGCAAAACAGGCAGGAACGACAAGAACCGATGGTCTTGAGGAACTTACACTCAATATGATTGAGGGGGATAATGCTTTTAAGCCTGCTGAAGTAAAAAGGCTTGTAAAGTATCTGGAATCTACAGGTAAGCCTGATATTGTGCATCTTTCAAATGCACTTATTCTTGGTTTAGCCAGGCAGCTGAAGAAACATATGGATATCAAAGTCGTATGCTCGCTTCTGAATGAGGATGACTGGATTGAAGAAATGAAGGAACCCTTCAGAAGCCGAGCCTGGGAACTTATTGGCCGGGAAGCTGAGCATGTTGACAGGTTTGTGACACCAAGCAAATACTATAAGGAATTATTTATATCAAAAACAGGTGTTAAACGGGATAATATTGAGGTAGTTCCCCTTGGATTCGATTCGGAAGGATTTCATGCTGAAAAAATTGAGAACAGGGCTCCTGCTGTTGGCTATTTCTGCAGGGTAAATGCTCATAATGGATTCGACAAGCTTGTTGATGCCTTCATAAAAATGAAACAGCAAAATATTATTCCGGATCTCACATTAAATGTTTGTGGCGGCTATACAGGTGATGATAAACCGTTTGTATCAGCTCAGATACAAAAGATCCGTTCAAACGGGTATAACAAAAGCGTTAAGATATATCCTGAATTTCAGGGAAATAAAAAAGCAGAATTTTTTAAATCCGTAGATGTGATTAGTGTTCCGGTAAGAAAATATGATGGATATGGAATGTATATCCTTGAAGCCAACCTGGAAGGTGTACCTGTTGTACAGCCTTCAACCGGTGCATTTCCGGAGATAATTGAAATGACCGGCGGAGGTATTACATATGCTCCTGATACAATTGAAGCACTGGCAGAAGCCCTTACGAAGCTTCTTGTAAACAGCGATTTAAAAGAAAAGACAGGCAGGGATGGATTTTCAGGTGTCCGGTCAAAGCTTTCACTCGGCAAAATGTCTGACGGACTGGCCAATATGTACAATTCCACAATGAAAGGATAAATAAACCTTAACTGTTCAGCTATGCTCCGACTTGAAAATATTTCAAAGGCCTTCCCTCAGAGGGGTATTGTACTTGATAACCTGAACCTTGAAACCGGAATAGGCGATTCGATAGCAATTACCGGTCCTTCTGGTTCCGGAAAAACAACCCTTATGAACATTATTGGCGCACTTGACAGACCTGACTCAGGCGACATTAAGTTCAAAGGGAATTCAATTCTGAAATTGTCACCGAATGAGCTTTCAGGATACCGCAACAGGAATATAGGTTTTGTATTTCAGGATCATCTTCTTCTTAATCACCTGACTATCAAAGAAAACGTTTTACTCCCACTTCTGGCGGAAAAGATTAGTGAAGAAGAGTATTCCAATTTTGAGAAATACTGTGACACACTGATGGAACGTGTCGGCATCAGCGGCTTAAAAGATAAATTTCCATTCCAGGTTTCTGGTGGTGAGGCACAAAGAGCTACAATTGTAAGGGCGCTTATCCGAAAACCTTCATTATTACTGGCTGACGAACCAACCGGATCGCTTGATTCAAAAAATGCTGAAAACCTGGGAAGGCTGCTTGTTGAACTTAACAGAGAGTTCAAAATAGCTCTTATTATTGCCACACATTCTGAAGACATGGCTTTAAGAATGGCATTACATCTGAAGCTTGATGAAGGTAAACTCAAAGTATAAAACCCAGGAATTCTTCAATGAAAAAATACCTGCTTAAGTTTACCGGACGCTCACTTCTGTATCATAAGAAGGACTATCTGAATCAGGCAATAATTATTGCAATACTTGCTGCTATTATTACAGGGTCGTTGCTTACAGGAGATTCAGTGAGGGAGAGCCTGAAAAGAAATACAAATGAAAAACTGGGGAACACTCAGCTACTGATAAGTTCCGGACTAAGATTCTTTGATTCTTCAGTAAGTGAAAGACTTATGCAGAAGACCAGGATTAAGTCTACCCCTATCCTTGAAACAGACGGTTATTGTCAGAATTTTGAAACAGGAGCATCAGTTCTTGACATAAATATTTACGGTATCAAAAAAGATTTTTTTGAATTTCATGGAATTGATAGTATTGAAATCCCGGAGGGAACAGCAGCTGTTAATTCAGAACTGGCCAAACAATTAGGTATAAAGAAAGGTGATGAGATAATAATAAAGTTCAGTGATCCTGATCCAATTCCCAGGAATGCGCCATTTGCACCAGAAACTAACGGAGAAGGTTCAAAGGTGCTTAAGGTTTCCCGAATCCTGGGCCCTGATTTGGCTGGAAATTTCTCTCTGGGAATCAGCCAGTTAATATCGAGAAATATCTTTATGAATCTTGCGGATTTACAGCAGGGAAAAAATTCATTATTCAGGGTTAACAGGCTGCTGGTAGCCAATTCTGAAGATATTTCTGAATCATCATTAAACAATATTCTAAAGGATGTACTTCTAATAAGTGATATTGGATTATCAGTCAGAAAATCAGCCGTTACCGGCGAAACAGAGATTATATCAGACAGGATTTTCATTGACAGCACTCTTGTAAGAAGTATTCTTGAAGAAATTAAAAGCGGGTATCCTGTTTTAACTTATCTGGCAAACAGCCTGAAAACAGAAAAAGCTGAAACCCCCTACTCTTTTGTAAGCGGAATTTCCATTGATTCCGGTACAGTAATGGGTAATAATGAAATTATTATAAGTAAATGGCTGGCTGAGGACCTGAAATCAGTGCCCGGGGATGAAATTACACTGAAATGGTATCACCCGGTTGGTAATATTCTTGAGGAACGTGAAGCAACGTTTATAATAAAAAGTATAGCGGGCAATAATGGTATTTTCTCTGATCCATCCCTGATGCCTGAGTTCCCTGGTATTTCCGGCAGCACTTCATGCTCATCCTGGGATGCCGGCATACCTATACTAATGAGTAAGATCAGGGAAAAAGATGAGAATTACTGGGATAAGTACAGGGGAACTCCCAAGGCATTCTTAAGTTATGAAAATGCAAAGAAACTATGGGGAAATAGTTTTGGTCTTGCCACTGCCATAAGGTTTCCTAAAGACACTGACAGTGAATTAATTATTAATTCACTAAAAGGAAAGATTGAACCTTCAGATGCAGGTATTACAATCAGTAACGTCAGACTTTCAGGGGAAGATGCTGCATCACAGGGAGTTGATTTCGGAACTCTTTTTCTGAGTCTGGGTTTCTTCATTATTCTCTCCTGTATAATACTGTTGTCATTTTCGGTTTCAATTTTTTTTGACTCAAAGAAGGATCAGGTCAGAACATATTATGCTCTTGGGTTCAGTAACAGATTAATAGGAAGAATGCTCTTTACAGAGACTGCCATAATTTCTGTTGCAGGTTCTTTAGCCGGCGTGTTTTCAGGCTACTGGGTTAATGTACTTATAGTGAAAGCTCTAAATACTGTATGGACAGGAGCGGTGCAGACCAATTCAATAATTCCTGGTTTTGATTCCGTTGCTGTTGTAATAGGATTTATTTCTACAATAGTAATTTCCCAGTTGCTGGTGATGATGAAGCTTAGGTCTTATCTCAAGAGACTGGGAACTGATGGTAAATCAGGATTCAGACTCAATTCATCCGGAGGCAATCTAATTAGCCTTTCTGCATTTTCAATTCTCGCAATAATTGTAACAACTGCTTCTATCTTATCACATGATGCCTCTGTAATCCTTTCATTTTCAGGCGGCATATTGCTGTTTATTGCTTTTGTACTTGCAATCAGACAATATTACATAAACGATCAGAAAAACCTCTTTTCTTCTTCGTCAAGATTTTACAGATTCTCCGGACGATTTTATTCCTTTTATCCATCCCAGGCAGTTGCACCTGTAATTTTTATTGCTGCCGGGATATTTGCAATAATAATAACAAGTTCCAACAGGTTAACCCTTACTGACGAAATGTATAGAAATGAAGGAGGTACAGGTGGATTTCTGTTGTGGTCTGAGTCTGCAATTCCGGTCAGGCAAAACCTTAATTCTGAAGCAGGAATAATGGAATTCGGATTGAATGATCCTGAATTTAAGGATATTGAAATTCTTCAATGTCCTAAACTTGCAGGTGATGATGCAAGTTGTCTGAATCTGAATCATATCAAAACACCCCCGCTTATCGGGATTGATCCTGAAGAAATTGTCAGAAGAGGTTCTTTCTCATTTGCTGCCGTCATAGAAGGTTTAGGTGAGAAAAATCCATGGATGCTGCTGGAAGAAAAAACCGATGATGATATTATTTATGGAATTGCTGATCAGACTGTTTTGCAGTGGGGATTAATGATTAAAACCGGAGACACCTTATTATTCAGGTCCGAAAAAGGCAAACTGCTGAAGATAATTATATGCGGAGGATTAAAATCATCAGTGTTCCAGGGACATCTTCTTATAGGTGATAATAATTTCAGGTATTATTTTCCTTCTGTCGCAGGAAGCTCTGTTTTTCTATTTGATGGAGGAAACCAGGATGCCGAACAATTAAAAAGCCTCCTCTCCGACCGTTTTTCAAATTATGGACTGTCAGTGGAAACCGCTGCTGATAAGCTCGCCTCCTTCTTTATTGTTACAAATACATATCTGAATGTATTTACAATACTTGGAATATTAGGACTAATTCTTGGTGTTTTAGGACTTGGTTTCATGCTTATCAGAAACTATGACCTTCGCCGAAAGGAATTTGCCCTGCTAATGGCAACAGGCTTCAGTACCTCCAGAATATCAAAATACATTCTTATTGACCAGATTATTATACTGGTTTGGGGTATTATTACAGGTACTGTTTCCGCTATTTTTGCTACATTACCTTCACTGAAGAGCAGTGATGGAATGTCTTTTTACCTTATAATTACAATGGTTTTAGCAATCTTTCTTACTGGTCTTGTAATCCTTTACATATCAGTCAATAAAGTAAAGAGTACCAACCTTCTCATTCAGCTCAAAAAGGATTAATTTCTGAAAAGATAAAGAGAGGAAAAATTTTACTTTCCTGTACATTCAATAAGCCCGAGGTTGACCTCCGGTTTAAGACCTGATAATACAAGAGCAGCACCTAGTGCGGATGCATTGCTTATTTCAGATCTGTATACTCTTTTATCGGTAAAATACTCCTTAACGAGATTAAGGAAATGTTCATTTTAGAGAATCCTCCAGTTATATAAATATTGGATATGTCATTATTGTCCGGAAGGATCAGATTGACAGACTCAATTGTAAGCTGACATAACTCATTCATTAGTTGATGATAAGCTGTTTCGAAATTTTTAAACTGATAGAGGTCGATCCGTTCTTTGAATTCGCGTTCAAGTGGTTCTTCCTGGAAAAAAACTTTCTCATCCAGGTATTTTTCTTTGAGCGACATGGAGGAATTTCTATCAAATTTAATATTTCTGAAATAATCTTCTGTCTTATTAAAATGCTCATTAAGCAATCTTACGCCTGTTTCAAGCATATGTCCAAGGAACAATCTGGAAGATTTTACCGGCTGCCTGTTTATGCTCATATAGCAAAGACAGTCCTTATCAAGTTGTTCTACAGTTAATTTTTCAGTATTGAATGGATTCATATTTATACACCAGGTACCAGTTGATAGAAGTATAAATTTCCCTTTGCTTTCTGAAAAATAAGGTGCAAGAGAAGATGAACTGTCGTGAATTCCGATACCCACTCTTATTTTCCTTCCATCAATTGAAATTTCGGTATTTGTATCAACCGGTACCGGATCAGGCAAATTCAAACCTAAAGTACTGACCCACTGATGGTATGTCATATTATCAAAATCCCAGAGAGCTGTATGGCATCCTATTGATGTGTGCTCGGAGTAGATTTTCCCGGTTAAAGTATAAGACAGGTATTGAGGGAAGTGAAGGACATGCCTGATTTTTGAAAAGACTTCAGGTTTGATTCTTTTCAGCCACAACAGCTGCATACCTGAATTAAGCATTCCGAGAGCTGGGGATGCAGTTCTTCTGCAGAATTCATCCCTTCCCCCGTTTCGTTTATAAATGCTTTCAGGAATTATTTCATCGAGAGGTTTAAGATAGTTATAGGCCGGAGTAATTCTTTTGCCGTTTTCATCAAGACATACAATTGTTGCTCCGTATGTGGTAATATTTATATCTGTGAGGTCATATTTATCTGAGACAGCAAATTTCTGTATAGTTGATAGCAGCCATTTCTCGATTCTTTCAAGATCATCGCATTCAAAACCATCATCATCCCTTACCTCTGCAAATTTCTGCTCCTCCTCATGGACGACCTTCATTCTGTCATTAAAAAGAATGATCTTCTTATTGGTCTTTCCAATATCAAAAACAGCAATCACCCTCTCTTTCATAAAAATCTCCTTTCACCTCTTGAGAAGTACATCCTTCTCATATTTTTCAATCTCGGTTATAAACTCTTGAGCGACAGCCACATTATTCTGCAGGCAGTAGTAATCCCATACAGCACCAAATGGCTTGGATTTAAGCAGTTCCAGAAGTGCAAGTCTTTCAAATCCCTTAGCCTGCTCCTCGTACTTAACAAGTGTTTTGTGAGGTTCGAGCATAGCATACATGAAAGCCATCTGGGCAGCTCTTGTTCCAATAACATATGCTCCTATCCTGTTAAGACTTGCATCGAAGAAGTCAAGTCCGATATTTACTCTTCCCAATGCCTTGCAACGGACTATTTCCTGTGCAATGAGAACAAGTTCATCATTGAAGGTTAGAACATGGTCACTGTCCCATCTGACTCCCCTTGTAAGATGGAGCAGAATGTCATCAACAAAATGAAGAATTGATGAGATTTTGTCCCCAACCTGTTCTGTAGGGTGGAAATGACCGTTATCGAGAGTAATCATTATATTATTCTTAATGGCATAGCCTACGTAAAAGTCATGTGATCCCACAACCATCGATTCGGAACCGATGCCAAACAGTTTGCTCTCAACAGAATCTTTAAGATATTTCTTAGGATATTTTACTGCAAAAATCTCATCAAGTGATTTTTTTAGCTGTTTACGAAGCCCGTTTCTGTCGACCGGAGTATCCTTTGATCCATCTGGGATCCATATATTATGAACCGACGGAGTTCCGAGCTGCTTACCCATTTCAGCGGCTATTGCCCGGCATCTTTTTGTATGTTCAACCCAGAATTTTCTTATCTTCTCATTCTTACTTGAAAGAGTAAAACCGTCATCAGCAAGCTTATGAGAAAAGCATGTACAATTGAAATCAAGACCGATACCTCTCTTCTTAGCCCAGTTAATCCATCCCTGGAAATGTTTTACCTCTATCTTATCCCTGTCAACAAGTTTTCCTCCAAATTCGCCATATATTGCATGAAGGTTGAGTCTTTGTTTTCCCGGCAGCAATGACATTACCTTATCAAGGTCGGCTCTCATCTGTTCTATGGTTTTCGCCTTTCCTGGGAAATTTCCGGTTACCTGTATGCCCCCTCCGCCCAGCTCAGCACCCGGCTTTTCATATCCTCCAACATCATCGGTCTGCCAGCAGTGAAGACTGATATTCACCTTTTCCATCTCTTTGATAACGAGATCTGTGTCTACACCTAATTCAGCATATTGCTGCTTTGCCAGATCATATGTTTTTTTGATGAGTTCCTTTTTCATAGCGATTTGTTTTATTATTAGGATTAAGATTTATCTGTTTGTCTGGGTTTGTCTATTCCATGAAAAAAACCTGTTCAAGAGGAACAGTCACAGGGGAATTGTCGGGATTGGCTTCCATGATGTCAGCCATATATTTCCACCACTTCTGTACGATTTCTGTTTTGCCAAGATCCTGTGAGGAGCTTTCTCCGGACTGTTCCTGGTAGGCAAAAAGTGTGTCAGTTTCTTCATCAAGAAAGATTGAATAATTGCCAATACCTTCACCTTTAAGTAATTTAACAAGTTCAGGCCAAATTTCATCATGACGTTTTATGTATTCCTGTTTAAATCCCGGATACAGCTTCATTTTGAAAGCAAATCTTTTAGTCTTCATGGTTTTTATCCTAGTTTAACGACAAATGTTGAGAGAATTAGAATTGATATGCCAAGTAAGAGAACAATAATTGTTTTTTTGTTTACCCCTTTCCATTCATTGAGGAAGATACCCCAGATGTTGCTTATGGCAATGTTAAGTGCCATCAGTATACTCCAACCGAACACAGCCATGCTATCAGGTAGTTTGCTTGCTCCCATTCCGAAGAAATGGAACTGAAGGAACCATAGAAGTCCTGCAAGAAACGTAAAAAATATGTTATTTATTAAAACACTTCCTGAAACGGTGTAGTAATCCCTGTATGTTTTGTTCTTTATATTAAGATATCCGCAGTATACCAGGTTTGTAATGAATCCTCCAAACAGGATAAATATCAATGACGCATTTTTCTGGAATAATGGATTGGTACCATGCGAAAGTGCAATATCCTCGATAGGTTTACCTGCTTCGAAGCCGAAATTAAAGCATGCACTCATTACTCCGGCAAAGATTGCTATCAGTATTCCTTTTTTAAGTGCGAATTCCTTAACAGCTGCTTTCTTTTCATCCTCGCTCATCTCTTTACTCTTGAGAGCTCCTGCATAACCTATTACTGCAATACCTGCAACTGTGACAGAAACACCTATTATTGTAAGGATGCCGGCTGTTGAGGAAAAAAGGTTATCTCCGGCAATTATCGGTGGAATAAGGGTTCCGAAGGCAGCGCAAAGGCCCAGAGCAATGCTCTGTCCGAGAGCGACACCAAGATACCTGATACTCAGACCGAAGGTAAGTCCGCCGAATCCCCATAATGCTCCAAAGAACATTGCCATGAGTTTTGCAGATGCCGGCGATTCCCTTATAATAGGCATGAGTTCACCATCAGGTATAAAAATGTAGGCAAAGAGAGAAGGTGCAATTATCCATGCAGCAAGTCCCTGCATTATCCAGTAGGATTCCCAAGCCCATGATTTTACTTTTTTAAAAGGAACATAAAAGCTTGCAGCACCGATGCTTCCCAGAGCAATTAAAACTATACCTGCCAGTGGATTCATAAAATTTAAATTCTTATTGTATCGCAATTTAAAAACTTTAACCAAGGAAATAGAGATTTACAATCTTTTTTTATTCATCATTTTTTCATAACCTTGAATGATTATTAACCTTATTACTTAATGCAATGAAACATATCAGTCTCACATTTGTACTGTTTTTATTGTTTTTTGCTGCAGAATCGCAGGATCTTGCAGTGAGGGATCTTACATGTGACCATAAAGTTAATCCACTCGGTATCGATAATCTTAAACCGCGGATGTCATGGAAAATATATGGTACAGGCAATAATATTCTGCAAACTGCATATTCAATCAGAGTTGCCACTGACAATAAATTTTCAGCAGGAAAGATTGCATGGGAAACCGGAAAAGTTGAATCAGGAGAATCTGTTCTCATAACATACGGAGGAAGCGGACTTAAATCCGGAACAAAATATTACTGGCAGGTTAGGATATGGGATAACAATGGCAAGGCATCCAAATGGAGTGAAACTGCCAGCTGGGAAATGGGATTGCTTGCTGAATCGGACTGGAAAGCAAAATGGATCGAGATGGAAGGAGACACGCTTCAATATGCACCAGCTCCTCACTTAAGAAAAGAATTCAATCTTGGAAAAAGCATATCAAGTGCCAGGGTCTATGTTACATCACATGGATTCTATGAATTACATATTAATGGGAAGAAAGTAGGTAATCAGGTACTTACCCCGGGCTGGACTTCATACGGAAAAAGGCTTCAATACCAGGTGTATGACGTAACTGGAATGCTTGTTAAAGGTGGCAATGCTATTGGGGCAATACTGGGCGACGGATGGTACAGAGGATCACTTGCATGGAGTAAAAACTGGGCTATATACGGAAAAACACTTGGCTTATTCATGCAGATGAAGATAATTTTTACAGATGGTACAGAGACATTAGTCACTACTGATGAGTCATGGCGGGCAAATAATGAAGGTGCCTTAAGAATGAATGATATTTATAACGGAGAGACATATGATGCAACGAGAAAGCTTACCGGATGGAGCACTACCGGGTATGATGAAAGTAAATGGAAAGGTGTTAAAACGGGAAATTACAAATTCAACTAATTGCAACCGAGGGACCTGCTGTTAGAAAAATACAGGAGATAAAACCTGTTAAGATCTTCAGAACACCAAAAGGAAGTCTTGTAGCTGATATGGGACAAAACATGGTTGGTTGGGTAAGACTGAAGGTAAGCGGCTCAAGGGGAACTGTTGTCACCCTCAGGCATGCAGAAGTAATGGACAAGTATGGTGAATTCTATACAACAAACCTTCGCAGTGCAAAATGTCAGTTGACATACACTCTGGCTGGCACAGGTGAAGAGACTTATGAGCCGAGGTTTACATTCATGGGATTCAGATTTGTTGAAGTGACAGGATTTCCTGGCGAACTCACTGCAGATAACCTTACAGGTGTAGTAATACATTCTGATATGGAGGTAACCGGAAAATATGAATCGTCAAATCCTCTTTTAAATCAGCTTCAGCACAATATTCAATGGGGCCAGAAAGGAAATTTCGTTGACGTTCCTACTGATTGTCCGCAACGCGATGAAAGACTTTGATGGACAGGAGATGCCCAGGCTTTCTGCAGAACAGCAGCATACAATATGAATGTGGCAGCTTTCTTCTCAAAGTGGCTGAAAGATGTAGCTGCTGATCAGAGGAAAGGCGGTGAGGTGCCGGTTGTGATTCCGGATGTACTTAATCCACAGGGCTCTCCCACTGCTGATTGCTCAGCCGGATGGGGTGATGTGGCAGTTATTGCTCCATGGACCATGTACCAGGTATATGGCGACAAGGACCTTCTGAGAAAACAATATCCAAGTATGCTGGCATGGGTCGATTATATAAAGAAAACAGCAGGTGACGATTATATTTGGAACAAGGGAAGCATTTATGGTGACTGGTTGTTTTATCATCCGCCTGTTAATAATCACCCTGAACCTGACGGACAAACCGATCATGATTTTATTGCAACAGCATTTTATGCCTATTCAGTTCAGCTGCTTCTGGAAGCTGCCGAATTATTCGGACAATCCGAGGATGCAGGCATTTACAGGGCAGTTCATGAAAAGATCAAGGAAGTGTTTGTAAATGAATATGTAACAAAAGCTGGACGAGTTGGCACAAACTCCCAGACATCATATGTTCTGGCATTAATGTTTGGTCTGCTTCCTGAAGATCTGAGGCCTAAGGCAGCAAAATTCCTTGTTGAAGATATAAAGAGCAGGGGAAACAGGCTTTCTACAGGATTTCTTGGCACTGTTTACCTCTGTCACGTTCTTTCCGACAATGGTTATACTGATGTTGCATATGACCTTCTTTTACAGGAAGATTATCCTTCATGGTTATACCCTGTCAAGATGGGAGCAACAACTATATGGGAAAGATGGGACGGTCAGAAGACAGACAGCACATTCCAGGATCCGGGAATGAACCTATTCAATCATTATGCATACGGAGCTATCGGTGACTGGATGTACAGGGTATCAGCTGGGATTGAGATTGGGAAGCCAGGTTATAAGCATATTATTATCCAACCTCACCCAACCAAAAAACTTGAATATTCCAAAGCTTCTTTTGAAAGCTCATACGGAACAATAATTTCAGGTTGGGAAAGAAAGGACAATAAGATAGTTGTGAATGTGAAAATCCCCGCAAACACTACAGCAACAATTAAACTGCCTGTTAATTCTTCTGAACAGGTTACTGAAAATGGAAAGAGCCTGACTGACAGTAAGATATTTTCAGGTATTAAAATAAATAAAAATATGCTGGTTTTTGAAGCAGGATCCGGAGATTATAAATTCGAATTTTCAGAATAACAGAATATCGAATCATTTTTAAGATTATTTTTGCTGGCCCTAAAAAAGGGCCAGCTTTATAATATATGGATTTTATTAATAATCATACAGGCGAATTTGCAGCACTCCTGACTGCCTTGTTCTGGACAGTTACCTCTCTGTCATTCGAATCAGCAAGTCACAGGATCGGATCACTTTCGGTTAATCTTCTGCGTTTACTAATAGGAATTACATTTCTGAGTGTTTTTAATTTGGTTCACAGAGGCATCGCATTTCCGACTGATGCAACATGGGATAACTGGATCTGGCTAACTTTGTCAGGTTTAATTGGGTTTGTCTTTGGAGACCTTTTCCTTTTCAAATCATACACCATCATAGGTTCGCGATTCTCAATGCTCATAATGACACTTGTGCCTCCTATTACAGCTTTCTTCAGTTTTATTATACTTGGAGAAAGGCTTACTTTATTCAATTACATGGGAATGACGCTTACTTTCGCAGGAATAGCAATTGCCGTTTTCAGCAGGGATGGAGAAAATGAAAAACTCTCTTTGAAGCTTTCACCCAGAGGTGTTTTATACGCTATTGGGGGAGCTTTGGGACAGGCGCTCGGACTTGTGCTGAGCAAATTCGGACTGAAAGATTATGATCCCTTTGCTGCCACCCAGATCAGAATTATAGCTGGTATAATTGGATTTGCCTTACTTATTACTTTTATGAGAAGATGGTCAAATGTAGGTAAGGCAGTAAGAAACAGGGATGGCATGCTCTTTACCACTTTAGGATCATTTTTCGGGCCATTTCTTGGAGTATCATTTTCGCTTATTTCAGTAAAATATACAGAGGCAGGGATTGCTTCTACCATTATGGCTCTTGTACCTGTCTTTATTATTCTTCCGGCAGTTATACTTTATAAACAAAAAGTTACCTGGACAGAAGTAGTTGGTGCTTTAGTCAGTGTTGCAGGTGTAGCCTTATTTTTTATTTAGAAGCCGAACCGAATGTCTCCTGAAGAACTGAAATACAGAAGATTTGAAGATGAATTTATTTTCTCTGCTTCGCGGAGCAGCGGCCCAGGAGGGCAGAATGTAAATAAAGTTAATACCAAAGTTGAACTGCGATTTAGTGTAATTTCTACACTAATTCTCACTGATAAGGAAAAAGAACTCATTCTCCAGAAGCTAAAGAAGAAAATAAATAAAGAAGGGGAACTTATCCTGGTTTCACAGGAAGGACGGACACAGACAGAGAACAAATTACTTGTTTCTGAAAAATTTTATGATCTGATTGCAAAAGCGCTCACCATTCCTGTTAAAAGAATCCCTACAAAACCTTCTTTCACTTCTAGATTAAAAAGGCTTGATGAAAAGAAGAACCGCAGTAATGTAAAGAGACTAAGGAGAGCAGGTAATGAATCTTTTGAATCCTGAACTATACAGTGATATTCTAAGGCTGATTTAAACCTCCTTTAAACCTCCTTTAATTTCCATTTACCCCTTCTGAAAACAAGCCAGGCAATTAATGTCATCAGTGATTCTGCAACTACTATTGAAATAAATACGCCGTTTTCCCGCATATCTGCCTTAAATGCGAGCACCCAGGCAAGAGGAATCTCAACCATCCAGAATGCAAAAACATTTATCTTCAGAGGAGTTGTGGTATCTCCTGCCCCATTGAATGAATTTACAAGAACCATACCCAGGCCGTATGCTATGAATCCCAGACTAATGATTCTCAATCCTTCAACACCTGAATCAAAAACAGCCTTGTCCTCGATGAAGAAACCGATGAACGGCTGAGGAAAAAGGACAAGTATTGTCCCGATAACACCAAGCAATATCATATTAACCCATCCGGTTACCCACACTGATCTCTCCGCTCTTTCTGGTTTTTTAGCTCCGAGATTCTGTCCAACCAGAGTAGATGCAGCATTGCTTGATTCCCCATGAAGGCAGAATTGTAAAACCTATTATCCTAATTGCGATTGTATAGCCAGCAACCACTTCGCTCCCGAAGCTTGATATAATTCTGACAAGTGCGACCCAGCTTGTTGTACTGATAAGGTTTTGTCCTATTGATCCGAATGAAAGTCTGAGAAGTTTCAGTATAACACTGAAATCAATTGAGAGGTGCTTTAATGAAAGCTGTATTCTTTTCTTTCCGAAGAAGAGAAGATAAAATTGTACCAATACTGCTGTTCCCCTTCCTATTGTAGTGGCAGTTGCTGCACCTGCAACTCCCGTCTCAGGGAATGGGCTAATACCGAATATAAGGCATGGATCAAGAATAATATTTATAATGTTTCCAATCCATAATACCTTCATTGCAACTGCAGCATCACCGGCACTCCTGAAAATCGCATTGATAATGAAAAGCAACATGATTACAATGTTTCCGCTGATCATTATACGAGTATACCCCGACATTTTCTCCACAATCTGTGATGAAGCACCCATGACACCGAGGAGCTTTTCGGACAGAAAGAATCCCGGAATTCCTATAATAAGAGAAACAAAAATTCCGGTTATTATAGCCTGAAAAGCAGCCTTTGAAGCTGCATCAGGGTTCTTTTCACCTATCCTTCTTGAGACCAGAGAAGTTGTTGCAGTGCCCAGCCCAAGCGAAATTGCGTAGATGATTGTCAGCACCGATTCTGTTAGTCCGACAGTTGCGACAGCATCAGCTCCGAGGCGTGAAACAAAGAAGATATCAGCAATTACAAATATCGACTCCATTATCATTTCAAGAACTGCAGGTATAGCGAGCAACAAGATGGCACGGCTTATCCTGCCTTCTGTAAAATCCTGTTCAGTACCTGAAACCGCTTCAGCTACATCCCTGAAAAATGATCTTATATATGTAGTTTTTTTCACAATAATCTGAGCTTGCAAATATAGCTATAACTATTATCTGTAATAATCAATGCCAAATTCCTTTTTTTTTGTTCTTAGATATTTAAAAATGATTTATGAAACTGATTATTTTTTCATATTTGAACAATAAAAAATGAGTCGAAAAAAAATGCTGAAAATTCTTATGTATACAACATATTAATGAAACAAAAATATTATGATTTAAACGACTGATCTATAATTACATACATCATGTAAGCCATATTGATTAAAAACGTGTTGTTAATAAAATGCAAATTGTGTTAATATTTATGACAGTCGAATGATACAATGTATGTATAGATTATTTATTTTCGTCCAATAAATTATAAAAACCTATATTAATTTAACAAAACAAATTTTAAAGAAAAGGTGAAATTGCTCATCTGCAATTATGAACGCTAACAATAATGAGGCTACGACACTCCGTGAAGAGAGTCGCCTCGTGGGTTGCTCTTCAGATGAAGAGCCTGGCGCGGAAACCACGATTTTTTCGCAAAACGAAATCCCAATTCAGTTAGTTAGCAACCGAAGCGCCGACTTCAGACAACGGTTCTTCCCCCTAACAACTATCGATTCCTGGAATGATTGGAAATGGCAACTCAGAAATGCTTTCACCAGCATTGATGATCTAAAGAAAATCATGAAACTCTCCGAGAAGGAAGTCATGGCCATTAATAATCTGAAAGGTCGTCTTCCGCTACGGATAACTCCCTATTTCGCCTCACTGATTTACAATACGAAGTTCTCAGATCCGATGAGACGTAATGTGATTCCTGTTGTTGAGGAGTTACTGACTCATACAACAGAGCAGTCAGATCCGCTTCATGAAAAATCATTCTCTCCCGTGAAGGGAATCGTTCATCGTTATCCCGACAGGGTTCTGTTTACAGTAACCCAGGTCTGTTCAAACTATTGCAGGTATTGTACAAGATCGCATTCTGTTGGAAAGCTCGATAAACTTGGAAGACAGGATTTTGAGAAGGCATTTGCCTACATTTCTGCACACAAAGAAGTTAGAGATGTTCTCATAAGTGGTGGTGATCCACTAACCCTTAGTGATGAGATTCTCGATTATATTTTGTCAAATATCAGGAAGATAGAACATGTAGAAATTATCAGAATAGGAACAAGAATTCCTGTTGTTCTTCCTCAAAGAATCACAGATAATCTGGTAAGCATTTTAAGAAAATACCATCCGCTTTTTATCAGTCTGCATTTTTCTCATCCGGCAGAAATAACTGATGAATGTGCAAAAGCCTGTATAAAGCTTGCCGATGGTGGTTTTCCGCTTGGAAGTCAGACTGTTCTTCTTAAGGGCATCAATGATAATGTTCCGGTGATGAAAGACCTGATGCATAAGTTGCTCAAGATCAGAGTCAGACCATATTATCTCTATCAGTGCGACCTTATTCCGGGTTCAGGTCATTTCAGGACAACAGTCAAGAAAGGCCTTGAAATAATAAAAGGACTAAGAGGTTACACAAGTGGTTATGCGGTTCCTACATTTGTAGTAGATGCTCCCGGCGGCGGAGGTAAAATTCCTTTGCTCCCAAACTATGTGGTTGAGCATAACGATGAAAAAATAGTAATGCGTAACTACAAAGGGGTATTATGTGAATATCCTGAAAAATAATAGCTTTTGATGAAAATTGGATTGACCTTTGATCTGCGGTCATGGTACCTTGACCGTGGATATTCTATGGATGAAACTGCAGAATTTGACAAGCAGGAAACCGTTGATGCTCTTGATAATTCACTAAAAATCATGGGGCATGAAACTGAACAGATTGGCAATGCATTTCAGCTGATCGAAGCCCTTGCTGCAGGAAAAAAATGGGATTTGGTGTTTAATATTGCGGAAGGTTTGTATGGAGACGGGAGGGAATCTGTTGTTCCTGCAATTCTTGACCAATACAGAATTCCATATGTATTCAGTGGCCCTGTAATTATGGGCATCTCTCTGAATAAACACCTGGCAAAGCTTGTAGTTGCTGAAGCTGGAGTTCCCGTTAGTCCAGGTTTTCTGGTTTCCGATATTGCTGATCTTGCAAAAATGAAGCTTGTTTATCCGCTATTCGTCAAACCGGTATCTGAAGGAACAGGAAAAGGTATCACGGATAAGAGTCTGGTTAAGAATATTTCTGAACTAAAGGAAATGGTTGAATGGATCCTTAAAGAATTTAATCAGCCAGCACTTGTTGAAGAGTATCTTCCGGGAAGGGAATTTACAGTTGGGATTATTGGTCATGGTGATGAAACAGTTGCTATAGGAGGAATGGAAGTGATAACGGCTGATAATCTCCCCTACTCTGTTTATGTTAAGGAGAATTATCATGATTATTGCAAGTATCAACCGCTTTCGGCCGATATAGCCGAAGAATGTAAATCAGTTGCAGTTAGTGCCTGGAAAGCACTTGATGCCGTTGATGGCGGAAGAGTTGATGTAAAGGCAGACAGAAACGGAAGAATCTGCTTTATTGAAGCTAATCCTCTTGCCGGATTGAATCCAATTCATTCCGATCTGCCAATTCTGGCCAGAATGTACAATATTGATTACCAGAAATTACTTGAGATGATAATGGCCTCTGCCATAAAGAGAATAAAGGTTGACTAATAAGATATTATGAGGAAATGTTGCATTATTTATAATGAGCCTTTGCCCGGAGCTCTCGAAGATGAACTTGACGTAATCGATCAGGTAGTACACGTAGAGCAGGGAATGAGGGATCTGGGCATTGATGTTTACCGTAAAGGAATTTCTGAAAAGTTCATGGATGAAATAAATGCACTTGTACTTGAGAAGCCTGATTTCGTTTACAATCTTGTTGAGTCAATAAACAATAAAGGTGAGCTGAATTATTTCGTGCCTGCTTTGCTGAATTTAAACTGCATTCCATATGCGGGAAATTCACATGAGGCTATTTTTATGACAACAAGCAAGGTCCTTGCCAGTCAAATGATGAAGCTTGCCGGAATTCCAAATCCTGCTTGTTATCTTCCATCACAGATGAAGCTTATGGAACCGGGTAAGAAATATATCCTTAAACCAATTTGGGAAGATGGATCACTCGGAATAACTGCCGATTCTGTTTTTGTTTGTAGTCCTGGTTATGAAGAGAAACTAAAAGGATTGAGCGATTCCCACTGGTTTATAGAGGAATTTATTGATGGACGCGAATTTAATATGAGTGTATTTTCAGGAAGTAACGGTCCTGAAGTTTTACCTCTTGCAGAAATTGTTTTTGTTGGTTATGATGAATCCAGACCAAAGATAATTGACTATAAGGCAAAATGGGAATTCGATACTTTTGAATATGATAATACAGTTCGTGATTTTCCGGGTGACAAGCTCGACAGCGGGGTTGCAAAAAAACTGAGACAGGTTGCACTTGACTGCTGGAAACTTTTCGGACTCAGGGGGTATGCCAGGGTTGATGCGAGAGTAGACAGCAACAATAATGTTTTTGTTATAGAGATAAATGCAAATCCTTGTATCCAGCCAAATGGAGGATTTATGGCTGCGACCCGCGCCGGAGGTTATAATTTTCCCGAAGTATTGAAAAGAATCATAGACGATCTAAATACTTAACCGATGCAAACTATATCAAGAGGTATTACAGCAAAAGACAGGAAGGCAATAGAGGAGATCCTCAGGTCAACTGATTATTTTTATGAATTTGAGATAGAGACTGCTCTTGAAATTGCTGATGCAACAATTGCCAAAGGTGAAGAAAAAAGTGGCTACATCTGGATGAAAATAGTTGATGATGATGGCTTTATTGCGTTTGCCAACTATGCTAAGAATGATTTTTCAACTCATTCATGGGACCTTTTCTGGATAGCGGTACATCAGAATTCCAGAAATAAAAAGCTTGGTTCCCTCCTTTTTAAAAGCAGTAGAAGATGACGTCAGAAAAGCCGGAGGAAAAATTCTATGGATAGAAACATCAGGCAGGCCCCTGTATGCATCCACAGAAGCATTTTATAAAAGAAATGGTTACACTCTTCAGGCTTCGCTTAAAGATTTTTATGCTGAAGGAGATCCTAAACAGATATACGCCAGAGTTCTGTAGAATAATTTGTTTTTTGCGGTTCTAATACTAACAATCAAATGAAAGGATTTAGTACAATTCTTTTACTTGTGTTGTCCAATTCCTTTATGACACTTGCATGGTACGGACACCTCAGGATGAAATCAATGAGCAGATTTGAGAACATGACTCTTATTTCTGTTATCTTGCTTAGCTGGGGAATTGCTTTTTTTGAATATATGCTCCAGGTACCTGCAAACAGAATCGGGTATTCAGGTACAGGTGGCCCCTTTTCTCTGGTGGAGCTTAAAGTAATACAAGAGGTAATATCAATTCTGATATTTACAGTTTTTACGCTGATCGTTTTTAAAAATGAGCGAATAACTACCAATCATCTTATTGGATTCGTTTTTCTAATTCTTGCTGTATATTTCATTTTCAAGAAATAGGGTTAAAAAACTGTCTAAACATTAGCATTTTATTTAAAATTAGTTTAAATTTGAAATCTCAGGAGCAATGATTCTTTAATTTTTAAAGTAGTTGCATGAGTAGGGTTTCATAAGTTTTAGGTATGTGGGTAAAATGGTTTGAGGGCTGACATTTAAATGTCAGCCCGTTTGTTTTTATTGAAATCAAATTTGCTTATTTTAGATGTATTACTCATCTGATTTTAAAAATTCAAAATAATGGATGTTACAATTGAAGCAGAATGGAAATCTGTTCTGAAAGATGAGTTTAACAAGGATTACTTTGTTAAGCTTACAGAATTCGTGAGAGATGAATACAAAACTAATACAGTATATCCTCCTGCAGGGCTCATTTTTAATGCATTTAACCTTTGTCCGTTTTCGGATGTAAGGACTGTAATAATTGGTCAGGATCCTTACCATGGCCTGGGTCAGGCCCACGGACTTTGTTTTTCGGTCAGGGATGGAGTGGATTACCCACCAAGTTTAAAAAATATCTTCAAGGAGATAGAGCTTGATCTTGGTTTAAACCGTCCATCCTCCGGGAATCTGGAGAGATGGGCAAAACAGGGTGTACTTCTCCTGAATGCCACATTAACTGTACGAGCTCACCTGGCCGGATCTCATCAGAAAAAGGGATGGGAACAGTTTACTGATACTGTTATATCGGTTATTAACAGGGAAAAAAGTAATATCGTGTTCCTGCTATGGGGAGCATATGCACAGAAGAAAGGGGAAAGTATAGACAGGGACAGGCATCTTGTACTGGAATCCGTACATCCATCTCCCCTCTCAGCCTCAAGAGGTTTTTTCGGAAACAAACATTTCAGCAAATGCAATAATTATCTTGCTGAAAAAGGAATCAGAACAATTGACTGGAGATGATCAGCATCTATTTTAATTTATCAAGTGCTTTGGCTACAGTGTCTTGCAGAATTTCAAAATCTTCAAAACCAACAGATAGCCTTATCATACCCGGTTCAGGGTATTTAGCACCCCAGACAGATTCCACCGGCATAAGTATTGTATGAGGATCACCAAGAGTTGGAATTAACTTTATCTGTTCTGCAACCAGCGAAATAAACTTATCTCGCCTCCTGCCCTTTTCTGATTTGTTCTTCCCCGCCAGGTCGAAGGTAATCATCCCTCCATACCCTTTATTCCGGAACAGCTTTCGGGCTATTGAATGCGTTTCATGGCTGGCCATTCCCGGGTACCATACTTTATTAACAGCATGATGTGAATCAAGAATTTTGGAAAGTGCAGATGCATTTTCACACTGACGGATAAAACGCAGATGAAATGTTCTGATTTGGGTTTCAAGACGATATGCATCATCGGGAGATATCATATGTCCAATAAATTTTCGATATTCAATAGCTGACCTCATAAGCTTATCATCATTTCCGCAAATAACCCCTGCTGAAATGTTGCCGTGTCCTGAAAGATATTTTGTTACACTATGTATTACTATGTCAACTCCATCATTAAGAGGCTTATAAAGAAATGGAGTTGCAAATGTGTTGTCCAGAATGACTTTGCAGCCATGTTTCTTTGCTATTCTTACAATCGAAGGCACATCAGAAACTATCAGCATTGGATTGGAAACCGATTCTATATAGATCAGTTCGGGCTTCAGGGAGATAATAACCTTCTCAAGTTCTTTAAGATTGTATGTGCTGTCAACCGGCATGAAGTAATGAATATCAAGACCTCTCCTTTTTCGGAGAATTGATTCAACAAAAGAAATTGAGCCTCCGTATATTTCTGAGAAGAACAGCCATGGCCTGGTTTCAAGCCCTTTCTGAAAAATTGAAACAGCTGTATCTATAGCTGACATTCCTGACTGCGTAAGCAATGCCCAGTTGCATCCTTCCAGTTTCATTATTTCTTCTTCAGCAGATACAACAGTCGGATTCCTGTATCTGGAATAGATATAGTTCTCAGGTTTGCGGTTATGTTCCGTCTCCAGCCTGAATGCTTCTGCAGTAAGTTCCGCATTGAAAAGTTCGAATCCTGCGTCTCTGTATACAGGCATTCGCGAACTGTTAATCTCCTTTTGTTTCATTTTTTCTTTCAGCTATATGTTTATATATCAGATTATTTATTTTAGTTGGTTCAAAATCAAAATAGAATAGGATGCGATCGAATAATTCACCTGTTAAAAGCAAAATAATTACAGTGATTTCAGGATATGATATCCCTGATATGATACTTGCTGCGGCTATCATCAGCATTGCCAGACGCACATGTCGGAGAATAGCTATATTTCGCTGATCATATCTGTACCTGTAAACAGATAATACTGTCTTAAGGATTGCAATAAACATGAAAGGCACAATTGCGTTTGAAAGGAATGATATTATAAGAAGAGAAGAAATAAAGGTTTGTCCGCTGTGAAAATATGCAGTCATATTCCTCAGTGTAAAAATATAGACTGAATCAATTGCAAGTAATAAAACCAGGCCTGCAACAGATGCTGTAATTATCAGCCATGGGCTCATAAATTCTGCAGCTGCAAGTGTAAAAATCAGATAAAGGATGTATATAACTATCTCTCTGCTAAGAGGTGAGTTCCTCAGATTTGTAACTGCTCTCCATGTCCTGTTACATTTGCCAAGGTGAAAAAGTGAAAATATTCCAGGAAGAATGGTGAGCGTAATTAACAGGATTTTGTCCGGTAAATAGCTGTTTATTAGTGATGAAGCCGTTAGTGATACCGAGATCAGAGAAAAAAGCTAAACAGGATCAGGCTCCACTCTGATATACCATTCTTTTTTCCTACCGGCTCCTGCTTCATTTCATTTCTGAAAAGAGAAGCAGGAACAATTCTGAGAGGAATGGTATTTGAACTGCCAATAAAACGTAATGCAGGCGACAATTCATATCCTGGAAACCAATCAGGTGCTTCCTGCTGATTAAATTCTACAACATCGGTGAAACTCAGTGCCCCTGTTGGACAACCGGAAGTACATGCTGGTTCGAAACCTTCTTCAAGTCTGGAATAACAAAAATGACATTTTCCGATTACTCTTTTATCCGGATCATATTTTGGAGCATCGAATGGGCAATTCCATGTGCAGTATTTACAGCCTATGCATTTAGTCTCATCCAAAATCACCGCATCGGATAAAGGATCAAATCTGTAGGCTGAAGCCGGACATCCCGTCATGCAGACAGGAATTTCACAATGGTTGCAGGCAATTGAAAGGTTTGTAAGAGGAACTGAAACAGACAATTCATGATTATATGTTAATACATTCCTTACTTTGACAGTGAAGCTGTTCTCCAGTGAACATGCAGCACTGCAGGCTTTGCAATTAACACACAATGACTGTTCAAAGACAAATCCTCTTTTCATATTCAGTCAGATAGTTTTACGTCAACCATATTATCATGAAATGCAGCTCCATGACCCATATCTGTCTCCCTCCCTGTTATCAGTATATTTCCGCCACCGCCTTCGCTTAACCAGATTCCATTATAAAACAATACTGATCCGGGAGGAATTCTGTTTTCTATTTTTGCAACAGTAGATATTTCTCCTGCCGCGTTGTAAACCTTTACTCTGCTTCCGGTAACTATCTTTCTCTTTTCTGCATCATCAGGTGAGATGAATAAACCTGGAAATTCAGAGTTTTCAATTATTACCTTAAGGTTACCGAATTGTGAATGAATCCGGCTCCCTGTGTTAGGTGTAATAAGATGGAGAGGTAGCGGATCGATAAATTCCGTTTCAATTATCGGAGTATAATCAGGAAGAGCCGACACTTTCCATTTTTCAGTTGCCAGGGAAGAAAAAAGCTCAATCTTACCGGACCCAGTCTCAAATTTAAAATCGCTATATGCAATTTGTTGTAATCCGGGGGCAAGCACCGGGCCATTTCTCAGGTCATTAAGATGCAATTCAGTATACCCCTTTATCCTTAGTTCAAGCCATTTCTCAATATTCTGATTGCCTGGTTCCGGCAGCAAATTCTCCGGAATGTTTAGTCCCAGCCTTTTAGAAAGTTCATAATAAATTTCACTTTCAGGTAAAACTTCACCTGGAGATTCTGTAACTTTTGGTTTGAACTGGACATATGGTGACCAATATGATCCTATAATATCTGACTGCTCAAACATATTCTTTGCAGGAAGGATAATATCTGCGATTGAGGCGGTATCAGTCATGAATTGATCCACAACGACCTTAAATTCCAATTCAGCAAAAGCTTTTGAAACGCTTTTTGAATCCGGAGACTGAAGCAGTGGGTTGCCCCGTTCGATAAATGCTGCTTTAAGTTCTGGATCAACTGTTTGCATCATATCATATCCAAGTCTGGCCATTGATACTGAACGTCTGAAAGGATAATCTTTCAAAGGATCAGGATAATATGAATCAGGTTCCTTAACATCATCAAACACATAGCTCTGCAGGTTTGCGTAATTGAAGCCGGAACCTGATTTGCCGATATTTCCGGTCAGAATTGCAAGAGAAAGAATTGCCCTTATAGTCTGACCTCCGTTAAGATGACGCTGAAGTCCATAACCGGGCAGAAATGTAACTGGTCCCCCTTTTCCAATAATATATGCCAGTGTAATTATATCATCAGCTGGAATGCCGGTTATTTCACTGGCTGATTGTGGGGTGATTTTAAGGGAATCACGAAACGCTTCATAGCCCAAAACATATTTATTAATAAACTCATTATCAGTCATTCCGTTATTGATAAGTACCCAGGCAATTGCCAAAGCAAGTGCTGCATCCGTTCCCGGTTTGACAGAGTAAAGTATATCTGCTTTTTCAGCTGTAAGGGTCCTTACGGGATCAATCAGGATAACTTTAGCTCCCTTTTCCCTGGCTGCTTTAATAAACCTTATCTCGTGAATATTGGTCTCAGCAGTATTCTTCCCCCATATAATTATTGTTTTTGCATTCTCAAGGTCCCATGGAACATTGTGCTTGACACTGCCAAGAGTAAGCCTGACAGCTTCAAGACCCGCAGGCCAGCACAGGTTTCCGTATGTTATTGTTGTTCCGCCGAAAGCTTTCCAGAAAGAGTAGCCAATATCATTTGTAAGTCCTGACATTCCGCTTCCTTTGTACCAGAGTATACTATGTGAACCATACCTGTCACTAAAATAAGAAAGCTTGCTGCTAATGATATCAAGCGCTTCTTTTACAGGAATTCTGTTAAATTTTCCATCGGTTTTTCTAAGTAGCGGATAAATAATCCGGTCAGGAGACGAAGATCGTTCAATATAGGACAGACCTTTGATGCAAGGACCTTCAGGTGTTGCCAAATTACCTTCAAACGGAAGAATTCTTTTTATCCTGTTTCCGGCTACCTGCACTCTGAAAGTGCATGTACTGTAACAGTTTCGGGGGCAGGCTGTAATAAACTCATCCATCTGTCAGTGAATTATGACAAATGTATAAATATTACTCTCAATTTAGTGAACCTTATTCCAGTATGAGGGGTTCGTCCGGGATGACTTCAACCGTAAATACATTTTTATCGGTCTGAGGCATATAGATTTCATAGGTGACTTTCATCTGACCCATGAATTGCATATATGTGTAATCGAATTTTTCGGTAGCAACTGTAACAAGTGTCCCATTCCTGTTTATCTTGGCTGAAATCGTTGCTTTTGGATAAGCTTTAGGGAATCTGACATAATCTGTCACACTCTGAGGATTGAGTCCTCCATAATTCACAATAGTATCGATATCAATAGTCATTTCATATAATGCAAAAGTCGTCAGGTTCCTGATGCGTACATCCGTAGGACCTTCAGGAGAAAATTCAGTTTTTTTGCATGCAGCTACTGATAATAATATGATCAAGATGGGGAAAATGTACTTTTTCATAACTTTAATTAACTGACTATAAATATCAGACCTTAAAGTTACAAAATAAGTTGCATAACCACTATATTATGTCCAGACTATTTGATGGAACCCATCCCTTGTTGCCATCTGAGAGCCTTATTTCGTACCACTCTCCCACTTCGTCCTCTATTGAAACTTTTGTTCCTTCATGAAGAACAAACAGATCTGTACCACTTGCATCAGGTGAACTTTTACCGCTTACAACAGGACTGAAAATTACTGCTTTATGGCTGTCATAAACAAGGCTTTTATTTCTGAGGCTGAATGCAAATGAAGAAGATGAAGCCAAAAACATTGCAACAGCAATCCAGAAGCCTGCTACTTTATAAAGGTAACGGGATGAATAGATATAAAGTGAAGCAGAAATAAGACACAAAATAAATGTTAAAAGGCTTATAATTGCCCATGTATTGGAAGAAACCAGAAGTGATATTATGTTATACCAGCGGACAAAGAATAGTTCAGGGATTTCCTGAAACCTGTCAACTATCATTGTTCTGGCTATCTGGAGGTTATAATTTATATCTTCATCAGTGGGATCGAGAACATATGCCCGTTCATAAAACAGAATGGCTGAAGGTATATTCTGAATTTTGAAATATGCATTCGCAATATTATAATTCAGTTTTGCAGATCTGTAGCCGGTATTATACAATTCCGTCCATTTATCAAGAGCATCCTGGTAATTGGCTGAACTATATGATGCAACGCCCTGATTAAATTTATCATTGCTGCTATCCTGGCCAATTATGGTATTAGTCAGAAGAGCAAGCAGAAGGACTAAGTATGCTGTTTTCGATTTTGAATTCATTTTTCAGACTATTGAATTTTCAACTGACTTAATAAAACGGGATGCCCCGTCATAAAGAGAAGCAGCTTCAGTGCCTGAAGATGATGGAGCAAATCTTGCATATTCACATTTATCAAGTATCTCATTGAGACTGCCCATTTCGGATTCCTCAATACCTCTTTGAGCTAAGGAGGAGATTATCCTGGTGCGGGTCATTTCAGATACAGGAATGTTCAGTTTATCACTCAGATACCCCCACAATGCCTTTAAAATCTCTTCATAGAACCTGTCAAGCTGATTATTTTTAAGGCATAGTGAAGCTTCATGCAATCTTTTGGCAGCAACCTTTCCTGCTTTCCTGTTTCGAACCCTGGAGATATCAGCATTTCTTCTTACATGTTCACGTCTTATAAATAGTATCATTAAGAAAGCAAAAACAGCAAGGATAAATAGACTATAATATAATCTCTTGGTAATAAGCAGGGACCCTGAAACTGACATATTCCCTGGATCTGACTTTATGAATCTTATATCCTTACCAAGATATTTTACATCTTCCTTTGAAACACCACCATATACAGTTATATCGGTATTTTGGTCAGAGCCTTTTCTCGCGTAGAATTTGAATTCCTGTGTTCTTAGCTGTTCATACCTGCCGCTGGAAGTATTAAAATATGAATAGGTTATCGGAGGTATTGTAAAATCTCCATAATGACGCGGGATCAGAAGATATTCAAAGCTTTTTGTTCCGGTAGTTCCATTTAAACCATTTTTAATATCCTCAGTAGATTTTGGATCATATACCTCAATATCAGGAGAAAGCTTCATTGAAGGTGCAGCTGCCACCTTAAGGTTTCCTGACCCGGAAATAGTAACCCTGAAATTGATTGCGTCATTAACATTCACTGTATCCTTGCTCATAACAGCTTTAAGATCAAGCTTTCCAACGATACCAGAATAGTCATCAGGCTGATTGCCTGGAAGTGGATTAACCTTTATTTTTAAAGACTGACTGGCTATCATCCTTGGGACGGTCTGATAAGTCGAGAAGAAATCACCAAAGAATGGATCGCTTTGAGCAGATTTCTGCTGGATAAGTACATTAAGCTGAACAGGATCTATTATTATTTCACCGGTCTTCTGCGGATAAAGCAGGAACTGTTGTACAACTCCGGTTCCAAAGATTGTTCCATTAATGTTTTCCTGTTCAAGTGAAGTAAGAGGTGGTGTATTAAGATCTGATTTAAGGAATCCATTAAACTGCGGAAATTTAATTTCATTTAGTCCTGCAATATTAATCCTTGTATAGATCTTTACAGTAGCTGTAATAGGTTCACCAAGATAAACCTCCTTACGGCTTAGCAGCAGGTTAACAAAAATATCCTTCCCTCCTGTTTCAACCTCCTGATCAGTAGCCCGGTTTGATGATGCAGTTTTCTGCTGAGACCCATTACCAACCACTTCAATAAATAATGAATCAGATGAATAAGATTTGCTTTTGAGTGTAAATATTGCAGGGGGTATAACAAATTTTCCTTCTGATACTGCCTGAAGAAAATAAATATAGGTATAAGATGTAGATTGTGACATCCTTCCATTAATGATTTGGGTGCTGGAGTTGTAGGATGTTTGTGGTCCCATTAGTTTATAGAATGGACTAAATGAAGGGGCCGCAAATTCTCCTCCCCCTGAATTAACAGTCCATGTAATGTTGAACTGCTGTCCTGCTGTCACAACGGGAGGATATTGTACTTTCACTGAAACATCCTGTGCTGATGCGGAGAGTGACATCAAAACTGAGATCATCAGTACCAGACGGTATATAGTTAAATTCCTCATTTTGATTTATTTATTACCAGTTTTTCACTGTTAATTTTCTTTCTCTGGCAGCCTTGGCAAGTTTTACCTTTTCCTGAACATTCTTTTCATCGTTAGCAAGAGAATTTAAAAGTCGCTGAGCATCTTCCTTAGAAATAGACTGCTCCTGCTGTTGTTGCTTCTGCTGGTTTTCCTGCTGATCCTGCTTCTGATCATTATTTTTCTGATCTTCCTTCTGCTTGTCCTGATCATTTTTCTGATCCTTATTATCCTGGTTTTCCTTGTTCTGATCCTGCTGTTGTTGTTGCTGTTGCTGCTGCTGCTGAATGAGTAGATCCTGAGCATAGGCAAGATTATATTTTGCTTCTAAGTTATCAGGATTGAGTTTCAGTGAGCCTTTATAAGCTTCAATACTCTCCTTCAGTTTCTTGCCTTGAAGAAAAGCGTTTCCAAGATTATAAAGCCCTGCAGCTTTTTTCTCCTTATCTTCATTCATATTAATATTTTCAGAAAATTGTTTTGCTGCCTCTTCAAATTTATTTTGCTTATATAGAGCATCACCGATATTGAAAACAGCATCGGGAGAGCGCCTGTTATCATCAATTGCTTTCCTGTACGAAACTTCCGAATTTTGAAATTTATCTTTATTATATTCTCTGTTACCCTGCCGGATATATTTTTTATCTGCCTGTGCATTTAAAATTAACGGAAGTAATGTTAAAAAACCAATTAATAAAATGGTTTTAAGTGAAATAACTATACTGTATTTTTTTATCCCTTCCATTATCTGTTGAAGTGATTTATACTTTGAATTTAAACAATCTGATATTCGCAAGTTTTCTGTTTTTTCTGTCCATGATAATGAATTCCAGAATCAGAAAGAACAGGGCAATGGCAGCAAAGATCTGAAATTGATCATTATATTCAGTATACATTGTGCTCTCAAGCTCCTGCTTCTTCATTTTTCTGATTTCCCCATAGATTTCATCAAGACCTATATTTGAGTTATTTGCCCTGACGTAATTCCCGTTGGTTGATAAAGCCACTTTTTTGAGAATTTCTTCATCAAGCCTGGTAATTACTGTGTTTCCATCAACATCTTTGAGATAGTCCCTTTTTCCACCTGTTACAACTGGGACCGGGACACCCTGCCCGGAGCCAATTCCGATTGTGTGAATTATGATTCCTGCCTTTGAAGCCTCTTCTGCTGCAGAAACGGGATCATCTTCGTGATTTTCGCCATCAGTTATAATGATCATTGCTTTACTTTTACCCTCACCCGGACTGAATGATCTGGCACCCAGTGATATTGCAGCGCCGATAGCTGTTCCCTGCTTTGGTACCATATCAGGGTTAATTGATGAAAGGAACATTTTTGCTGAGACATAATCGGTTGTTACCGGTATTTGAGTGTATGCATCGCCAGCGAAAACTATCAAACCGATTTTGTCATTATCAAGATTATCAACGAGCCTAGATATCGCCTGTTTTGCTCTGGTGAGCCTGTTAGGCTGTATATCTTCTGCCAGCATAGAATTACTGACATCAAGGGCAATTATCACCTCAACTCCCTGCTTTTTAACATCTTCAATCTTTGATCCGAACTGAGGACGTGCCAGCATGACAATAGCTGAAGAGAAAGCAAGCATTAATGTAATAAACTTAATAACTGGTCTTGTAGGTGACAATTCAGGAAGCAGATCATTAACAAGTTTTGACTCTCCTATTCTCCTAATGGTTCTCTTTCTTCTGTAAATCTCCAGAATGAAAAGAATTACTAATACCGGCAGCAATAGAAGCAGGTATAATAACTCCGGATTTGCAAATCTGAACAGTTGCATTTTGCTCTTCCTATTAAGTTAAATTTCTGAAAACAGTATTTCTCAGCAGAACTTCCAAAGCAACAAGTACGAAAGCTATAATTGCGGGCAGCATGTATTTTTCATCCTTACGGCTGAATTGCCTTACATCAATTTTTGATTTTTCAAGCTTGTCAATTTCCTGATAAACTTGTATAAGTTTATCATTATCAGTTGCTCTGAAGTACATTCCTCCGGTAGCATCTGAAATACTCCGGAGAATATCCTCGTCAATCTCAACTGGCATATTCTGATACTGCAGTCCAAATGGTGTCTGAACCGGATAAGGTGCCATTCCTTTTGTTCCAACTCCAATTGTATATACTCTAATGCCGAATGTTTTTGCTATATCGGCAGCAGTTGCCGGTGCAATCTCTCCTCTGTTATTAACTCCATCTGTGAGCAGAATGATAACTCTGCTCTTTGCATTTGAATCCTTTATCCTGTTAACGGCAGTGGCCAGACCATTTCCAATTGCAGTACCATCTTCTATCATGCCGCTTTCAATATCACGAAGCAGGTTTATCAGAACAGCATGGTCAGAAGTCAAAGGACATTGGGTGAAGCTTTCCCCGCTGAACACTACCAGGCCAATCCTGTCATAAGGTCTGCCTGATATAAACTCAGTTGCAACATTCTTTGACGCTTCCAGCCTGTCAGGTTTAAAGTCACGGGCAAGCATACTTCCTGAAATATCAAGGGCAAGGACAATATCTATACCTTCTGTGGTGACATCCTGAAATTTATTGGTGGCTTGTGGTCTGGCTAAAACAAATATCAACAGGGATACTGCAATTATTCTAAAACCGAATAGTGCATGCCTCAAATAATGCCTGAATGTAATTCCGGTACCTTCAAACGGTGCTAGTCCTGGCATCCTTAAAGAAGCATTGGCCTTATTCTGCTTAATCAGATAAAATATTATAATGGCAGGTACTATCAGTAACAGATAAAGAAAGACAGGTTCCCCGAAAGTAATTCCTCTCATACCTCACCTCCCTTTTCTGATTCATTTTTAACTGAATCAATAATCACATTTTCTTCTTGTTTTGTTTCCAGAACAAAACTCCAGGCATCCTGATAGAATGACTCATTTTCAGAAGGTTCCGGATTATATTTTGCAAATTTAACCATATCGGCACCCGACAGGACTGCCTTAAGTCTGTCAAAACTGTCGTCTCGTTTAAATCCGGTCTTAATAAGTGCATTAAGTGTTTCGTATGTAGTAAGTTCAAGAGAATAGACCCGATACCTGTTTTCAAGGTATTGCCGGAGAATTCCTGTTAACCTTGAATAATACTCTTTGACCTCACCTTTTTGCCAGAGTTTTTCTTCTTTAAGAATTTCAAGTTCTCTGAAAGCTATGATATGTGCAGGATCAGGAATTATTATAACCTCTTCTCCTGTCTGCTTACTACGGTACTTTTTAAAGAACCTGAAAGCAAAGTACGCAACAGCAGCTACCAGCAATAACAGCAACACCCAGGGCAGGATGTCTCCTAGTGTAACAGGAGCTTTATATGGTGCAACTATGTCAAATATTTTTGCGGTTGTATCAGGAGGTGTAATCAGGGGGCGGACGACTTCGAGATATGAATAATCGGAATAAAACCTCTTGAGTCCGGCTTCATTTCGCAGCTCAGCATAAACCGGAGACACCTGGTACCTGCCTGAATCAAAAGAAGTTACAAGATACTCCCTTGATCTTTAATAGCCCGTCAGGATTACTGCTGCTATCAGTAACAGGTCCCGACAAGATCTCTATGTTTTTTACTATTGTATCTTTGAACTCCGACACATAAAGAGCCATCCCTGCAGGCTGTTCAACTGTTACAGTAAATCTTATCTGGTCCCCTATAACGATCTGAGTTGTATCAAAACCGGCTTTAATTTTTATTTCCTGTCCGTAAGACAAGGTGTAAATTGAAATAAACAGGAATATGAAGAAGATGATTTTTTTCATCTTAACTATCTCTTTTTAAATAATTTAATTAGAGGTTTAACATAATCGAGATCAGTCCTGAGCTCAGAATAATCAACACCGCACCTGTTAAATGTACTCTTGATACCCTCGATATGCGAATTCCACCAGTTATTATATGCAGTGCGAACTGAAGCAGATGATGTATCGATCCATTTTTCAGAACCTGTCTCCGCGTCCATTATTTTCGCCAGTCCTATATCTGGCAATGAATTTTCTAACTTGTCAAAGACCTTAAGTGCTACAATATCATGCTTATTTGAGGCAATTTTAAGAGACTCTTCAAAATCAGGCGCGATAAAATCCGAAATTATGAATGCAGTACACCTTTTCTTAATTATGTTTGTTAGGAATCTCAAGGCTCATTCAGGTTAGTGCTTTGCTCTCTGACCGGAAATCAAGAAGTTCTCTGATTATCCTATGATATGTTTTCTTCCTTTCTTTGGATGTATGGTTTTTCAACCCTGTCGGAGAAAAATATAACACCAATCTTGTCATTATTGAAAATTGCAGAGAATGAGAGCACTGCTGCAATTTCGGTCATAAGATCCCGTTTAAAAGTTACAGTTGTACCAAAATTTCCCGATCCGCTAACGTCAATAAGCAGCATAACAGTAAGTTCCCTCTCCTCTTCAAAAATCTTTACAAACGGCTGATTGAATCTGGCCGTCACATTCCAGTCGATACTTCTTATATCATCACCATACTGATATGCACGTACTTCGCTGAAGGCTATTCCCCTGCCCTTAAAGGCACTATGATACTCTCCTGCAAAAATATGCCGGCTCAATCCCCTGGTCTTGATCTCAATCCGCCGGACTTTCTTCAGTAATTCAGTTGCTTCCACTTTAAAAACAAACTAATTTTCAGGTTCTATTGTAATAGAGAATGACCATTCATCGTTGATAAGGCTGACTCTGTAATTCTTTCCTGAGCGCTTATCAGTCCAGGTATTTTCACCTGATTTTGAATAGACTGAATCGAGCTCCTTCAATTTTGTGCTTCTGATACTGTTATTGCAGACAATACGTACGTTCTTACAAACTGAATCCGGAGTCAGGAAGAAAAGCACCGTCTGAGCATCATACTTATCAGAATATTTGAAATAGCTGAAAGACTTGTTATTTACTTTGTCAAGATTCATATCAATTCTGTTTTCACTCATGTACTTCTTTATATCTATCGCCTTATATCCGATTAGATTCTGACTATTTGAATTTAAACCAGTCAGCAACAAAACTGCCATAAAAAAGTAAATCTTCATTAATTGATTTTTATGGAACCTCAACGGCATTGAGAATCTCAGAAATTATATGATCCTGGTTAATGTTTTCTGCTTCTGCTTCATAAGTAAGTCCAATCCTGTGCCTCATAACATCAGGGCAAATAACGCGAACATCTTCAGGAATTACAAAACCTCTCCGTTTTATAAATGCCAGAGCTTTTGCTGCAAGTGCAAGGTTAATTGATGCACGGGGTGATGCTCCATATGAAATCATATTTTTAAATCCGGAGAGACCGTATGTTTCAGGGTTACGGCTTGCAAAGACAATATTCAGAATATAGTTTTCAATCTTTTCGTCCATATATACTTCCCTGACAACATCCCTTGCCCTCATAATATCTTCTGTCCTGAGAACTGTATTAGCTTTTGGAAAAATCTTAGCCAGATTTTCCCTAACTATCAACTTCTCCTCTTCAATTGTTGGATAATCTATTAGAACCTTCATTAGGAATCTGTCGATCTGGGCTTCAGGCAGAGGATAAGTTCCCTCCTGTTCTATCGGGTTTTGGGTTGCAAGGACAAGGAATGGTTCATCCAGCTTGAAAGTTGATTCTCCTATCGTTACCTGTCGTTCCTGCATTGCTTCCAGAAGGGCACTCTGGACCTTAGCTGGTGATCTGTTGATCTCATCTGCCAGAATAAAATTTGCGAAGACAGGTCCCTTCTTAACAATGAATTCTTCCTTCTTCTGACTATAAATCATTGTTCCGATAAGATCGGCCGGAAGAAGGTCGGGTGTAAACTGGATCCTGCTGAACTTTGCATCAATAATTGATGCAAGTGATTTTATTGCCAGTGTTTTAGCCAGGCCCGGGACACCTTCCAGAAGAATATGTCCATTGGCAAGCAGTCCTATCATCAGGCTGTCGGTAAGATGCCTTTGTCCGACAATAACCTTGTTCATTTCCATTCTTATCATTTCGACGAATGAACTCTCCTTTTCAATCTTTTCATTCAGAATTCTGATATCAGCAGTCTGCTCCATGTCTTAAAAATTTAATCAGCAAATATAATATATAAATATTAGAGGTATTAGATGCTATTTTCTGTTCCCAGAAAATATATGCAAAAGAAACAGTAGTAAAAATAAAGTCTTGTTAACGAGTGTTAAAGTTTTGTTAAATGAAGCAAGGCTTTATTTAATAGTAAAAGGATTCCATGAGAATGATGATCTGGCTGAACTTCTTATTGTCAAAAGGAGAGCTAAGGGGAGCACTGCAATATTGAAATCCTGTGGCATCAGCATATGAGTAATCAGGAAAATGGCAGAAATGAAAAAAACAATCCTGAACCAGATTATACCTGGTTTACCCATAAACATATGGATCAGGCATACCAATATAAATGGGTTCAGCCATAGGATGTTAAGGTTCATTTTCATCTGCTGATGATCAGTGAAAAAGTTAAAGAAAATCATTAGGAGTGCAAGAATTGAGAATATTGAAAATATAGTAACATCAATTGCCTTAATTACTGAAATCCGCTTAATGAGAGGGATAATGATAACAAGTATAATAAGTACAAGTGAAAATATATTTTCCGGTGCAAAAAGCCTTCTGTTCTTAAGCATGGGCAGATCAAAATCGAGTATCAATTCTGAATTTTGCAGGACAGGGATCATTTTTCCTCCTCTGTTTACAACCGATTCATTTAAGCAATTCTGCATATCTATCGGAAGAAACATCATGTCGCGGAATGTTGTCTTTTTATCTCCGGGAGAACCCATTATAAGATCAATTCCGAATTTCAGCCAGGGATAAGGGGCCTGGTATTTTCCTGTCATAAATCTGAATGTGGGAGCATCTTCAGTTGCTGAAGGAGGATAAAGTAGTTTGTCTCCAATTGATTTTTCCAGCAAGTCTCTGATCCTTGTTGAACAATCATCATAGAAGAAATCATAACGGTATTTTATGTTCTCAGGTTTAAGGTTTTCGTTAATCAGAAGAATAAGGGTTTTAGTTTCATCAGGGAGCAGGTTGATTTTCTGACAATAGACAGCCCTGTTTTCGTAGAAATAGGTTCTCAGAAAATCGTCAATAGTATCAACATCAAGCAAATAATCAAGCCTTCCTTTGGCAAACTTCCATGCAAAGTTCGGAGTACTGAAATCAAAAACACCCCAGTTGTAAACCAGATCGGTCTTATTAACTCTATTTACAATACGCAATGCACTGTGTCCGTATATTGAATAAGTCTCTGTTCCGGGATTACATGTGAGCAAATAGACTATTGTATCATTCTTCACCTGTGAAAAAGAACGGGTAATAAAAAGTGAAAGAAACAATGCGGTAAGAATTGTGATTTTTTTCATTTCCTGACTTTTTGTAAACCTAAGGGATTTTTGGCAGAAATGAAAGTACTTTTATCTCCGGATTTCAGAGTTGGTCACTCCTTCCAATTTTATTATATTGCGTTGATAAAAGCAAGTAATATTTCAGATCGTCATGGTAAATAAACTTATTCTGGCTGCGATCCTGTTTTCCTTAATTGTTGCGTCATCATGCAATAATCAAAAACCTGCCACTTTGGTTACAATACAGGGTGATGAGTTTCTGATTAACGGTAAACCTACTTATGAAGGAAGATATTGGGAAGGAAACAAAATTCAGGGTCTGTTGATGAATTCAAGAATGGTTCAGGGCATTTATGATGATCTGAATGATACGACTATATATTATTGGGAATACCCTGATACAAAAAAATGGGATGCTGACCGGAATACTGCTGAATTTATTCAGAATATGGAAGAGTGGCACTCCTACGGACTATTATCATTTACAATTAATATGCAGGGAGGCAGCCCTCAGGGTTATTCAATGAGACAACCCTGGATAAATTCAGCATACAGGGAAGATGGAAGCTTAAGAACAGAGTATCTCGACCGGCTTGAGAAAATCCTCAACAAGGCAGATGAACTAGGCATGGTGCCTATACTTGGATTGTTCTATTTTGGTCAGGATCAGAATCTTTCAGATGAAAAGGCTGTAGTTGCTGCTGTAAACAATGTTATAAACTGGCTTCATAGTAAAGAATACAGGAATATTCTGATAGAAGTCAATAATGAATGTAATATTCTGTATGATCACGAAATACTTAAGCCACATAGGGTCAGTGAACTGATTGAAATGATCAGAAAAAATGAAAAAAACGGTTTCAGATATTATGCAGGTACCAGTTATGGAGGAGGCTTTATTCCGTTAACAAATGTTGTTACTGCTTCGGATTTTATACTTATTCATGGGAATGGAGTTTCTGATCCCGCTAATATTTCTTTAATGGTGGACAGCACACGAAAAGTTCCCGGTTATACTCCAAAACCAATTCTTTTCAATGAGGACGATCATTTTGATTTTGAAAAGGATACAAATAATTTTACTAATGCGGTCAGAAGCTATGCATCATGGGGATATTTTGACTACAGGATGAAAGGTGAGAAATATGCTGAAGGTTATCAGAGCGTACCTGTTGACTGGGGCATAAACTCTGAAAGGAAAAAGCAGTTTTTCAGGCTTTTAAGGGAGATTACAGGAGTAAATTAACTTGAATTCATTTAAAATCAATCCAAAATGTAACAAATGTTACAATTTTAATTTTTACATACTATATGAAAGATGTTTTAACTGCAGCATTGAAAACTGCCGGGACAGAATTGCTGAAAGTATTTGGAACGCAGATTGAATCAACTCAGAAAGAATCGCAAAGCAGTATCGTTACCAAAGCTGACCTGAAAAGCGATGCCCTGATTGTAAAAATAATCTCCGATAAATATCCGGATCATAATATTCTCTCGGAAGAAGGAGGATTCAGGAACAGAGGTTCAGAATATACCTGGGTCATTGACCCACTTGACGGCACATCCAACTTTGCTTCTGCGATTCCATGGTTTGGTGTTCTGATCGCACTTTTCAAAGATTCATCTCCAATTATGGGAGGAGCGTATCTTCCCGTTACTGATCAGCTTTTTATTGCTGAAAAAGGTAAAGGGGCTTTCAGAAATGGGGTACAGATCTACCTCGATAAAAATAAGACACTTAAGAATTCTCTTGTTGCATTTGCTGTGGATTATACAGATAATACCGAAGAACTTGATAACAGTCTCAGTATTTACAGAAACCTTGTTCTAAGTGCAAGGAATATCCGTGCAACAAACTGTCTTGTCGATTTTCTGAATGTAGCCGAGGGGAAATTCGGAGCCTGCATAAACCTGTTTACACGAATCTGGGATATTGCTCCTCTGGGACTTATTATTTCGGAAGCAGGAGGAAAGCTTAAAGATATAAGCGGTTCCGAAGTAAAATATGTATTCAATGAGGGAACAATGGAACAGAATTTTCCAGTCATGGCAGGTTCAGAATCAATTATAAATGAAATATTAAAGGATGTAATTAATATCAGGAGATGAGAATATCATCAAAAATAAAGAGAATCACCGGACTTCTGATTTTGTCCTTATACCTGATTTCATGCAAGGTTGATACTTCGGGTCTGTTATATTATTTAAACAGCAATGGCAAACCCGGAAAAGTCAGAAATCAGGCTACATGGGATCGAAGATATCTGCAGATACTAGACAGCATGCAGATTGTAATGGGGCCATTACCTGACAGGACCATCAGGAAAGCTTTGAATCAGCAAAATCTTGAAGACACAATAATAAATGGTATAAGAAGGATTAAACTTACTTATGAAGTTGAAAATAATGATAGGGTGCCTGCATATCTGCTGATTCCGGAAAATATTTCAAAGCCTGTTCCCGGAATTCTATGTCTTCATCAGACAACTTCAATTGGCAAGGGAGAACCGGCAGGTGTTGGAGGAAATCCTGATCTCGATTATGCCTGGGAACTTGCAGAGAGAGGATACATTACCCTTGCACCTGATTATCCAAATTTCGGTGATTATGTTTTCAATCCATATGTAAATGGATATATTAGTGCAACTATGAAGGGGATCAGGAACCATATGGCTGCCATTGATCTGCTCCAGTCGTTGCCCCAGGTTGATCCTGAACGCATCGGTTGCATTGGTCATTCACTTGGAGGACATAATTCGCTTTTCCTGGCTGCATTTGATAAAAGGATAAAAGCAGTGGTCACAAGCTGCGGATTTACATCATTTTTCAAGTATTATAATGGTGATCTGAAAGGATGGAGCCATAAAGGGTATATGCCACTGATTGCCTCAAAGTATAATGCAGATCCTGAAAAAATGCCTTTTGATTTTCCTGAAGTACTTGCTGCAATAGCTCCCAGACCTGTTTTTATAAATGCTCCGCTTCATGACAGTAATTTTGATAACACAGGGGTACACGACTGTGTAAATGCAGCAAGGCAGGTTTATGAAGTACTTGGAAGCAGTGATAAGATTATTTTAAAAACACCAGATGCACCCCATGAGTTCCCCCCTGCTGTCCGAAATGAGGCATATTTGTTTTTGGAGAAAGAATTAAGTGTAAAAAATCCTTAGGAAATTCTGATATTGCGGCATGGATAATTTTGATATAGTCAGGATACTTAAATTTCTGCCTGGCATAGTGCTGGGTCTTACAGTGCATGAGTTTTGCCATGCCTGGGTGGCACATAAGTGCGGCGATTCAACATCAAAAGACCAGGGCCGGATAACATTGAATCCCTTAAAACACATCGACTTACTTGGATTTATAATGCTTATTGTAGCTGGATTCGGGTGGGCAAAACCGGTTCAGTTCAATGAGGAAAACCTCAGAAATCCAAAATATGATGTAATGAAAATAGCTGTTGCTGGTCCTCTTTCAAATGCAGTGACAGCAATGATACTTTCTATTCTTCTTTCAATTTACACAGTTATTATCCCCGCTTATCCCGGTCAGATTTTACAAATAATTTCAGAAGTTTTTCTCTATGCTATTTATATTAACTGGGGGCTTTTCATCTTTAACCTGATTCCCATCCCTCCTCTCGATGGCTCGCATTTATTATTAAACCAGTTTAAGAAATTTCCTGTACTGTATAATAATATATATAAGTATGGATCCTATGTTTTCCTTGCACTAATTCTCGCGACTGTTGTTACAAAAATAAACTTGCTTCCAATCTGGCCGGCAATAAGGTTTCTAGGAGAAGGTTTTCTTTCCATTGTGGGTTATCATTAGAAATATTTAAAATCTTTTTTAAAACAGATTATGCATAATCTATTTAAGAAATAATATACAGCTATGGTAATTGGAATAGATATAGGCAGTACGACAACCAAAGTGGCTTCGTTGGGTTCAAACAATGAAATCATTAAAATTAAGACCAAAGCCATTGATGCGATAACTTCTGCAACAGGGGCATTTGGCAAAATGATTATGGAAAATCATTTCAGACTGGAAGATATTGAGAAGATTAATATAACAGGAGCCGGTTCATCTAAGATTACCGGTAATCTTTTTGGAATAAGAACTGATAAAATAGATGAAATGTCAGCTATAGGCATAGGTGGCAAATATTTATCAAAAAAAGACCAGATTATCATATCCAACATTGGAACAGGAACAGCTATTATCCAGGTAAATGGAGATATTATCACTCATCTTGGAGGGACTGGTGTCGGAGGTGGTACAATAACAGGTCTGGCAAAAGAACTGATAAAGACATCCGAATACTCTGCAATTGTGCAATATGCATCCCAGGGGAATATAAATAATGTAGATCTGAATATCGGAGATATAACAGAAACCGATATAGGCTTTCTGAGTAAAGATTTTACTGCATCAAACTTTGGCAAAATGCTTGATATTGCCACAAAAGAAGATATAGCTCTAGGTATAATTAATATGGCATATCAGGTGATAGGAATGGTATCTGTATTTGCAGCAAGAAGCAAAAATAACGACATAGTTGTAGTTACCGGCTTCGGAAGTAATAATCCACTTGGTCAGAAAATACTAACACATATATCAAAAGCTTATAGTATTAACTTTGAGTTTCCTGTTGATGCTGAATACGCTACAGCAATAGGAGCTGCATTGTCAAAATAAAAAGACACTCTTTCAAGTGTCTTTTGTGATTCCGGAGCGACTCGAACGCTCGACCCACAGCTTAGAAGGCTGTTGCTCTATCCAACTGAGCTACGGAACCGTTTTACGGCTGCAAAAATACATTTTTTTTCAATTTCTGCAACCTGATTTTCCAAATGGATGAAATGAGGCAATTATTACCTAAAGACTTTTCATATAATTAACCAGCCCTTTATGGTCAATAATCTGCTTGAGTTTATCAGGAAGAGGCTTAAATACAAAACTCCTTTTCCCTACAACCAATTCGCCAACTTCATGATTAATGGCAACCTTCATCCCTCTTTTGTATGCATTTACGGCATCTCTGTTTACAATTAAAACCAGCCCCTGATTTATTGAAGACCTGAAGAATATCCTGTTAACTGATTTAGCTATTATTGCCTTTATACCAGCATGAGAAAGACCCACTGATGGATGTTCCCTTGAACTTCCGCATCCGAAATTTTCACCAGCTATAATTATGTCTCCTTTTTTTACACATTTTGAGAATTCAGGATCGAAATCCTCGAAAAGGTGTTTCATTATTCCGTCGCCGTCTGTACTCAATACATTATAGGTATGCTTTCCGGCAAACATCAGATCTGTGTTAAGATTATCGGCATCTGAATAGTCCCAGACTTCACTTTCTCTTCTGATATCACCGGTTTTAATGCAGAAGACATCATTTTGAGAGACTTTGAAAGGGTACTTTTCAGTGCCCCTGGTTTCCCTTGGATCTGTAATTAAACCTGTTAGTGCAGAACAGGCAACAGTGGCTGGTGAAGCCAGATAAATTCTGGCCTCTTTGTTTCCCATTCTACCTGAAAAATTACGGTTAGCTGTTGATATAACTGAATGTCCGCTGGCAGGGATTCCAAGTCCTGTTCCCAGACAGGGTCCGCATGAAGGAGTCAGAACATTAGCTCCCGTGTTTATCAGGGTAGTTATGATACCTTCTTCAATTGCCTGCAAATATATCTTTCTGGAAGCAGGAATTATGTTAAGCTGGAACCCATTCTTAATTCTCTTACCCCGCATTATATCTGCAGCAATCCGCAGATCTTCCATCCTGCCATTGGTACATGTTCCTATAAGCCCTTCATGAACGATTGTGCCTGCTGCATCTCCTATAGAGATAATATTATCCACATGGTGTGGTGCAGCAACCACAGGGAATATTTCCCCAAGATTAATTGTTATCTCCTTAGAATAACAGGCATCACTATCTGCCCATAAACCATTTACGGTTTTCCCATACCAGGAAGACAGTACTTTATCTGCAGGAAAAACTGCATTCTTTGCTCCCATTTCAGATGCAAGATTAGCCAGAACCATTCTGTCTGAAATTGACAGTGTTTCAACTCCTTCACCGTGATATTCTATCGACATATAATTAGCTCCGTCAGAACCAATCATTCCGATAATCCATAGAGCAAGATCCTTGGCGGAAATATTTTCACCTAATTTACCAAGAAGTGAAATCTTTACTGATTCAGGGACCCTGAACCATGTCTCTCCCCTTTTCCAGATTCCTGCAGACTCAGTCCTGTCAATTCCTGCAGCAAAAGCATTGAATGCTCCGGCAGTTGAAGTATGACTGTCGCTTCCAACTATAAGCATGCCAGGCATGGCATGGTATGACATAATCTGATGGCAAATTCCGTTCCCTGCATCATAAAATTTTGTAATACCCTGTTCTTTTGCAATTTCCCGTATTTCCTGGTACTGATTTGCCAGTTTTGCATCAGCCGGAGGTGCATTATGATCAAGTACAACAAGCATCTGTTCCGGATTAAAAACGGATTTCCCCCCCATCTTCTGAAAGGTTTTGTATATGCTCGATGTGTTGTCGTGCGTCAGAATAATATCAGGTTTCGCAAAAACAATTGAGCCGGCGGGGGCATTGAATATTTTTTCGGCAAATGTTCCCGGATTAAGTTTGATCATAATGGACAGGCATTAGTTTTCCTCATGCAAGCAATCCTCCTCTCTGGTAAATTTCATACTGCATATCGGAGAAAGGTTCTGAATCTATTTTGACTCCTGTTCTGAGATTTAGTATTCCTCCATTTTTTAAATCCACCCGGATCCTGTCTCCTTCAAGTATTTGGTCCTCATGGAGATATTTGCATATGATAATGGGAAAGGCAGCATTTATTGCATTTCTCTCATAAATTGACCCGAACGATTCAGCAATTATTGCTTTAATCCCCAGTGAACTGAAACAATCAACAGCCTGCTGTCTGGAACTGCCGCAACCAAAATTACGTCCTGTGATAATAATATCACCCGGCTGTGCGTAACTGGAAAATTTTTTAAATCCTTCGAGGTTATCGAATGTATATTGTCCCATCTCCTTAATGTCAGTAATTGAAAGATACCTGTTATGAAAAATCATATCAGTATCTATGTTGTCACGGTTTATTAGCCATATCCGTCCTTCTATTACGTTATCTTTGGGTGACTTATCATTTTTTGCATTAACTAATTCGTTTTCTCCTGATTGCTTCCTGGTTTGGATAAATATTTCTGGTTCATCCGGTATTTCATCCGGGGTGGTAATAAATCCGGCAATTGCAGATGCTGCTACAATTGCCGGTGAGGCAAGATAAACACTTCCTTTTCCCTGCTTACCTGAAAAATTCCGGTTTCCGGTACTTATTGTAACTTCTCCCAGTCCATTTTGGCCTACCTGTCCGGCAGCACATCCTGCACATCCTGCATTTGAAACCAGAGCTCCTGCTTTCTTAAAAGTATCAAGGAAACCCTTATCCATGCATTCCTTCCAGATCATATCTGTTGCCGGGACAATTTTCAGGACAACTCCGGGGGCCGTTTTTCTGTTTACAAGTATTTTTGCTACCGCTTCCAGATCTTCAATCCTGCCATTAGTGCAGCTACCAATAAAAGCGGAGTCAATTTTTTTACCTGCCACTTCAGAAATTAAAGCAGTGTTGTGGGGTTCTCCGGGAAGTGATACAAGAGGTTTGAATCCGGATACATCTATATTATATATTTTTTCATAGGATGCACCATCATCTGCGTATACAGGCGAAAATTCTGATTTTGTCCTTGCGGTGCAATATGATATAATTTCCAGTGTTGGAGGAAAGAGTATTATAATCGCTCCCATTTCTGTAGCCATTGATGAAATCGTAATGCGCTCATCCAGAGTCATCATATCTACTGATGGTCCATAAAGCTCAATAGAATAGCCAAGAAGGGAATTTGCACCGAATCTTCTCAGGAGGTTTAGCGCCACATCCTTAGCAGTTACAATTAAGGGCAAGACTCCATTGAAATTAATCTTAACTGATGGAGGGACCTTGAACCATACTTTACCTTTATTCCATGCTGCGGCAATATCCATATCACCCATTCCCTGACCGAATGCACCAATTGCGCCCAGGATGTTGGCATGAGAATCTGTTGATACAGCAGTTGATCCGGGATTAACATATCCCTGATCAATTAGGATATGAGTTCCGATGCCGGCATCAATGTCATATACCCGGATTCCGTTTTCACGGGCGTACAATCTGCAAAAATGCTGATTGACAGCATATTTCTGATCTGATCCGGTTGGATTGCAATCAAATGTAAAAAGTGTTTTATCGGGATCAATTACAGTTAATCCATTTTCATTCAGGTTTTTTACAACATTAGCACCTCCAAAATCGCGGGCTACCCTGCAGTCTATTTCAATATCTGCGATATCTCCTGGTTTTAGAAAATCTTTTCCTGAATGCGAAGCAAGTATTTTCTCAAGCAAAGTCATTGACATGGAAGCGACGGTTTTTCAGGTAAGTAATTCCTTTCAGTGGATAGTTGGATCATTTGAACTGAGCCCTGTAATCCCTTGGTGACAAACCTTCTGTTTTTCTGAACTGTTTATTGAAATTAGAGATACTTCCAAACCCGCATTCAAGAGCAATATCCTGTACCTGATAGTCAGTTTCCCTCAGAAGATAACAGGCTTTATTTGTCCGGACACGGTTTAGGTATTCCACAAAACATGCACCGCAATTCTTTTTAAAATAGCGGCTAAAGGAAAAGGGACTCATCCTGGCAATTTTTGCAGCATTCTGGAGTGATATTGGTTTAAAGTAATTTTCTCTTATATAGGTATAAACATCTGTCATTCTTTTATTTCCCTTCTCATCAAAGGCCATCTTATAATTTTCAGAACAGAGAAACGATTTCTTTTCAGCCTTTATCATTATGTTGAGGACATTAAAGAAATCTATCATTTTATCCATGCTCCTGTCGTTTGTCATCTGAACCAGAAATTTCTCAGCCTTCCTTGCATCTTCAGCAGAGAAAGCTATTCCGCGTTCAGTATCGGATAGCAATTGATTTAATGATGACATTTCATGTTGTGAAAGAAAGGCCTCCCCAAGGGAAGAGGTTCTGAAATGCATCATTATTCCATGTTTTTCAGGAAGCTGATTATCCTGTTTATAATAGTTCCAGCTATGCGGAATATTCCCTGCTATAAGAACCATATCATACTCATCAAATAACTCTACGCTATCGCCTATGATCCTTGTTCCGTTACTCTTTATATTAAGAACAAGTTCATACTCAGGATGAAAGTGCCAGATCCCTCCTGAATCATTAATATAAGAAGCCTGAAAACCGCCTCCATCATCATAAGATATACTCTCAAGTTCAGCAACCATGACAGTGTAGGATTATTTTGTTCGTTTCTATCAAATTTAAACATTATTTTCTCAAACGTTTATATCACTGGTCATAATATCACATAATATATTTTTGCATTAATAATATTTTATTTAAATTTGATGCAAGCTCATGCTATTGATTTTAAGAGGAGATGAGCAAGGGTAGAAAGTGAAATCAATAGGATTGTATTGCAGACATTGACTTTCACATCAGGAGCCTGAGGTAAAGCGCCAGCTTACTATGGTTCCATCCTTTTATCAGACAGTAGACACGGGAATTATCTCACTAGTAAGACCCGTTCCCAGATTATCACTGCTACCCTTCTCCTCTTTTTTTTCATACCTTTTTAATAAATACCATCTGTCATAAAACTTTTTTAATGCTTTAAAAAATTAGTATATCTTTGATAGCATCAGAGGGTAGTTATATCAGATGATTCGCAAATTTTTATGAGGACTTATATCAGGCGAAGGGAAAAGAATAGTCACCTTGTTGTTTTTTTTGGTGGATGGGGCTCAGATGAGAACATGTTTGTTCCTCTTTGTACTGATGATTTTGATTTCATCATGTTCTATAATTATTCAGCTGATGAAGCTCTTGTTCTGCCTGAAACCAAAACTTATGAAAGAATAACTCTCATCGGATGGTCACTTGGCGTTTGGGCTGCTGAATATCTTACCTCTAAAACCGGTATTATACCTGATGTTTCAATTGCAGTTAACGGAACTCCTTTTCCAGCCGATAACCAATACGGAATCCCTCTCAGTGTTTTTGAAGGTACTCTTAACAACATTACAGAAGAGAATATGGAGAAGTTTTACCTGAGAGTATTTGGAGACAGAAAGACATATCTTATTAATGCAGACAGAGTTCCAAAGAGAACCATTAAATCACTTCAGGATGAGCTGAGATGGTTGTACAACAGGATTATGGAACATAAAGAGTCTGGTTTTAAAATGGACTATGCAATAATAAGCGAGATAGACCGTATTTTTCCTGCCGAAAATCTGAAAAGTTACTGGGAAAAGGAGGCTGAAACAAAGCATATGATAGTTCCAATGCGAAATTATTTTTTTCACAACTGGAATTCCTTTACAGAATTCATAAGTTATGTTGAGAATTTCACTTCAGGAAAGATCGTGAAAAAGTCAAGAAAGGCTAAAGATCTTTGATAAGAACATTTGAATCGGATTTCAAAATCATTCGGTCAAACTTATCAAGCATTGAGATCACCTTTTCATAATCAGCATTGCGGTTAAGTGTAATCTGTTCATTTCCATGCTTGTCGATTTTGGAAAAGATATAACTTACAGTAAGTTTTGAAATATCAATTGAAGGTTGGTAAAGCCTCTCCTTCTTTTCATTTTCGTGAACGATTGACACCAGGTTAACATCGTGAAGATCCTGAAGTATATCCCTTACCAGCCTGACAGGAATCTTAAGATTAAGAGCTGTGTTTTCAGCACTTATAGGACGCTCTCCAACTTCGAATTTCTTAATAATTATATGCATTATCATGAGGACCAGTGCCCGTTTCTGGTAATGACTTATATTAAGGGAATCAGATTCATATTCATAATTTGATATATTCTGATTTGCAAAGGATAATTCTGCTCCAAGAAGTATTACGAGCCATGTATACTGAAGCCAGAGAATAAAAAGAGGTACAGCTGCAAAACTGCCGTAGATGGCACTTAGCTTTGTAATTCCAAACTGCAGGTCAATGTATAACCATTGTAAAACCTGAACTGCGGTTCCAGCGATAATGCCGGAAATAAGTGCAGGAACGAACTTAACTTTTGTATTAGGCATTATGATGAACAACACGGTGAGAGTAACCCATGTCAGAAAATATGGTGCAAATTTAAAAGTGAAAGTAACAAGCGGTTTGAAAAAATCAAGGATCGGAGCTTTCGACATAAATTCGGTCATATAGGTCGAAATAAAAACTGTGATACTGCTTGAAAGAATAATAAAAACAGGTGCAATAAGCATTATTGTAAGGTAATCTGTGAATTTTCGATACCATGGCCGTGAGGACCTTATCTGCCAGATGTGATTAAACGAATTTTCAATATGATTTAGAAGAGCCATAACCGACCAGAAGAGAATAATCATACCAACACCGGCAAGGTAACCACCCCGTGTTTCCTCAAGTGCTGTTCTTGCACTCGAAAGAAGCCAGTTAAGAACCTCCTGATGAGAGGCAAATTCTTTGGTTATCAGTTCTTCCAGGTTCTGATCAAGGCCAAATCCTTTAGCAATTGCAAACGCTATTGCGGCAACAGGTATTACAGATAACATGGAATAGAAAGTGAGGGCGGATGCTCTTAGCTGAACTTTATCGTTAGAGAATCCTCTGGCTGCTATCATTAAAATCCTAAGTTGCTTTATCAGAAAAGTCTTACCCTTAGAAATCTCAGATAATGGTGTATGCCAGATCATTTCATTTATACGCTTGATCTGGGTTATTGCCCATGAAACAGGATTTTCCATTTTTTTCAGATTATGTTCAAATATACAAAATTGTACTAATTTCACTTTATAAAACTTGTTGAATGAGGATTGAAATAACTGAATTTGTTGAGGGTGCTAAAAAGGCTGAGGGTTTAACTGTAATAATTGATGTTTTCAGGGCATTTTCAGTTGAATGCTATGCCTTCGATGCAGGAGCATCTCAGATAATTGCAAGCTCTGAGGTAGAAAATGCTTTGAAACTTAAGCAGGTATATTTGAATTCTGTGCTGGTTGGTGAAAGAGATGAAAAAAAGATACCAGGGTTTGACCTTGGTAACAGCCCTACAGAAATTCTTAAGGCTGACCTGCAGGGGAAGACCATTATACATACAACCACTGCGGGTACACAGGGACTTATAAATGCTGAAAATGCTGAAACAGTTATTACCGGAAGTTTTGTTAATGCCGGAGCTGTGGTCAGATACATAAAACAACTGAATCCATCGGTTGTATTTCTTGTTGCCATGGGTTACCGGGCAAGTGTAACTGCTGATGAGGATATATTATGTGCTGAACTGATAAAAGAAAGATTAATAGGAAAATCATCAATTTCTGAAAAAGATATTACTGCACTTCAGTTTTCATCAGGAAAGCGTTTTTTCAGAAAGGAAAATATTGATTTCTCTCCTCCTACTGATTTCTTTTTATGCACGATGACAGACAGATTCAGTTTTGTGCTGAAAGCACTCAAACGTCCTGATGGAAATGTTTCTATGATAAGAACTGATATCTGAATTTCAGCAAGAATTTATTGCGAATAGTGTTATAATAATTTTTTTCAGGACTATTCGCGCAGACCTATACTGCTGATTAACAATTGATCAGAATATAGCCATAATATTTTTCTTCTATGAATCTCCCTGTAGGTACAGAACATGCTCATTCTGTAAAAAACAAAAAGGTAGTTCGATCTGTTTCCCGATTCCAGGATCATCTCCATCCTTTCCCTGTATCTTATAAAAATACCTGCAAATAAGAGTGTAAGCCTGAGAAAACTTATTTTGTGATATGATTTTAACATTGTAAGTGTATCACAAAATACCTTTTTATCAGTGACTTTATCATAAAGCATACTTAGATTCTCTACACTAAGCTTTACTTTATCAAGATATTCCCTGTTTGATTCCAGTCCCTCATGAACAAGGCAATTGTCAATATGAAGAATATTGATACCAGCATTTCTGAGCTGATAACTCAGAAGAGTATCCTCATGACCGTATTGTTTAAGTTCTTCGTAGAAACGAATCTTTGAAAAAACAGATTTGGCAATGAGTACATTAAATGTGAAGAAATCTGTATAAGGATGCTTTTTTCTTTCTGAAGCTTTTTTCTGTTCTCTCCATTTACCATATTTCCACCTTAAAAGCTTATCAGGATCACCCGGAGGACTATCGCTATAAGTAATTCCACCACATATTACCTGAGTTGTACCGATTGAGGAAATATATTTCAGGAGGTAGGAATCAGCTGTACCTGTCAGCATCATGTCCGCATCAATGAAAAGAAGGTAATCGCCAGTTGCTTCAAGAGCCAGCTTATTCCTGGTGGCAGCCCTTCCTATATTTTTTTCAGATGAAATGATCCTGACGCCGTTCCCCTCCAATGCTCTGAATTTTTCTTTATATTCCGGCGTTGAGGCATCATCGCCAATCAGGATTTCACATAATTCAGGAACAGTTGACATGGCCCCTTTCATACTGTGTACAAGTGCTACTATATCATAATTGCAAACAGGAATTAAAAGGGATATCTTCATTTTATTGACAGTGTTCATAAATCAAAAATACAACATATTTTCATAATATTAAATTTGAAATCTTTGGCAAAGAAATTGCAATGGCTACTTTTGCATAGAATGTTTATAATATCTGAGTACTCATGAGGAAATATTTACTTATTATTCTTTTTTCTTTGCTTCCTGCCTGTATATTCAGCCAGTTAAAGCAGGGGTATGAGATAAGCCTGGCTATCAGCGGCTTGAGAGATTCTTCTGTTTATCTCGCATATCATCTTGGAGATAAGCAATATATAAATGATACAATAAAACTGGACAATTCGGGTAGAGCTGTTCTTAAAGGTCAGCAACAACTGCCACAAGGAATCTATATGATCGTACTTCCCGGAAGAAATTATTTTGAGATGCTGATTTCTACCGATCAGATTTTCAGTGTCAGTTGTTCGTATACAGATTATTTCAACACCCTGAAGTTTGATGGTTCAGATGAAAATACTGCATTTATTTCATACCAGAAAAAGTGGGGAAAGCTTCAGGAACAGATGTCCGCTCTTTCAAAGCGGTCACAGAACAATAAAGATAACAAGGATTCTCTTAATGTAATCAACGAAACCCAGGTAGCGCAGGAGAAGATTATGAAAGATTATATTAACAGTGTGATAGCTGAAAATAAGGGTAATATGCTGGGTACTCTTGTCAGGGCTATTTTACCTCCTGAAATACCAGAATTTCAAATTCCGAACGGAACCAAAAATCCGGATTCACTTAGATGGGTTTTGAACTACAACTACAACAAGGATCATTTTTTTGACAATATCAGTTTTACAGATGAAAGACTGATTAGAACTCCGATTCTGCATGCAAAGCTCAATACTTTTTTTTCAAATGTGGTAATACAGGCTCCCGATTCGATTAATAAGGAAATTGATAAAATAATTGCTAAGTGCAAGGATAATTATAAGGTTTTTCAGTTTGTGTCTGTTTTCCTTTTTAATCATTTCAGGACCAGTGAGATTATGGGGCATGATGCTGTTATGGTAAAGCTTGCAGATGATATATATCTGTCAGGAAAAGCTGACTGGGTCACAAAAGAGTTTAAAGATGACCTGCGAAAGCAGATTGAACTCATAAAACCTAACCTTATAGGGAAAAAGGCGCAGAATCTTGTAATGGATTCTTATAAGGGAATCTTTGTATCGCTTTATGATGTTGAAAAGGAATTTACAATACTATATTTTTGGGAACCCGATTGCGGACATTGCAAGGAAGCTACTCCCAAGCTAAAAGCATATTACGAAAAGGCAAAAAATGAAAATATTGAGGTTTTTGCTATATGTACCACAGCTGAAAAGGAGAAATGGTCAAAATACATTGAAGAGAACCAGCTAACCTGGATAAACGGGTGGGATCCGCAAAGGAGTTCTCATTTCGATTATTATTATAATGTACAGTCTACTCCTATGGTTTATATCCTTGATAAAAACAAAAAGATAATAGCCAAGAAACTTTCTGTGGAAAATATTGGTTCATTTATAGAAAATTACAGGAAGTATTCTAAATAGATGATTGACTGATAGCTAATACTCCAGCTGCCAGATCATATAACGATGTGAATTCGTGGATTACCTGGCTATTTATAAGCTGCCAGTTTTTATAATTGCCTGATGGTACAATTATATATCTATCAGTTTTCTCTCTTGAAACAGCAAACCCAATCCGGTTAAGAGTCTTTTCAGTCCAGTGGCGCAGTATCCCCTCCCCTTCGACATAGATACTACCATGCTCTTCACTGATAAAAGTAAAGGTTCCCTGATCTGAATTATACCTGGCAGGAGATGAATCAAATATATGATCAAATTCTCCCTGGATCATAAGGTCTTCCGGCGCTCCCTCAACAAGACCTTTATCCTTCAGAAGCCAGATCTTGTCAGCCTGACTTATTGCCATTTGCAGATCATGTGTTGAGAAAATAATTGTTTTCCCTGTTGATTTTGCAAGGTTATGCAACAAATGGAATATTTCAAATTTACTACCAATATCAAGAAATGCTGTAGGTTCATCCATTACCATCAATCCTGTATCCTGTGCCAGAATCCTTGCAATCATAGCTCTCTGGCGTTCACCATCTGATAGCTCACTGATGAAGCGTGAGGAAAATGCTGTCATCCCTGCATCCTGAATAGCTTCAAGAATCCTGATATGATTATCCATATCTATTCTGCCTGTCCAGTTTGTGTAGGGATAACGGCCAAGAGCAACAAGATCATATACATTCATATTTGTTGCCCTAACTGTTTCCGTGGAGATTAAACCTACTTTTCTTGCAAGTTCAAGTCTTGAATATTCCAGTATATCTTTCCCTTCATGAAATATTTTACCGTCAAGTGCAGTTTGAAGACCGATTATGGTCCTTAATAAGGTGCTTTTGCCAGCTCCATTTTTGCCGATAACAGCAATGAGTTCACCCTTGAATGCAGTTGCATGAAGCTCATCAAGAATAATTATCTCATTACTTCCTGAACTATAACCTGTTCGGAGCCTATCAATTGCAACTATTTTTTCAGCAGTGAGCATTAGTATATGCCGGAATATTTTCTGTTTCTCATAATTACCCAGATGACAATAGGAATTCCGATTAGTGATGTAACTGCATTTAGCGGGAGTACTTTTTCCGATCCGGGGAGCTGAGCAATAATATCACTTAACAGCATAACAGATCCGCCTATGAGTATTGTACCTGGTATCAGAATTTTATGATCTGATGTTCTGAACAATATTCTGGCCATATGCGGAACTGCAATTCCTATAAAACCAATTGGTCCGCAAAAAGCAGTAACACTACCCGCTAATATACTTGTGCAGCTAAAAACAACTACTCTTGCAAATTTTACGTTAAGTCCAATGCTAACAGCATAATTTTCACCTAACAGCAAAGCATTAAGCATCTTAGATGAAACCAGACTAAGAATAATCCCTACTGAAACTGATATCATTAAAACCATAAGCTGGTCAGATGTAAGATTTCCAAGGCTGCCCATTGTCCAGATAACATATGACTTAAGAAGCGATTCACTGCTGAAATACTGCATAAGTATTACAAGAGCTGAAATTCCGCTAGAAAGCATAATCCCTAGTATAAGAATAGTCATTATATCTTTGATCCTTGAAGCTATAATAAGTATTACAATCATTATTGCCCCTGCTCCGGCCCATGATGATATAACCAGTATCCAGTTGCCAAAACCTTGAAGTGTTTCAGGAGAAATGCTGACTGAAAAACCAAGAATAACAAAAGCCACGCCCAGACTTGCCCCTGAAGTAATACCAAGAACATCAGGACCTGCCAAAGGGTTCCTGAAAATCGTTTGCATCTGGAGTCCGCTGAGAGAGAGGCCTATTCCGACCAGTAAAGCAGTTAAAGCTTTGGGAAGCCTGAATTTAAAGAGTATTATTTCCAGCTGACCATTTCCTCCCGAGAACAGAGCATGCCAGATATCTGCAGCATTTAGGCTTACAGATCCTAGAAAGAGATCCAGAAAAAAAAACAAAATAGTAAGAAAAAACAGTCCTATGAAAATAAGATATTGCTTACCAGGTGATGGCAGAGTTAAATCCTGTGATATAAAGGCTCTGGTGCTCAACTTACATTAAGTCAGTTAATTTTTTGATAAAAATACAGTTCATATTCCGGAAACAATTCAGGGTGGAGTATTGAGGCAATATCTTTAAGTATTATATGAGGCCATACAGCCCCGCTCTCCCAATAATCGTTGCCACCTGAATCAGTGACACGCTTATTGTTGTTATACAGATTTCCGCTCCTGAAGCATTCCAGGTCTGCCAGCCTCTTGTCAACCACGGTAATTTCTCCGGAATTCTTAACAGTTCCTATATTTAGCCAGTAATCTGCATTCATAGCAGCAATATATACATTTTCAAGACCATATGGCATTGAGACTGATGAAGCAGTTTTCTTCCAGAGATAATTGCCGCCTGCATCGCCTATTAGTTTGCTGACAAATGAATTTCCCGGGGAAATATACCATGTATCCTTAAATGGTAATCCCAGAAGTACTGCCGGCTTTTGAGATGAGTTTTCATTTACGAAGTCCCTGATGGTATTATAAGCCTTTACTTCAGCATTGTAAATACTGTCAGCTAGTTTCTCTTTGCAGTAGAGGGCTCCGAATAGTTTGATCCATTCTGCTTTTGCAAGCGGATCAACTTCAAGGTAGTCTCCGTTAAACATAATATTAATGCCAAGCTCGCGCAGTTTATTGATATGGCCTGCTGATTCACTTCCTATTCCGTACATCATTACAAGATCCGGAGAGATCTTTATAATCAGTTCATAGTTAAGGCTCATTTCATATCCTACCTCACTGATCACTCCCTTTTTAACCCTATCGGATATTTCTTCTGAATAAGCAAAATCTGCTGTTGAAAGCCCTGTTAAAGAATTACTTTCACCAAGTGCAGTGATCATACCTGCATAAGTGGTTGACATACAGACTATACTTTTCAGCGGAACAGAAATGATTTGTTCTGAAGTTATTCCTTCAGGCAACGGGGAGCCTTTTTTTACCAGGTAATATACTAGTTTAATTCCTTCTGCTCCCTGCCAGGGATTCATTATCGTTACTATGGAATAATCTTTGTATCGGTTAATATAGAAACCCTTTGCAGACTTTATAGTAAGGCTGTCAGTGATTAAATTTTTATTGATCGTATTTTCGTTTCTTCCTTTGCACGAAATTATAAGAAGCGCAAGAATAACAATATAGACTGCTTTGTAAGCTGCAAATGGGAAATATGATTGACAGGAGCTCTTCATCAGTTAAAATCTGAATTCAGTCTGAAATACATCATCCCAGGAATTATATCTGTACGTTCATCTGATTTAAGGGTTCCAGTGCTATTATAAATGAGCAAATGTCCTTTTTGCTGATAATCAACAGCATCTGTAACAAGCACATCTCCATTTACAGGATTAACAGCCATTTTATAAAAATAGTGGCCAGCTTCCGGGATAAAAGCAGCGGTGGAAGGAACAGAAGAGGCGTCTGTCTTCATTTTCCTTACCCCTGATTCCATGTAATAAAGGGTTGACCCGGTTCCATCAATCTGGAGACAGGAAGGTGATGAGAGCTTTGAAGGAAATACCAGCTTTTTTTCAATATCATTTGTAGAAGTGCTCACGGATATGAGTTCTGCAAAATTCTCTCTCATCCAGCCTCCATTACATAACACCCATAGTGTTTTATCCTTATCAATTACCATACTCTCAGGCTCAGTTGCAACCTCAATGGAATCAATGACTTTGTTATTATCAGTATTAATTACAATGACCTCTTTTCCTCCAATCCAGTTAGCAATAAATGCCCTGTTTCTCAATACTGCAATGGCTTCGGATGTCCTCCGTAAATTAATGTACCCGGAGATTGAATTGTCGGACAAATCTAACACTGTGACAGAATCAGAATACATGCTTGATACGTAAGCCTTTGAACTACTTATAATTGAAATTTGACGTGGAGCCTTAAGGCCGGTTATAGTTTTTACAGATTCCAATGTGTTTTTATCCACAACCTCGATTTTGCCTGAATTATTTACCACAATATATATTCTTTCGCCTGATATTGCCATGGAATTAGGTACATCACCAAGAGGTCTTCCATTAACATTCAGAAAAAGATCATTATAGATTCTGGCTGAATCATATGAATAAAATGACAATGATCCATTACCTCCCATAAAATTTCCCTCATTTATTAAAAAAACACCATTTCCGCTTAAAAAGGACCCTGAATCACCATTGTCCTTAATGCATGATGAAAACAAAACAAATATGGAAGCGATTAGAAAAAGATTTTTCATTCAGGTTTACTTTGTTATTTGAATTAATAATTTAAGTGAGTATGTTCGCCCGGGCTGAGGATAATATGCAATAGCCTGATAGCTGGTATTGAATAGATTATCAATAGTTATACAGAAATTTAAAATATTTGATCTGCGATGAAGCATATATCCTGATGATAAGGAATGAAGAACAAAACCCGGAAGAAAAGATGAGTTATCCGTTGTTGTATATCTTCTCCCGGTATATCCTGTTTTCCAGTCTGCATATGTACTCTTAAAAATAAACCGCATCATTGCATTCGCCTGATGTTCCGGAACATAGACAAGTTGTTTGCCTAAAGATTCGTCATTAGGCAAAACAGAGCCAATTGTAGTGGCGTTAGTATATGTGTAGGCGAGTTTTACAAATGAAGTCACCCGGTCGGTAATGTATTCAAAGAAAGCTGCAGATTCAATTCCGGAAGTATTTACATCTTTTACATTTTCTGCCTCCCAGTATGAATAAATACCTGGTCTCCACTGTATCAAATTATGAATTGAATTATGATAAAGAGTAACATCAAATTTTGACTTAAAGGGAATTGAAAACTGATGGGCCATTTCATAAGTAAGTTCATATGTTAATGCACTCTCATCAAGAAGTTCCGAATTACCGCCAGGGACCCAGAACAGGTCATTCATCGAAGGCAATTTAGAATTTCGTGAGAAGTTGGCTTTCAGTAAATATTCATCAGCTTCAGTAATCTTCCACTGTAAACCGGCTGAAAAATCAGGAATAAGAAACGAATTCCCATTCAATACTTCTTTCAAGAGGACTGTTGCACCAAGACGGCTGCTGCTGTTAATTTCAGCCATGGAGGTCAGAGATGAAACATTCCTAAGTGCTTTATTATCAGAATAGTTTTCTGTCCTTACCTGAATATGCTCATTCTCAAGTATAAATTTTGTCTTTACATAATCCCCTATCCTATTCGTAAAACCTGCTTTAAACGACATTGATTCAGAACGGTTCCGGGAATCAATTAATGCAAGTTGATTGACATAGTTAAGCTTTGATAAAGAAAATGCACCTGTCACAAAAAACTCTGAAACTCCAATGTGACTATCATAATTCAGCATCGTTCTGAAAGATTCATCTATCTGATTCTCTGATAATGAGGATCTTGGCATTAACATTGAAAAGGGAAGATTGCGGTCAGCAAACTGGTACCAGAGCCTTGCAGAAAGAATATCCTTTGATTTTTTGTAATAAAATTCCTGAAGGAATCCCTTTTGCATTGACTCGCTGTTTATCATTTCTTCCTGTACTGGCTCAGCTGTTTGTACATCATTAATATATTTAAAGTTATTTTCTGCGACACTCAGGTAAGCTTTTGTCGATGACTGAAAATTAAGGTTTCCTGTTCGGACTTTTAACAAGCCGGAGTAGCGTCCAAAACTACCGATTGCCGGACTTAATGAAATTATTGATCCATTGCGCCATAAAGGTTTGTTTTCAAGATTTACAATACCTCCTATTCCTCCTGTTCCAGTTGATATTGAAGAGCCTCCATAACTTATTTCCACCTCATCAATTAAGCCGGCAGGGACCAGTGAAAGATCAGGCTGTCCGAGCATTGGATTGTTTATATTGATATTATTCCATTGAAGCTGGGTATGACCTGCACCTGTTCCCCTGAATGAAGGTGTGGCAGAGCCGCTTATACCATAGCTTTTTATAAAAATGCCAGAGTTCTCAGAAAGTAGATTTGCAATGGATTCATCACTGTAATTCCACATAACGGAGGAATCAATAAGTGTTGTTTTAAATCCTTTCAGTTTTTCACTAGGCTTATTACCTGATATTATTACTTCATTAATTTTTATTGTGTCCTTCAGAGAAGTTAACTGGCCTTGCAAAGGGAGACAGATTAATAATATCAGTCCGGAGAACTGCATCTTCCTGTTTAATCTGATATTTTCTGACATGAACATTCTATTTCCTGCAATAATCACTAAGTAATCAGTTTTTTGATCTTCAAAGCTTTACTGCTCTACGGAAATTAGAAGGCGGGAATCAATAAATGACTCTTGCTTTTCTTCCCGAAAGCTTTGAATATCGTAGTTAATGGCAGGTCTTCTGACTTATCCCGGTTCTATGAAGCCTTCCCATCCCTCTGTATCGGAACAGTGGCAGGTATTTCATAAAACCATTATCGTATGAACGACAGGGCATCACAGCAGCGGGTACTGTTGCGGATTCTAACCGCATTCCCTTTTCATTGCAGTAATATTTGTTATACTGCAACACCAAAACATTACAAATATATGTGAATTAAAAATACTCAGCAAAAAGAATTAATAATGATATGAACAGTTGTTAACAACACTCCTACTTAACATGTTTGAGTATCTGCTCTCCAACTCCAACCCGGTATCCGGAAGAGGCATAAACTATATTCCCTTCATTATCAGCAACCAGGACATGAGGAAGATTATTGCCGGAAAGTGAATTAACTGACAGGGCTGATTTAAAAATTTCAAAATTATAATCGTTGGAAAAAAGTGAATTCAACGGAAGTCCCTTTAAGGAAGATGGATCAAAGCCTGTAGCCAAAGAGGTTTTTGCATTTAAAAAAACAAAATATCCTCCCCATGAATCAAGCTCCGATTTGAGAATTGGTAAATCATTAAAGATATGCCTGGTTGGTTCGTTATCTGGGTCAATCCATATTAATACCAATCCATGGGTCTTAATGCTGGTGATCATATTGTTCTTATCTTGAAAAAGCTTAGAAATAGCCTCAATATCAACATGCCCCAGATTTTTACTTTCGGTGGTTTCCTTCCTTAATGATATTATTATTTTCTTGTGTTCGTTCTCCCTGAGTTCAAAAAATGTCAGATCAGATAATATCCGGCTATCTGAAATCCTGTTGCCTGTCACGAGCATATACTTTCCGGGCGGAAGGGAAATTTCCTCTCTGAAATCAGTTGCTTTCCTGTTATAATCATAAGCAAGAGTCATATACCTGCCATTTTCAAATCTCGCCAGGGTAAAGTGTGTATAGTATTCAGGTACGGGTTTTTTTTCAGTTGAGCTAATTCTGATGTAACCCTTTTTTTCAGAGGGTTGCACCTGTCCTGCAAAATACACATCATGCCAGACACTATCTTTATAATATTGGGGAATTAGTCTCCCTTCTTCCAGTCTGGCTGGAATGCCCATACTTCTGCAAATAGCAACAAAACATATGGACCGTGACCAGGAATCTGAGACTTTCAGCTCGTGGACTCCGATTGGTGTGATAGGAGTTTTATAGTAATTCTCCTCTTCATCAAGTTTTATATTTTCATTAATATAGGAAATAATAAGTGAAGGATCCTGTCTTGAATCAGTAACCAGTTGTTCCGGAAGAGCTGATCTGAAATAGCTTCTCCATGGGCCAAGCATCTCATTACCTATCCTCGGATTAAGTGTATATTGTAAATTGCTTTTAAATGATTCCTCCTTTAGTTTTTCAACAGGCATATTGCAATAAAACAAATGATCGGCCAGGATAACTGACTTTGTATCACGAAGATCTTTATCAGCCAGTCCCTCAAGAAGCAATAATGCTTTTTCAATAAGAGAATCAGGAACAATTGAAATAAAAGAGATTATTTCATTATAGTTTCCCATGCTGCGTGAAAAAACCGATACCAATCTTGAGGAATCAATTTTTCTGTCTGCTGCAAAAAGCTTTACTTCTTCAGGCTGTATCCACGAATCAATATATTCCTTTCTGATTAGGTTTTCCTCAGCAAGTTTTTGTTCATTTTCACTAATAAGCTCCTCAGATATTCCCGGGTAAGGAGATCGTGCAACCGGAACACTAAGATCGAGATCAATATGTTCACCATTAGCAGGTTCTCTTCCAAGTTTAAGCTGAATAGTATCATTCTCATCTACAGATATCTTTCGGAAATCAAATAGGCCATCCTTAGATACCCATATTAACAAATCGCCCAATCCTGTTTCAAAACTACTGAATCCTTTATCATCAGTCGGAACCTGAGTTAGCGGGTAAAATTCAGCGTAATTATATATTTTATACTCAACATTTGCATTTATTACAGGTTTGCCGCTGCCATCAGTTACATGAACTAATATTTTTTTGTTACTGCATATTTTGCCAGATTATTGACTTCAGAATAAAACCTGAAACTATTTATCCTGTTTTCTTTGCCATATGGTGCACCAAACGATTTTGTATGAACGAGCATTGCACGACGCGCCGGTTCTGTGAACCAGCCTCTGTCAAGAACAGGTTCAGGTTCGCATGCTCCAAGATAGAACCATTCGCCTTTGTCCCATATCTCAACCCAGGCATGGTTATCATCACTATGGGCCCAGCGGGGAGTATAGACCTGTCTGGCGGGTATTCCGGCCGTTCGCAGTGCTGCAACTGTAAATGTTGATTCTTCACCGCAGCGGCCTCTTGCTGATAAAATTGTTGCCATTGGTGAGGATGTGCGAATATCAGCTGCCTGATAGTTCACTTTTTCATGACACCAGTGATTGATTTCCAGCGCAGCTTCCTTGAGATTGAGCATGCCAATGCGCGACATTATCTCATCATAATATACTATCCTGAACGAATCAAGGTTCTCATTATTTACTCTAACCGGTAATATATAATGAAGAAAGATGTCAGCGGGAATAGTTTTTCCCCAGGTTGCTTCTTCTCTTGCTTTAATTGAAAGATCTGCATTTGCCAGAAAAAATTCCCCTGAGTAATCAGCCAGATCGTTAAGGGGCATAAAAGCATAAAGAAACTTCATAGCTTCACTTTGCTGCTCTGAAATTTCATTATTAAAAACTGAAAATAGTTCTTTCTCTCTGTTTTTTGCCAGCTGCTTTCGCTCAGCAAATGATTTTTCAACAACTTCCCTGTATTCCTTGTCAGGTATAAGATGGTTTTCCGTACAACTGTAAAACACTATTAAAATCAGAAAAATCAAGAGTTTTTCAATCTGTTTCATAGTGTTCAATTTTCGTTCATAAAGTTCCGCAGGAATTTCGTATTATCAGCTCAGGAGGAAGGGATACCTGTCTTTTAAACTTTCCTTTTCCTGAGTTTTTTATTTCACTCCAGATCATATTTGCAACTTTCACTGACATACCTGACAACTGCTTCTTCAATGCAGTAACAGGAGAGAACATCAGATCAAATCCTGTTCCTTCCTCCATAGATATTATAGCAATGTCCTGTGGTATCCGCAGGTTCTTCTTTCTCAGGAGTGACATTAACGGATATACAAGTTCAGCATTCATAACAATCATAATATCGGCCCTGAAAGGAGGACGCAATAGTTGTTCAAATTTACTAAAATCCAGATCATCCCCTATCAATGAATTGTCAATTTCAATAATAGCGGGTTTATTGAAGAATGGGTTTTTGCCCAATTCATCAGTAATATCCCGGATTTCAGTAATATTTGAATGTGCCCTTTTTCGGTCAGCTACAATTACTACATTTTTATATCCAAGCCTAGCAATATGACTTGCTACAAGAGATGCCCCTGCAGCAGAATCGGTTGATACCGTATTCAGACGAAGTGTCCTGCTGTTTTTTTCGAGAATAATAAAAGGATAATCAACAGCCCTCAGAGATCTGATTGTATTTTCATCAGCTGCTTCCCCGTAAAGGATGAGACCACTATAGAATTTTCTGAATGCTCCTACCATTCTGTCGTATCTCTGGTCATCAGGATCTTTTGTAATAATTGAAAATCCTACACCGATGCTCGAAAATGCTTTTTGCAGGAATGGTGTGATCTGTATTACAAACGGATCATTGCAAGAAGGTACAAGCATTCCAAGTATACCTGGCTTATCTTCAACAGGAAGAGATTCGCTCTCGACTGCCGGATTACCAAAGAAGCCCATCTGCTTTGCAAGGGCAAGTACTTTTTCCTGAGTATCTTTCTTGATACCCTGCTCGTCAGCCTTGTTGTTAAGTACCAGTGAAACTAATGTACTTGATACGCCAAGCCTGGCGGCTAAATCTTTATTCTTAAATTTTTTCCCCATTTCCCCAAATGATAATGGATTAAAATTAAGACAAATTTTTCAGGTAGTCAGTATTTTATACATTTTTAACAAAAAAGGCATTGCTTCCGCAATACCTTTAAAAATACCGAAATATTTAAATTAATTATTTCTTTGGAGGATTGATTCCTCTCTGTCTTGCAGCATCTTCAAGTCTCTGCTGCCATTTTGATTTTTTCATAGGTTTCTTTTTATTCTCCTCCAGTGTAGCAAAAACAGCATCTGCGTTAATGAAACGTTTGGAAACAACGTTCTGAAGATAAGTAATCACGTTGGCAAGAAAGTAATAATAGGTAAGACCTGATGAAAAATTGTTCAGGATCAGCATAAACATAACAGGCATCATATACATCATCAGCTTCATCCCCGGCTGGTCCGATCCGGGTGATGAACCCTGCATTTTCATTGTCAGCAGTGTAGATGCAGTCATCAGGAGTGTGAAAAGACTAACATGATCTCCATACATAGGAATAATGAATGGCAATTTCAATATGGAATCATATGTAGATAAGTCAGTTGCCCACAGGAAATGTTCTTGTCTCAGCTCGATTGAAACCGGGAAGAATCTGAACATCGCAAATAATATCGGCATCTGAAGAAGCATTGGAAGACAGCCTCCCATTGGATTAACACCAGCTCGCTTATAGAGATCCATTGTAGCCTGCTGCTTTTTCAGTGCATCTTCTTTTTTCGGAAATTTCTTGCCCAGCTCATCAACCAGGGGCTTAAGAACCTGCATTTTGGCAGTTGACTGGTAGGATTTAAAAGTAAGAGGGAAGAGTACGATCTTAATTATTATTGTAAGAATAAGGATTATAATACCATAACTGCCAATATAATTATCAAGCCAGTTAAAAATTGGTATGATCATGAACCTGTTTATCCACCCAATTATATTGCGACCAAGAAAAACAAGTTTATCCAGTTCAAGGCCTTCTTTTTTAAGAGTAGTAAATGAATTAGGGCCATAGTATAGCTTCATGCTTAAGGCATTTGAAGAAGCTGGATTAAAAGGCACCCCGAGTTCCGAGGTATAATACCTTATATATTTTTCTGAGGTGAGTGTTCGTGTAGATGAAACGGAACCATTCAGAAAGAAATCATTTGATACAACAACAGAAGAAAAGAACTGATCCTGAAACGCAACCCAGCTTAGTTTGGTAGTTATATCAACTGTTTCAAGCTCTTTTTTTGAGTTAATCTTTAACCCGGCGACATCATCCTGAAAGTATTTGTATCGGATCGTGGAGTAATTCTCTTCATTTTGGCGTCCTTTTTCCTGTTGTGGAATATACATTTTCCAGTCCAGAGTCAGACTATTCTGGTTTGAAGCAATAATTCCATCCATCGATTTGAATGTTACATCAAAATCGAGCATATATTTATCAGGGGCAAGAGTATATTTGTATTCTATATACTTTTCGTCGCCAGCCATCAGTCTTAAAATCACACTTTGAGGTTCAGAGCTTGCATCAATAGTTTTTTGTCCGCTAATAAGCTTAAAAAACAGGTTATTAGTTTGAACCGCCCTGTTATCGGTTGTGAAAAAGTTAAAACCGAATACTGTAGAATCCCCTGAAAAGAGTATAAGAGGAAGAGAATCATGAGTCCTGTATTCTTTTAACCGTGCAGAAAATACACGCCCGCCTTTTAATGAGATCTTAAGTTCAACTTTGTTATTTTCAAGTGTAATAAATTCATTTTCTCCGGTTGCTGAAGTTGCAAATACTCCATAATCATTTATGTTTGCAGGAAGTGCCTGATCTGCCTTGTTTACCTGTGAGACCTGAGTCTGTTGTGCTGAGGATGTTGTATCAGCTGCTTGCTCTCCGGCAACAATTCCAAGTTTTATATTCAATTCATTTATCCTTGCAACTGCATCAGGATGATTAGGTTTGAATCTTAATGCATTTATATATTCTGCCCTGGCATTTTCAAGTTCACCTTTGGCATAGTATGATTCTGCAACTGTTATTGCATTATCATAACCTTTTTTAAGACGGTTGTTATTATAAAGACTAAAACCGATGAAGATTAGAAAAATGAGGATAATCCCTGTTATTGTGTTACGATCCATTATTTCGATTTAAAATTGATTACTATTTTCTGTTTGGATTTATTAAATGATTCTTTCTGTATGGGAAACTCAGCTCATACAAGCCTTTACAAAACTAAGAAACAATGGATGCGGATTGACAACTGTACTGCTGTATTCAGGATGAAACTGTACTCCTATGAACCATTTATGATCTTTTAGTTCCATAATTTCCACAAGACCAGATTCAGGGTTCTTCCCCACAGCCAGCATACCGTTCTTTTCAAAATCATGTAAATACTTATCATTGAATTCATACCGGTGCCTGTGTCTTTCAATGATATCGGTTTTCCCGTATGCTTCAAATGCTTTTGATCCTTTGCTTATTACACATTTGTAACCGCCCAGCCTCATCGTTCCACCCTTATCACTTATACTCTTCTGTTCTTCCATCAGATCAATGACAGGATATTTGGTTTTGTGATTAATTTCTGTAGAATGCGCACCGTCTAACTTAAGAACATTTCTGGCAAATTCAATTACTGCACACTGCATTCCCAGACAAATACCAAAGAAAGGAATATTGTTTTCCCTGGCGAAACGTGCGGTGAGAACTTTGCCTTCAATTCCTCTGGACCCAAAACCCGGAGCAACCAGAATCCCATTTAGCCCGCTAAGCCTGTCTGTCATATTGCTCTCTGTAATATCTTCCGAATGAATGTACTCAATATCTATCTCACACTCATTCATAGCACCACTATGAATAAAAGACTCTGCAATAGATTTATAAGCATCAGGTAGTTCCACATATTTTCCAACTATTCCAACTTTTATTGAGTTTTTTGGATTCTTTAATTTTGTAAGAAATTCTCTCCACTCATCCAGTTTTGGTTCATTTTCGTCAGAGAGGGCAAGTTTCCGAAGTACTGTTTTATCAAGTCCCTGCTCATGCATTTTAATAGGGACCTCATAAATTGTTGAAACATCAACAGACTCTATAACCGCATTTTCTTCGACATTACAGAATAATGCTACCTTTCGCTTAAGGTCTGTATTCAGGTGACGGTCTGTTCTAAGAACAAGAATATCAGGCTGAATTCCAGTTTCAAGAAGCTCTTTAACAGAATGCTGGGTTGGCTTAGTCTTAGATTCCCCGGTAGAGGAAAGATAAGGTACAAGAGTAAGATGGATCACAAGGCAATTCTGTGCTCCCAGTTCCCACTTAAGCTGCCTTACAGATTCTATATAGGGAAGTGATTCGATATCACCCACTGTTCCTCCAATTTCTGTAAGAACAATGTCATATTTATTACCGGAGCTTACAAGTTTAATTCTCCTTTTTATCTCATCTGTAATATGAGGAATTACCTGAACTGTTTTACCCAGGTAATCACCCTTTCTTTCTTTATTTATAACAGACTGATAGATTCTGCCTGTAGTTACATTGTTAGCCTGGCTTGTAGGGACATTAAGAAACCTCTCATAGTGACCCAGATCTAGATCAGTTTCAGCTCCGTCGAGAGTGACATAACACTCCCCATGTTCATATGGATTCAATGTGCCCGGGTCAACATTAATATAAGGGTCGAGTTTCTGGATTGTTACCGAATAACCTCTTGACTGTAAAAGCTTCGCAAGAGAGGCTGAAATAATACCTTTACCAAGTGATGAGGTAACTCCACCCGTAACGAAAACATATTTAACTTCTGCCACAACTTATAATATTAAAAATCAAAAATATTTTAATGTAATACTAGTCATCAAGTCCTGACTGATCTATCATCTTGACTTTCTCCTCAAGGGTTTTGATAAGTTTTTTGGCATTTTCGATTTTATCCTCAACCTCCCGTATCATAGTATCGGCATTTTTTGATTTAGCAAAAAAGCCTATATTATTTTCCCAAAGTACAATGTCACTTTCCAGCTGTTTGATCTTGGTAAAGAATTTGTCTCTTTCATTTCGTACTTTTCGAGATGCTTTTGGATTTATCTTAAGATTGTCAAGCTTGGTTTTATACTTCAATATAGTTTTATCCTCGTCAGCAATCTTTAGTCTGTCGAACTGATTGTTAAGAGCATTCCTGTACCTGTTTGCAATCTCATCCTTCCTGTCGAAAGGAACAAATCCGATATCAGTCCATTTTCGCTGAAGCTCCTTAAGCCTGTCAAATGCAACCTGGACATCTGTTCCCGGTTCAAATTTTTCGAGTTCTTCTATTATTTCGAGTTTAGACTTCAGATTATCTTCATATGAAGTATCAAGCTCATTAAAGAACTCCGTTTTTTTGTTAAAGAAATGGTCACAAGCCTTACGGAAACGCTTCCAGCACCTTTCTGATTGTTTCCTTGGAACCGGCCCTACTTCCTTCCATTCTTTCTGAAGCCTTATAAGGGCATCTGAAGTTGTTTTCCAGTCAGTACTTTCCTGTAGTGCTTCAGCCTGAACACAGAGATCTATCTTCTTCTGCAGATTATTTAACTGTAGTTCTTTGTTATCAGAATAAAATGATCTTTTCTTTTCAAAAAAAGCATCACAGGCATCTCTGAATCTCTGGTAAACTTTATTGTTCTGTTTTTTTGGTGCGAAACCAATTGTTCTCCATATTTTCTGAAGCTCAACAACTTTATCTGCCTTATCATCGAACTCTCTGAAACTTTTCATTTCAGCATTAATGATTGATTCTACCTCTTCGCATAGAGCAATTTTGGCATCCAGATTCTTCTTCTGATCATCTTTCTGCTTTTCAAAATACTCGTGGTGTCTTTTATTGATCTGAGCAGTAGCTTCCTTAAACCTGTCCCATATATCATTTTTTGATTCCTGTGTTACAGGACCAATTTCCCTCCATTGGTTATGATAATCCTGAAGATACCTGAAAGCATTTACAGGATTTGGTTCAAGAAGAAGAGCTTCTGCTTTTTCACAAAGAACAACTTTAATCTCAAGGTTCTTTTTCAGGTCAAGATCGCGTAACTCTTTATTAATTTTTATATAATCGTAAAAAACTTCGACAGTATGATGATAATTCTCCCATAGATCCTTTAATGAAGTCTGGGGAACAACACCAATTGCGTGCCACTCATTTTGCAATGCCCTGAAATCGTGGAAAGTTTTATTAATTGACTCTTCTCTATTAACAAGATCCTTGATTTTGTCTATTATCTCATATTTCTTTTTAAGATTCTCATACTTTTCAGCTTCCTGAATTTTACTGTAATCTGTCTTTCTCTCCCTGTATTTTTCAAGAAGATGTTTTACCCTGGCATCATCAGGATCTACCCATAACCTGTACTCTTCAATTTTACCACCATCTTCCAGGAATTTGTTTTTACGCTCATCTGATTCCTGTTTCAGCTTTTTGTAAAACAGGCCTTTAATCCGGTCAACATCATCCCTTATTTCAGCCGGAGGCCGGTTTTCTACAAGTAAAACAAGAGTCTCAACGAGATCGTGTTTTGTGTAGCCACTGTAATCAACAGGAGGAAGTTCAAGGTCAGAGGAATCAATATCATGCTCTATAACAGGTATTTCTTCCTCAGATTTGACTGTAAAACGTTTTCTTTTTTTTGTTTTTTCAATCTTACTGCCACTCTCATGGTCAGTTTCATCAGTTAAAGCTTCTAAAACAGTTTCAGCAACAGCTTCAGGCTCTTTTTTCTCTTGTATGGCATCCTCAGTTCCGGCAACACCTTCGGGTGTTCCAGATTGTTCTTCACGAACAGAGTCATCCGGATTTTTTTTTGTCATAATCAATCCTTTTAGGTTCAGTCCATTATCAAAGTTCGGCACCATGGCATCCCATGGAATTTTAAGAGTACGAAAATATTGAAATATTTAATAATACTCAAAGATTTAAGATAAATAAATGAATTGACATGATTAAAGGATAATACTCTATTTGCTGAAAATTCAATTAGTTCAGATAATTTTTGCATTTAATTTACAAGATTGACAAATTGTATTTGCAATATTCTATAATTTTATAACGTCAGTTTTAAACAAATAATTTTAATTTTAAGTTACAAAAGCATGAGCAAAACCGAAATTATTGCACTTACTGCGGTATTCATTTTTGCTGGTTTCAGGATCTATCAGAAATATTTTCAAAAAGCCAAGCAGAATCAAAAAAATGAAAGCAGAAAAGAAAGCGGGTCAATCCCAACCACTAACAGCGATGATTATGAACCATATTCAGGAAAGAATTAGTTGTTCATCACTTGTTCTTTGTAATCAGATATCTTAAGGGATTTACCAGTTTCTGTATAATTCGAGATTCTTCGGTCAGTATTTCAGCTGTTCCACTCATATTTTGAGTAAACTCCAGCTTTTTTCCGTAGAGTGTAGTCAATCCATCAGGCAGATCAATTTCGATAATGTATTCATCACTTGAAGGTACAAGAGATTTGGTTCTCACAATCCCTTTTACCATACCGAATTCCAGGTAAGGGAAGCTGCTGAGTTTTATATTTACTTTTTGACCCTGTTTTACCTTACCAGACCTGAGCATTTTAAGTTTAACTCTTCCGACATAACTACCGGTAATTAAAGGTACCACATTCAGAACGGCTTCATCTTTTGTAACTATCTGATTAACTGTCCAGAATTGAGTAAAAGTAACTATACCATCAAAAGGAGATTTAAGCAAATAATTATTCTCCCATATAATTATTTGTGCCCTAAGATTTAAATATGACTCATTCAAAAGTGAAATAAGTTTATCCTCTTCATCTACCTGTCTGATTTTATAATCCCGGATCAGTTGCTTCTTCTCCGCAAGTGCTATTGTTTTTTCTGAATAATCGAGACGCACCTGCTGCAACTCAATATTTATTCTTATAAAGGCCTGGTGAGACTTCTCAATTTCACTTTCAGGAATAACCTTACCTGCATATAGCAACGAATCTCTTCTGTATTTTTTTGATTCAAGAATCCTGTTTTCAGCAAAAAGCTTTTCTTTAACTTTAAGTCGTTCGATATACTCTTCTGTAGCTGTTATCTCCTCTTTAAGTGAAATGATCTTGTTCCCGTAATAGTCATTTTTCAAATATGAATTCATATTTGAGAGATTCTTTACAAAGATTGCATAGATATTCTGAATCTCTCCCAGCTGTGAAAGCATTGGAAATTGAGTATAAATTAGCTCTCTGGGATTATTTATTGAATCTAATGTCTTCTCCAGAAGCCTTATTTCATCAATGGAAGCTGTTGTTTCCATAACAGCAAGCACCTGACCTACAGACACTTTTTCATTGTCCCTGACCAAAAGGTACTTTATTCTGCCTGTTATTTTTGTAACAAGTGTAGCGGGTGGGTTAATTGTTGTAATTTCCACAGGAGCCGGAACCATATCAGGATATTTCAGAATCCATGAAAAAATCAAAAAAACCAGAAACACGAAAAAAAGTATAATATTACCCCACCTTAGTATGCCTGAAGGAGGATTACCCATTATCTCTCTTACTGGTTCCGAATACAATATTTCAGGTTTTCTATCTTTCATTATCAAGTTCAGCTGCCAAGTTCAAGCTGATTTTTTACCAGATTATAATAAATACCTCTTTTTTGAATAAGTTGCTCATGTGTGTCTGTTTCAACAATTCTTCCACTGTCAAGAACAACTATTTTATCAGCATTCTTAACGGTGCTTAACCTGTGAGCAACAATAATTACTGTTTTGCCTTCAAAAAAATCTGAAAGATTCTCTACGATGACCTTTTCATTTGATGCATCAAGAGAATTAGTTGCTTCATCAAAAATAATGACGTCTGGGTTCTTGTATACCACCCTTGCTATTAATAACCTTTGTTTCTGACCTTCGCTCAGACCGTGGCCGTTTGCCCCAACTTTAGTATTATAACCAAGAGGGAGTGACTCAATAAATCCTCGGATATTGGCTATCTCAGCAGCTTTTGTAAGTTTCTCTTCATCAATATCCTCAGATCCGGGAGCTATGTTTGCCGCAATAGTGTCAGGAAAGATAAAACCATCCTGCATCACTGCCCCAACTTTTTTCCTCCATACTTTCAGACTTATGTTTACCAAACGTGTATCACCAACTAGTATTTCACCTGATACCGGCTGATAGAATCCCATTATCATTTTAAGAAGAGTAGTTTTTCCACTTCCGCTTGCACCAACAATTGCTGTCTTCTTATTCTCTTCAATATACAGATCAATATCTTTTATTGCGAACGGGGAATGCGGACCCTCATACTGATATGAAAGGTTATTAATGTAAATATCTTTTTTATCAGGAAGCTTACGGACTTTTGATTCAGGAAATGCCTCTTCACTGTCCATCTGATGAACCTCTGCCAGCCTGTCCAAACTCATCTTTGCATCCTGCGACATTTTAAAGAATCCTATTATCTGGCTGATTGGGACATTGAGCTGACCAATTATAAACTGAACAGCAAGCATCATACCTAATGTCATATCTCCTTTAAGGACAGTTGTGGCTGCGATTATTGTTACTATTATATTCGTGATTTCATTTATCAGTGTGGCACCTGCAGACTGAAACTGGATTATTGATAATCCTTTCATTTTAAGACTGAATAATGAGGCCTGAATCTTTTCCCAATCCCATCTGCTGCTTAACTCATTCTGTGTAAGCTTTATTTCCTGCATGCCATTTACAATATTGATAAGCTTGCTTCCTGATTCTGACATTTTTCTGAAACGCAGATGGTCCAGACGGGCACGTGAACCCATAAATATTGAGACCCATGAAATATAAAGGAGTGCACCTGCAATAAAAACCAGGAGTATCTTAAGACTATATACCGAAAGTACAATTCCAAAAATTATAAGGTTAAAAAATGAAAACATTATGCTCAGACTCGCTGATGTGAGAAATTCCTCAATCCTGTTATTGTCTTCAATTCGCTGAAGAATATCACCAGTAAGCTTGGTATCGAAAAATGAAATTGGCAATGACATCAGTTTCAGAAGAAAATCAGAGATAACCGCCACATTAACTCTCGACCCTATGTGCAGAAGAAGCCAACCCCTGATAAACTCCACTGACATTCTGCCTAAAACCAGTGCCAGTTGTGCAAACATTATCAGATAAATGAAGTCCAGATCATTATTATTCAACCCTATATCTACAACCGATTGAGTCAGAAAAGGAATCACAAGTTGGATCAAGCTGGCAAGAATAACACCAAGAATAATCTGGAAAGAAAACTTCTGATATAATCTGAAGTATTTGAAAAGGAATTTAAATCCACCTTCTTTTTCCTGATCTGTTTCACTTTCAAAAATCGCTGGTGTTGGTTCAACAATCAGAACAAGTCCAGCTGATTCACCGTCTTTTACAGTTGATGCCCAGTTTTTAATAAATTCATCCCTCTGATATTTAACGAGGCCTATCCCCGGGTCAGCAATCCAAACTTTATCCTTATTTATTTTATATACAACAACAAAATGCTTATGCTTCCAATGCACAATGCATGGCATAGGAACATTCAATTTAAGAATGTCATAAGGTATTTTCACACCAATGGTCCTGAAACCAATTGAATCTGCCGCTTCAGATAGTCCAAGAAAAGATACCCCTTCCTTAGTGATAAAACACTTTTTACGCAATGACTCAAGTGTATGATTCACTTTATAATACCCTGCAATCATTTTAAGGCAGGCAGGGCCGCAATCCATTGCATCAGGTTGTTTAACAAATGGGAATGACATATCCTCAGGAAGCAAGTATTTCTATAAGTAAATATATCTATATTTTATATAAGCAGAACCCGCTTTTGCACAAAATACCATCCTTTGTCATCGTTTATAATAATTGGTTTAAGGAAGTATTATATTTGCGGCTGACACATAAATCCCATCGTGTTATTCAGGAAGTATTCTGATATTGAAATTATTGAAGGCATCCGCCACCAGGATGACAAAATACTTAATTGGCTGTATGACAACTATTACAGGATGGTAAAAGACCATGTAATACGGAACAGCGGGACAAATGATGATGCATCTGATGTACTTCAGGATTCAATTATAATCCTCTTTGAGCAAATAACTGATAATAAGATAAATCTGACCACTGACATAAGAGGGTATTTCTTCGGAATAGTAAAAAATGTCTGGAATGCGCAACTGAGGAAAAGGCAGAAAACAACTGAGCTGTTTAATGATCACCCTGATGATGACGGATCAGATGACTCCAACAATCAATTGCTTGAAAAGATAGTCAGCAGAGCATTTACAAAGCTAAAACCCGATCAGCAGATTGTCCTGAATATGTTTTCAGAAGGAAAATCATATGGAGAAATAGCATTGAGCCTCGATTTAAAAAGTGAAGAGTATGCCAGAAGGAAGAAGTATTTATGCAAAGAGGCTTTGATGGATCTTGTAAAGGAGGATCCTGAGTATCATGAATATTTGCGTTTTCTGCCATAATAGAACAAAGCTCCGGCGATAATAGTAATAAACAGGAACAGAAAATATATCCATTTAGGATTAAACAGAGAGGAGTTATCGCCATATATCACCAGAGCAGACCAGAAATAAGGGTGTGCTCTCAGCTGATCAGCATTCTTAAGAAAATCAATCCTTGCTTTCCTCAAAGAAATGCTTTTAGAATAGCCTTTTTTAAGGTAATCGTAATACAGTTTAACAATATCTGTTCCTGCCCTGTCCTCAATTTCCCACATTGACATTACAACTGATTCACTACCAGAATATATAAACCCTCTGGCAAGACTGAGTATTCCCTCTCCAGAAAAGAGTTTTCCTGTTCCAGTATTACATGAACTAAGAACAACCATCCTTGCTCTCAGTGGTATATTATATACCTCTGATGTTCTCAGAAAACGATCATTGCCTTCAGATGAATCAGGACTGAAAATCAGTGTCGAATTCATTGGATCATTGTCATCGAGCACAGTATGCATTGCCAGATGAATAATATCGAAATCCGGAGCTTCTGCTTTGAAAACCGATTCTTTTGCTGAACCATTAATCAGCAGTTTGCCACCCATCGTTTTAAAAACATATTCTGCTTCTGCCCTGGCATATGGAAGATCAAGAAGCACATCTCCTTCCTGTTGTCTCATCTGAAAAAGGTTATGTATATCAACAGGCTCTGAATAATCAGGTGCGAATACAAGTGCTTCACTTCCTTTTAATTTGCTGCTGTTTATATTTTCAGCCAGAAAGGTCGCCGAATATGTATATGAAATATCATATTCTTCCATCATATATGTAATATCCTTGTACAACAACGACTTTTTGGATTCATTTTTCACAGGTAATGTTTCAAAAGGTAGATATGAAAGAAGATTATCAGGCGAAATCAGAATCCGGTCTGATATCAGGTATTCTTTTATCGGGATGATAAGCGTTTTGTACAATAGAAAACCTGTCTCCTGGTAACTATTAAATCCCTCTCGTGCATTATTAAAATCGGGAGAAGAGAGCAACCTCCTGAACTGGCTTATTTTTTTGAAAAATACAGAATCAACAGGAACCAAAATTAGCTTTTGAAATTTTCTGTTTACAATTGAAATATACAAACCTGAATCAGAAACTACATAGCTGATGTAATTTGTTTTTTGTCCGGCTACTTCCGCAACTGCTGAAGGTTTAATAACTTGTGTATTATACTTAATCGAATAGTAATCAGGATAATCTTTTTCAAAAACTGTTACCAGAGAATCACGCCTTCTGGTTGTTTTAAAAAGATTATCTTTCCAGGTCCGGATAAGCTCCTCTGTAATATTTTCTACAGGTGATTTACCGGATATTCTGTCGTTAAGCAGTGAAATTTCTGTCTGTAATTCCCTTTCCCTGTTAGCCAGGTTTTCCGGAATATGAAACTGCGTAGCCTTTAATTCACGTGTTGCAGTTAAAAGTCCTGCTATTTTACTTTTCTCGATATATTCAAAAGCCTTCTCAAAAAAGATTTCATTACCTGTATTTTTGTACAGATTATAGAAATCGCTGATAACATCAATATACGAATTCCGATACCTGTCTCCAAGTAAAAGCCTGCTCTCCTCCTCACTTATATTTATTCTTATTCTGTCGAGTAGTGCAATAATCAGCTCTGATGTGCCTGATATTGCTTCAAGTACTTTCTGATCCTGTACTTCACTATAGAAATATTTCAGAATTTGATACTTAGTTTGCAGAATTCCAAGTATATCCTTGTCTGCATTGATTAAATCGACCGAAGGATTCTTAAATTCATCATTTTCTGCATTCAATTCATCAACGGGGAATAGCAGAGTTTGTAATATCTCGAGTGATTTCTTATATTCTTTCTTCTCAGAAAGAACAAGTGCATAACCAAGCTTTGCATCATATTCCAGAAAAGAACCTCCATGCATATCAAAGTATTCTATGGACTCCTTGTACATTTTCAGAGTTCTCTCCAAATCAATATTATATAAACGAAGATAGTCTGCATAAAAGGTCAGAACCTCATAATAACTTTGAGTGTTTCTGCCTTCTTTTTTTATAACATTACTAAGTAAATTACTCATAACAGATTCGCCTTCAAATAATTTTCCATCTTTTCCAAGATTTTTGGCATGTATGCAAAGCAACTGATAAGATGCCAGGAAAGGATTTTGTTTTGCCATCTCAATTCCTCTTTTGTAATACTGTTCTGATTTTTGAAATTCCCTTAGATTCCTGAGTGAATTGGACATAGCAAGCAAGAAGTTGATTTGCCCATCAATTGACAAATCTCCGGACCTTTTATAATAATCTTCTGCTTTTTCGAGGAAAATCCTGCTTTTTGTATAATCGCCTGTAGAATTATAAAGCACTCCGATATTATTATAAAGAAATGCAATATCTCCTGGAGCGGCAGTTTCTGCATTCAACTCAGCAATTCTGCAAGCAGTTTCCGTCAATTCAAGTGCCCTGGAGAATTCTTTAAGCTCAATATAAGCCGTAATAAGGCTGGCATACAAACTGATAAAAGTTTGATTATCTGTTCTGTATGATTTTTTTCCAACTTCAAGTGCTTTTATTGTGATTGATTTATGATTTTCAAAATTCCCAAGTCGGGAATATGTCCCTCCCAGATTATACATTGCTTTTACGTATAATTCATCATACATCTTAAGCTGTTCTTTTAATTCAATAGTCCGGTTCAGATACTTAATTGAATTCTCATAATTTTTAATGAGCTGGTAATAAATACCGATATAGTAATAAGATTCTGCCAGAAGAGAAGTATCCGGGTTTCCTTCATCTATCCTTCTTTCGATTTCAACTAAAATCTTCCCGGCATATATGTAGTCACTCTTATGGAGTTGTTCCTTTAATAGGCTATTCAGGCTTTTTAAATGAATTGTGTCAAGAAGAATAGACTGTGTATCAGTTAGTGAATCACCAATATTGGAAGGAATTGAGCCATATGTTACAAACAGGGACCTGAACATCATCCCTGCAATAAAAATTGTAATTGCAAATAATCTTCTCATAGCTGACATTTTCAGATGAATTTAGAGTCTGAATGTCATATTTGCCTCAAATATATGAAAGAGTCCTTAATTTTTTAGTCAAAAATGTTTTTGTATATATCAGATATACAATTACATGAGATTTTTTTAAAAAATAATTGATTTTTTCATGTCACAAAATAGCCTGTTCTGACATGTAGGTTATAAAACAGTAACCCCTGAATCAGTAAAAAAATTAAAACTAAGAATTATGAAAACGCAGAATTTCGAATTGACAAAAGACATTTTTGAAGCATTTGAACTTACAAATGAAGAAATGATTAATGTTCGTGGTGGCGATCCAGGAAATGGTGATTATCCTACTCCTCCTCCGACAAAAATCTGATTATTTATATATTAATGCAGAGTCTGTACAGGCAAGTACAGTATAATGAAATAAAGTAAAATATTTTATTTTACTTATTGGACTGAGAATAGTACTACCAGTTGCAGATATGTTCAATTGATACGATACATATCAGTATAAGTCAGCAGGTAATTTAATGTACAGTGATGTACAAACATGATAGTAGTTACTTTGGTTATATATTTTATAACAGTATTTTAACCAATATATTTGGAAAACTGTTATACTGCAATAAGTTATGTAACTTCTGTAACTGGTAGTTTTGTAATAAATCACTGGCGGGATTTATGAATTGATAATTAGATAAACTTGATAGCATGAAGACAAAAGATTATTCCTACTTCATTGAAAGGTATATTTCTGGTGAAATGACCGAATCAGAAAAGCAATGGTTCAAAAAAGAGATAGAAGGTAATGAAGAACTGCGTATTGAGGTAGATCTTCGAAAAAAGAGCAATGAAATAATTAAAAAGCAAGCAATTATTTCTCTGCGTTCGAAACTGGCTGAAATTGATAATAACAGGCTGCAAAGGGAGAAAACTGCAAACGTCAGAAGAATGGCATTGTTGAAATATGCAGCTGTATTTGCCGGTGCCGCATTAATAACAAGTCTTATCCTGTTTACCGGCAATACCCTGACAAGTGAAGAGATTGTAACCCAGTTTTACAATACATATGAAGCACCCTCCTCTCAACGTTCAATTGATTCTAATACCAATACTGACTATATTCTTGGACTAAAATATTATAATGCACAAGATTACAGGAATGCGGCTTACCAGTTTACAAAGGTTTTAGAGAAAAACCCTGACGACATGCAGACACATTTGCTTTCCGGTGTTTCTAATATGGAGGAGAAACGGTATAGTGATGCCAAAAGATCTTTTACGACAGTAATTGATGACAATAATAACCTATTTATCGAATCCGCAAAATGGTATCTGGCACTCTGCTATCTTAAGACAGAGGAAAACACAAAGGCATCACAACTTCTTGTTTCCATTAGGAAAGAAGGTGGTCTGTATAGTAGAAAAGCCAAGAAAATTCTCAGAAAAATTAAGTGACATTATCAGTCGGAACTTATGTTTGAAATTCAAGGAAATTCCAGTTCGTCGGGAAATAAATCTGATAGCAGAATCCATAATTCGGAAGCTGATACAAATCCCTTTGCCAAAACAATAGCATTTCAGCCATCTGTGTTGAATGGAATGTCTCATGAAATGAGGACACAGATGAATGCAATTGTTGCTTTTTCATTTCTCCTAAAGGATAGTACCTTAATAGAATCTGAAAAGGAAGAATTTATTAATCAGATATACTTCACATGTGAAAAATTGATTTCTCTATTTGAAAATTATCTTGAATCAGCCGTTGTTGATACTGGCGGATCAACTAATGATATTGTAAACTGCAATATGAATAACCTGCTTGATCAACTTATTGCAGAATTCAGAGAAATATTGCAAAAAAGCGGGAAAAATAATATAGAGCTAATCACCGAAACACAGTTTTCAGGAACAAATGAAATCTGCATAGACAAAAATAAAATATTCAGGTTAATAAGATGTCTTTTTCATAATTCTTTACAAAACACTAATTCAGGTTACATCAAGATCGGTTATTACAACACTGATAATGAAATTACTTTTTATGTTCTGGATTCAGGTCAGGGGTATTCAAAAACAAGGGAGTTTCTTCATACAAATGATCTTTCCGATTCACTTGGAAGGTATCAGGATCTATCGTCAGCTATAAACCTATCCCTTGCAAAAAAACTTATTCAGGTATTGCATGGATCATTCAGTATCAGGGGGAATGGAACAAGCGGTACCGGGATATATTTTACAGTGCCTGTAATAACACAGTTAAAAACAGACACTCCACAAAAAAAGTTTGCTAAAATGATAATTTAATTCTGATTAAAAAGGTACAATTCGATGTCTGCTTTCCCTATGGCAAGGGAATGAATGGCCGTTCTTTGTGAGACGGCCATTTTCATTTTTTAATATCGAGTATCTTTGCTTCCGTCCTCCTGTTGAGTTGTCTGCCTTCTTCAGTGTTGTTGTCACCAACCGGCAGGGAATTACCATATCCTTTATATTTTAATCTTTCCTTTTGAATTCCTTTCTTTATGAGATAAGTAACAACGGATAACGCTCGTTTCTCCGACAAAACCATATTGTGTTCATCCGATCCGGTTGAATCGGTATGTCCTCCAATTTCCATTATCATATTCCTGTTCTCAGAAAGAAGATATGCAAGATTATTCAGTTCAGAGGATGATTCCTCCATTATTTCCCATGAATCCGTAGCATAGAATACATTGGCAAGAAGCATTTTAGCTCCTATCTTTATAGGACTAAGTATTATTTTCTTAATAAAAGGTTCTGTGACTGTGTGAACTCCTTCGAACAGAAAATTTTCTGAGTGGAAAAGATAACCTGGTTTACTGACATTAATGCCATAATTATAGCCCGAAGGGAGGCAAACCAGGAAAGCACCTCTTGAATCAGTTGAGTTTTTTACAGTTACCTGGTTTGTTGAGAGGTTAATCAATTCATATTCAGCCTTTATCATTGCACCTGTCTCTTTATCGATAACCTTTCCTTTAAGATAGGATACGGGATCTGGTCTTTTCGATTCATCAAGATCGAAGTAGTAGATATCCTTCCCTTTAGCTTTTTCCCTGATCGATGAAAAATAGGCTCTTTTACCATTAGATTCAATAACAAGTCCCATCTCATCATTAAAGGTATTAATCGGGTATCCAAGGTTCTCCGGTTCGCTCCAAACGCTGTCCCTGTCCATACGAGTCATATAAAGGTCAAATCCTCCCATTCCGGCTCTGCCATCGGATGAAAAATAAAGAGTGCGTCCGTCAAAATGGATAAAAGGAGACATCTCATCCCCTTCAGAGTTTATTTCTTTGCCCATATTTATCGAGTAACCCCAACGTGAATTTGTGTCAAGAACAGAATACCAAATATCTTTTCCCCCTATTCCTCCAGCTCTACTACTAGAAAAGAACAGGACTTTTCCATCAGCACTGACAGAAGGTTGTGATTCCCAAAAACCAGTATTTACCGGTGAGTTTAAATTGAATGGCTGAGTCCATTTGCCTTCGCTGAATGCAGAAAAATAGATATCACAACTGCCCAATGACCCTGGTCGGTCACAAGCTGTAAAAAACATAAAATTTCCATTGGAAGACAATGTCTGAGCTCCTTCATTGGCAGGAGTGTTAAGAGGTAATCCGGCATTTCATGCCGGATTCCATTTGTTCCCCCCCCAGGTACTTATATACAAATCCTACTGTGCCTGGTTCCCAAAAAAAGAGAATTATTATAGCTTAAGGTTTGTCTTGTAAACATCAGGGTCTGGCCATCAGCTGTGATTGAAGGCCAGTACTCATCCTCCCCGGTATTTATTCCATCACCGGCATTAACAGGGCTGAAATCCACAGGTTTCTTTATTGCCTCAATAGCAAATTCACAATTTTTCAGGTTTTTTCCGGCAATAAGCTTATTCTTCTCCGACATCCCTTTCTGTTCAAGATATAAACGAAAGTGAATTAAGGCATCCTTGTAATTGCCAGTCATCATCTCCGCATTTGCAAGACTGAAGAATACGGGTTTGAAGAAAAGAGAGTCAATTCTGACAGCCATCCTATAGTTGTCAGCAGACTCCTGGTACCTCTTTTGCTTCAGATATAATTCTCCAAGCATCATATATGCTTCATAGAACTTAGGATCTAAATTCAATGCCTCTTTAAAACTACTTTCAGCTTTTTGGAAATCAAGATAATCGAATGAAGTAACACCTTCATTATAGACCTTTAATGCCCTGTTTGAAATTGTATGGAATCCCTGAGCATATCCTTGAAAAGGCTGGATTGATAAAAGAAAAATGAATGTCAGAGCATTGCCCAATCTGAGCCTATGCTCAAGGAATGTGCATGTACTTATGCGATTGAAGAGAGACCCTCCATTCAGGATGCTTTTTAACATACTCGACAATTTCAGGTATAATAGTCTGGAATTTACTCCATTCAGGCTGAAGAAAAAGTTTGCAGTCTTTATTGACAAGATCTTTGTATTTCTCTGCCCAAATAAAATCATTTTTATTCTGAATTATAATTTTTAGTTCATCAGCAACTTCACATATTTTACCTACTGGTGGCATATTCTTTTTTGGTGAGAGACATATCCAATCCCATATTCCTGTCAGCGGGTATGCACCTGAGGTCTCAATAAAAGTATTTATCCTGTGACCTTTTAGTTCTTTACACAAGTAACCAAGATCCCACATTAAAGGTTCACCTCCTGTAACCACAACAGAATCTGTGCCAGAGTCAAGAACGTTTTCAATTATTTTTTCAGTATCAACTAAAGGATGTATATCCTGATCCCAGGAATATCTTGAATCACACCAGCTGCAACCTACATCACAACCACCCAGTCTTATAAAATATGCAGCCCTGCCTGTCTGAAAGCCTTCTCCCTGTAAAGTAAAAAACTCTTCAACAAGCGGGAGTTTTTTTCCTGGAATTTCAAAATCATCTTTTTTACTCATTTCAGAGAATTAGAGTACTATTTTCTGGCTAGTCCAAGTAATTGTACAAATTCATTGAAGAAAAATGTATTTTCATGAATACCGGAGAATTTTTCTGCACCGGGTCCAAATGAAAAGATCGGGACCATAACAGCTGAATGGTCCTTCCCTGCAAATTTTGCTTCAACACTGCGGGTCGGAATATCGCCACCTGAAAGAACCAATCCGCCAGTTTCATGATCAGCTGTAACAACAATCAGGGTATTCTTGTCCAATAATGCGAATTCAAGAGCTACGCCGATTGCCTGATCCAGATCAATCATTTCGTCTGTAATATAATCCAGGTTATTCTCATGACCTCCCCAGTCAATCATTGAACCTTCAACCATTAGTACGAAGCCGTTTTTATTTTTACTTAAGGTTTCAATCGCTTTACGGGTCATTGAACTGAGCATCCCTTGTCTTCCCTCTGAAGCTTTAGGCATATGCTCTTTTGCAAGAAGACCTGCCAGTTTTGAGGATTGCGATTTTTTAAGGTCTTCAATATTAAAAACAACATCAAAGCCCTGCTCTATAAGTTTAAGTGTAAGATCAGTTCCATCCTTTCTGTTTCTGAAATGATCCTCTCCCCCGCCGATAAATACATCAATCGTTCCTTTCAGGAAATCCTCGGCAATCTCTTCATAGTTACCTCTTCCGGCATTATGGGCAACAAAAGAAGCAGGTGTTGCATGAGTAATAGCGCTTGTACTCACAACGCCTGCTCCAAGCCCTTTATTATGAGCAATTTCGGTTATTGAACTTACAGGAGTACTGTCCAGTTTTACTCCTATCATTCCATTATTTGTTTTTTCACCGGTGGCAATGGCAGTTCCGCCGGCTGCTGAATCTGTAATATAATTGTCTGCGGAATAGGTTTTGGATAATCCTGAATATGGAAATTTTTCAAGATTAAAGGGTTGTCCGCTTTTTGTCATACCGGCATATAAGTGAGAAACGCCCATCCCGTCGCCAATAAACAGTATAATATTCTTTGGTTTGTTATTATTTTTACCTGCATCTGAATCTGAATTACTTTTACATCCTGCTAAAACAACAAGCAGGAAGAAAACAGAAGACTTTATTATATTTCTAATCATATATTACAATTATTTGGTTCTTTATTTCGTTTTGGTTTCTCCAAACAGAAGTTTATAATCCCTTTCAGTCTGCTTTGCCTGATAATTTTTCAGGTATTAATTTCCAGTTATTCAATGGTTCAGGTTCAATCAACTTCTCTTTCCTGATTGATTCTATCATATAAAAACGCAGATCACGATCAGTAGATTTATTAACCCTTGACATAAGTTCTGATTTATTGATCCCAACACCTTCATAAAAGTGACCACCTCCTCCATTTCCTCTGAAAGAATTGACAGCAACCTTGTAGGTTTGCTTTAAGTCAAAGATACTTCCATTTGAAAATGCAGTTATACTAATTCTGGATCCCTCAGGTTTACTTATATCTACAATATAATCAATTCCTGCTGCCGAATCAAAATTATATGCCTGATTTTTCAACCATGCCTTTCCATCAGTAACAGCCAACTTCCCGTTCTTATCTGTCCTGAATTTGAGCAATTGATCATTTGGTTCATCCATTGTATTAAACCAACCAGAATACGAATATTCAAGATATTTCAAAATCTCTTCTCCTGTCATGGTCATGGTATACAGCATATTCTCAAACCTGTAAAGCTTGAACATATCTCCTACAGTAACCGGCCCTTCCTTTATTTTAACATCGAAAGAAAGAGGGGCAGCAAAGGAGATATCGGCTCCTGTCAGATCAAGCTGAAGTGAATGGATCATATCAACAAATCCCGACGATCCAAAATATGAATCTCTTGATGAAATGGTACTGGAAGAGTTACCAATAACTTCATCAACATAGTCTTTCACTTTATTATGATTCAGGGCAAATTTCGCCATAAATGTACTATCAGGCAGATAATCAGATAATTTAACTATCTCTCCGGAAAATGATTTTCGATATGATCGTGACTTTTTGTCCTTTTGAAGGACTACATCAGCACGTGCAATATTCATTGAACGACTTCCGGCATTCAGAATCAGAACTGTATCACCAGTTTTGTTGATGATTTTTTCATTAGCAACTTTGTGATCGTGACCGGTAAAAATGATATCAAACCCCGGAATATTATAAGCTATGGCAGAAGCGCCCTCCTCAGTACCTGAATCTGAATCAGATTCATTCCATCCGGTATGAAATAGACCTATTATCAGATCTGGCTTCTCTTCTTTGATCAAAGGCATCCACTTCCTTGCAGTTTCAAACATGTTCCTGAATTCAATTCCTTCATAAAGCTCGCGGGGAAGAGTATTATTAATAGTTGGCGTTACAAGCCCGAGGACAGCTATTTTGACACCATCCTTTTTTTACAATGTAATAAGGTTTAAAATATGGATCGCCAGACTGAATATCAACAGCGTTTGCTGCCAGAAGTGGAAATTTGTATTCCTTTTTTAATCTGTCATATACAGAGTGGCCTGTTTCAACATCATGGTTGCCAACAGTAACAGCATCGTAAGCCATATAATTCATTGCTTCGGCGAGGAGATGAGGAGAAGTTGTATCCACAAAGTTGTAATAATAAACTGCAGGCTGGCCCTGAAGATTATCTCCGTCATCAAGGAGTACTACAGCCTTATTTTCCTCTCTCAGATTACTTACATATGTGCAGGCTGATGCCAGCGAAGCCTTAAGGTCTTCTTTCTCAATATAATCATATGGCATAATTACGCCATGAATATCAGTAGTTTCAAGAATAGTGACCTGTTTTCTGCCCGGAGTTACACAGGAAAAAGTTAATATCAGGAAAGTACAACAGAGTGAAAAATGCTTTAATACTGTCTTCATATTTCTTATAAAATAAAACCTTTCAAACTTAGAAAAGATTAATCATTTTTTCATTAAGAAAGCGGATGTTATTGATCATTTCCTACGGTTAATTATATATTTGTCTTAAAAATTAGGCAATGGTCAAAACTGGACTTGAATCTTTCCTCAGAAATATACCTGAGGCTCTTAAAGGCAAAAGAATAGGGGTACTATGTCATGCGGCTAGTATTTCCAGAGATTTTTCCCATATCACTGATCTTTTTCATGATGTTAAGGAATTCAGTCTCGCTGCAATTTTTGGCCCCCAGCATGGCCTTCATGGTCAGACTCAGGATAATATGATTGAATGGCAGAGTGAGTACCACCCTGTTTATAAAATTCCCTTGTTCAGCCTTTATGGCGAGCACAGAAAGCCTACAAAGCAGATGCTGAGTGAAATAGACGCGCTTGTAATTGATATGCAGGATACAGGAACAAGAATTTATACTTATATATGGACGGTTAAACACTGTCTGGAGGCATGCAGTGAAGCAGGAATTCCAGTATGGCTGCTGGACAGACCTAATCCGATTGCAAAACTACAATTCGACGGTCCTGTTTTAAAAGAAGAATTTTTTACATTTGTTGGAGGAGCCTGTATTCCATTGTGTCACAGGATGACAATGGGAGAAATGACTTTATGGATAAGGGAGAAGTACTATCCTAAATGTGAGTTGAATATTGTAAGAATGGAGAACTGGAGAAGATCTTTCCTGTATTCTGACACCGGACTCCCCTGGGTTCTCCCCTCTCCTAACATGTCTACACTTCAGGCTGCAATTGTATATCCGGGAACAGTTCTTATTGAGGCTCTGAATCTTTCAGAAGGAAGAGGTACAACACTCCCTTTTGAACTCTTTGGTGCTCCCTATATCAATGCAGAAGCTCTTAAAAAAAATCTGGTTGGCAGAAAAATTCCGGGATGTGCATTCAGAATTCATAATTACATACCTACTTTTCATAAATTCCGCAGTGAATTATGCAATGGATTGCAGATTCATGTTACAGATACCGGGATTTTCAAACCTGTTGAAGCTGCAGTTGAAATATTTGATGCCATTATTGAAACCTCTCTTCCTGAGTCTCTCAAATTTATAGATCCGCCTTATGAATATGAATACAAACTAATGCCATTTGATATTCTGTCAGGTGATTCAGGGATCAGGGAAACTCTTTTGCAGAGAAAAGACATCAGGAAAGAAAAGGAAAGATGGGCTAAGGAAATAGAAGTTTTCAGGTCTGAATTCAATGAATTTGCCCTGTATGAGGAGTGATTTTTCGAATATTTTTATTATTTATTCGAACAAACCGTCATCCCGGAGTAACAGCAAAATTGCTGAATGCGGGACAATAACATATTTCTCACGATTGAATTCAATCTCAATGGCACTATTCTGAAGGTAAACTGCCTGATCCCCTTCTTTGGGCTGAAGAGGCACATATTTAGGCTCATCCGATCTGTTTTTCCAGGGTTCATCAACGTCATTTACTGACGGAATAGGATATCCCGGACCAACCTTAACAACGAAACCGGTCAGCACCTTTTCATTTTCATTTACTCCCGGAGGTAAAAGAAGTCCGCTTTTTGTTTTCGACTGCGGCACTTTTGGTTTAATTAATACCCTGTCGCCAATAACGATCAGCTTGCTTAAATCTTTTTCATCAAATAACAGACTCATAGGTCAAATAATAATCCTGACAAAAGTATCAATTTTAGCATAAGTATTAACCAGACAAATAGCTAATATTGCATATAAATTGATTTTCGAGCTTATCTCTAATGGAATCTGATATTTATAATACAATTAAATCTTCTTCGCAAGGCATCTTCAGGGATAAGGGGAGTAAATTCATTGCCCTTGCGTATCCGGTTGCAGATCAGGAATCAGTGAAAAATATTATTGATGGTCTCAGGAAAGAGTACCATGATGCACGACATCACTGCTATGCCTACATGATAGGTTACCAAAGAATTGTCTGGAGAATAAATGACGACGGTGAACCTTCGAGCACAGCCGGAAAACCAATTCTTGGGCAGATCAACTCTTGCGGACTCACAAATATCCTAATAGTAGTTGTAAGATACTTTGGTGGCACCCTGCTGGGGGTACCAGGGTTGATAAATGCCTATAAAACTGCTGCTGAAGCAATTAAGGAATGCTGAAATAATTGAATGCACTGTAAAAGACTACTATAAGATTACGTTTCCTTTTGAATCGATGAATGATGTTATGAAGATTCTTAAGGATGAAGGAGCCGGGCAATCAGATCAATTTTTTGATTTTGAGTGCAATATCCGAATCAATTTCAGAATATCAAACGGAGAAAGAATACTTGGAAGGCTCTCACGTATCGAAGGATTTAAAAACAGTTTTATTGACCGGAAGTGATATAAAGTTTTTAATTAATTATTAACAGGCTTTTTTCCTCATGCAAATCTTGAGTAACTTTGATCTATGCCAGTCCGGACAGATAAATTCTCCAATGATTATGAAAAACAGAAGCTTAGTATCGATTGATGATTTCACCACTGAAGAAATCCTGAAAATCCTTGATCTTACGGTAGAATTTGAGAAAGAGCCGACACAATGGTTACTTGAAGGAAAAGTAGTTGCAACTCTGTTTTTTGAACCATCAACACGTACCAGACTTAGCTTTGAGAGTGCAATTAACAGGCTTGGAGGTAAGATAATCGGGTTTTCTGATGCTGCTAATTCAAGCGTTTCAAAAGGTGAGACATTAAATGATACTATCAGAACGGTCAATAACTACTGTGATCTGATTGTTATGAGGCACCCTATTGAAGGGAGTGCCAGGTTCGCAAGTGAAATAGCAACTGTTCCGATCATAAATGCCGGGGACGGAGCCAACCAGCATCCTTCCCAGACACTTCTAGATCTGTATTCTATCAGGAAGACACAGGGAACACTTGAGAATCTTAATATTTTCATGGTTGGTGATCTTAAATACGGAAGGACTGTCCATTCACTGATGATGGCAATGTCGAGATGGAAAGCAACTTTTAACTTTATTTCACCTGAGGAATTGAGGATGCCTGATGAATTCAAACTATACCTTGATAATCTTGGTCTTAAATATTATGAACACAATGATTTCACTGACATTATATCCAAAGCAGATATAATTTATATGACAAGGGTTCAAAAAGAAAGATTTTCAGATCCCATAGAATATGAAAAGGTTAAAAATGTTTATGTATTAAGAGATTCGATGCTGAAAAATACAAAACCAAATATGCGCATCCTTCATCCACTACCGCGTGTTAATGAGATTCACACGGATGTTGACAGCAATCCAAAGGCATATTATTTTGAACAGGCTCTGAATGGTGTTTATACCAGGCAGGCAATATTATGCTCATTATTAGGAATTAAATAATCAATACAGGCCATGAAAGAACCAAAACAGATGAGTGTAAGTGCAATCCAGAATGGAACTGTAATTGATCATGTTCCTGCGATGTACCTTTTTAAAGTCATTCAGATTCTTGGACTTGATCGAATTGATAATCAGATCACTTTTGGCACAAACCTTGAAAGCAAAAAACTTGGAAGGAAGGCAATCATAAAGATTTCAGGAGTTTATTTCGAAGATGAAGATATTAATAGGATTGCATTAGTTGCACCAGACGCAAAGCTTAATATAATAAGGGATTATGAAGTAGTTGAAAAAAAGGTTGTGGTAGTTCCGGATACAATAACCGGGATAGCCAAATGTATGAATCCCAAGTGCATTACTAACTACGAACAGGTAACAACCAAATTCAAAGTTGTTTCAAGGAAGAATGTTGCCCTTAAGTGCCATTATTGTGAGAAGATAACGAATCAGGAGAATCTCCTTATAATTTAGCTTTAGAGGCTATAGAAGCATTAGAAGCGGTAGACGCTTTAGAGGCGTTAAAAGCTTTAGAAGCTTAAAAGCTTAATATGTATACAAAATCCGGACTTCTTTTATAGCCTTTACAGCCTCTACAGCATTTACAGCCTTCCTACCTGAGTCTGTCATAAGATTTTACGAGATCATCATCTTTTTTGATACCCCTAAAAGCCAGATAAGTCAGAATAAGCTGCATTACCGGCACTAATAGCCTATACCAGGAGTCAATCTCAACATTAAATCTAGATAGAAGTATAAAGGTATAAATGATTGAGGTTGTTAGAAAAGTCAAAATAACAAGCATCAGAATTCTTATAAATAAAAGCTGCAGATATCTGTTTTTAAATAGAAATATTGTTACAAGCGAAATTGCAGGTATTATTAAACCAGGAATATATATCATCCATGTTTCCCCTATTCTTTCAGGAGTACCATTCTCTAAAAATCTGATTAATCCTGTTTTTGTCAATTGAAGGGTTGATCCAGAATTGTCAAAAAAAGTTAAAAGGGGACCTTTAAGGAATAAAATCGACAAAACAGATGTCAGAAACAAGTAAACAGACTGAATGCGCTGAATCATGGTATTAAATATTAAGTGGCACCAAAATTACTCACTTTAAACTATAATTAAAACAGTGAATATGTCATTTCAAATTATGTTAATTTAACAATATTTCGGAATGTTACTCTTAAGCCCAGTTGGAATATTTTCCTACATTTGTGCCTTATTAATATGCCTGATTTTTTGCCAACATTTTGTATTTCATTTTTTGCAGATCATCAGGCATTGGAATAATTTAATTAAAGGATAAGAATGAACAAGAAACTCAGAGCAACAATTACAATTATAATAATATTGTTTTTGGCAGGGATTATACTATATCCTAAATTCAAACCCTTCCTGGTAGCGAAGTTTGGTCCAAAAAACCTTCAGACACCTATGCTGAGACAGGGTCAGCAAAAACTTAGTGCGACAGGTTATCTTATCAAACCTGTTAACATGAGTGAAAGAATCAATCCATCAGGTACTCTTTTGCCTGCAGAAGAGGTTGATCTTTCTTTCGAAACATCTGGCAAAATCGTTGGGATCAATTTTACCGAAGGGACCCGTGTAAAAAAGGGAGATTTGCTGGCAAAAATAAATGATCAGCCACTTGTTGCTCAATTGCAGAAGCTTAAGGCATCGTTAAAATTATCAGAAGGGATAGAATTCAGACAGCGCAGTTTGCTTGGTAAGGATGCAATCAGCCAGGAGAGCTATGATCAGATTGTAACCGATGTTGAAAAAGTTAAGGCAGATATTAATCTTGTCAGAGCTCAGATTGCAATGACTGAACTAAGGGCTCCATTTGACGGCATAATTGGGTTACGATACATCAGTGAAGGATCCTATACCAATCCTTCAACAAAAATTGCAAAACTCATTAAAATTAGTCCTCTGAAAATCGAATTTTCAATACCTGAGAAATATGCTCAGGAAATAAGTATAGGTTATCCAATTACATTCACTATTGACGGAAGTACTATTGTTTACAATGCTTCTGTATATGCAATCGATCCCAAAATTGATATAGTCACAAGGGTAATAGTTATCAGAGCTTTATATCCCAATAAGAACGAAGAACTTAAATCTGGTCGATATGCCAATATATCTCTGGAATTATCAAAAATAGAAAATACTATCGCAATACCAACTGAAGCTCTGATTCCTGAGATGGAAGGTGAAAAAGTATATGTATATCGCAATGGGAAGGCAGAAGCAGCCAAAGTTACAACTGGTTTGAGAACTGAGGCAGAGATACAGATTGTTGATGGTTTAAAATTTGGAGATACCTTACTTACCACCGGAATACTCCAACTCCGGCAAAACCTTCCGATTGCACTTGACAGTGTTATAGTAATCCATTAATTCATTAGAATTACCATGAGTTTATCATCCGTAAGTATCAACAGACCGGTTTTGTCAACGGTTTTTGCAATCGTGATTCTGTTGTTCGGAATTGTTGGTGTTACGTTTCTGGGCATACGGGAATTTCCAAGTGTTGATCCCCCTATTATAAATGTATCGACTTCATATCCGGGAGCCAATTCGGATGTTATTGAAACACAGATTACCGAGCCTCTTGAACAATCCATAAACGGGATTCAGGGGATTCGTTCCCTTACAAGCGTTAGCCGTCAGGGCGGAAGTGATATAACTGTGGAGTTTGAGCTTTCAGTTGATATGGAGACAGCTGCAAATGATACCAGGGATAAAGTATCTCAGGCAATGAGGATGCTTCCCCGTGACTGTGACCCTCCTGTTGTTGCTAAAGCTGATGCAGATGCTAATCCCATTCTGCTTCTCACACTTGAAAGTGATAAAAGGTCCTTACTTGAACTTTCCGAAGTGGCTGAACTAACTTACAAGGAGCAGTTGCAGACTATTCAGGGAGTAAGTGCTGTCAACATCTTCGGACAGAAAAGATATGCAATGAGGCTTACGCTTGACCCGGGTAAACTGGCAGGATACAAGCTTACCCCTCTTGATGTAAGAAATGCGATCTCCCGTGAAAATGTTAAATTGCCATCAGGAAGTATTGAAGGGAACAATACTCAGCTCACAATTAGAACCCTTGGTTTGATGACAACACCCAAGGAATTTAATGACTTGATCATTAAACAGTCAGGGGATCAGGTAATCCGGTTTAAAGATATTGGAAGAGCTGAGCTCGGTCCTGAGGATATTAGAGGGATTTTAAAACGAGATGGTGTCCCTATGGTTATGGTTGCAATAATACCTCAGCCCGGATCAAACCAGATAGATATTGTTGATGAAGTATACAGTCGTTTGGATTATATTAAAAAGGATGTTGCAGATGATATTAAAGCCAAAGTCTCATGGGACAGCACTGACTATATAAGAAAATCAATTACTGAGGTAAAAGATACAATCTACATTGCGTTTATTCTTGTCGTTATAATAATTTACTTCTTTCTTCGAAGCTGGCGGGCAACACTTATTCCAATTCTTGTTATTCCGGTTTCTCTTATTGGTTCTTTTTTCATAATGTACCTTGCTGATTACAGTATCAATGTACTTACTCTTTTGGCAATAGTGCTTGCAATAGGTATTGTTGTAGATGATGCAATTGTTGTAATGGAGAATATATACGTAAAGGTTGAGAATGGGTTACCACCATTACAGGCAGGTCTTGAGGGGTCCAGGGAGATATATTTTGCCATAATTTCTACTACGATTACCCTTATATCAGTATTTTTTCCAATCGTTTTTCTACAGGGAATTACTGGTCGTTTATTCAGGGAATTCGGCATAGTTATGGCAGGAGCTGTGGGGATTTCAGCTTTTCTGGCCCTTTCATTAACCCCAATGGTTTCGACAAAACTTTTAAGGAAAGAGAACGCTCATAGCTGGTTTTACAGGAAAACAGATAAATTCTTTACAAATCTGAATGAAATATACAGACGAGGGTTGGATGCTTTTTTAAGAAAGAGGCAAATCGCACTAGCTATTCTTTTAGTTGCATTTGGTTTAATATTTTTATTATGGACCTCAATCCCCTCAGAGATGGCTCCACTTGAAGACAGGTCACAGGTCTCTGTAAATACGGTAGCGCCGGAAGGATCGACATACGAGTTTATGCTAAGCTATATTGATGATCTGGCAGGAATGATTGACACACTTGTGCCTGAACGCATTGGAGCAATATCAATGGTAAGAGGAGGTAACAGTAATATCAGGATAATGCTTGATGAACCCAAAAACAGGCAAAAGACACAGCAGGAAATTGCAGATCAGCTGGGTGTTTCTTTCCGCAAAAAGACTAAAGCCAGGGCAATGGTTATGCAGCAATCTACATTTGGCGGTCGGCGGTCAGGATTGCCTATACAGTATGTAATTCAGGCTACCTCTATTGAAAAGCTAAGGTCTATTCTTCCTGCTTTTATGGCTAAAGTAATGGATAACCCCACTTTCCAGATGGCTGATGTGAACCTCAAATTTACCAAACCTGAAATGAGGATTCATATTGACAGAAGTAAAGCGAGTAATTTAGGTGTTTCTACACAAAACATTGGTCAGACATTGCAACTTGCCCTGAGCGGACAGAGATATGGATATTTCTTTATGAACGGGAAACAATATCAGATCCTTGCTGACCTTGCACGAAATGACCGTAATAAGCCTTTAGATTTAAAATCATTGTATGTAAGAAATGATAGGGGAAGTATGATACAGCTTGATAATCTGGTTACTTTATCAGAAGAGACTGCTCCTCCTCAATTGTACAGGTACAACAGGTTTGTCTCTGCTACAATATCAGCAGGCTTGTCAAAAGGAAAGACTATAAGTCAGGGGCTTGATGAAATGGATAAAATAGCAAAATCCTCACTTGATGAGACATTCAGGACTGCTCTTGCAGGTGATTCAAAAGATTTCAGGGAGAGTTCTTCCAGTCTTATGTTTGCTTTTATGCTTGCTTTGATATTAATTTTTCTTGTACTGGCTGCCCAGTTTGAGAGTTTTAAGGATCCTTTTATTGTAATGATGACAGTGCCTCTTGCCCTGCTGGGAGCACTTGTATTTCTGTGGTATTTTAATATTACAATGAATATATTCAGCCAGATTGGTATTATTATGCTAATAGGGCTTGTTACCAAAAACGGAATTCTGATTGTAGAATTCGCTAATCAGAGAAAGCATGCCGGTCTGCCAAAATTGGAAGCAATAAAATATGCTGCTGCTGCAAGATTCAGACCCATTCTGATGACCAGTCTTGCTACTATATTAGGGATATCCCCTCTTGCTCTTGGTTTTGGTGAAGGAGCGCAGAGCAGGGTTTCAATGGGTATTGCTGTTATCGGGGGAATGATCTTTTCAACATTTCTGACCTTCTTTGTCGTCCCTGCAATCTATACATATATTTCAAGTGAAGCAAAAACGATTAAAAATGAGAATGAGGTTACTGCTGCTTAACATTTCACTATTATCTTTTTCATTAATTGTCAACGGCCAGAATGTTCTGCGATTAAATGATTGCATCAGTACAGGACTTGAAAACAACTTTTCAATACTGGTTGCACGGAACAATGAAGCTATTTCAAAGAATAATTTTACAGCCGGGAATGCCGGTTATTTACCAAAACTCGACCTTACGGGACGATACGGAGGGACGATAAACAACACTACTCAGAATCTAACAGATGGCACAACAAGTTCCTCATCAGGAGTGCATAATACGGCTGCAAATGCAGGCGCTTCAATCGGATGGACTATTTTTGACGGCTTCTCAGTAAGAACTACATATAAAAAGCTCAATGAACTGAAGCAGCTTGGGGAACTGAATACCCAACTTTCCGTTGAAAATCTTGTTTCAGAAATTATAGCCGGATACTATAACTATATACAACAGATTCAAACACTTGCTAATTTTGAGTATGCATTGACACTTTCAAGGGAACGGCTCAGAATTGATAAAGACAGATATATGCTAGGCTCCAGTTCAAAACTACAGGTTTTGCAGTCGCAGGTTTATCTTAATGCAGACAGTTCGAAGCTTTCCCGCCAGGGAGAAGTTGTAAGGGCTGCTCAGGTGAAGCTTAATGAACTTATGGCCGTAAAAGATCTTTCTGCTACTTTTGAATCTGCAGATAGCCTGATCGAAGTTAATGAACTTCTTTTGTACGAAAAATTGCTTGATGCTACTTTAGCAGGAAACACAAGTCTTATTATAGCTTCAAAGAATAAAACAGTATCTGAATATGATTATAAAATAATCACTTCCAGGTCATACCCCTATCTTACTATGTCAACCGGATACAATTATGCATTGAGCACATACGAAACCGGAAGCTATAAAAACCAGACAGTTAATGGCTTAAACTATGGTCTTACGTTTGGAATGAATATTTTTGACGGCTTTAATCAGCGCAGGAGTATTGCAAATTCGAATATTGAAATTCAAAATAGGGAGCTCAAATATCTTGAAATAGAACAAGGTATCAGAGCTGATCTCATTGCTATTTATAATGTTTACGGTGATAAGCTGCGTCTGATCAAACTGGAAGAACAGAATCTTGCCACAGCGACTGAAAACCTCGATATTGCTCTGGAGAGATACAAATTAGGAAGTCTTTCCGGCTTAGACCTAAGAGAAGTTCAAAAAAGTCTTCTTGATGCCAAAGACAGGTTACTATCAATTCAGTATCAGACAAAGCTTGCTGAGATTTCGCTTAAGCTAATCTCAGGGCCGATAATGGAGTACTATAAGTAATCAAATGAACTCCCTAACCCCTCTCTGCTCAAGAGAGAGGGGCAAAAATAGAATACCATCCTGGGAGGGGCCAGTGGTGGGTTAAATTTGTTTCAGGTTTCAAGTTCCAAGTAAGTAACTGATCACCGATTACCCTTCAAGATTTTGCCAAATCAACTCTTTGATGTAATTTCGGGCTTTTAATTTTGCCGATGCAAAAGAAGACTGAGCTGATACTAAACAAAGACGGAAGCATTTTCCACCTGAACCTGCTTCCGGAGGATATTTCACATAAAATAATAATCGTTGGAGATCCTGGTCGTGTAGAAATGATTGGGACACTCTTTTCTGAAATAAGAGTACGAAAAGAAAACCGGGAGTTCAAAACTATAACCGGGACTTTTGACAATCAGGAGATAACTGTGATTTCTTCAGGGATTGGCACAGATAATATTGATATCCTGCTTAATGAGCTTGATGCACTTGTAAATATTGATCTTGGGACCGGAATGCCAAAAGAAGAACTAACCTCTTTAACAATTATCAGACTGGGTACTTCAGGAGGGTTGAGAAATGATGTTCCGGCAGGATCGTATGTACTTACTGAAATCGCTATTGGATTTGACGGACTTCTACACTTCTACGAAGGCTATGATTGGATTCTTGATACTGAACTTTCAGATTTTCTGACGATGTATCTTGAGTGGCCCGATACCCTCTCCTATCCATATGCAGTGAATGCCAATAAGGAACTGGTTCAGCTTTTCAGTAATGAAGGATATAAGAAAGAAGCTACAATTTCAGCACCTGGATTTTATGCTCCTCAGGGCAGGAAGCTTCGTCTTGAAACGTTTGATCATGAGATCAATGAGAAACTGGCTGTATTCGAGTTCAGGGGAAAAGTGATTTGTAATTATGAGATGGAGAGTTCGGCTATTTACGGATTATCAGCACTTTTGGGTCACAGAGCACTGACAATATGCCTGGTAATTGGTAACAGGGTTACAGGAGAGTTTGTCCAGGATTACAAGCCGATGATGAAGGATCTGGCATTAAAAGTGCTGAGAACAATTTGATGTAGCGTTAAATGAAATTGTGAAGGAAACTATTTTGAGTATATTTGTATAAACAAGTCAATATTTAGGAATATGTCTGAGAATACAACAAACAACAATGTAAGGAATGACGAGATTGATCTGCTGGATCTGTTTAACAGAATGGGGAAAACTAATAAAAGGATGGATGGAAGCACTTGGAAAGCAATACTGATTTCGGTAGTGTTTTGGTGAGAGATGGTTGCCGCTGATAATAAGTATAGTTGCTGGAATTGGAATAGCCTATATGATGAAAAGCTCCACAACTCTGATTTATTCAGTCAGATATGGTTTAAAGAGCAATATAATTGAAAATTCAAATAATTTCATACATAAACAGGCTTCAGTCACTTAATATTGAGACACTCGCAAAAACATTAAATATTTCTGAAAAGACTGTAGATAATTTAATAAGGGTAGGTGCGTACTGGATAATTGATCTGAAAAAGACAAAATACCAGATAATGTAGACTACAAAAATAGTCACGATATCTATGATACAACAAATATACGAATGCAGGACAGATTTGATATTCAGAGTTAAAAGATAAAATCACCTCAGGATCTTGAAAAAGTCAGGAAGGATAATTAACTATATAAACAGCAATAAATTTTCAAGAAAGAAACAAAGTTAGTTTAAGTCAGAATCAAGAATTATTGGTCAGACTTAACATTTATATAAAGCAACTTGACAGTCTGCAAAAAGTGAAATACTTTGAGGAAACAAGAAAAAGAACTTCACAGACAGGAGGACAGATTGTATTTATGCAGGAACAGAATACACAATTGCTTTATAATGATATCTATGCATTATATTTAAGGAAGCAACACATTGAATCAGAGATGGAAATAAATAAAGGGATTGTAACTGTTTTGAGTGATTTTACCGTCCCTACAACAAGAATAAACGGATTAGTTTTTTATGCTAAACAAGTTATTCCAATTATCCTCATTATTACTCTATTCTTCCTTATCATATTTGTCAATAGAAATAAACTAATTGATTTGTACAAAGAATATTAAAATTCTAAAAATGTATAAGGTGGGAATTACATCTAGTTTAAACAAAATAAGTAATAAATAGGGATAGTTTTTCTATGAAAATTTTAGGATTAAATAGATTATCTTAATTTTTTGTATCTCTTCTTAGTTAATAGTATCAGAATCTTGTGAGAATCTATAAAATACTATAAAACTAATTATGCAAATTGGTTAATTACTAATTATTGATATAGATTCTTTGCTAAAATATTCTTTTTATTAATTTTCCAATACAATGATTTTTTTAGAATTTAATTATCTCCTCCAAATTATCTATTATCGTTATAGAAGCATGCCTTCAAAATGAAATGTCCGCCAGATTTGGATGTCTATTTAGTTAAAAATCTTTATGCCCATTTTTTGGTTTAATTAGGAGTAAAAAAGATATCAGAGAAAAGAAAGTTATGCCGGCCAATCTGTAAAGAATAGATTCGAAGATAAAAAAAACTACAACTATTATACTAAATTGGATTAGCAAAAGATTTTGCGATTTAAAGGCGAAATAAAATAGTGTAAAAAGTATCATTAATAAAACCATCAAACTAATTATCCCTCCCTCTATTGCAGTCTCAAGAAACTGATTATGGGCGTTGTACTTATGTATAATCAGATCCTCTTTACCAATTATATTATATTCTTTCATCAATTCAACTCTTACATCACCTGTACCTACTCCTATTATTGGATGACTTTTTATTACATTAAAAGATGCTTTCCAAATATAGGTTCTGACATCATTTGATAGTACTTTTTTCAGTTTACCTTCCTTTGCATTATCAAGAATAATTCTGACTTTCTCATTAGAAGCTACTATTGTACCAAGAGTTACGGTTGTTATTACAAAATACAAAATCCATTGTCTTCTCTTTCGATTCTTAAGTTTTACAAAAATATAAATCGGAATAGATATTACTAAAGTAAGAAAAGCAGAGCTCGAAGAAAGCAGGTATATTGAACATACCAATATTATTATTAGTATGAAATAAAATATTTTCTTTTAGGATTTATCGTAGGGAAAATAATATTTCCAACATTATAAAAGTGAAATTATAGCAAACATTGCTAAATATGACGGATGTTGAATACCTGCAAAGTAAGTACTATCAAGTAACTCATCCAGTACTCTTTAGTTGGCTGTGGATTGAATAATATATTCCAGTCAGAAATGGTAATTGATCTCTGTAAAGCAAAAAGAAACATAATACCAAATACAGAACAGTGGAAAAAGCAAAAGATCTTAACAAAAACGTTCTTCTATTTTCGATTTGTTCCCCAGGTGAGATAAATAATAGAGGAAATAATAAAATGAAGAATCGGCTGAAAACGATATTTATGCCATTTTTAAAATTCTCTGAATAAATAAGTCCAGCAACTTGTAAAATAAAAAAATCCCAAATAATATGGCAGCTATAAAGGTAAGATTATTCTTTTTAATAGGGATTTTCCGTCTGATGTTATTGAAATAGATTTCTATCAATCTTGAAATTGCCCATGCACCAACAAAAGGAGGAATGAACCAGGTATATAATGGAAGGAGAACTATACAAATAGCAGCAAAAAAGAAAGAAAGTGATTCTACTTCAATTAACGATTTTATAAAATTAGATACGGGAGTTAGAAATATCATTTTAGAATCCATTACTAAAAAGAGTTGAACTTAATTATCAGCCATTTATAACGTTTGTTTAGTGTAATAAGCTAGAATTAATAAATATAACAACCATTTGAATAATAAACCAGGGTTAAGAAGTCCAAAGAAAAGAATTAAAATTGGGGTATATTAGATGACTTAAATGGGAACAGAGAATCTATTTTTCTAATCAGGATACTGTTTATTACTATACAGGTCATAAAAGTTATTATGTATGAAACTTTGAATTTTTCAGATAGTAGTATCAGTGCAATAAAAACTACATTAACAACAATTGAGATCAAAACTGTTTTCTTATGAGAATATCCATGTTGAACTATCCTCTGATATCCATGTTTTTTATGAGCTTGACTTAACCTTTCATTGTTCCGCCAGCGTCTGTATAATGTTATTGTAGCATCAAACCAGAAGAGAGAGGATAAAATTAACCATCCAAAAATGTTAAAATCCATATTATTATTATAGAATATTCCTAAGATAAACGTAATATATCCAAGTTGGGTACTGCCAATATCCCCCATAAAGATTTTAGCTTTGGGCCAATTCCATAATAGGAAACCAATTATTGATGAAATAGTAAAATAAAATTCGATCTTGAGTAATTATATAGCATCCGATGGCAATAGATATCGCTTCAACTGAAGCATACCCATCAATTCCATCTAAAAAATTATAGAGGTTTATGAACCAGATTCCGCCAATAATAATTAAAATATTAACATAAAGAGGTATCTCAATTTTTAAATTATCAAAGTATAATAGTTTAAATCCTCCCAAGAAGTATAGACCTGCAAATACAGTAACCAGTTGAAAAAGAATTCTGATCCAAGGCTTTATGGTATAAAGATCATCCAAAAAACTAATTATAGCAAGAAATGCACCTGATATCAGTGCAAAGAATAACTCTGATTCAATAAGCTCAAATAGGTGCAGAAAACTAATACCCAAAAACCATGAAATAACAATAGCTAACCCTCCTCCTCTTGGAGTTGGTTCAGTATGTGAACTCCTCATGTTTGGTATGTCTAGTATTCTATTATACAAGGCAATTTTTCTAATAAAGTAAGTTCCAAGTGCAGAGACAAATAAAACTAAGATTACGATTATGGTCATAGAATTCTTATCACGAGTATTGTCTATAATAATTTCTCAGAGATATCTTAAACATTTTTTCTCCACACATTTTGGTTTATGTAATCGATATAACTAACTACTAAACGAACAACTTTAATTGAAAAGTTGTCAACATCATAATCACTTACTATTTTCGTTACTCTTTTTTCATAAGAGAATTGTTTGGTAACAATATCAATTGACTGCAGAATTCTCTCTCTCTTTAATCCACTCATTATCAAGGTTCCTTCATCCATTCCCTCAGGACGTTCATGCGCTTGCCGTATAGTAATGGCAGGGAAGTTTAGAATTGAAGATTCTTCTGTAATGGTACCACTATCTGAAATCACACAATATGAATTTTTCTGCAGTTTATTATAGTCAAAAAATCCAAGTGGTTTCAAAAATTGAATCATAGGATCTATGTCTCCTCTTCTTAGACTTTCAAGTTTCTTTCTTGTTCTTGGATGGGTTGACACAATGACAGGATACTTATACATCAAGACTATAGCATTAAGTGAATCCAATAAATCATTGAAATTCTCCTCTGAATCTATATTTTCCTCCCGGTGTGCACTCACAATAAAGTATCTCTTAGGTTCAAGATTTAACCTATTCATAACATCCGATGATTCAATGCTATTTGAATGAAAATCAAGTATCTCCTTCATTGGCGAACCAGTTTTAATAATTGTATCTGGTCTGATACCTTCCGCAAGAAGATATCGTCTGGCATGCTCCGTAATGGGAAAATTTATATCACTAAGATGGTCTAAAACTTTTCTATTCAGTTCTTCGGGTACTCGCTGATCGAAACATCTGTTACCTGCTTCAAAATGGAAAACAGGAATTTTTCTTCTTTTTGCAGGTATTACGGACAAACAACTATTTGTATCGCCGTATAACATAAGAGCGTCTGGGTTTTCAGCTTCGAATACAGTATCAGACTTAGATATTATATTACCGATTGTTGAAGCGACACTCTTTTCAGCAACCTCAAGAAAATAATCTGGTCTTTTAACACCTAAATTCTCAAAAAAAACCTCATTTAATTCATAATCATAATTTTGTCCGGTATGAACCAAAACATGATTAACATATTTGCTCATTTCATGAATAACCATGCCTCATTTAATTATCTCAGGCCGGGTCCCAACAATTGTCATTATTTTCATAGCTAATTAATTTTCATAATAATAGCCAATTCCAAAAACCTCATCGGATTTTTTAGTTTCATTTATATGGCAGGATATTTTACACTGTTACAATAGTGCACTATTGAGTTTTATTTAACTTCTTTTTGCTTTTAGGCTAAATTGCTTTTAATAAAATCAAGTTCTAACAAAAGATTTCTTACTTGTTCAAAAATTAAGTCGCACTGTGTTTTGCGAATTATAATCATCCAGGCTGGAAGTACTAATATCTCCATTTTCAAAATATTGCTCATAATTTAGATCTCTATTATCTGCAGGTATACGATAGAACTCTCCCATATCAATTGCCTTTGACATTTCCTCCCTATTACAAAGAGATTCATATAACTTTTCACCATGTCTTGTTCCTATTATTTTAATATTATTGGAAGCATTAAAAATACTTTTTAATGCCAATGCAATATCTTCAATTGTAGCTGCTGGTGCCTTTTGAACAAATATATCGCCCGGACTAGCGTTATTAAATGCGAATTCAACTAGATTTATAGATTCTGGTAATGACATCATAAATCTTGTCATATTCAGGTCGGTATAGTAATTGGTTTGTTTTCCTTTATTTGCCTAACAAATAATGGGATAACTGAACCTCGTGATGCCATTACATTCCCATACCTTGTACCACAGAAAACACCAATTTTCGGATCAAGTAATCGGGATTTAGCAATCATTATTTTTTCCATCAAAGCCTTGGAAATTCCCATAACATTTATAGGATAGACTGCCTTGTCAGTACTCAAAACAACTACTCTTTTTACTTTGTTTCTGAATGCTGATTCTAGCACGTTATCAGCACCAATAATATTTGTCTGTACAGCCTCCATGGGATAAAATTCACATGAAGGAACCTGTTTTAAAGCTGCAGCATGGAAAACGTAATCACACCAAACATAGCCTGATTAATACTATCAAAATTTCGTACATCACCTATGTAGAATTTTTAATTTATCATTTTGATAGTGCTGTCGCATATCATCCTGCTTCTTCTCATCACGGCTGAATATTCGAATTTCCATAAATCCAGTTAGCAAATATTTCGTAAAACAGCGTTTCCAAATGATCCTGTCCCTCCTGTTATTAATAAAACTTTTGTCAGAATACTTATTCATAGTTACAGCAACTAATAAATTGTTAATTTATCCATTCTATTAATTATATTTAATATATTCTATACTTAAATAATCTTTGTCAAATATTTTCATTAATATATTATAATACTAATTAGTTTATAAAGAATGTTTTAGCATAATCAAAATAATTTCACAAAATCACAAAATTTTATTAGTCCTATATCTGAAATAATTCTTTTTTTTATTATCAATGCTAATCTTGTAAGCGAGAACCATTTTTTTGACTCCCTCCTCTGATGTATATGGTGGCTTAAAACCAAGCTTTGTAGGGTCTCTTGATTGTCTGATTCAAAAGATCCATAGAGGCTGTTGATTACACCGGAAAAAAAATGATACAATTCTAACAAAGACATCAGGAATCTTGAAAAATATAGTCCTCTTGTCTAAGTACTTTGAAATATAATTAACTAATTCAGTTGTAGATAATGGCTTTTCATCCATTGCTATAAAAACTCCATTTGCTTCAATCTCAATAATACGATCAATAAAAGCAACAAGATTTTCCACAAAAGTGTAGCACCTGTTATTGTTCAGTTTCCCAAAAGGCAATACAGGCATTTTGTTAACAAGTCGTAATAAACTGAGCATATTTGCCTTAACTCCAATGCCATAAACTAAAGGTGTCCGAATAATTGCTACCTTAAAATTCACCGCTTCTAATTTAGCCAGCCCTATTTCAGCTTCATATTTGCTTTGACCATATGCATCATTTGGCAAACAGGGTGATTTTTCATTAATTTTAACAGGATGTATTAACTTACCATATACTTTAAAGGTGCTTAGAAAAATAAATTGTTTAACACCTGCATTTTTTGCATTTTCTGCAACTTGCAGAGAAAGATCCCGGTTAACTTTATAATATTCTTCTGCGGGAGTTTTTTTTGATTGATGAAAAAATATAGAACTGAGAAATTTAATATTAAAGATTCTCATGATGCAACTCTGAATAGGTTTTTTCAAACTTCTTAAATAAATCAGAACGATTGAAAGTTTCAGTGCAATATTTTTTGGCATTTTCTCCCATTTTTTGGAGAAGGATATTGTCAGAACAATAGAGTCTTTCAACATTTTTAGCCAATTGTTTATAGTCCCCAGCATTGCAGGAAAATCCTGCATTTGCATCCTCTATTATTGATGCACCTTCTCCATTCAGCATCCCAAGGACGGGTTTGCCAAAAGCCAGATACGATTGTATTTTATTAGGAACAGTAAGACTGAACACATTTGAATCTTTTAAGGTTACAAGCATTGCATCACAATGGAAGAAAAAATTAGGCATTTCTGTTGGGGGAAAACTTCCTAGAATATGAAAAACAGATTTCAATCCTAACCTTTTCACTTCTTCCTGTAACCAATCCTTCTTTCGACCATCCCCAAGGATTATCCATTGTATATTTTGATTACTTTTAATAAATTAGCTGTCATTAGAATAGAGTCAAAATCCTGTGCCTCTCCGATGTTACCTGCAAACATTATTTTAAAACCTGCCGGCATTAAACCTGAATATCTTTCTTTGTCGATTTTTGTATTAAGGTAAATTTCTTCAGGCCAATTCGGGAAATATACAATTCTTGAAGTACTTATTTTTTTCTGACAAATTGATCCTGCAAAAGACATTGAGGATATAAAAATCTTATCAGATTTTTTATAAATATAACTAACAAGTTTATTTAAAGTTCCTAATAAAAATCTATTATTAATCATTCCAGCAGCTTGAACAGTTTCAGGCCAAAGATCCTGAACCCAGAAGAATAAAGGGATTTCAAATTTCCATTTTAATACGATTGCAGGAATCCCAACCGTTACGGGAGACGGTTCATAAACAAAAACTACATCAAACTTTCCTCTAACCCTGAAGAGAGCTGTAAAACACGAAAAAAAAGCGAAAGAGAAATAGTTAAGAAATAGTCTTACCCCATTACTTTTTCCACGTGTGAATAAAGGAGATCTGATTACTTCAATACCTTCGTAGAATTCAGTTCTTTTATTTAAAAACTTATATCCATTAAAGAAATTACCGGACGGGTAATTTGGTTTCCCGGTAAGTACTGTGATATGATGACCTAATTTCTTCATTCCCAGTGCAAAATCATTAATTTTGAAATTCTCAGGCCAGAAATATTGAGTTACAATAAGAATCCTCATAAAAATCAGAAATTATATCTGTATAGATCCATGTTTTTATCCATAAATTTCTTCAATTCAGTCAGCATATCACTGTAGGAAGGTACTCT
>JADKBL010000010.1 GCA_016718875.1 Bacteroidota bacterium
TTAGTCTTATCTCCATATCTATATATTTATAATCCTGAAAAAAATATAAGTACATCACCTGGCAGTACAGTTTCTTTTGATATAGAAACTAATCAGACTTCTTTTGATTCAAATAGTGACCAATCCTGGTTGACAGTTTCAAATGATATTACTAATAAGAAAATTATAGCTACGACCATAGGCAGCTCCGGCAATCTATCGGATTGGGAAAAATCGCTAATATAAAAGTTTCGGCAAACGGAACAGCTCCGGATACAGCACATTTGCATAAGTATAGATTTGAGCCTTTGGAAATGAAAACCGGTAATAGCTATTTTGTTGATTTTGATAATGATGGGGATCTTGATATAGTAGGTAATGGATTAAGTTTCATAAGGAATGATGGGAATGAAGTTTTTACGACTATTGAAAATTCAAAATTTTCTATAAATTCAACAACCTACTTTGCTGATTATGATAATGATGGAGATCTTGATTTCCTTCATAAAGGAGATTCTATGATTCTATTCAGGAACGATGGGAGTTCAATTTTTACAGATATTAAGGCATTCCAAAAACAGCTTAAGTATGACGAAACTGAATATACTTCAACACCGTGGTGCGATTATGATAATGATGGAGACCTTGACCTGCTCCTTTCTGGATTAAACCAAAATTCTGAACCGGAAATTTACTTATATAAAAATGCCGGGAAAGATTATTTTGTTGATGTAGATAACACTTTTAAAGCAGTCACAAAGGGCACAACGGAGTGGATCGATTATAATAATGACGGACATTATGATTTAATGTTATCCGGGACTGATTTTAATGGTAGCCTTGCTTCCAATTTGTATAAAAACAATGGAACCGGGGATTTTTCTTTACTAAATGTAAAATTCCCTAACCTTTTTAATGGAAAGTTTTCATGGGGTGATTATGATTCTGATGGAGATCCTGATCTGATTATTAGTGGATCCTCTGTTGAAACCAAACAGTTCCTCAAAAAGCCACTAATAAGATCTTCAGAAATGATGGTGAGAATAATTTCACTGATATTTCAGCCAATTTAGAATCATTCTATGAGTTGTGCAGCAAGTGGGTAGATCTTGATAACGATGGTGATCTTGATATTGCTATGTTTGGATATATTACCAGTTATTACAGCAAAGCTCTTCTTATATATTATGAAAATAAAGGAGATAATCAATTTGCAGAATTGTTTCGCAAAGAATCAATGGAGTCAGTTATGCCAAATTCAATTTCGCTGGGAAACTATGATAATGACGGCGATCTTGATTTTTTATTACAGACAAAAAACTGGGAAAATTACCGTCGTCTGTTTAGGAATAATTACAATAATAGTAATGTAAAACCAAATCCTCCAAATAAATTTGGTGTCAAAAGGGAAGGAACAAAAACAATTCTTTACTGGAATTCAGGATCAGATACTGAAACACCAACCAAAACCCGAAATATAATATCAGGATCGGCTCTTCACCAGGCTCTTCAGATATTATTTTGCCACAGGCAGATTTAATTACAGGATTCATAAAATTTCCTGAAATGATAAATTGTCCTGATACTTTCAAAATACTTGAAAATCTACCTTTAGGAAAATACTACTATAGTGTTCAGACAATTGACAACATGCTCACAGGTTCTGAATTCTCACCTGAACAAACCTTTTCTGTAATAGAGCCATTCAGTGAAATGACGATAGGTTGTTCCACTCAAGATTGCCTCTCTTGCAGCCGGAGACTATGATAATGATGGTGACTATGACTATATAATTTCGGGAAGAGATGAATGGTGGTCGGATTGCTTTACAAAAATTTTCAAGAATAATAATGACTCATCTTTTACAGAATCAGGAATTAACCTGATTCAAATACAAGGAAAAGTTGCCTGGGGAGATTATGACAATGATAATGACCTGGACTTAATTATCACTGGACAGGATTTTAGCAATAATCCTTTAACAAAAATATATAGAAACGATGGAAATGGTCTATTTATTGACATAGACCTTAATTACATTAGTAATTCCCAACCAGTATGGGTAGATCTTGATAATGATGGTGATCTGGACATTATTTCTACCCAAGAAACTTTTATAAATAATGGCAAAGACTCTTTTATCGAGAAATTATAATCCGGGATGGTCTACAGCCGTGACTACTGGCGACTGGGATAAGGATAATGATATTGATGTATTAGTAAGTTGTCCTAAAACTATTTTGTATAAAAATGAAAACGGCAATCTTAGTCAGTCCAATAATGAATTCTTCAATATTAATTCCGGTAACATCAATAATTTTGATTTCAATAATGATACCTTCCTTGATCTTATATTTACCGGACAGGATACTAACTATACTAAACAAACATTGATCTACAAAAATACAGGAACTGGATATTTTACAGAAATTCTACCTGAAGTGAAGGCTGTTACTATGGGCAGTCTACTAACCGGAGATTATAATGGTGATGGTAATTCTGACCTGGTAATAGCAGGGTTAAGTAACGTATATATGTTGAAGGTTTATGAAAACAATGGAAATGAAAAGTTAAGAGAAGTATATACAAATCAGACAATCAAGCCTTTTCCATATTCATATAATTCAATCTGGACTGATTATAATGGCGACGGTTATCTGGATATTTTAACCAGCAATAATTTACTCTTTTCAAATAATTCAAATACTGTAAAACTGCCTCCTAAAGCTCCAAAAAACCTGCAAACTGAAATACTTGGTTTCGATGTAAATTTTTCATGGGAAAAACCTTCTGAAAATAGCCACTACACTTACAATTTAAGAGTTGGAACCACTCCCGGAGGAACAGAGGTAGTTTCTCCAATGGCTGATGTTCTTACCGGAAAAAGGCTGATACTCGAGAAAGGAAATGCACAGTTAAACACCGGTTGGACAATTAAGGATCTTAAGGCAGCCCAGACTTACTACTGGAGTGTTCAGGCTGTCGATAATGGATTTAAGGGCGGAGCATGGGCTCCTGAAAAGTCATTTACAATGCAGACAGTTTACCCTGATTTTGTTGCGGACACTGCATGTAATGGATATCCAACTTCATTTAAAGATATGTCAGTTTCACCGCTTGGAAATATTACAAACTGGAAATGGGATTTTGGGGATAAAGAAGTTTCATTAACTAAAAACCCAAAACATATCTATAAAAATCCAGGCGAATATACCGTTACACTGGCTGTTAAGAAGGATAGCCTCACATTCAGCAAGACAGCAAAAGTATTGGTAAAAGCCTCTCCTAAAGCAGGTTTCACCTCCAACAGTATTGCACAGAACAGAACGCTGGTGACATTTGCCAATACCTCTGACACAGGGAACATAGCTGTAACCAAATGGCTGTGGGATTTTGGAGACGGGCTGTCATTCACTGGCAGAGTTCCGCAACCACACGGCTACTCAACAAACGGATTGAATACGGTTTCCCTTGTTATTGAGTCAGAAAACGGCTGCAGCGATACGGCATCATCTGTTCTGAATATCTGCAATGAAACCCTTGAAAAACCTGCAATAATTTCACGCGGTCCGAATGTCTGGTATCTGCAATGCAGTATTGAGACAGCCAAATACTACAGGTGGTACCTGAATGACAAAATAATTTCAGAAGCTAAAGGCTATGACTATCTGGCTAATCAGAAGATGGGGATATATAAAGTTGAAATATCCGATAAAGGAGAATGTTACATCCCCTCAGATGAAATAAAAATCCCGACAGGCATTACAGGAATAGAAGATTCAGATCCATTCGAAGGAGTAAAGATTTATCCCAACCCTACCCCCGGTTTGTTTACAATTGAGATGGACAATAACATTTTCGGAGAACTTGTAATTGATATCTATAATCAGATTGGAAGTAAGGCACTTAACATAAAATTCGAAAAGACAACTGAACATTTCCAGACACAGATTGATCTTTCAGGGCAGTCTAAGGGGATGTATCTTATAAATCTGTCGCTGGATGAGTTCAGGGCGGTCAGGAAGTTGCTGCGTTCGAAAAATTGAGCCTCAGCGATCCTCCTGAACAAATAAATTATTAAACTGATTCTTAATTTGTCTAAGATTCCTATAACGTTTTTGACTACTTTAGGACCTTTTAAACCTAAATCTTAATTGTTCAATTTCGTTTAATGGATCTGTTATCTCGTCTCCTGCTGTGCAAAAAAATCTTTAGTAAGATATCAGGCACATTAATCCTCTCAGTTTTATTTCTAAACATCTCTATTCCCGGGAAAGCTCAGAACAATGCTCTTTCTTTTGACGGAATAAATGATTATGTGGCTGTTCCAGCCCTGGGTAATAATCTTACTCAGTTTACAATCGAAACATGGATAAATGCCTCCTCCATAGCCGGATCTTCAGGACTTAATGGAATCTTTAATACAAACAGCTGGGCTGCAGGTGATGTTCATCTGCAGATAAATAATACCAAGATTGAGCTTGCTGTAATGGAAGTACCCTTATTAATGTTCCCTATAATTCGATCACAATAAATACATGGCATCACCTTGCTGTAAGTTATAACTCAGTAACAAAGGTGGTTAGAGCATATATCAACGGTAATCTGATACAATCGGTAACAATGGCCACTGCTGTTTCTGCCAATTTCACTGCTGCTGAAATCGGGGCATGGACAACCCAGCGATATTTTGCAGGTATTATGGACGAATACAGGATATGGAATATGGAACGAACTCTTACAGAAATTACAAATAGTATGTTCTCAACCCTGACAGGCACTGAATCAGGGCTTCTGGCCTCATTCAGTTTTAACCAGGGAATTGCCGGTGGAACAAATACAGGAATAAACACTCTTGTAAATGCAAAAGGAAGCAATAACGGAACACTTACTAATTTTGCATTAGCAGGAGCATCATCAAACTGGGTTTCCGGTACAGTCCCGTCATCAATTGCTGACAACTGTCTTAATTTTAACGGAACTAACAACTGGGTGAGTTGCGGTTCTGTTAATCCTGTAAAATTCACAATTGAAGCCTGGGCTCTTCCAACTTCTGTTTCAGCTGACCAGGCTGTTGTTTCTACTCTCTACACAGGTACAAATTCTGGTGCTGAATTACATATCGGATCTGACAGTTATCCATATGTAACCATAAGGAATGGTGCTGCATGGCTCGACATAAAAGGTCCTGCAAAAGTTGTTGCCGGGGTGTGGATACATCTTGCTGCAACTTTCGACGGTTCAACCTGTAATCTTTTTGTAAATGGAATTAAGGTTGCCACTCAGACATCAATATCATACAATGCCGGTACAAGTACTTTGTTAATTGGTGTCAGGATGGGGCCTGGACTATATTTCTCCGGAAAAATTGATGATGTAAGGATATGGAACCGGGCAATTACAGAAACCAATTTACTCGACAGCCTCTATAAAGTATTGAACGGTTCAGAAAAAGGGTTGCTGGCACATTACGGTTTTAATCAGGGCACAGCAAGTGGAACAAATACCGGCCTGACTACTCTCTTAAGTTCAACGGGGACAAATCATGGTACATTGACCAACTTTGCGCTCTCCGGATCAGCTTCTAACTGGGTAACAGCATTTCTCCCCTCTCCAGCCAGCCATGTCACTAATTTCGCGGCATCGCTGGTAAGCAACAAAATGACATTAACCTGGACAGATGCAACAGGGTCAGTAATACCTGACGGATATTTAATTTATGCTTCAAAAACAAATGCATTTACAAATCCTGTTGATGGCATTCTCCCGGCAGATGACAATGATCTGAACGATGGTACGGGAACTATCAGAGTTGCAAAGGGAATCCAGACTTACAATGGTTGGATTAATGAAGATTTTAATAAGATATACTATTTTAAAATAATTCCACTTACAACTCCGGGAATCAATGTAAAGTATTATACATCCGGTACCATTCCCCAGGTACAGGTTACATCCAAACCCCTCTTCATTCCGGTAACATCCACTTTGCCAAATCATTTTTACCCAACCTGGGGTGATTATAATAATGACGGGTATCTCGATTTGCTGCTGGAAGTTGATGGCTCGTCTTCTCCTTATAAGCATGACTTATATAAAAACAACCGGAATAATACTTATACATCCGTTATGATTTTTCCTACAGACGAATTACGATGGATTGATATCGACTGTAATGGATATCTTGACGTTACAGGAAAATCAAATATATATTATAATAACGGTGGAACTTCTTTCACAACAGTTGCCTCATCGACTTTAGGATTGTCTAATGCAACAGGTGAATGGGCTGATCTTGACAAGGATGGGGATCTGGATCTAATGAGAACTCCCGCTAACATGGATGATGTTGATTGGAATTATATTAAAATTTACAGAAGAGATGGCTCCATTTTTAATGAACTGCACGGGAACTCTTTCCATCCCTGTCAGGGTCTTAGAAAATGGTTTGACTATAATAAGGACGGCTATCCTGATATACTGACATCCGGTTTGAATCCGATTGACGGTAAAATATATACTATAGTTTACAAAAATGAAGGAAATGAAAAATTTACTGAGCAACCTCAATTGGTTTTACCTGTCCTTAAATTAGGTTCAGTTTCAATTGCTGATTTAAATTCTGATGGCTGGTTGGACCTGGTATTTGTAGGTGAAACAGGAGAAGCAATAGTATCTGTCAATAATCAGGGAAGCAATTTTACAAATACCACAATTTCAACCTTATCTAATCCCAATTCTACTCAGGTGCAAATTGCAGATTTTACAAATGACGGTCTAAACGATATTCTGGTTAACTGGATAAGCTACACTTATGGAGGTACTTTTAAAATATTCCGTAATGATGGAAATGGTTCATTTTCTGAGCTTTTTAGCTCTTATGCAACTACTTTTGTAAGTATAGCAGATATAAACAATGATGGAAACATTGATGTTGCGCAATTTGCAAATGATATATATCAGAATACATCTACGTCGCAAAACCTGAGTCCGAATAAAATTTCTAATGCTTCCGCTGCACTTGAGGGCAATGGAATAAGGTTTTCCTGGAGCGCAACTGATGACAAAACTCCTGCTGCAGGTTTAACTTACAACCTTCGCATTGGCACCTCCACCGGTACAACAAATATTTTATCGCCCAATGCTAATATTCCATCGGGTACTATAAAAATGCTGGCTGAAGGTAATATGGGTTCTCTCACAACTCCATTTCTGAAATTGCCCAAAGGGACATATTACTGGAGTGTACAGGCAGTTGACAACAGCTTCAGAGGTGGCACTTTTTCTGATGAAAAATCAATTACAATTATTGATGTTCCTGCATCAAACATTACAGCTGAAAAAATCGATAATAATTCCCTGAAACTCAATTGGACAAATGGTAACGGAGCCAGAAGAGCTGTTTTCTGCAAGACCGGGACGACTGGTACTGCAGGTCCAGTAAACAGGAGCTCTTACCTTGCATCCTCCGATTTTGCTGAAGGTAACCAGATTGGATCAACCGGATGGTATTGTGTCTACAATGGGACTGGAGACAGTGTTACAGTATCAAACCTAAACAGTTCTGATTCTTACATTTTTCATGTTGTAGAATATTCCGGTAATTCTGGTTCTGAAACCTATATTCTGACAACAGCAAATGGAAACCCTGGTGATTTCAGCACCGGCATTATCAGCGAACAACCGGCAATTTTCTATCCTAATAACCGCTCTACCCCTACTATCGGTTACTTCGGCGATTTTAACAATGATAATTACATCGACTTTCTGTTCGGTTCCGGAAAATCTGGTATTCAAAAGATATTTTACAATCAGAGAAATAAAACTTTTTCATCAACAGATATAACAGTTTCCATACCGATATTCAGAAAACCGCTGGATATCGTTATTGATTACAACAACGACGGATGGTTTGACTATTTTGAAACCGGTGACACCGACAAATATTATTCCTATCCTACTTTTACCCGCGTTTTCACAAATCGTGGAGATAATACCTTCTCGGAGAAAAAATTTAATTCTGACGTAGAAGGTACTATATACAGTTCCATTGCAATGAGCGATTATAATAATGATGGAAATCTTGATCTTTTTATAGGAGGTGATAAAGGCACTGTTCCTGTAGATTGTGTGCCACCTTGTTATAGAACCACCTACGAAAGAATTTCAAAAGTCTATAAAAGCAATGGGGCGGCCGGTAATTACAGCTTTACAGAACAAACAGATATAGTACTTCCTAAATTGTCCAAAGGCGCTGCAAAATGGGGCGATTTCAATAATGACGGATGGTCTGATCTGATAATTACCGGTCAGGCAAATAATGGGCTTTACTATATCTACCTGAATGTCAATAATAAAAATAACAGCTTCACAACAACCGAGATAGAATCTGACAATAATGAACAGGATATTGGCTACCTGGAATGCGGGGACTTTGATAAAGACGGATATCTCGATTTCATATATGCCAGTGATTCTTCAGGCACTAATGGTAAAGCCAGACTCTACTGGAACAACAGGGATAACACATTTACAAGGGATCTGATTACTTTTGCCGATCAGACTTCTCTTAATCAGTTTGCAATTGGCGATTTCGATAATGATCAGGCTCTTGATGTTATTTTTGCCATGGGAAACACTCCCTACAAACGATTGTATAAAAACAATTACCCCATAAGGTCCTTTTCTTTGGTGACCGAATTAATTTCTCCTGCACCACCTCATGGTGTAGTTAAACTGGCTGATTATGATAATGATGGCGATCAGGATATCCTTTCCACCGATGGTGGTGTTTTTCCCACCGGATTATGCAATATGGTAAAAAATAATTCCATAATGAAATCCACTGCAATCCTGGCAAATAACCCTCCTGCCTCACCGGGAAATATAAGAACAGAACTTTCTCCGGGTCAGTTATTAATCAGCTGGGATAAAGTCACAAGCGATGAAACACCAAATCTCAGCTACAACCTGAAACTTGAAAAAGGCGGAGTAACAATTAACTCTCCTGCTTCAGATCTGTCAACTGGCAAACGACGGATCCCCGAAATGGGAAATACAGGAATGAATAATTTTGCAGTAATGAAGGGTTTGCCTGTGGGAACATATTCAATCAGTGTTCAGGCTGTTGACGGAGCCTTTACAGGAGGTGCATGGTCAGCCCCTGTAGTAGTTGAACTTAAAAACACCAAGGCATTTTTCACTTTTGATACTGTATGTTATAAAGTAGCAACAAAATTATCCGACCTTTCAACTTCGACAAAGAATATTGCAGGCAGAAAATGGAAATATAATAACAGTGTAATTTCAACTGATTCTGTGGCACATTTTGTTTTTCCCCACTCCGGAACGGATAATATTACCCTTGTAATTACCGACGGAGAAGGAACAACAGATTCCATTACCCACTCAATTAAAATTAAGGAAAGGCCAACTGCATCATATTCAGCTACAACAGTTTGCCTTGGAACTACGACAACATTTGTAAATAATTCATCGCGCAATGGTTCCGGAACAGTAACCTGGAACTGGAACTATGATAACGGTGACCCTGCATCTGCTGACTCTATTCCGCTGAATAAAGTATTCGGATTGGCTAAAACTTATAATACAAGACTGATTGTTACCGCATCAAACGGATGTGCCGACACTCTTGCCAAAGAGGTTATTGTAGGGGCATTCCCAAATACATTAACTTCAGTCAACGGGAAAACAGTGTTCTGCCAGGGCGACAGCCTCATCCTCTCTGTTGAAAATAATCCTTTATATAATTATCAGTGGAAACTGGACAACAACGACCTCACAAATTCCAATGCAAACTCTCATACAGTGAAGTCAAACTCAGGCGGATATTCTGTGAAAATTACAAATCCTCTTGCCAACTGTGTAGCAAGCTCTGCCCAGACAATCGTAACCGTTGATCCTAAACCTGCTGCCCCGTTTATTTCAGAATCGGGATCAATACAATTCTGTCAGGGTGATTCAGTATTACTGACAGCTGGCAACAACACAGGTTATGATTTTCATTGGAAACTTAACGATGGAGAAGCCGGGTCGGGAAGCAATCAGTTTGTTGCAAAAAACGGAGGAACATATTCTCTTTTAGTAACCAACTCCAAAGGCTGTTCCGCAAATTCAACAAACAATGTAATTGTAACAGTAAATACCAAACCTGTTCTTCCAACAGTTAATATCAGCGGACCTACAACTTTTTGTGAAGGCAGCAGTGTGGACCTTAGCGTGGGATCAGTTTCAGGGTATACCTACCAGTGGGAGAATAACGGCTCAGGTATTACCGGGGCAACTAACAGCAGTATTGTTGTTCAGACTCAGGGTGTCTATAATCTGAAAATATCCAATTCCTTCGGATGTTACATAAAAACAGAAAATACTACTGTTAATGTCTTAACAACACCTGGTACTCCTACGATACAGGAATCAGGGCCGCTAACTTTCTGCGAAGGGAGCTCAGTGATCCTAAGTGTAAACCAAACTTCAGGCTATTCATATCAGTGGAAGCTGAACGGAGGTGAAGTTGGCTCTAATTCGAATCAGTATATGGCAAAGAGCAGCGGACGTTATTCTCTTGTGGTATCAAACAGTAATTGTTCAGTGACTTCAGCTAACATTGTTGATATAACTGTAAATCCATTACCGGTTGTCAGCGATATAAACCTTGTCGGATCAGACAAATTCTGTAAGGGAGGTAAGGCAACATTAAGTGTTCCTTTAAATTCAAACTATACTTACTCATGGAAAAATGGCACAAATGATCTTCAGTTAAACACTAACAGCATTGATGCAGCCGAAAGTGGTGAATACTACGTCGAGGTAAGTCTGGCAGAATGCAAGGTAACATCGGCTCCCCGAAGGATAGAAGTCGTGGAAAAACCTGCAAGACCTGATATTGATAAGGGATCCTACTTCGCGGATAAGTGCCTGAATGAAAATCCATTGATCCTTTCAGTCGATAATATGGTGTCAGGTTACAGTTACCAGTGGTACAAAAACGAAACACCGATTAGCAACTCCTCTTCAATTGAAGTCATGGAGTCAGGTAATTATTATCTTGAAGCAGTTGTTGATATCTGCCCCAGTGAACGTGCTCTGGCTGAGATCAAATTAAAAAATCCATTGGCTAAACCTGATATTTTTGCAAAAGGTCCTGCTGTATGGATTGTTTCCACAACCTCTGATGCGAAGTATTATAATTGGTATTACAACGGGAGTATTGTCCAGCGTGATAATAAAAATGTATTTGTAGCCGGACAAAAAATGGGATTATACAGAGTGAGCATATCGAATGACAATGACTGTTTCGTCTTCAGTAATACCATCGAGGTGCCAACCGGAATTACAGGTATAGAAGATCCAGATCCGTTTGAAGGAGTGAAGATCTATCCAAATCCAACAACTGGATTGTTCACAATTGATATGGATAATAACATCTTCGGGGAACTTTCCATAAATATTTTCAGCCAGACAGGAAGCAAGGTACTGAGCATTAAATTCGATAAAACAACAGAGCATTTCTCAAGTGAGATCGACCTCTCAGGACAGTCAAAAGGGTTGTATCTGATAAATCTGTCGCTGGATAAGTTCAGGGCGGTGAGGAAGGTTCTGGTAGAATAGGTTCGGGGGTTCCGCGTACTATGGTTCGAGGGTTCTATTTAACGATTCCCCCTTTGAAGGGGGCAGGGGGATGTTTTTATAGAGATAGTTCCAGGTTCGAATGCAAAAACCATCGAACTATCAAACTTTTGGTACCCGGAAACTTATATCATGTTGCTTAAAACCAGCTACATTCAATAACACTAATCCTGTATTTTCCTATTCTTCTGTTAATTAATTAACAGTAATTTACTATCAGTAAATATGATATAAACAATATTTCTGGTTCGTGTGTTATGGTTATGGATAGTTTTATTTAAACAAAGTTCTTAACCTATGAAAAACAAACCGGGAAGAAGAGGGCTGTTGACAGCTGCCATTTTTTTATATACTTCATTACTGTTTTCCCAGACATTTACCGAACAGACATCCATTATTCTGGCAGGTCTTGCGAATGGTTCAGCCATGTGGGGAGACGCCGACAATGATGGCGATATTGATATTCTTGTGGCAGGAACAGATGCAGGCAATGCGTTTGTAGTGAAGCTTTACAGGAACAATGGATCTTATTCTTACTCCGATAACGGAACTTTTTCTCCTGCAATACCAACTGTTTACAGTTCATATAATGTCCATGCCCAATGGGTTGATTTTGACAACGATGGCTTTCTTGATATAATTCTGAACATACCCTCATCATCTGGTGCGAGTAACCTTATGATTTACAGGCATGAAGCTGATAATTCATACCTTCGTAAGGCGACAATTGATTACTGGACATGGCAGGGTAACTCAATTGATTGCGGTGATTATGATAATGACGGGGATAAAGATATTCTGCTCGTAACACACAATGCATCAAGGATATTTCAAAACCAGGGCAATTTTGTGTTTAAGGAGCAGTACTCAATAAAGCTTGACGGACTTGGAGAAACTTCCAGTAAATTCATTGATTATGACAATGACGGCAAACTCGACATCTTTATTATGGGTTTTCCTGATGCTTCTTATTATGGTCTTGGAAAAATCTACAAAAACAATGGTAACAACAGTTTTACTCTTCAGAATGGAATCAGCATAAGAGTTTATTATGACGGGTCAGCTGACTGGGGAGACTATAATAATGACGGATTCCCTGATCTTCTCACAACTGGAAAGTATGGCAATACGATAATCAATAAAAACAACGGCAACAACACTTTCACTCCAAGGTATTCAATTACACTGATGCCTGCAACAGAGGGTGCATCAAAATGGGGCGACCTTGACAATGACGGAGATCTTGATATCTTTCTTAGCGGTAACAGTAATAATACAAAGGTCACAAAAATATATATCAACAATGGAAATGATACTTTTTCCGAACTGGCAGGTACATCGATAGATGGTTTACATAAAAGCTCAGTGGATCTGTTTGATTATGACAATGATAATGACCTTGATATACTTATAAGCGGAGATAATGGATCTTCAAGGATTACCAAAGTCTATAAAAACGTACCGCCCCTTGTTAATCCTATACCTTCAGCACCGACAAACCTGACTGCAACAGTCAGTGGAAACGATATAATTCTTAAATGGAAATCGGTTAGGACCGATAACACCAATTATAAAGCTTTGACATATAATATAATGGTCGGGACTTCCAGCGGAGCAGTCAATACTTTAAGCCCAAATTCCCGGACATCGGATGGAATGCACATAATATCAGGCATGGGTAACGGACAGTATGATACTACATTCATACTGAGGAACCTGACTCGTGGACTTACATATTACTGGAAAGTTCAGACAGTTGACAACAGCTGGAAAGGAAGTGCCTTCACCGCAGGTCCCAATTTTGTCTATAGCGCCGTCATCCAGGCAGGTTCACTTAATGCACAGGGGATTGATGGTTCGTCAGCCACCCTCTCGTGGACGAGAGGCAACGGCACAAATTGTGCTGTCTTCCTCAGAGAAGCCAATTCGGGAAATGCCCTGCCTGTGAATGGGACAGGATATTCATCAAATTCCATTTTCAAATCAGGAACTCAGATAAGTACTTCGGGATGGTATTGTGTTTATAATGGTACAGCAACTACTGTAAATGTTACAAACCTGAAAGCGGCAACTGATTATATTTTTCAGGTCGTTGAGTACACTGGTTCCGGTGCCACCTCCAGTTATGACATTTCAACATCCCTGGAAAATCCTGTTACTTTTAAAACCGGAACCTTCACTGAGATTAAGACTGCTAATCTCCTTCCTGTAACAACAATCAGTTACACGAATCCATCTTCAGCCTACTGGGCAGATTTTGACAATGATGCAGCAAATGGGAATGATCTGGACCTTTTAATCAGAGGAAATAGTGCCACAAGGCTCTACAGATATGACGGATCAAATACATACACACTTCTCCCTGAATCATTTAATACCGGTTATTCCTCTGCATGCGGCGACTATAATAATGATGGCCTTGTTGATATAGCTATTGCCTGCTACCCGGAGGTGGAACTTTATAAAAACACCGGAGCCGGAACATTTGCCGAACAGGCCGGAGCATTACCTGTAACAGGTGAATACGGAGCCCTCGACTGGGGTGACTTTAATAACGATGGCTTCCTCGATATTATAATAACATCTTCATCTTCCACAGAAGGGATAACATCCAGAATTTTCAGGAATAATAATGGAACATCATTTACGGAACAACAATCGATTTCACTGACCGGGATGGCATATGGTTCGGCAGAATGGGCTGATTATGATAATGACGGATTTAATGACCTTATAATTGCCGGAAGTACAAGTGATGCCTCTTACATAACAAAAATTTACCGGAATACCGGTAATAACAATTTCACTGAACAATCGGGCATAACAATTTCAGGGACATCAGGCAGTACAATTGACTGGGGTGACTATGACAATGATGGTTTTCTGGACTTTATTATTACAGGTTTTAACCTTTTCACTCCGATAACAAAAGTATATCGGAACAACGGAACCAATGGCTTTTCGGAACAGACTTCCATTACACTGCCTCAGATAAATAATGGTTCTGCAAGATGGGGTGATTATGATAATGACGGGGATCTCGATATTCTGTTAACAGGATACACCGGTTTCTATAAACTGTCTGTGACCAAAATTTTCATGAATAATGCAAATGGAACATTCTCAGAGGATCAGTTATCAATATTGCCTGGACTGGGCGCAAGTTCCGGAACATGGGGCGACTATGATAAAGATGGTGATTTGGATATAGTGCTCACAGGTAATTTACCGGATGGTGCAGTTTCAAAAATCTACAGGAACGATCTTAATATTGCCAATTCAGCGCCAGTTGCGCCCGCCGCACCAACTGCCACTGTTAATAAATCTGATGTTACATTAAAATGGAAAAGCGTAAGAACCGATAATACTCCATACAAAGCGATAACATATAACCTGAAAGTAGGTACCGGTTCAGGTGCAATAAACATAATTGCACCTAATTCAACACCTTCAGGTTTAAGAAGAATAGTTGAATCTGGTAATGCTGGTCAGGATACTACATTCATATTCAAAAAAATGATCTTCGGAACATATTACTGGAGTGTACAGGCTGTAGATAATGGATTCAAAGGCGGAGCTTTTTCTGGTGAAGGTTCTTTCACTGTGTCTCCGGTTCAGGCAAGCAACCTTTCAGCACGGATAATTGATAACAATAGCCTTGTTCTAAAATGGGAAAGAGGCAATGGTGACAGATGTGCAGTGTTTGCAAAACAAACATCAACAGGTGTAGCGGAACCTGTCATCCAGACTGGCTATGTTGCAGACCCTGAAATTGGCTTCGGAAGCCAGATAGGATCTTCCGGATGGTCCTGTATATACAATGGAAGAGTTGACAGCGTAGTTGTAACTGGTTTGATTTACAATAAACAGTATAGTTTTCATATTTTTGAATATTTGGGGACCTTTGGCAGTGAGGAGTATTTCACTGAGGTATCAGATGGTAATCCGGGTGTTTTCAGCACAAGCCTGTTTACTGAACAAACCGGGATCACTCTCAATTCAGGAGTATATAATAATGTTTCATGGGGTGATTACGATAAAGATGGTTTCTCAGATATTTTAGTCCCCGGTTCTCCTTCATCAAGAATTTACCGCAATAACGGCAACAATAACTTCATCGAGAAGACCGGGATAGCACTTCCGGCTGTTAACTACGGGGCAGCAGAATGGGGTGATTATGATAAAGACGGAGATCTGGATATAATCATAACTGGTGCAACAACAAATTATCCGGTTTCCGGACCTCTGACAAAAATATTCAGAAATGACGGTTCCGATGTATTTACTGAACAAATTTCTATATCGCTGAAACAACTTTTTTACAGCTCTGTTGCATGGGGTGATTATGATAATGATGGCGACCTTGATATCCTTCTGAACGGTGCATCCGGAACTTCTCCTAATTATACCGGTTCATCTGTTATTTATGAAAACAACGGGAATAATTCCTTTACTGAAAAAACACAGATTTCACTGAAAGGATTATACAGAGGGTCGGTTCGATGGATTGACTATGATAACGACGGAGACCTGGATATTGTTATGACCGGGGCTGAAATGGAAACCCAGTTCAATTCTGAAGGTTTCCTTAAGATTTATAGAAACAATGGAAATAAAACTTTTACTGACCAAACAGTAAATGGCATCGGGAATGAAGCAAGTAACTCTTCAACTGCCTGGGGTGATTACGATAATGACGGGGATCTCGACTTTATGTTTACTGCAAGAGGATTTATGACGTTATATACTAATCTTGGCGGAAATGATTTTGACATCCAGCTCTCAGTTTCATTACCTTACCAGGGTGCATGTTATTCTGCATGGGGGGATTATGACAATGATGGTTATCTGGATATTATCCTGTCTAATCCGGGTCTCGACACTAAAATTTACCGGAATACCCATGGAATTACTAAACCTGGTGCCGTATCACAATGGTTCAACAAACAGGATGATGATGCAGTAAAGAGCATTGGCTATAGTTTTGTCAACTGGATCGATTATGATAATGACGGGGATCTCGACTTTTTACTTTCAAAGGATTCCGGACTACCCACAAAAATTTTCAAGAATAACCTGGTAATGAAGTCTGGTCTGTTCAAACCAAATACTGCCCCTGAAACACCTGCCGGATTAGCTTATTCAAATACTCCCATTGGTGTTGTTTTAAGATGGAATCCTGCAAATGACAATGAAACTAATTCAGGATCTATGACTTACAACCTGAGGATAGGAACAACTAAAACAAATTTCAATATTACACCTTCCCACTCTTCTTCAACTGGTTACAGAGAGGTTCCTGCTATAGGGAATGCACAGCTTGATACAACATATCTGATGATCAACATGCCTGCAACAAAATACTACTGGAGTGTTCAGTCCGTGGACCAGGCTTTTAAGGGTAGTGGCTGGTCGCCGGTTGATTCATTTCAGGTAAAGAATGTACTTGCGGTATTCTCAGCTGATACTGTATGCCTGGGACTAAATACAAACTTTTTTAACCAATCAGTGGGATTCGGTGAAACAATTCAGAGCTATAAATGGATTTTTGAAAATGGAGAAACATCAGTCCTGGCAAATCCAACATATACCTTTGGTTCATCAGGAGTGAAAAACGTAAAACTGATTGTGTACTCATCAACAACAAGTGATACTCTTGTTAAACAGGTACTTGTGAAGGCTAAACCTCTGCTGGATTTCAGTGCATCAGTTGCATGCGTGGGAACAGAAACAACATTAACCAACCTTTCCAATGTGACCGGTCTGAATATTACAACCTGGTCATGGGACTATGGTGACGGCAAAGGATCGGCAGCAATGAACCCCGGAGCCCATGGCTACCTGAATTCAGGTAATTATGATGTAATTCTTGAGGCAACAGCTGATAATAATTGTTCTGAATCCATAACAAAGATTGTAACTGTAGCCGCTTACCCGATTGCCACTGTTTCAGCAACCACACCCTTATCATTCTGTTCAGGTGACAGTGTTTCCCTTTCAGTGGCATCCTATTCAAACCACACATACCGCTGGATATCCAATGGAGTGGATGTTACCGGAGGAAATACAAACAGGATTACTGCAAAGAATACGGGTAATTACACCGTTGAAGTCATTAACCTTACCGGTAATTGCAAGACAACATCCTCACCTGCAACAGTCACAGTACTCAGTGCTCCACTTGCACCTATTATCACAGCTCCTGCTTTTACAACAATATGTGAGAAAGATTCTGTGCTTCTTGTGGTTTCGAATACCACTGGCTATACTTTCCAATGGAAGCTAAACGGAGGTGCCGTTGGGACGAACTCCAGCCAGCATTATGCAAGAAACAGCGGAACATATACAATTGCGGTATCGAACAGCAACGGATGTTCTGTTTCTTCAATTAACCAGATTCCTGTTACAGTTAATTCACTTCCGGTTGTGGCTAATATAAGTCTGTCAGGAAATGATGTAAAATTCTGCAGGGGAGGCAGTATTACCCTTAGCGTGCCGCAAAATGCAGGTTATTCATATAACTGGATAAGAGGAACTTCTGAACTAGGGCTGACTAACAACAGCATAACAGTTACGGAAAAAGGAGATTACAGTGTTGTTGTATCCTCCCAATTTAATTGCAGAACAACAACAAATCATGTTTCAATAGAGGTTGTTGAGCTTCCCGCTGAACCGGCGATTGATTATGGTTCTTACAAACATGGGATTTGCCTCAAAGAAACGCCGCTAAGACTTTCTGTGAAGGATGTTGTAAAGGAATACACCTATAAATGGTACAAAAACGGTACTCCAATAGGGAATTCATCTTTCATTGAAACCAGGGAGGAGGGCAAATATTATGTTGAATCCGTTTATGATATCTGCAAAAGTGATACTGCATCCATTGATATTGATCTCCAGACTATATTGCAAAAGCCTGAGATTATTGTAAAGGGTTCAAATGTCTGGTACCTTTCTACAACTTCCAAGGCATCATTGTACAAATGGTATTATAATGGTTCTGTAATATCCGGAGCAGAAAACAGCACCTATGTAGCAGGTCAGAACCTTGGATTATACAGGGTTGCCATTTCCGATGGCTCAGAGTGTTATGCATACAGCGATACTGTTAGGATTAAGGGATCGGGAATTACAGGCATAGAAAACCCGGATCCGTTCAAAACACTTGTAATTTATCCTAATCCATCATCCGGAGTGTTTAACGTTGAGATGAACAATAATCTGATTGGAAAACTCACAGTTCGGATATTTCACCAGGACGGAAAAAAGGTTTTTGAAAGGGAATTTGAGAAAAATGATGAAAAATTTCTTCAGAAGATTGATATTGGGCAACAAAGAATTGGATTATATTTGATTTCTTTGTATATTAATGGTCAGATCTCAAATACCAAATTCATTGTCGAATAACATTTAGGATATGAAAAAATCTTTTAGCCTGATTTTGACTATCATTCTGGTTTATACGTCTTTATCGCGGGCTGCTGAATTTTCTGATAAAGAAAAAGCAGTTATCTATACAAACGCTGTCAAGGTTCTTGATAACTATCAGACAGTGATAAATCAGATGGGTGAGTATGTCGTTAATGACATAGAAAAAGCAAAAAGCAGTTCGGAGGGATTCCTGGAACTGTTCGTAAACAGGCAGGTTCTGCTTTATAATGACCTGGATCCTTCTCATAAGCTCAGCGAATTCTATGAAGCTGAAACCTATGCCTCCAACGTGATTTTATGGTACCCCGACGGCCTTTCCATCAAACTGGACCTCACAAATGCAAGGGTCAGCAATATTATGGACCACGGAGAATCAGTCTATTCCCTCGACATTATGGTTAAGAAAACACTTGACGGAAACTACCTTAACCAGGCAATGAACAAGAATACCGAAGAACTGACATTCAGAATTGCATTTGGTGTTGACAGCAAATCTCCATCTAATTTCAGAATTGTTGGTATAAGGAATGCCTCATCAAATGTAGTGGTCGATTATTCCAAAGCTCTGCAGGAAGTCAACAGCGAAGATTTCAATAATGAGGATCTGGCCAAGATCGAATCAGAAGTAAAAAGCAGAATAAAGGATTATGCTAACTTCCTTTCATTGCTTGGCGATCCACAGGAATCAGCCGACGACAAAGAGTTCTATAAAACAAGTTTTACAGGACTGTTCTCTGGTACTGATACCAAATTATACAACGATATCATGCCTGCTCCCCAGACTAAACTGATACCTGTTACAGAATATATGGCAGCTTATATCGCTGACTACCCTAATGGGATAAAGAATCTCTCTGTTACTGCCGACTCAGCCAAAATCGGAAATGTTATGAAGAATGAGGACGGATCTTATTATACTTATGCAAATGCCACTAAATTTTTCTCAGGTAGTTACAAAGGAAAAGAAGTTTACCGTGAAAATTTCCCTCTTATCTTTAAAATCTCATTCACTGCAGCCGGAAAAACTTTTACCGATTTTAAATTTAACAGCATCGATATTGCTTCTCAGAATTTCTATGATGCTGCACCAGGCACTGTTGCTGACCAGAAACCTGAACTGGTGATACAGCCTGTGTCACGGAAAGGTCTTTGGCTAAGCTTTTCAGGTTCCTTCGGGCAAACTCAGATCAATTCAGAAGATATCAATTCTACATCCTCTGCAATTACCCCCTATTCCTGGACTGTTACTCCAAAATACTGTTATACTGCAGGTGTCAGTGCCAATTATTTTCTTACTGACAATATCTCTGTCAAAGCAGGTATTGAACTTAATACTTACTCAACAGAATATGCATTGTCAGACTCTCTCCGCGACAGCCGGCTCTCAAAGGATGTTAATGATGATGATTTTTACAAGATTGTTGATGTGGAAATGGATTCACTTGTAAAAATGAATTTCCTCACAATTCCGGTTCTGGCAAGTTTTACAAGCGGGAAACCGGGAAAAACAGGTTTTTTTGCTGAAGCCGGAATGAAGTTTTCAATACCTCTGAGCACAACATATAATACAAAGGGCAACTACGAAACGATAGGTTATTATCCTGATGGAAATACCATTATGACGGCCCCGGAAATCGGTTGGTTCTATAACAGGGAGAATTTTAATGAATCCGGAAATGTTACGATCAGAGGTGTCAGTATGGCAATATACGGCTCGGCAGGAGTTAGTCTTCCTTTAGGTTACTACTCAAATGTAAATATTGGTCCTGAAATCTCTATCGGCCTCACCGATATTATGAAACACGTGAACACATACAGGGATATATTCGACAATCCCTATTCTCATCAGCATACGAAATTGAAATATTTCGGATTAAGAATTAGTTTTGCATACAAATTGTAGTATATAGGAAAAATAAAAGTTATGCTTAAAAAACTATTTTTTGCAACTGCACTGACAATAAGCCTTATAGCACCTGCTCAGACAAAAACTGCGGTCTCCAGCAAAGAGGCCAAAATAGTTGATGAGATAAACCTTAGTGATGCCGATATTGAAGTCTTCAAGGAGCAGACCAAACAAAAGGTTGACGAATTCCAGCAGTATATAATTACTCTTGGCAGCAAGGATCAGCCTGCTGAAAAACGTGATATGGCTGAGAAAGAAGCTATAAAACTGTTTTATAAGGGTGCCCAGATGGAAATTTCAATACTGGCAGCTGACGGATCAACCCAAAAGGTTATGCGTCCTATGGAAAAATACCTTGCAAGACTTAAATCTCTTCCGTATACAAAAGTTGTAATCAAATTCTATGACATTGCATACATCAGCGAATTCACAAAAGGCCCGGATGGAAAATACTATTCAACCGCTACAATAATCCAGGAATTTACCGGTTTCAACGATGACAATATCGTTTACACAGACGTAACCAAAAAGGATATCGAGATCATCATCGACCTTGTTGAAGATAAGTTCTTCAATGAAAAGAGATGGAAAATATTCCTTGGCGACATCAAAGCTTCCGAGACTAAATCAACCTGATAGCTGTGCTTAACATACATAAATATAAATACTCAGCCATACTGGCTGCAGTTCTGACATTGGCGGCTATTATCCCTCCAGACTGTTTCGCTCAGGAGATAATTGCATCTCCCAATTCAAATGAAAAGATCTTTCTTGCAAGAACCAAACAGTTTAATGAATTCCTCGACAGATTCAACTATAAAACAACTTTCACCGGGGAACCTGTCGATTCGGCTTTCATGGCAAAGATTCCAAGAATAAATATGGTCAGTTCCCTCTTTGACCTTAAAGACAAGCGTACTGATCCATCTTCAAAAGAGTATGTGAAAAACTATTCTGATCTTAAGAATCGTTTTATAGGAGAGGTAGTGAGCAGGAATATTCAGGTTGCAAAGTATTCCGGAAATATTATTGCTGAAGCCCGTTCCAGGGTAATTTATAAAGGAACTCCGCACAATATCAGCATTTTCCTGGCCCAGGAGGTAATCAGGGAAACCCGGAATAAATGGGTAATCCTGGATGTAAAAGGAGATGTATTTAACTTTTTGCAAACTGACACAGCCTTTATCCGGTTCATCCCACCTTCAAGCAACGAAACTGATTTCATGAACCTTAAAAGGGCTCTCGAAGATGTAAACTACCTTCAGTATTATGCCTCGAAAGAATATCAGCCCGATAATCTTAACCTCTTCTTCTTCCTGATAAATACCGGGGCCATGAAATTCGAATATGTGAATGAGGTGATATACCATATTACAGATATACCCGGCTGGAGCATGAAGGTTAAGGAATATAACAGAAATGAACTCAACTCAGGCTGGCTTATTTCTGATCTCTCAGAAAACTCTCTCGACAGGTATTCCTACATCAGGTCACTGAAATGAAATAGTTGCCTCTACAGGCCAGTGATCTGATATGTAAATTCCATTATCCCTGATATTAAATGTTTTGTGTCCTGACACTTTTGCTCCTCTTTTTACAAAAATGAAATCGATCCTTCCCTCACCCGGCTTGTCGGAAAAACCATTATAGGTAAATGAGGGGCCGGCAGGTGGGTCTTCAGAAAGGGGGTAGGAATCTTGTATAAATGAATTCCCGGCACCGGATTCCGTAATTACGGAATACCCTTTAGCCGATGTCACCATATTAAAATCACCGGTTATTACAAAAGGGATAACTCCTGCAATATTGGTCACTTCTTTCAGAAGTATTCCTGAACTCATCATACGGGCTGAATCCGAATCATGTGCAAAGTGTGTATTGAAGAAAAAAATGTGCTCATTACTTTTCTTATCAGCCAGTTCAACCCATGTTACTATCCGTGGCAAAGATGCACCCCATCCCTTTGATCCCGGAACCTCAGGTGTATCTGATAACCAGAAAGTACTGCTCCTTACAAGTTCAAACCTGCTCTTTTTATAAAACAGCGGATTCATCTCTCCTCCTCTTTTTCCGTCATCACGTCCAACACCTATAGATGAATAATCAGTCAGTGCTGAATCCAGAACCGAATACTGATGCCACAAAACTTCCTGCAACCCTATCAGATCAGGATTCTCCTGCCCGAAAAAATCACAAACCAGAGGGATCCTGTTAGGCCAGGCATTTAAGCTGTCGCGCGGATTGTCATATCGCAGATTGAAGGTAATTACCTTTAAGTCCTTATCTGAATTATTAAGCTTACAGCTGGTAATGAACAGCAGCATGATTGCTCCTGTTATAAATCTTGTTCTCATTTTTCGGATTTTTACCAAATATAATAATCCTTAATAATATCTCAATTTCCACCGATACTGCTTCAGGAAAGGCTTTCTAGCAAATATTTATATATTTGTACTACTGTTGAATAGATCAATGTTATGATCTTAACAAACTGAATATCAATATATAATAACTTTCTTCCAAATAAAAGAATAATGGCTGATGTAATAAAACTTCTACCCGATTCGGTGGCTAACCAGATAGCTGCAGGTGAAGTTATACAGAGGCCTGCTTCCATAGTAAAGGAGCTCATGGAAAACTCCGTAGATGCAGGAGGCAAAAACATCAAAGTTATTATAAAGGATTCCGGCAAGACACTAGTACAGATTATTGATGACGGAAGCGGGATGTCGGAGACCGATGCCAGGCTCTCATTCGAAAGACATGCCACTTCGAAAATCACCACGGCTCAGGATCTTTTTGCAATTAGGACAAAAGGATTCAGAGGTGAAGCACTGGCTTCAATTGCTGCTGTAGCAATGGTGGAACTGCGCACAAGAAAGAAGGAAAACGAAACAGGAACCCTGATTATTATCAGCGGCTCAAAGGTTGAGTCGCAGGAACCATGCAGCTCACCTGAAGGATCAAGCTTCAGCGTCAAAAACCTTTTCTTCAATATCCCTGCCCGAAGGAAATTCCTGAAATCGGATAATACCGAAATGCGCCATATTGTAAATGAGTTTCAGAAAATAGTACTTGCCCATCCCGATATCAGATTCTCTTTATACCACAATGACAGTGAGGTATATAACCTGCCTTCCGGAAATCTCCGGCAACGCATAGTTGGTGTCTTTGGCAAACAGATCAACCAGGAACTGATCACTATAGATACAGAAACCACCCTTGTCAGCATCAAAGGATTTATCGGCAAGCCCGAAACGGCCAGAAGAACTTATGGGGAACAGTTCTTTTTTGTTAACAACCGTTTCATGAAACATCCCTATTTTCATAAGGCAGTGTCTGAAGCTTACCAGAATATACTTCCCGCCGAGGCGATACCTTCCTATTTTATTTTTATGGAAGCTGATCCGGCGTCTATTGATGTCAATATTCACCCTACAAAAACAGAAATTAAATTTGAAGACGAAAGAGCGATTTGGCAGATCCTTATGGCCTCTGTTCGTGAAGCACTTGGCAGATTCAACATAGTCCCGTCAATTGACTTTGATAATGAGGCACTGGTCGATATTCCTGTGAAAAGCTCTTCCTCAGTCTTACCTGAAATGCCCGGAATAAAAATAAATACAGATTTTAATCCCTTTGATAATGAAGCTCCGGAATCAGGAAGACAAAACTATTTTGACCGGTTTGAAAGAGAAAGAAGTGATAATTGGGAAAAGCTATTTACAACATTAAACAAAGATGAAATTGAAACCAGGCAGATTGAAAATATAGCAGAGACAACAAGAAAATTCTTTCACATTAAAGGAAAATATATTGTCTGTTCTGTTATTTCCGGCCTCATGCTGATCGACCAGAAACGGGCTCACGAAAGAATCCTGTATGAAAGATACAGTGATTGTCTCAGCAATGGCCGCTCAGTAAGTCAGGTTGACCTTTTCCCTTTAACAATTGAAATGAATCCTTCCGATCTTCTTCTGATTAAAGAGATTGAGGAGGAACTTGTTCTGCTGGGATTCAGATTCCTGTACCCTGACAATAAAAGCATTACGATCAAAGGACGCCCCTCCGGAACTGAGAATTCCGATCCGGGTGAGATGATCGAAATCCTGCTTGAAGATTATAAGAACAGCCTTGCTGATCCTTCCTCCGGTGCAAAAGAAAAAGTGGCAGCTGCTATGGCAGCAGCATCTGCTATCCAATATGGAAAACCTTTGTCATCAGAAGAAATGGAAAACCTCTTTGACACACTCTTTGCCTGCAGGGCGCCAAATTATTCGCCAAAAGGAAAACCTGTGATAACAATTATTACACTTGAGGAATTAGACAAAAGATTTAAATAGATTTGCGGTGACAAATTGTCGGATGTTCATTATGGCCCGACAATTGAAGTATGAATACATAAATACAGAATTTAATGAACGGATTCGGAAGAGGCTTTTTTGGATTACCACCGGTAGTTAAGAATATTATTCTCCTCAATGTTATTATGTGGCTGGGTGACCTGACTGTCAGAAGTGTATTCGGGATGGACCTTACAATGATACTGGGTCTTTATTTCCCAAAGTCAGAACATTTTCTGCCTCTCCAGCTTGTCTCCCATATGTTCATGCACGGAGGTTTCTGGCACCTTTTCTTCAACATGTATGCCCTGTATATGTTTGGACAGGTGCTCGAGCAGGTATGGGGACCTAAAAGGTTCTTCATTTATTATATGGTCTGCGGACTCGGTGCAGCCTTCGTACATGAAACAGTAATTATGTTCCAGTATGAAAGCTTAATGAATATTATAAGCCCTGATCAACTTCAGCTTGTTTTGAATGATGGCTCAGAATATTTTAATCAGGGAAAGGTATTTTCTGATGAAACAATGAAAAGTTTACAGCTGTTGCTAAATACACCTACTGTTGGTGCATCAGGAGCTGTATTCGGTATTCTGCTTGCATTCGGAGTTCTTTTCCCGAATACCCAGCTTATGCTTCTGATCCCTCCCATCCCGATAAAAGCTAAATACTTCGTACTGATTTATGGTGCTATCGAGCTATATCTTGCTTTCAAAAATCCCGGAAGTAATATTGCACACGCTGCACATCTTGGAGGAATGCTGTTTGGATATATACTTATAAGATACTGGAGAAAAACAACAACAACTTTGTACTGATGGGCATCTGGGATGATATAAAAAATACCTTTCATAATGGCAGCAGCCTTACCAGGCTCATATATGTAAATATTGCCGTTTTCATTCTGATTTCCCTCACAGCAATAATCGGTTTCCTGCTTACTAATCCTATTGTTGCTGAAAAATCAATCGATTTTCTGGCCGTACCTTCTTCACTGGGAAAGCTGATTATCAGACCATGGACACTTATTACATACATGTTCCTGCACAAAGATATCTGGCATATCCTTTTCAATATGCTCTGGCTTTACTGGTTTGGTACAATTTTCCTGCAGTATCTCGATCAGAGAAAGCTTGTTGCAGTTTACCTGCTTGGCGGAATAAGCGGTGCTTTCCTGTATATCGCATCTTTCAATATCTTTCCGGCATTCGCCGGACTTGTCAGCGAGTCAGTAGCTATCGGAGCATCAGCGTCTGTTATGGCAGTAGTCATTGCCATTGCTGCTTATGTGCCCGACTATAATGTTAACCTTTTGCTTTTGGGCAGAGTGAAACTAAAATATATGGCTCTGGCTATTTTTGTCCTAACCTCATTTATGGATTTTTCAGTAAACTCCGGAGGTAAGCTTGCACACATCGGCGGTGCAGTTTTTGGCTACCTCTATACACTGAATTTAAGACAGGGCAGAGACCTGGGAAAAGGTATCAACAAGGTCATTGATTCAATAATCACAATATTCAAACCCAGGAAAAAAATGAAGGTTACATACAAAAAACCTTCTGATGATTACAGTTATAACAAGATTAAGACTGAACACCAGGCCAGGATAAATACCATCCTCGACAAGATATCCAAGGGAGGCTATGACAGTCTCACCAAAGAGGAAAAAGATACCCTTTTCAGGGAGAGCCAGAAGCGCAATTAACCACTTGAATATGCCGTTTGGAGTAATCATTACTGCCCCTCATCAAAAATCCATCTTCCTGTCTCTGTTTATTTTCAGGAAGAGGTAATTTAGTACTCAAATAAATCATCTATTGAAAAGAATCCTTTATTGGATATTGTTAGGTTTTAATGTGCTTTTAGCCATTACCCTGCTGATTTCATATCTTGCCGTACATATCAGTCCGGGTGATTTTACTCTTCCCGCCTATTTCGGGCTGGCATATCCTTATCTTCTGCTTATCAATATATTAATGGTTATAATCTGGGCCATGCTTCTCAGATTTGAAGCCTTTATATCACTGGTAGTTATACTTCTTGGGATTACTCACTTCTCAAATTATATCAAACTGACCAAACCTTCAGGAGAAAAAGAAGGAGCTTTTAAACTGCTCAGTTACAATGTCAGGCTGTTCAACTATTTTGAGACTAAAAAGGGATCTGGCTCCGAAAAGACTGTTCTGGGGTTTATTAAAAACCAGGATGCTGATATTATATGCCTGCAGGAATACTTCGTTAACGGAGATCCTGCATCACATGAAACCTATGTAAAATCATTGCTGGGAGGAAAGTACTACTCTCATACAAAACTTATGGGAAGAGGAAAAAACAGGTTTTACGGAATTGCAACATACAGCCGGTTCCCCATTATAAGAAAAGGCGAAATAATACATCCCAAGTCATCAAGTCTGACAATCTTCTCTGATGTTGTTATTCAGAAAGATACTTTCAGAATTTACAATAACCATCTTCAGTCATTTCGATTGAAAAAGATGGAAAAATCACTTCTTGAGGAGATGACTTCTGAAGAAAAAGAGACAATTGAAGAGGTCAAGAGTCTTTCTGTAAGTCTTAAAAATGGTTTTGTAAGAAGGTCTCTGCAGGCACAGGTTGTAAAGGATCACATAAACAGTTCCAAATACCCGGTGATTGTTGCAGGTGATTTCAACGACACACCCGTATCATATACTTACAGGAAGATAAGAAAAGGATTGAATGATTCGTTCGTCAATTCAGGTTACGGGGCAGGGTTCACCTATAAAGGGAATTATCCTCCGAACAGAATTGATTACATATTATACAGTGATGCACTGATTAATAATCATTTTGACATTCTCAGGGTTAAATACTCTGATCACTATCCGATAGTAGCCTGGCTGAAGAAACGTGATTAAAACGGCAATTTCCTGAAATCTACATTTCCGCCTGAAATTATCAGTCCGGCTTCCTGTTTTGTGTGAAAGACACCCAAAATTGAAATAGAAAGACAAATCCAATCTAAGAACTTTCCATTGCTGATTTGATTAAATTTACAAAGGATTCATTAATAATCCTGTATGTGATAATTCCTTCCAATCATTATTAACCTTATTAATGAGTGCCAGTTTCTTTTCTTTGGAGAACCCTTTAATCTGTTTTTCCCTGGCAATGGCTGATTCTATTGAATCAAACTTTTCAAAATAAATCAGCTTATCAACATTATATTTTTGTGTAAATCCCTTTATTTTCTTCTGTTTATGTTCATAACACCTTCTCTCTAAGTCATTAGTAACTCCGGTATAAAGAACATTATGATGCTTATTTGTTAAGATTTAAACATAATATATATGAATTCTCATTGATTTGCAGATTATTGTCGAAACAATTATGTAGCCTAAATTACATAAAAATTTAAATTTTTTATAATGTCAATCTGGTCTTCGCTGATCTTAGTATGGTGCCTTCCTACGCAATCATTTTCTGTATTATTTCCATAGTGAATTCAGGAGATTCCTCGCTTCGCTTCGGAATGACAATCTAATATTCTGTACGGAGGGGGGGGGAAGAAGTGGCGATTCGCTGAAATATTTCGAAGAGGACCAAACAGAATTTTCGAATCGCCACTTCTTCCCCCCCCCCACAAAAGACTCACCGTGTCATTCCGAGCGCCAGCGAGGAATCTCCGGCATATTTGACCATTTGTCTTAAGTATTAAGGCAGTAGATAAATGTTTTTGACGGGGGCAAAGGTGCAGCGTACCGCAATATTTAAAACAGGCTGAAGAAACGTGATTAAAACGGCAATTTCCTGAAATCTACATTTCCGCCTGAAATTATCAGTCCGGCTTTTTTGCCTCTGAATAACTCCGGATTCTCTTTTATTACAGCAAGTACAGTGGCTGAAGAAGGTTCAATAATTATTTTCATCCTTTCCCAAACCAGAAGCATGCATTCAATAATTGACTCTTCTGTTGCTGTAAGTATCTGATCTACATTCTTGCGTATAATTGTGAAGGTAAGCTCGCTCAGGGATGTCAGCAATCCGTCAGCTACTGTTAACGGATTAACAGAAGGAACAAGCTGGCCTGAATTGAATGATTCCCAGGCATCATTTGCATTAAAGGGCTCAGCACCAATGACTTTAATTTTACTGTTCAGCCCTTTGACACATGTAGAAGTACCGCTCATCAGTCCGCCGCCACCAACCGGGGCTATTACAAAGTCAAGATCAGGCTTGTCGGCAAGCAGTTCGAGTGCAGCAGTCCCCTGTCCGCATATAACATTGAAATTATCATAAGGATGCACAAGGGTTGCACCGGTTTTTTCCATAATCATCCTGGTAGTCTCTTCCCGTGCCTGAAGAGTTGGCTTGCAAAAGGTTATTTCCGCTCCGTAACCTGCAACAGCATTCTTCTTTACCAGCGGAGCTGTTTCAGGCATTACAATATTTGCCTTTACCCCGTTCATAGAGGCAGCCAGGGCAAGGGCAGCAGCATGATTGCCTGAAGAGTGTGTAACAACGCCCCTCTTCTTCTCATCATCACTCAAAAGAAGAACCGCATTTGTGGCTCCTCTGAATTTGAAGGCACCTACCTTCTGTAGATTCTCACATTTGAAATAGAGCTCGCAATCAAACATTTTGTTTAACTGTCCGGATGTCATAACAGGAGTGTAATGTATGAATGGCCTTATTCTGGAATGAGCTGACTGAATATCGCTTAGTGTAGGAAGATTCATAAGGATTGTTTCCTCAAAATAACTATTACCACTTTAGATTTCCAAGCCTCTCCATCGCTTTCATTACATTCTCCTGTGTAGCGAATGATGAGAACCTGAAATATCCTTCACCCGACGGCCCGAATCCTGAACCTGGGGTACCTACCACATTTGCTTCATTAAGCAGTTTATCAAAGAGGTCCCACGATTTAATGCCCCTTCCGGAGTTAACCCAAACATAGGGTGCATTTACTCCCCCAAAAACCCGAAATCCCAGTTTTGTAAGGCTCTCACGCAGAATTTTTGCATTGTTCATATAATAATTGATAACAGACCTCACCTCTTTCTTTCCTTCAGGTGTAAAGATTGCGGCAGCAGCCTTCTGAACAGGATATGATACTCCGTTAAATTTTGTTGTATGCCTCCTGAACCAAAGTGAGTAAAGTGATTTTTCCGACCCGTCAGACGTGGTGGCAACAAGATTTTTCGGGATAACTGTATAAGCGCAGCGGGTACCTGTAAAGCCTGCTGTTTTTGAAAAACTGCGGAATTCTATCGCAACCTCTCTGGCTCCCTCAATTTCATAAATTGAATGGGGAATTTCGGGATCAGAGATATAAGATTCATAAGCTGAATCGAACAGTATTATTGACTTGTTTTTTCTGGCATAATCAACCCACTTTTTCAACTCCGTTTTACTTGCAGTGGTACCTGTGGGATTATTGGGATAACATAAGAAGATTATGTCAACTTTACTTTTGGGAATTTCGGGGATAAAACCATTCTCTGCATTACAGGGCATATAAACGATCCCTTTATAATACCCGTTACCAAGGTAATCTCCAGTCCTGCCTGCCATAACACTTGTATCGACATAAACCGGGTAAACAGGATCCTGTACCGCAATAATATTGTTCATGCCAAAAATCTCAAGAATATTTCCTGTATCACATTTTGAACCATCCGATACAAAGATCTCATCTGCTGCAATATCAGCACCCCTGTCGTGATAGTCGTTCTTTGCAATAGCTTCCCGCAGAAAATCATAGCCCTGCTCCGGACCATATCCCTTAAAGGTATCAAACTTCGACATCTCCTCAACTCCCTCATGAAAAGCTTTTATAATTGAAGGAGTGAGTGGCTGCGTTACATCTCCTATCCCCATTTTGATAACATCTGCACCAGGGTGTTCTTTCTGAAATTCACGGACTCTTCTGCCAATTTCCGGGAAGAGGTATCCTGCCTGAAGTTTGAAATAATTTTCGTTTATCTGCGCCATTTTTATACTTTTGTCGCAAATATATTAAAGTTATTATTCTCCTTTTAACAATGAATTACATTTATTCAGCAGTAAGCAGCGAAAAGAAATTTTTTGGCAACTCCGATCCGGTTCAGCTTTCCGAAAAATATGGCACTCCGCTCTATGTTTATAATGAAAATATCCTTCGCAGCCGTTGCCGCGATCTGAAAGGACTTATTTCCTATTCAAATTTTACTGTCAACTTCTCCCCAAAGGCAAACGGAAACCTTGAACTTCTGAAAATTGTGAGAAGCGAAGGCCTAAGGGTGGATGCCATGTCGCCGGGAGAAATATATGTTAACAAGATGGCCGGTTTTAAACCCGAAGAAATTCTGTTCATCAGCAACAATGTCGGTGAAGATGAATTTCGCTATGCTATCAATGCCGGAGTGAAGATCTCTGTAGATTCTGTATCGCAGCTGGAGATGTATGGTAAGATCAACCCGGGAGGAAAAATAGCATTCAGGGTGAATCCTGGTTTCGGCGCCGGACATCATGAGAAGGTTACCACTGCAGGGCAAAACACAAAGTTCGGGATTGAAATGAGCAGCATTCCTGAAGTAAAAAGAATCTTAAAGGAATATAATCTTAAACTTATCGGCATAAACCAGCATATAGGTTCTCTTTTTATGGAAGGCGGGGCCTATCTGCAAAGTACCGGCAATATTCTTTCAATTGCCAAACAGTTTGAAGATCTTGAGTTTATTGATCTTGGCGGAGGATTTGGCATACCATACAGAAAACAGGCAAATCAGGCCAGGCTCGATCTTAAAATATTGGGAAATAAACTCTCCGAGCTTATACATACATTCGTTTCAGAGTATGGCAAGACAATAGAATTCAAGATCGAACCGGGAAGATATATTGTAGCAGAATCAGGGATTCTTCTTGGAAAAGTTTATGCCACCAAAATGAATTACGATATAAAATATATTGGTACAGACCTTGGTTTTAACGTACTTGTACGACCGGTTATGTACGATTCACATCACGACATTGAAATTTACAGAAAAAACGGCACTCCCTCAATTAAAGAAGAAAGTGTCAGGATCGTAGGAAATATCTGCGAGACAGGTGATATAATTGCCAAAGACAGGATGCTCCCTGAAATATTTGAGGAAGACATCCTCGGAGTCCTCGACAGCGGAGCCTATGGCTATTCTATGAGTTCAAATTACAATAACCGCCTCCGTCCTGCAGAAGTACTTATACAGGCTGATGGGAATCCGAGACTCATCCGCAGGAGAGACACACTTGACGACATTGTCAGAAATTTTATAATCTGAGAGTCTGCCCAATTCAAAAAATTATGGAAAAAAACAGTTTTGTTAAGATGCACGGGCTTGGCAATGAATATATTGTCCTTGACAGCTCAAATATAGATTTTCAACTCACAAAACAGGCTATAAAACGCATTTGTAATATACATTTCGGGATAGGCTCAGATGGTATTGTAATGAAAGTCCCGTCTGCAAAGGCTGACTTTGGATTCAGAGTCTATAATCCTGATGGTTCTGAAGCTGAAAAAAGCGGAAACGGATTACGTATTTTTTGCAAGTATCTCTTCGATTATGGCTTTGCCAATACCCGTAAATTTTCTGTAGAAACACTGACTGATATTGTCTATGCAGACATCATTGAAGAAAAAGATGGGAAAGCAATGATGATACAGGTAGATATGGGAAAAGCTAAGTTTGTATCGCGTGATTTCCCTGTTAATTCAGACCTGCAGGAATTCATCGGACAAAAAATTATGGCCGGGGATAAAGAATTTGAGGTGAATTGTGTGTCAGTTGGCAATCCTCATTGTGTTGTCATAAAGGATGTTCTTGATGAGAAAGAGATCCGTAAATATGGTCCTTTGCTTGAAAACCACCCTATGTTTCCAAACCGCATTAATGTCCAGTTTGCAAAAGTTCTTTCCGACCATGATGCTCAGATCCTTATCTGGGAGCGTGGAGCCGGCTTCACACTGGCATCAGGCAGTTCATCATGTGCTGCATCGAGTGTCCTGGTAAAGAAAGGACTTATAAAAGGTGACCTTACAATGCATATGCAGGGAGGCACCCTGAAAATAGATATTGATAAGGAGTGGAATATCCGTATGACCGGAGAAGTGAGGGAAATAGCAAAAGGAATTCTTGGAAATGAGCTTATTGAAGACCTCAACTTAGCTTTCTGAATAGCATAATTTATTTAACTAACTTATATAAGGGATATGCTGCTGCATGTCCCTTTTTCTTTTTAAAGAATTTAAAAATAATATTACTTTTTATACTTTTTTATACTTATTTAGTATTTTTGTAGTGTTTTCGTATACTTTGGTATTTTTACAATAAATGAAAAATCTGACTAAAACAAAAAAATATACAGCAATACTCGATGCTGCAAAAGTGTTATTTTGGAAGTATGGTTACCGGCGGGTTACAATTGATGAAATCTGCAGTGAGGCAAAAACGAGTAAAATGACTTTTTACAAGTACTTCCCGAATAAACTGGAAGTAGCAAGAGCAGTTTTTGATAAAGTTACTGAAGACGGATTGATAAGATTCAGAGAGATACTTACAGAAAACTCGACTCCTTCAGTTAAGATGAAAAATATTCTTCAGTTAAAACTTGAAGGGACAAATAACATAAGCAATGAATTTTTGAATGACTTCTATAATAACCCCGAACTTGGTCTGGCCCCGTATATTGAAGCAAAAACGAAAATTTTATGGAAGGAAACACTGGAACTCTTCAGGGGAGGACAAAAAGATGGTTGGATTAGAGCTGATATGAATGTGGAATTCATGTTCAGTTTCATGCAGAGATCAGCCTCACTTCTTACCGATACTGAGGTACTTAAACTTTTTAACTCGCCCCAGGACCTGATAATGGAACTGGCCAATATGTTTGTTTACGGGATATCACCACTTGAAAAATAAAATGCTAAAATCCATATTTTATATTGCTCTGTTATTGATGAATCCTTTGGCTGTTAACTCCCTGGCACAGGATAGTCTGAGCTTTAAAGGGCAGGCCTCGGCATGGATGCTTTATAATGGAAATAACGATTTGCCTGTTTACACTGGAGTCAGGTATATTCCACAAATTAATTATGAAATAGCACTCAAGAACAATAATAGTATTGATTTTGAGGCATCCTTAAATATAAATGGAAGTGCGGGGATAAATCCCTTTGACTCATTGCATACCTCAGGCACGATTAAGCCATACAGGTTCTGGGCAAGGTATTCAACAAAACAGTTTGAACTGCGGGCCGGACTCCAGAAACTAAATTTCGGGTCGGCATTAATGATGCGCCCCCTTATGTGGTTCGATGAAGTTGATCCCCGCGACCCGCTTAAACTTACCGACGGTGTATGGGGAATTCTTGGAAGATACTATTTTCTTAACAATGCGAACATCTGGTTCTGGGGCCTATATGGAAACAATGACCCAAGAGGATGGGAGTTTGCCGGAACTAAAAGTAACTACCCTGAGCTGGGTGGAAGGATACAGGTTCCTGTACCAAAAGGCGAAGCCGCCTTATCTTATAATTACCGTATTGCAGATACGCGAAATTCCGGACTGCCAATACCTCAATACAATATTGTAAATGAAAACAGGGTCGGCTTTGATATTAAACTCGATATGGTAACCGGTTTATGGTTTGAGGGATCGTGGGTAAATAAGAATAAAGACCTTGGAACTTACACGAATCAGGAAATCTTCAACGCCGGCATTGACTATACCTTTGGTCTTGGAAATGGATTATATATTGCTTATGAACAGCTTCTTGCGGTTTATGATGAAGATGCCTTCCGGTTTAAAAACACAAACTCATTTTCATTGTTTACAATATCCTATCCCGTCGGGCTTTTTGACAATATTAGCGGAATTGTTTACTATGACTGGAAAAACAACAAAACATATAATTTTATAAACTGGCAGAAGCAGTTCAATAACCTCTCTCTCTTTCTGATTGGATTCTGGAATCCTAACATCTACAAAATACCTCTGCAGGGAGAAGGAGAGAATCTGTTTGCCGGTAGAGGAATTCAGATAATGCTGGTATTGAATCATTAATAAAACTAATATGGAAAATTCTTCAATAATCAAAACTGAAAATCTTATAAAACGGTTTCCCGTTGGCAAAACTGATTTTACAGCACTCAATGGAATAAATTTAACAATGGGAACAGGCGAATTTGCCGGCCTCGTAGGACCCAGCGGATCGGGCAAAACAACTCTTCTGAATATAATTGGCTCGCTTGATACACCTTCGGAGGGAACAGCTTATGTGCTGGGGAAGTCGATCTCCCTGTTGACACATGCACAATCGGCAAAACTCCGTAATCATCATATCGGCTTCATATTTCAGACATATAATTTACTTCCTGTATATACTGTTTATGAAAATGTGGAATTTGCATTACTCCTCCAGAAAATGACGGGCGCAGACAGAAAAAAGGCAGTGATGGATGCACTGGAATGGGTAGGACTAACTGATAAGATTTATTCTAAACCTTCAATGTTGTCAGGAGGGGAATGCCAGCGTGTTGCAATCGCCCGTTCGATGGTAAAAAGACCTGAGATAGTTCTTGCTGATGAACCAACAGCAAATCTCGATTCAAAAAACTCTCATCATATTCTCCAGACTATGAAAGTACTTAACCGGGAGCTTAAGACAACCTTCATTTTTGCGACGCACGATGAAAAGGTAATGAAATATCTCGACCGCATTATCTCTTTGGATGATGGTAAGGTAGTGAAGGATGAAATTTTAACTGCTGAAAAATATTAATAACATGTTAGCGTTCAAATTAGCATTTAAAAACCTTATGGGTGCCGGATTGCGGACATGGCTCAATGTTGCGGTACTCTCTTTTGCCTTTGTTGTTATAATATTCTATAATGGCATGCTTGATGGCTGGAACCGGCAGGGCAGAAATGACACAATTGCCTGGGTGACAGGTGCAGGTCAGTTCTGGCATCCCGGGTTTGACCGTTTTGATCCTTATACTTTTCAGGATTCGCACAATCTATTATCGCCGGAGATTGTATCGGAGGTAGAGAAAAAAAATCTTTCCCCGGTTCTTGTTTCCCAGGCTACAGCTTTTCCGCAGGGCAGATCCTTAGGTGTAATCCTGAAAGGGATAGATCCGGAACAGACAATTCTCTCTCTTCCCTCCAGTGCCTTAAAAGATGAAATAAATCAGGATAATGCTATAGTCGGAAAAAGATTTGCTGAGTCAGCAAACCTGAAAAAAGGAGATAAACTGTTGATACGATGGCGTGACAAAAACGGAACTTTTGATGCCCGTGAAGTGAATATAGCTGAGATTTTTAATTGCGATGTTCCTGAGGCCGACAACGGACAAGTTTATCTGTCAATCAATAATCTTCAGAAAATGATGGGAATGCAGAACGAAGCTTCCTATCTTGTTGCGGGAGAAAACAATCCAGTAAAAAATCCGGATAACTGGATCTTCAGGGATCTGTCATTTCTTTTAGCTGATTTTGATAAACTTATCCTTTCAAAAAGAGTTGGGGCAAGCATTATGCAGGTATTCCTCCTGCTAATAGCGCTGATTGCTATATTTGATACTCAGGTCCTGTCAATTTTCCGCAGGCAAAAAGAAATAGGTACTTATATTGCTCTTGGGATGACCCGTATTCAGGTTGTTGGAATTTTTACAGTTGAAGGCGGCACTCACAGTATCCTTGCAACTCTGCTCGGCGCTTTATATGGAATTCCTCTGCTCCTTCTTATAAACAAGACAGGTATCAGCTTTGGTATTGGACAGAATATGAACATAACTCTTGCCGATACTATTTACCCATATTATAGTCTGAAGTTGATTATTTCAACAATTCTGCTAGTTATTCTGTCTGCTACAATTGTAAGCTACCTGCCTTCAAGAAAAATCGCGAAAATGAAACCAACTGATGCATTAAAAGGAAAACTGCAATGATAAAATTTATTTTAAAAGGTATTCTCCGCGATAGAAGCAGGAGTCTGCTGCCAGTAATTGTTGTTGCTGCAGGGGTATTTCTAACTGTATTTCTTAGTAGCTATCTGAGCGGTGTATTCAGTGATATGATTGATTTAAGTGCAAGATTCACAACCGGCCATGTAAAAATTATGACCAGGGCTTACGCTGAAAACCAGGAACAGATGCCAAACGATCTGGCATTATTTAATGTCAGCGCTCTGAAAAGTGAACTGATATCAGAATACCCTGATATGGAATGGGTTGAAAGAATTCATTTTGGAGGACTCCTTGATGTTCCTGACGAAAATGGTGAAACAAGAGGTCAGGGTCCGGCTGCAGGAACGGCAATTGACCTTCTCTCCTCCGGATCATCTGAACCTGAGAGAATGAATGTCAGGAAATCATTGGTAAAGGGATCTTTGCCTGCAAATAGAGGAGAAGCACTTATCAGCGACGATTTTGCTGAAAAATTTGATGTATCTGTTGGCAACGAAATCACACTTTTTGGTTCGACAATGAATGGCAGTATGATGTTCAAGACCTTCGTAGTTTCGGGGACTCTGAGGTTTGGGAATGCATTTCTCGACAGGGGCGCTGTTTTCATTGATATTCTTGATGCACAGGAAGCACTGGATATGAATGATGCATCAGGCGAAATTCTTGGATATTTCAACGATAGAGAATATAATGATCTGAAAGCGCTTTCTGTTAAGGAGAAATTCAATGCGAAGTACAGTTCCATAACCGATGAATTTTCTCCGGAGATGCTGCGTCTTGTTGATCAGAATGATATGGGTCAGTACCTCATGATGTCAGAAAATGTTGGTTCAATAATGATAATTATTTTTGTCCTTGCCATGTCGGTCGTTTTGTGGAACACGGGCCTGCTGGGCGGGTTGAGAAGATACAGTGAATATGGTATCAGACTCGCCCTGGGGGAGGAGAAAAAACATATCTATGGGACAACAATACTTGAGGCTGTTCTTATCGGAATAATAGGCTCTCTGGTAGGTACAGCTCTTGGTCTGGGCGGGGCATGGTATCTGCAGACCTATGGTCTCAATCTTGGAAGTGTGACACAGAATATGGGTATGATGATTCCGACTGTGCTGAGGGCCAAAATATCCCCTGCACTGTTTTATATAGGGTTTTTTCCCGGAGTTATTGCAACTGTTTTGGGAAATGCCCTGGCCGGACTGGCAATCTATAAACGAAAAACCTCCCGGCTGTTTAAAGAACTTGAAGTTTAATTATAGAATATTTTTAAATATTATTCGAAATGTGAGTTTATAAATAATCCGCTAATATGAAACTACTTATAATATTGATTACAGCAACTTTTTCACTTTTTGCATTTACTTCCCCTGATGCCATGGAAATTCTCGACAAAGTTGACAGGAACATGTCATCCAGAAACAGAATCTTCGAATCTGAAATGATAATACATGGTCGCCGGACAAGCAGAAACATTACATCAGTAACCTATTCAGAAGGCAACAAACAATCATTCACAGAATATCTGTCCCCTGCCAGGGAACTTGGTACAAAAATGCTTAAGCTTGGTAATCAGCTTTGGATTTATTCTCCTTCAACCGACAGAATAATACAGATTTCAGGGCATATGCTTAGGCAGTCTGTAATGGGTTCCGATCTGTCTTATGAAGATATGATGGATGACCGTAAACTAACAGAGATCTACTCCGCCGAACTAACGGATAATGAAATAATTGATAACAGGAATACATACGTTCTTGTATTGACTACAAAGGTCGAGGATGCTACATATTTTAAACAGAAAATCTGGGTCGACACTGAAAGATATGTGCCATTGAAACAGGAAATGTTCGCGAAAAGCGGTCAGTTACTAAAGCGGACCTCGCTTTCTGAGGTAAAACTAATACAGGGAAAATGGTTTCCAACGAGGATAATTTACAAAGATGTACTCAAAGACGGTGAAGGAACAGAATTTACAATGACTAGTATAAAATTTGACCAGAATATTCCTGATTACATATTCACAAAAGCAGCACTAAAAAAATAAAAGTTTATAAGGATTACCTGCTTTGTGCTCACAAATGAAAAAAACTACAATATTTATCTGATCTTATTTTTACGATTTCTAATCAGCTCATTTATCAATATTACCAGAGCAATAATTAAAATAACCAAATATGCCACGATTCCTGCTATTGCTCTCATTTATTATTTTTTTATTGAATAATTTCGGTAAGAGATGTGAATGATCTTTCTGTAATTGTCTTATTTGCAACCATATTGAGTGTTTCATTTGTTGAACAGAACGCGATACCAATACCACAGTCCTTAATCATGCAGATATCATTTTCACTGTCCCCTATTGCGATAATATTTTTCAGATCAATCTTATACCTGCTGGCAACCTCCCGCATTGCATTCGATTTACAGAAATCATGATTACAATTACTTTCCCTTGTTTTAATAAATACTGATGGGACTTTAACTTCACCGGTAGCTACACTATTTGAAAACTCCAATTCATTTGCAATTGAAAAATCAAGACCAAACTTATTTACAAGATGATTTGTAATACAATCATAACTGTCGCTTATAATACCGCAGATATATCCATTGTTTTTATAAGTTTTAATAATGTTTTCAAAGTCGTGAGTAACAGGAATGCTGTCTACAACTTCCAGTAACTGTTTTATATTAAGTCCCTTAAGCAGCCGTGCAATTAGTTTTGTTCTTGTATAGGGATTACTGTTCTCCGATACAACAGAAATCAGTTTGTCCCTGAAATTATGCTTTGCAGCAAGTGTTGTAATAAAGCTGCTGTGAAGAATTGTATTATCCATGTCAAAAATCAGCATTTTCTTAAGACCTGAAACACTTTCCTTAATAGCGAAATCCATCTGATCACGTATAATCGAAATATTTTCAAGTATTTCAAGATTAGACTGTTTTATTAATTCAGCCCGTGTTAAAATTGCCCTTGATACTTCTTTTGACATTTTTGCCAGTTGTTCCCACGATTGCATCCGGTTTTCGATATAACCAATATCTACCTCTGCTATTCTGGCATTAAGATGCGACATATCAATCAGAAGTCCGATATCGACACCATAATCATTTTCGAAAGTTACATTCTCTAAAAATGACTTCCTTCCTGCTATCATCCCGCTTAATGGTTGAGCGAAATGAGCAATCTCAGGGAAAAGAATACTGAGCAATGGTTTTGCTACCAATTCGGTAACTCTGCCTGCCTGGCGATTGAAAAATGATTTTACAAAATCAGCATCTCCTGAAACTATCGGTGCTGGTGAGTAACTGAATAATATCCTGAGGATAAGTTATGATATCAGCATCCAGATAAGCAATAATTTCATTGCTGGCAAGCAGCATCCCATCTCTCATTGATGCACCTTTACCCAGTTTTGTACTTGTGAATATTTTTACCTTGTCGCTCTTTGCATTGTTAACTGTATCATCAAGTGATTTATCGTCGATAACAAGAATTTCAGTAACAATATCAGCACTCTGTACTAATTTTACAACCTGGGAAATAGTTGACTGCTCATTCAGGGTTGGTATTATTACAGTAATCATTTTGATTCTTATGTTTTTAGTATAAACACCATTTCTAAGTACTCACCGGCAATTACTTAATATACCTGATCTACAAATTTACGCATAAGTTATCCTGTTTAAATTACAAACTCATTAGAAAGACATTAAAATCGCATTAAAATCGCATTAAATAAAAAAAGCTGCCCCCGGATAGAGGCAGCTTTTATAATAATATATGTCAGTTGATTAAAAGATACTGAATGCAACAGTTAGACCTGCAAGAACAACTGATACCATCGACATAAGCTTGATGAGGATGTTGAGAGCAGGACCTGATGTATCCTTGAAAGGATCGCCTACTGTATCACCAACAACTGAAGCTTTGTGTGGCTCGCTTTTCTTGCCGCCGTAATTACCTCTTTCAATGTATTTTTTGGCGTTGTCCCATGCACCACCTGCATTGTTAAGCATGCTTGCAAGAACAAAACCTGCACTAAGACTTCCTGCAAGAAGACCTACTACCCCTGGAACACCGAACACAAGTCCGACCATAAGAGGAGCTGCAATGGCTATGAGAGAAGGAACAAGCATTTCGCTCTGGGCACCTGCTGTTGAAATCTCAACACATTTTGCATATTCTGGTTTTGCGGTACCTTCCATAATGCCCGGAATTTCGCGGAACTGACGACGCACTTCTTCAACCATTTTACCTGCCGCACGTCCGACAGCTTTCATACTCATCGCACTGAAAAGGAATGCCATCATGGCACCTATGAAAATACCACCAAGAAGGATAGGATTGAATACTGACAGATCATATGCAGTAACAAAGTCCTTTATATTCGCTGTTGTAAGTGATACAGCAATCTGGCCATCATGTACTTCAGGAACTTTTGTGTTATAGAATAATGTGTCGCCAATCTGTTTGAAACCTTCAGGTGTTTTATCAACCATTCTTCCAAGCCAGAGTTTGATCTCTTCCATATAAGCAGCAAGAAGAGCAAGACCTGTTAAAGCAGCTGAACCTATAGCAAATCCTTTTCCGGTAGCAGCAGTTGTGTTGCCAAGACCGTCGAGAGCATCAGTTCTTTCTCTTACTTCTTTAGGAAGTTCTGCCATCTCAGCGTTTCCGCCTGCGTTATCAGCGATCGGGCCGAAAGCATCTGTTGCCAGTGTAACTCCGAGAGTAGAAAGCATACCTACTGAAGCAAAACCGATACCGTAAACACCCATAGCAAAGTTGCTGAAGCCACCTGCAAATCCATAGGCAGCAATGATTCCTGCAACGATTGTCAATACAGGGATCCAGGTTGAAAACATACCTACTGCCATACCTTCGATAATTACAGTGGCAGGACCCTGCTGTGCCTGTTTTGCAATACCTTGTGTAGGCTTATTCGCGTCTGATGTGAAATATTCTGTTGATTGTCCAATGATTACACCTGCGATCAAACCTGAAACAGCTGATCCGAATACACCCCATGTGATCCAGTCAAAACCTGCCATTACAGCGAGTACGACAAGTATAAGAGCCGAACTTCCGCCTGTTCCCAGAAGAAGTGCACGTAGAAGAGCTTTTGGAGTGGCAGATTCTTTTGTTCTAACCATGTAAACACCTGCAATTGAAAGGAGTATACCAATTGCTGAAACAAGCATCGGGGCTACAACAGCTTTCATCTGAGTATCTCCTGTTATTGCCGGCAATGCGGCTCCGAGAGCAGCAGTTGCAAGGATTGAACCGGCATATGATTCATAAAGGTCGGCACCCATTCCGGCAACATCACCTACGTTGTCACCAACGTTATCAGCTATTGTTGCAGGGTTACGTGGATCATCCTCAGGAATACCGGCTTCAACTTTTCCAACAAGGTCAGCACCTACATCAGCAGCTTTTGTAAAGATACCTCCGCCAACGCGTGCAAAGAGAGCCTGTGTTGAAGCACCCATACCGAATGTAAGCATAACTGCAGTGATCTCAATTAGTTTTTCATGCTCAGTAGTTCCGGGATGTACAAATGAGAGTCCGAGAAATTTAACACCGGTTTCCATATGCTCGGGAGTAAACACCCAGCCATTAAGAACAAGAAACCATAATGCTATGTCGAGAAGACCAAATCCTACAACCACAAGGCCCATAACAGCACCGCTCCTGAGAGCAACCTGAAGACCTTTGTTGAGTGACTTGGAAGCTGCCCATGCTGTCCTGTTGGAAGCAAAGGTAGCTGTCTTCATTCCAAGGTAACCGCATAAACCTGAAAAGAAACCTCCGGTAAGGAAAGCAACAGGTACAAACGGGTTCTGAATCCCAAAATAAGCCAGTATTGAAAGCAGCACAACAAGGATAATAAACACCTTGATAACTACTGTATACTGACGTCTCAGGTAAGCCATAGCGCCTTCCCTGACATACTCCGCAATCTCTTTCATCCTGTCAGTTCCTTCTTCCTGAGCTTTCATTTCTCTGTAGAAGATCCAGGCAAATAACAGGGCGATGAGCGCTGAAATCGGCACAATCCAAAAAATACTACTAATCATGATATTTGTTTTTTAAAATTATAAATAAAGGTTATCAAATGAAAAAAAATTCACCGGTACAAAACTATATTAGTTTTTCAAATAACAAGAAAAAAGAAAGCTATTATTTCAAACTGATTGTAGTTTAAAAAGAATCTAAACAAAATTCTATTAAATTGAATTGCTGTATACTACAGCTGTGATTAGTCGGTATTTATGAAAAAATAAACCGCAAAGTTCACAAGGATCTTTGATTTTCTTCGGAAAACCCCTTGAAATATTTCCCTTCTCAGCGTCAAAACGTCTTCCCGTGAACTATGCGGCTGATAAAAATATATTCCTTCTATATTGCCCTGAAGAAGTTATAATTCATTTTCTCAAGATCCTTCATTTTAGGATAAGAATAATATATAATTTCATTCCCCGCTCCAACATAGAATCCTGATGCGATGGTCCTGTAAAGAAGTTCTCCTGAAAATATGCGGTTAACTGTCTTCATGTGTTTCTCATACTCCCCTCTGATAATCTCAAGGCAATCTCTAAGATGCCAGATATTTGGATATGGAAGATTCTCCGCTGATCCTCCGAGAGGATTTACAGCCAGTTCTCCAAGTTTCAGATCGACAAAAAAAAGTTTCGGCAGAACAATAGGAATTGAACCGTCAGTAAGTTTTTTCAGGAATACTGAGGGAGCAAGGCTGCTTGCAACCATTGGAGTTACCGGGCAAAGCTCCTGGTAAAGGTGAAGTTCATTCTTAGGTTCTTTCGATTTATCATAATCCGATCTTTTCAGCTCAAGTACAATGCCATGATCTGTTGTTAAATAGAGGCTCTTCAGGGAAGCCAGAGGGATCATTTCCAGTACCTTGTAAACTGAAAGATAAACAGAGCTTTTAGGACTGCCATCCTCCTTTGCAACACACCTTTTGTTGAGGCTTACCTGATCAATTAAGGAACTAATCTTATCGGGATCAACCTCAAAAAAGATTACCTGTCCTTTATTTCTTTTTTTTGTGCCTGTGGAAAGGTATAGTCCGAAAGCTTCCGGAGGAAGCATAGAAGCAACAAGTGCTTCAGGATTGCAGGTCAGATAAATGTACTTGCTCATATCATTATGTATTAATGAACCGTTAATTATCCTTATTACATCCCTTGAAAGAACATCTCTTATTTCACTATCAAATTTACAACTCTTTTTGCAGCAAGTAAAGTAAATCTGCTTAATAATTAGAGCTTAATTGACGCTCTTTTGTTTTTTTTAATTAAGTTTTATTACTTTGAAAAAAATCATTTATGTTATGCTTCAGGTAAACAGATAAATAATTGAAATATACTTCTCTCAATGATGAATTGAGGGGATATAGGTTAACGCTTATAAAATTTTATTTAAATATATTCATACAATTAAATTGACTTTTTATCACTTAATTACACTAATTCAACAAATGAATAGCATATTTTCTGGATTTTATATAAATTGTGCTATTTTTGCAACCATTCCTAAAATCAAAATACGGGTATGCCCAAAATATCAGCGGTTATAATTACATACAATGAGGAGATGTTCATAGGGAAGTGTCTTGCTTCTCTTGAGGGCGTTGCTGATGAAATCGTTGTAGTTGATTCATTTTCTACTGACAGAACCGAAGAGATTTGCAAACAGTATAATGTCAGGTTTGTACAACATGCTTTTGAAGGTTTTCGCGACCAGAAAAATTTTGCACTCCGTCAGGCTTCATATAGAAATATCCTCTCACTTGATGCTGATGAAGCCCTGAGTGACAAACTCCGTGAATCAATCCTTTCAATCAAGGGTAACTGGAAATATGACAGCTACCTTTTCAACAGGAGAAATAACTACTGCGGAAAATGGATACAGTTCTCAGGCTGGTATCCCGACAGACAGCTCAGACTTTTCAAGGCTGAAGATGGTGAGTGGGGAGAACTTAACCTGCATGAAAGATTTATTCTCTCCAATGGCTCTTCAATTGGCAAACTTGACGGCGATCTTCTTCACTGGCCCTTTTCAACAGTTGAAGACCACGTGGAAAAAATGGGCAGATATGCAGTCATTGGAGCTCAGGAGTTCCACAGGGCTGGAAGGAAATCATATTTCTTTACACCTTACCTGCATGGATTCTGGGGATTCTTCAGAACTTATTTCATAAATGGTGGATTCATTGACGGAAAGAACGGATACATGATCTGCAAACTATACGGAAAATCAGCTTTCAATAAATACAAACAACTGAGGATTCTTAACAAAAAGAAAGTTTCTCCTCAAAAATAAAACAATGTTTTCTTCAGAAGATATTACAGCCGCACTGACCACACTCAGAGCCAACGGCATAATTCTTTATCCTACAGATACCATTTGGGGACTGGGTTGTGATGCTACCAGCCAGGAGTCTATTGAGAAAATATTCAGAATAAAATCGAGAGATTTGAACAAAAGCCTGCTGATCCTTGTAAACAGCACCCAGATGCTTGAAAGATATGTTTGTGATATTCCTGAAATAGCTTTTGAACTCATTAATGTAACTGAAGATCCCTTGACAATTATTTATCCGAGGGGTAAAAATCTGGCTAAAGGAGTCTGCAGCGAAGATGGATCCGTAGGTATCAGAATTTGCAACGATGATTTTTGTAATGAGCTTATTACCCGTTTGAGAAAACCACTGGTTTCAACATCAGCGAATTTCAGCGGAAAGCCCGGTCCTCAGTTTTTTGATGAGATTGAAAAAGAGCTCATTGATTCGATAGATTATGTTGTAAAATACCGTCAGGATGACAGGCAAAAGCATTCTCCTTCACCTGTCATCAAACTTAATTCTGACGGGACAATTAAGATTATAAGAAAGTAAGTCTACTTAGACCTAACCCGGCCTGAACCCGATACTCTTGCATCTACCTTTGGATTTCCCAGATAGGTAACATTTCCACTGCCAGATACATGAGCTTCAAGAGAACCGGTAACATGACAAAGGCAGCTTCCGCTTCCAGATATACTTATTTCAGCATCATCAACCTTAAACGATTCACCGGTATAATTACCTGATCCGCTAATGCTTATATCACATTTGTCTGCCTTTCCGGAACCTTTAATTATGATATCTCCGGAACCTGAAATACCGCAGTCGATGCTTTCTGCTGTCAGATCATTTAGAAAAAGTTTCCCGCTGCCACTTACACCCAGATCAAGTTCTCCGGCTTTCAGTGCATCAACGACTTCAGCCTGCCCTGATCCTGAAACTCCAAGACCTTCGAGCGAAGGCATAGTAATGTTAACCACAACCTTTTTATTATTAAAATTATTCCAGCTCTCTTTTTTAATTACCAGCTTACCTGATGTAACATCAGTTTCAATTTCAGCAAGGAAATCCTTATCTCCTTCAAGAACTACCTTATATTCAGATCCGAAACGGATATAAAGGTTCCCGGGAACACCAAAAGATACTTTTGTGAATCCTGAAAGATTTCTTGTCTCCTTATCAGGTGACTGGCCATAAATAAATGCTGTTGAAAAAATTGTAAGCAGAAAAGCTACTGCAATGAATGATACCTTTTTCATATCGGGAAGATTTTGGTTTATTAAAAATTAATACTCTATAAAGACTTCCCGTTTATCAAATCGCTGCATATGCAACTGAAATCCCTCAGTTAATATCAGTCAGTCCCTCAGGTATTTTTAAAACAAGTTTCCGGCCGCGATCATCAAGGAGCACAATAAAATCCTCATGAAGGGGTACGAGGATCTCCCTTTTGTCGGTTGAAGTAATGTTTAACAGCAACTGTCCCGGATTCTGAATGATCTCCTTTATATGGCCGAGAAGGATATTATCATCAGTATAAACCTCATATCCTGTTATTGCTGCAAAATCGTCATTTGAGTCAACAATTTCACTTGTCGAAGTAAGAAAAACCTTACATCCCCTGAATTCACTGACCTTGTCAACAGTATCATAATCAGTGAATTTAAGCTTCAGAATATCAGTCCCTGAATATTCATAATCATAAATAAAAAAAGGAACCGGTCTTTCATCTATTTCAACGAAGACCGATTCCATCTGAGGTATATTTTCGATAAAAAATCTCTCCAGTTTAACGTTTACGGCTCCCTCATAACCGCTGGCTTTTGTGATACGCCCCAGTAATATGTTGCAACTGTAAGTCATCGGATCAGTGATCCTTACGACCTGACAACTATGCCTGAGGATTTTCTTCTGCCGGTGTTTCAGCAGCAGGTTCCTGAGAAGCTTCCTCTGCAGGTGCAGCTTCTTCAGCCGGAGCAGCTTCTTCTCCTGAAGCAGCTTCCCTTATATCAGCCACCAGTTTTGCATCAAGTTCTGCTTTTTTCTTAGCAAGCTTTGCAGCCCTGGCTTCGTTGACTTTCTTCTCCTGCTTGAGACGATCAGCAACAGAATCTTCATGCGATTTTTCAAGACCTGATTTTTTGGCCTCGATTTTTGCTTCATTCTGCTTTACCCACTCATCAAAACGTCTGTTTGCTTCAGCTTCATCAAAAGCACCTTTCTTAACACCTTCAAGAAGATGTTTCTTCATTAGAACACCTTTATACGACAGGATAGCTCTACAGGTATCTGTAGGCAATGCGCCATTTTGCAGCCAACCAAGCGCTTTACCGAAGTCGAGTTCGATCGTAGCGGGGTTAGTGACCGGATTATATGTTCCGATCTTTTCAATATATCTGCCATCACGTGGCGATCTGCTATCTGCAACCACAATGTGGTAGAAGGCCACTTTCTTGCGACCTTTTCTAGCTAATCTGATTTTAACTGCCATTAATTCTTACGCTTTTTTTATTTAACCTGTTTAAAATTGTGGGTGCAAAGATAGAAGTAATTATTTATATGGCAAATGAATAATGGTAATTTTTCTAATGCAAAGAGACTGCCTCAAAAGCCCTTTTTCAATATCCACCCCTAAATCCCCCATAGGGGGACTTATTAAAAACCGTGATCTTGAAAGCCCCCCTTGGGGGGTTTGGGGGTAAAATCGGTCTTTTGAAACAGTCTCGAATAGCTACAATTCAGATCCCTGAATTAGTACTCAGGGATTTCTGGTCAAAGTAAATGTGTATGTTCCCTGACTTCCCAAATCACTTAAAGAGATCTCAAAATACATAACATATGAGCCATCGCAGGAGCTGTAAACACCTGTTCCGGAATAAGATACACTTCCGTATCCCCATCCATCAGAGGCTATCGCCTTTTCAGGTACAGTTACTGCATATGTGGCAGGATTAATATACATTACAAGGGGTCCCAGATCTTCAACAAGACCTTCTATCTCCTCTAATCCTGTAACATAGACCTTATATTTGTTATCAGGATCAGCTGATATAGTAATATTCCCTTCGGAATTCCAGTCAGCCGATACGGAATGGTAACTGCCCGTAGCACGATTGACATCATATGCACAGGCCACCGGCACTATCAGGGCTGCTGTAGAATAAGTGGAGAGATTATTGGCTTTTGTTAAAAGCTCGAAGGTAAAAATATCTCCATTCACAATCTCATTTAGAGATAACCCGATCTTTTGTGCAATTTCTGAAGCTTTTATCCTCACTGTTGATGGAAATGTAGTTGCCTCAGCCAGTACAACTCTTTCATAATTGTCCTGATACGATCCAAGTACTGTAATCTTGTCCGGGTGTGTCCCTTCCGGCGTGTTAATAACAAATTGGACAAAGGTATTCGTGAGATCGTTTGAATCAAAAATACCCGGATCAACATCTGTAATTGCAGGGACAACTGCCACTCCCCTAAGACCGGCGGGATCCGGAAGTTCTTCACAACCGCTGAATATTAATATCAGTGTGAGAATAAATCCTATTTTTCTTATTTCTTTCATTTTCAGTTATTTTAATTGTTAAACATCGAAAGGAAAACCTATCTCGTTCCTCCCGCCCACCATACATTTTCAGTGTATACATATGAACCATCGCCATATGCATCACGAATATTCTGATTGGTTGTCACATCCTCCGATCCATACGAATAACGCAAAGGAAATCTGTTTGAATTCAATGGATTATCCAGTGTGATAACATTATTACCCATTGCCCTGAGTCGTCTGTAATCATTATATGCTTCAATAGCCTCTTCTTCAAAAAATGCAATGTATTTCTGATTCATAATTTCTGCCAGCGGACTGACAGTAAACCTGGACAGAACATCGTTAGTAAAATAATCTGCAGCATCATCTTCTGTGAGGCCAATATTAACTTTCTGAAAGGCTGCAGATATTCCATTTTCCAGGGCGGTCCGTGCTGCAGGAAGATTATTCAACCTGGCATATGCTTCCGCTTTCAGGAATTCTATCTCGTGATAGCTTAAAAGGTACGTCGGAGCAGAAACAGTGCTGATACCCGATATGGAGTATAATCCCTGTACCTGATTTGCCATACCATTTGGTGCAAATACAAGTGCGCTTCCGGTACCGGGGTAGGGTATAAACAACACAGCATCCCTAGGATCATTCCTTTCAACAAGCTTATTGTGAAAACTCTCGCTTGCGCCATAGTAATCCCTGTCCCTGAACATACAATAATACGGACTGAGTGTGGTACTGCCATTATAATGGAACTGAGCCTGTTCTGCAGCGGAAGCAAATGACTGGTTTGCAAATGCAATCACGTTTGCATAATTGGGATTCTTTAATGACAACCTCATTGTATAACGGGCTTTCAATCCCCATGCAAATTTCTTCCACATGTCAGGATCACCACCATAAATCATATCCTGAGTTCCCAATGTTGGGTATATAGTTACTTTACCAAGATTTGCAATTGCATCATCAAGCATCTTAAAGATATCTGTGTAGATAGCTTCCTGCCTGTCAAGAACAGGTGTAAATATAACACCCGGCTTAAGTGCTTCCTTCCACGGAATATCTCCCATTGCATCTGTTAATGTAGCCAGGTTGTAAGCCGTTAGTATCTGTGCTATTCCAAGGGTATGATAATTACCTTCCTCCGATCCGTTATCCGAACATTTGTTAATAACCAGACTAAGGGAATAGAGGTTCGAATAGGCTGCAGTCCATGAATTATTATATGTTGTTGAACTTGAGGGCTGTGTCGACCTTATGTCAGCATTATAAAACTGACCCCATACACCTGTATTATGTTCCATATAGATGGAAGCAAAAAAGCCAAAATCACCTCCTGCAACATTGAATGCACTGTTTGTCATAACATCTGTAATTATCAACCTCGATGCCATTTCACTAGGATCATTTACATTGAAGTTGATTTCATCCATAACAGATTCAGAACAAGACCAGAGCATCATTGCCAGGATTATAACTGATAATATTTTTAACCGTTTTCTCATGATGTGTCAAATTAAAAAGTTAGATCTATATTAAACCCGAAGCTTGTTGTTTGTGGCACTGTGAACCTTTCAAAAGCTCCGCCCATATTTGTATTACCCTGGCTCGATTCCGGATCAAGATTCGGTAGTGCGGTCCAGAGAAGTATGTTTCGTGCAAAGAGCGAAACACCAAGATTAACTCTGTCAAAAAGCTTACTGGGAGTTTTGTATCTCAAAGAAATCTCACGAAGCTTCACGAAAGAATTGTCGTAGATATAGAACTCATCAATATTTGTAAGAATATTGGTATGAAGACTCTGCAGTGCAAGTATATCATTAGGTCCTCCGCGTGCTATGTCATTGGGTGTGCCATCGCGTTTTACCCCGTCGAAGATAAATGTCGATTCCCGGTCTTCAGTTCTGGCCGACAAGCCGTAATAGTCAAGAAGGCCATTACTGCCTGAGTACATCTGGCCTCCCTGCTTCCATTCTAAAAGAGCGTTTAGTGACCAGTTCTTATAACTGAAATCTGAACCGCCGCCAAGGATAAAATCAGGTGATACCTTTCCAATTACATCAGGCTCTCCCTGAAGCGGGAATCCATAATTGGGTGATGATGGATCATCCTCAACAACAATTTTTCCGGCATCATTCCTGAGGAATGAATCACCATAAATAACTGGATAAGTATCACCAATACCTGCTCTTACCTGCGGAGTTGTGAAGCCTCCGATAAATATGCTTTCAACTCCCGAAGCTAGCTCATCAACATAGTTGTCGATTTTTGCAAAATTAAAGTTGAAACTCCAGGAATAGTTTGCAGTCTCAATGGGAGTTATATTCAAAACAACTTCATGACTGAGCGTGTGCACCTTTCCTCCGTTCATAACGAGTGACCGGATGCCTGTGGAACCTGCAAGGGGAATTGAAAAAATCTGGTCGACAACATTCTGACGTGAAAAGGTATAATCAATACCCAGTCTGTTCTGAAAAAACCTTATTTCTGCACCAGTCTCAATCGATCTTGTATTCTGAGGAACAAGTTTCGGGTCATACTGGACATTGTTTGGAATATAAGAACTTACACCTCCGATAGGGTATTGAATCGGAGTACCTGTCCACCAGCCGCCTGCATAATTAAGATTAGTAGGAGTTGTAAAATAATTGGGAACATATGTCCCTGCCTGTCCTACCTCCGCATAAGAGAGCCTTATTTTGGTGTAAGGGAACCCCGGATTGGATTTGAGAGCTTCAAGTTCTGAAAGTACAAAACTGGTTGCAACGGACGGATAAAAGAATGATCTGTTATTTGTCGGCATAGATGAAACTATATCATTTCTTCCTGTAGCGGTAATGAAAAAGATCGATTTATATCCAAGTGACAAACTACCAAAAAAGCCCACTGTGCGGTTTTGATTACGCGATTCGTTAGCAGTCACAGTATTGGCATTCCTGATATGTGCCCATCCGCCAAAATTGAAATTCTCTCCATGCTCACTATAAGTCTTTTGCTTATTGTGATCAAATTCATTTCCGATCATTGCTCCGAAATTCAGGGATTCATTTATGTCCCAATCGTAATTTAAAGTGAACAATGAGTTAACAGTCATTGATGTAATTCCATAATTATCAATCATTCCTGTTGTACCGGCATGACCGTACTCAAAAATATCCTGATAATTTGTTGTATATGAATCTGTACCAAGCTGATATCTGGCTTTCAGTTTCATATCGGAGCTTAGCTTTGCATCATAAACGATATGTGCATTGCCGAAAAAGCGATCAGTCTTTTCATTAAAATTTGTATGTTTAGCTGACCAGTATGGGTTATCCCAGCTTCCGCCACGGTAATAGATCTGTGAGTATATATCTCCAGGAGTAAAATTAGGATAGTCTTTTAGGTTATAACTAAGGGGTGCTCCAAGTACACCTGCCAGCGCTGCGTCATTTGCAGTCGGGAGTTTGTCAATATCTGTCCTTGAGAAATTTGAGTTAAACCCTGTTGTAAAGTTTTTTCCAAACTTTCTTTCAGCAGATGCTTTTGCATTCCATCTGTTCATTCCGGATCCCAAAGCCACTCCACTCTGTGAAGTCTGGCTCAAACCAAGGGCATAGTTACCGCCATCTGATGCCTGTGTTATACTTGCATTATTGGTGGCTGAATAACCGGTCCGGAAATATCTGTCCCAGTTATTGTACACCTGTGGAGTAACCCATGGATCGGGAACCAGACCCAGCTCCAGCTGAGGAACCCTGAATTTTCCGGGATGTCCGTTTACATTACCTCCATAGGTTGGGTCATCAGGAAGATTTGTAATTTTCGGACCCCATGACAATGACGAATTAGGTACATATCTGCCATTGGAACCCTGGGCATATGTTGTCTGATAATCGGGAGTACGTGAAACCTGCGAAAAAGCACTTGTATGTGAAATTGATACTACAGGTTTACCTATGGCATTATTACGTCCGCTTTTCGTTGTAATGATAATAACTCCATTCGAAGCACGAATCCCGTAAAGAGCTGCAGCTGCCTGACCCTTGAGGACATTAATACTCTCAATATCAGCAGGGTTAAGGTCCACTGCACGGTTGGATATATCAGATCCTGATACACCGTAGCCTACCGTACTGAAGTCTCCGTTTGTCCCCGATTGAATATCAGCCGTTGATGCAATTGGCATTCCGTCAACAACATACAGAGGTGTATTATTGCCGGTAAATGAACGTGAACCTCTGATTACTATCTGGGAGGAGGCACCTGGCATACCGCTCGAAGGCTTAATATCAATACCTGATATCTTGCCCTGCATCGCACCTGCAAGGTCAGTATTGGCTGCACGTTCTATTACATCACTTTTTACATCCTGAACTGCATATCCAATCGCTTTCTTTTCGCGTGAAACTCCAAGAGCAGTTACAACTACCTCTTCCAGACCGAGAACATCCGGATCCATAAGTACATTGAATACAAGATTATTCCCGATTTCAACCTCCTGTCTCTTCATTCCTATATAGGTAAAAACAAGAGTTTTAGCCTCCGGAGGAATAACAAGAGCAAATTTCCCGTCAATACCGGTAGTGGTACCAACAGTGGTACCTGCTACAAATACTGACACTCCCGGCATTGCTCCTTCTCCCTGTACAGAGGAGGTAACAGTTCCGGCTACAGTTCTTTGCTGACCAGCCACTGATAGCAGCGCTCCGCAAAAAACAAAAAACATTAAGAGAATTCTTCTCATAGCTTTAATTTTAGGTTAAGAATTAAGTATCATTGGAAATCCATGATCTTCAGCCTGCATACGCAAACACCGATCATTTCATGCCATAAGCAAGTTAAGAAGGGAATTTCAGTTCATACTGCAACAATCTACAATCAGCATAAATGGCTTTACAAATGCCGGGTTTCAGCCAACAGCACTGTTTTTTAATTAACACTGACCCAAGTACAGAAAGACTATACTTTTTTTAGCTATTTTTGTGAAAGATCAAACCCTAAAATTTTAAATCATTCCATGTCCGGATTTGCACACTTACATGTTCATACTCAATACTCTATCCTTGATGGAGCCTCAAGCATACCCCTGCTTATTGAAAGGGTTAAAGAACTTGGCATGGATGCTGTTGCAATCACTGATCATGGCAATATGTTTGGGGTCAAGGAGTTCCATAATAATGCTACAAAAAGGGTATCAAACCAATAATTGGTTGTGAAATTTATGTCGCAAAAAGGTCACTCGCTGATGCGAGCACAAAGGAGGACCGTTCCGGGGACCATCTTATACTTCTCGCAAAAAACCTTAAAGGTTACAAGAACCTCATCAAACTTGTTTCGACAGCATGGATAAAAGGCTTTTATTACCGCCCAAGGATTGACAAGGAGCTCCTTGCAAAACACAGTGAAGGGCTCATTGCCTCATCTGCCTGTCTGGCCGGCGAAATACAGGACGAAATACTTAATGGAACCATTGCCGGTGCAGAAGCAGTTCTGAAGAATTATACCGACATCTTTGGTGAGGATTTTTACCTGGAAATACAACGCCACGAAACATATGACCCTGAAGCTGACAGATCTGCCTTCCCCCTCCAGCAAAAGGTGATCGAAGCCTTCCGCAGGCTTTCATCCAAATATAATGTGAAGATCATTGCATCTAATGATGTTCACTTTGTAAATGCAGATGACGCAGAGGCACACGACAGATTAATTTGCATCAATACCGCAAAGGATATTGACGATCCAAACAGGCTCAGGTATTCAAAACAGGAATATGTAAAAAGTGAAGAGGAAATGCGTGCCATCTTCAGTGATATCCCTGAAGCAATTGATAATGTTGCAGAGCTTGTAGGAAAGGTAGAGAAATATAAGCTGGACCATGATCCCATCATGCCTGATTTTGAACTTCCGGAAGGTTATACAGATAATGATGAATACCTTAAGTTCCTGACATATCTGGGAGCTAAGGCAAGATGGGGAACTCTCACTAATGAGCATACAGACAGGCTCGATTTCGAGCTGGAAATGATTGCCAAAATGGGGTTCCCCGGTTATTTTCTTATAGTTCAGGATTTTCTGCGTGCAGCCAGGGAAATGGGTGTATCCGTAGGACCAGGCAGAGGTTCAGCAGCAGGTTCAGCTGTTGCCTATGCCCTGAGAATAACCGACATCGATCCAATAAAATATGGTCTGCTGTTTGAGCGCTTCCTGAATCTCGACCGTATTTCAATGCCTGATATCGATATCGATTTTGATGAAGACGGACGTGATTCGGTTCTGAAATATGTTGTCAATAAATATGGGCACGATAAGGTTGCCCACATAATCACTTTCGGATCAATGGCTGCAAAAATGGCCATAAGGGATGTTGCAAGGGTACAAAAGCTTCCACTTCCTGATGCTGACAGGCTGGCTAAGCTTGTACCTGAACGACCGGGAATAACCCTGGCTGATGCATATAATGAAGTTCCTGAACTGGCCAAAGAGAGGGAATCATCAAACAGACTTATTGCACAGACTCTCAAATATGCTCAGGTACTTGAAGGATCGGTCAGGCAGACAGGAGTACACGCGTGCGGAATAATTATCGGCAAAGAATCACTCGATAACTATATTCCTCTCTGTACGGCAAAAGATACCGACCTGTATGCCACACAGTTCGATGGAAGCCATGTGGAGTCAGTCGGGCTGCTGAAAATGGATTTCCTTGGTCTGAAAACACTGTCGATAATCAAGGATGCAATTGAAAATATCAAAAAGTCAAAAGGTATTTCCATAGATATTGACAACCTTCCCCTGGATGACAAAAAAACCTATGAACTCTTCAGCAACGGGGAGACAACCGGTATCTTCCAGTTTGAATCCCCGGGGATGAAAAGGTATCTGCGCGACCTTAAGCCAAACAGGTTAGAGGATCTTATAGCTATGAATGCCCTCTACCGGCCCGGCCCAATGGAGTATATTCCAAAATTTATTAAAAGGAAGCATGGACAGGAAAAAATCGATTACCCTATTCCTGTTATGGAGAAGTATCTTGATGACACATACGGAATTACTGTTTACCAGGAACAGGTGATGCTTCTTTCCCAGTCTCTCGGCGGATTCACAAAAGGACAGGCTGACTCCCTCAGGAAAGCCATGGGAAAAAAGAAGCGGTCAATCATGGACGAGATGAAGCTTATGTTCCAGGAAGGTTGTGCAAAAAATGGCTATGATGAAACCACTGTAAATAAAATATGGCAGGACTGGGAAGCATTTGCCCAATATGCATTCAATAAATCGCACTCAACATGCTATGCTCTTGTTGCATTCCAGACCGGTTACCTCAAGGCTAATTATCCTGCCGAATATATGGCAGCTGTGCTCAGCCGTAATATAAGTGATATCAAGAAGATCACAACTTTCATGGATGAGACCCGCAGGATGGGGATGGATGTGCTGGGTCCTGATGTGAATGAAAGTAATGTTAAGTTCACCGTAAACAAGGACGGCAATATCAGATTCGGTCTGGGGGCAATAAAGGGAGTTGGAGAAGCAGCAGTTCTTCAGCTCATAGAAGAACGGGAAAAGAACGGAATATACAGTGACATATATAATCTTGTTGAAAGAGTAAACCTTAACTCATTAAACAAGAAAAACCTTGAGGCAATGGCAGTTGCAGGGGCATTTGACTGTTTCACCTCAATGACCAGAGCCCAGTATTTCTCACTCGACACAAAAGGATCAAGCTTCATTGAAAGCCTCATCAGATATGGAAATACTGCAAAAACGATTAAAAGTTCGAGCCAGCATTCCCTTTTTGGAGATGCGGGTGGATTCGATATGGTAAAACCTGAACCTGCTCAATGTCCCGACTGGCCAAAGCTGGAAAAACTAAACAGGGAGAAAGAAGTTATAGGAATCTATCTTTCATCACATCCTCTTGATGACTTCAGACTTGAGATAAGTACCTTCACAAATGCCACTCTTGCTGACCTGCAGAACCTCAGGGACTGGCTGGATAGAGATGTAGTGGTAGCAGGAATGGTTACTGACACAAGGAATGGTATTGGAAAGAATGGCAAACCTTATGGATCATTCACAATTCAGGATTATACAGATTCCTTCAGATTTATGCTGTTCGACAAAGAATATGTTGAGAACAGCAAATTTTGTGTAATAGGCTATTACCTGCTTATTACCGGAAGGGTCCAGGTCAGAAGATTCAAGGATGATGAAATTGAGTTTAAAATAAAGAAAATAAACCTCCTTTCAAGTGTAAAGGACGAGCTGATAAAATCAGTTACTCTCAAGATAGATCCTGCTGATATCAGCCATGAAATGATACATGAACTTAAAGAGCTGGTTATGGAAAACAAAGGCGAAACTGAGTTGCGCTTTCTTTTCATTAACGGCGAGGACAGGATTTCATTACCAATGTTTTCAAGGACCTACAGGGTGCGGCTTAATAATGAATTAATATCATTCCTCGACGACTTTCCGGGTATAGAATATAAAGTTAATTAGCTATATTTGCCACGGACCTGTAAGTATCAATAAAACTATATATTATGGCATTAGCAGTAGACGACAGCAACTTTGATAAAATAGTAGTCAAATCCACAAAACCTGTTATGGTTGACTTCTGGGCTGAATGGTGCGGCCCCTGCAGAATGATTGCTCCAATTATAGAGGAAATATCTAAAGAATATTCCGAAAGAGCACTCGTGGTTAAATGTGATGTTGATAACAGTCCGGGGGTGGCCGCAAAATTTGGCATCAGAAATATCCCTACAGTTCTCTATTTCAAGGATGGAAAAGTTGCAGACAAACAGGTTGGAGCTGTGCCGAAAAACAACTTTGTTTCAAAATTGAATGCTCTCTTATAGAATAATTAATTTATAATAGTAAGCGATACTCAAACGACTGCTTTCTTTACCCCTAAATCCCCCAGGGGGGACTTATAGAAAATCCGTGGATTTAAAGCCCCCCTTGGGGGGTTTGGGGGTAAAATCGATCATTTAATGTAGCTCCTTTAATCCCATTATGACAGTCTGTATCTTTGCTTCATCCAGCAGCCGCATAAATAATGAATACGCTTTGGCTGCAACAGAACTTGGGGCTCTTCTTGCAAAAGCCGGCATGGATGTGGTGTTTGGCGGAGGCGGCATAGGTCTTATGGGAAAACTTGCCGATTCTGTTTTAAAAAATAACGGAAAAATAACCGGAGTAATACCCGGATTTATGAAAGAAGAGGGATGGGATCACCCCGGAGTTACAAAGATGATAATAACTCCCGACATGGGTGAACGCAAGAAGCAGATGCTTACCCTGTCCGATGCAGTTGTCGCATTACCCGGCGGTGTAGGAACTCTTGAAGAACTTACTGAAGCCATTACACTCAAACAGCTGGGCCTCTTTAAAGGATCAATTATTATTCTGAATACACTTGACTTTTACAAGTCTCTCCTAGAGTTCCTCGATAATATGGTAGCAGGTGAGTTCCTGAGATTTGAACACAAAGGTATCTGGCAGATTGCCTCTACCCCTGAGGAAGTTATGGATTATCTGGATAAAAATGAGACCTGGATCCATGATCCGCGAAGCATCGCAAAGATCTAATTTTCAGGTATTTTTGTTCCGATAAACATTATATCATCAACCTGTTCGAGTTCTCCTTTCCATTCCATTATCTCCTTCTCAAGACGTGCTTTCTGTTCCATTACCGGAAGATTATATATTTCCGAAAGTAACTTCTTCACATTATGCGACTTATATTTCTTTACCTCACTGGATCCAAACTGGTCTGCATATCCATCTGATGACATATAAAGCATATCACCCGGTTGGGCATCTACCTCCTGATTTGTAAAGGTCTTTTTCTCCTCCATGGTGGTCATTCCTATCGGGAATCTGTCGCCTTTATAGGTAAATACTTCGCCTTTTCTTACAACATATAGTGGGTTATAAGCTCCTGCAAATTCCACTTTACCTGATTTCTTTTCAATTGCTATAAGTGCCAGATCCATTCCATCCATAATAGCCCTTTCATGCCGCTGTAAAAGAGCTTTCATAACTTCAACATTAAGCTGATCAAGAATAGCTGCAGGTCGTGTAAGTCCATATTCCCTTACTACCTTGCTCAATGAGTTATGACCTATGATTGACATAAAGGCTCCGGGAACTCCATGTCCGGTACAATCGACTGCTGCTATGAATATCCAGTCACCATTGTCATGCATCCAGTAAAAGTCACCACTGACAATATCTTTTGGCAGGAATAAAACAAATGTATCCTTGAAAGTTTCTTCCTTTGGAAGCATAGCTCTTTGAATCCTCTCGGCATATCTGATACTGGCGGTAATATCCCTGTTTTTCTCCTCAATTATAAGACTCTTCTGGACTACCTCAGCGGTCCTTTCCCTTACTTTCTCCTCAAGAATCTCTTTCTCCCTGATGAGATTCTTTTCCCTGATCTGAATATATGAAACTATAATTACCAGGATAAGAATTCCTGAGATAAGAAGGAACCACCATGTTAAATAGAAAGGCGGTTTGATAATAAAACTGTAGGTTACCGGTTCCTTATTCCATATACCCTGACTATTATTGGCAATAACCATAAAAGTGTACTTTCCAGGTGAGAGACCGGAGTAAATAGCCTGGGTTTGATCAGTGACAGGTCTCCATCCGTCATCAGCTCCCTGGAGTTGTACTTTGTATTTTACAACTTCCGGATTGGTAAGGCATATGCTGTAATAATCGAAAAGGACAGATTTTTCACTGGAGCCGAGCTTCATCCCCGCTTTCATCTCACGTGCTTCATAATTAACACGCATTCCCATTATGTGTGTCAAAGGCTCAAGTGTTTCAATAGATGTTCTTTCAGGATTTAGCCGGGTAGCACCATTGGCTGTACCAAACCATAATGCGCCATTGGGAGATTTGAAAACTGCATGCTGTTTTGTCTCTATCCCCGGAAAACCATTTCGGTCTGTATAGGAAAATACCTGCTGAGTTTCAGGAATATACCGGTTGAGCCCTGAATTGGTACCAATATATATACTGCCATCATCACCGGCAGTAAGAAGATTTATGTTATCTGACAACAGTCCGTTTACCTGAGTTACAGTTGATATAATTGAATCATTCCTGTACCCGAGCAAACCTTCACTGGTGCCGATCCAGAGTGTCCCTTTTTTGTCCATAACTATTGCTTTAGGAATAGTCCCGTACAATTTGGGAATTCTCTTAAAGCTGTCATTACTTGCGGTATATTTCATTAATCCCGGTTTGTCTCCCATGCTTTCCGCTCCTATCCACATATTGCCTATAGGATCACAATAAAGCACTGTAATTGTTTTTATAATAAGACTGTCGAGAAAATTAAACCTTCTGAAATTCTGCTGACCAATTGTACCAACGGCAACACCATCAACAGTTCCGATCCAGAGATTATTCTTCCTGTCAATTTCCAGTGACTTTACCTGGCCTCCTGTATATAATGAAGAATTAATCTCAGGCTGGGATTCGAATCTTGATGTTTTCATGTTATACATCATGACTCCTCCTGCATTGGCTCCAATCCAGAGATTTCCATCTAAATCCTCATGAAAGAACCTTATGTCTTTATATATCAGATTACTCCGTTCATCATAAATTACGGGGGGCTTATCGGAACCGGGCATGAACCTCGATATTCCATCAATAGTACCAAACCATACTGCTCCTGTTTTATCTTCATAGATCGCATTTACACTGGGATCAGGAAGAAACTCCTCCTTATTGAAAGTAACAAAGGCATCTCCCTTATATATTGTTAATCCGTTATTCTGATCAGCAATAAGAATATTCCCTTCAATATCCTCCATTATATCATAGATCCTTGTAGGGATAAAGCCGTTCTTCTGGTTGAATATCTGAATCCTGTCATTGTCAAATAACGTCACTCCTCCATCAAAGGTACCTACCCACATTCTTCCACGCCTGTCTTCTTCAAAACAAGTAACCCAATTACTTGCCGACCCTTCTCTGATAAGGTCAATTATCTCCATCTTGCTTTCAGACATGACATATTTATAAACGCCGCCGTTATATGTCCCAAACCAGATATTTCCTTTGCTATCCTCAAGCAGGCAGGTGGCATTGAAATATGTTGTCATGTGAGGCATCCTGTAGTTATCAAACTTTTCTTCTTCACGGTTATATCGCCTCATACCATAATCAGCCACACATATAAGAGAACTGTCTTTATTGATACTTGCACCAAATATCTGGTCACTCAATCCATCTTTACCTTTGAACTGTTTAACACCGATCTTCTTTATATCATTAACAGGAAAATCAGACCTCAGGGCTCCGTCACCTGCTGACATAAACCATATTTTATTCCCAACCTGTTTAATTGCAGTAATGTCATTTTTAAGTGTAACAGAGTCAAATACCACTTTTTCAAAAATAGTTCCGTTATAGCGTGTTACTCCTCCATAGAGATGACCGAACCAGATATCTCCGTTTGAGTCTTCACAGATGGACCTCACTCCGCTTGCTGACAAACTATCGCGGGTGGTGAAATTTTCAAATTTAACACCATCGAATCTGGAAAGTCCGTTTGCAGTTCCCAGCCAGATATAATCTTTAGAATCCTGAAGCAGGGTGTAGACCTTCTGTTCGCTTAGCCCTTGCTTGATACCATAATTATCAAAGAAGTAGTCCTGTGCCATTGCCGGAATTGAGACAATGGTCAAAAACAGGACTAACCAGACAAATTTTTCTGCCTGGCGCCTGGTGTGTTTTATGTCTGACATATAATATTTATTTTGCAATAAAGAAGAATGACCCGTTCATGTCTTCCAATCCCTGAATCTTTCCAAACTTAGGCTTCTGGCCTGTCTCAGTAGCAACTGCTGCTGAAACTGATTTAACAATAGTTTCAATAGGGATACATGCATTTTTATTATTCAGAAGTGTGTTGGCAAATGTTGATGTGAACTTTGAGTTATCTACAGCAAGTTCATATCCGGCAGATGAAAACACCTGTGCTGATTTAAGTCCGGTTACAACAGAATTATTGCAGGCTGGTTCTTCACTGGCTGACCTCATGGCAGTATAAAAACCCGGACCTGATTCGCAAGCGTCTGAAACAACAAGTGTATGCACTACAACATCACCATAACCCTGAAGTCCTGCTTTCAGCCCGTTAATGTTGAAATAGGTGAACTCATCATCTCTTTTTGCATCAACCGGGATCCAATAGCCAACGTCATTTATGAATTTACCGTGACCGGCATACCATACCATGAGCGATTTAACCTGGTTCTTTTTAACAAGATCGCGGAGTTCAATGCTGAAATATTTCTCCATTTCAGCCTTGGTCATGTCTTTTTTATGTATAACGTTATGTATCTGATAATTAGCAAGAGCCCTCTGAATTGTGCCTACATCCTTAATTGGCCCATCGAGGCTGGCAAAAGTTTCATAGCTGGAGTTCTCTACAAACACAACCCAGGTTTTACCCATAGGATTGTTAGCTGCAATCTCTGCACCTTCCCTGTTTAGTACAAATTGTGTCTCCTGTTTGTTACCGTAAATATCTTCGGCGATCACAGTGAACTTACTCATATTGGATACATCGAGTATTGCTGTGAATGCTGGATTCATCTCATCACGTCTGTAACTTGCAGTAACGTCACCTATTGTTATTGATTTGATGGGGCTGTCGTCACTTATCTTACCCTGAATTGCTATGTTAGGTGTTGAAGAGTCAAGGTAGACCTGACCGTCCTCAGTTGTATAAGGAGCTACAAGTGCAATAACAGGAGGTGCTATTTCAGTACGCTTAATAGGATAAATCATTGTTTTTTCATTATCATAGTCATCTTTGACAAGGATAGTGATCTTGTCAATACCTGAGACATCGATATTTGACAGAAACTCAAATTCCCCATTTTTACCGGCAGCAGTTGATACAGGACCATTATTAATAGTTACGATCTTCAGCTTACTTTTATCCTTGATTTTTCCTGAAAGAAGAATTGCAGCTTTGTCTCCCCTGATTTCAATAGTATCATTTACTGGCAGAGGGCTAACAAGAGCAACCTCCGGAGCAACTTTCTCCCTGTTGAGTTCATAGAGCCTGGCCTCAGCTTCCTTGAGCATCTTTTTTGCCCTTGGATCATCCTCTGAAAGGACTGTTATTTTTGCATAATCCTCAAGTGCTTTCTCAAAATTCATAATCTCCTCATACGATCTGGCTCTCGCAAAATAAGCGTCAGGGTCTGTTGTATTAATAGATATGTATTTAGAGAAGTCGTTAATAGCATTTGTATGCTGATTAAACTCCTGGTAATAAGTACCACGGATCATATAGAAACCTGCATTTGACGGATCTATCAGAATAATCTTTGATATATCGTTAATAGCATTAGGATAGTCGAGGTTCTTTTTGTAAACCTTACTCCTCATAATATAGGCATCAGTATTCTTGTCATCATTCTTGATAACCTCATTGCACTGTGTCAATGCAGAGGCTGTATTTGAATTGATAAGCAGATCAGCCAGTGCCAGCCTTGGTTCAGGAAGTTTCTTGTCCTTAAGTATTGATTTCTCAAATTCCTTTTTGGCCAGTTCATCATTTGTAAGTTTCCTGTACAAAATCCCTCTGTAGTAGAAGATCATAGGTGTATCATTGATAGCTAAAGCAGTATCTGATACCTTCAGAGCCTGATCATACTTTTCCAGAGCAAGAAGGGTAATTACCTTGATCGGATATGCACGTTCATTGCGTTTATCCATTGCCGTGGCATGGTTAAGCTGTTTGAGTGCATCCTCATATTTGCCTGTTTTATTGTATATATCTCCAAGATGGACCATAGCATCCACATTCTTGGCTTCAAAAACAATTACCTTCTCAAAATCTGCTTTGGCTTCTTCGAGCTTATTAAGAATCTCATAGGCAGAACCCCGTGCATGGTAATAATCAGCATTTGCCGGCTCAAGACCAATTGCACTTGTAAACTGAGCAACTGCATCTTCATATTTAAGGCCTTCCATAAATTCATTTCCTGCCTTGAAGTACTTTTTGCCATTTTGACCAAAAGCACTCACAATTAAGAATGCCAGGATGGTTGTAATAAAAATAGTCTTCGTCTTCATATCCTTAATGTTTAATTTTATCCCCAAATTAACTTTCAAAAATACTAATTTAAATTCACATTATCAACCTCTTTCAGAATATGGTACGGCTTTCTGAGGTATATATCCAGATCACTTTTCCCATACCTGATTTTTTCAACTATTTTCAGTCCCTTCAGATCCGGTGCCATTACTCCTGCACCAAAAAAAGATCGTCCGGTAAATATTCTTGCTTCATCCCAGAGGCCTTCATCAATAAAATGATTAAGCACCTCAGCTCCACCTTCAATAAAGAGTGATTGAATCCCCCTGTTAAAAAGATAATCTGCAATCTGTTCTGCAGAAGAGCTGGTATTATCCAGTAATATTTTCACCCCCTCAGGTAAATCACAATTATCATTGCAAGTTAATACAACAAATGTACCATCCGGTCTTGAAAATGCTGAATTTTGACCAACAGCACCTGAGCGACTGAGAACAACCTTCAAAGGTTGATTACCAGTCCATTCTCTTACATTAAGCTGTGGGTTATCAGCTCTGACAGTCCCTGCCCCTGCAAGAATAGCCTGCTCACAGGAACGCCATCTGTGGACAAGGACCTTTTCGGGATTTCCGGTTATCCATACCGGCTTGCTGCCAGTCCCCGGCTGCCTTAACCTATCAATAAAGCCATCGGCGCTCTGGGCCCATTTGAGGATAATGTATGGTCGCTTATTTTCAACAGACGAAAAGAACCTCCTGTTCAGATATCTGCATTCTGCATCGAGGATTCCTTCTCGTACTATACATCCGGCTTTGCGAAGCATTTCCAACCCTTTACCTGCTACTTTGTCGCTTGTATCGCCAGTTCCCACAACAACCTCAGGAATACCATAACTGATTATCAATTCGGAACATGGAGGGGTTTTACCGTAATGAGAACATGGCTCAAGGCTTACATAAAGTGTAGATGATCTTAATAAAGATTTATCAGTAACTGAATTTATGGCATTTACCTCCGCATGAGGTCCCCCGGCTCTGATATGATATCCCTCTCCGATTATCCTCCCTTCATAAACAATTACTGCACCCACCATAGGATTCGGATAGGTCAGTCCCTCTGCTTTGGACGCAAGTTCAATACACCTGCGCATGTATTTTATATCATTACCCTCAACCATCTGCCTTAAATTACTAATTTTGAATAACTGATATGAAGATACAAACAATAAGAGACATCAGATCTTTCATGATACTGGAACTCCGGGGTCTATATCCTGAAGAGGAAATCAATGCTCTCTCCCGCATTATAATCAAGACACTTCCCGGGGCAAAAGAGTTGCATCAGATCTTTGATCCCGGACTGGCTGTAAGCGCTGAAGATGTTGTACGTATTATTAATATTACCAGTCAATTAAAAGAAGGAAGACCAATACAGTATATAATTGGCAGCACAGCTTTCCTCAACTGTACTTTAAGGGTAAATGAAAATACTCTGATCCCCCGGCAGGAAACTGAGGAACTGGTTGACATAATAATCAGGGAAAATAAGAATTTCAGAGGCAGAATTGTTGATCTTGGGACAGGATCCGGATGCATCGCAATTGCTCTTGCCGGAAACATCCCCGGAGCTTCTGTAACCGCTACTGATCTTTCATCCGGGGCTCTTTCAGTTGCAAGAGAAAATGCCGGGTTGAATAATGTAAGTATTGATTTCATAACAGATGATATTCTAAACCCTGTTGAAATATTAAAAATTGAAGCAGCCATAATAGTGAGTAATCCCCCTTATGTAAGGGATTCTGAAAAACAATTCATGCACAGAAATGTACTGGCATACGAACCTCCTGAAGCACTTTTTGTAACTGACTCCGAGCCACTTATCTTCTACAAGTCAATCCTTCTTATCGCTGAAAGGATTCTGATACCCGGCGGCAAAATATATTTTGAGATTAATGAAGCACTGGGAAACGAAATGCTGGAACTGCTGGCAGAATTCAGATACAGGGAGAAGAGCCTGATTAATGACCTGAACGGAAAAGCCAGGATAATAAAAGGAGTGAAAAATGGCTGAAAGCACACTTTACAAAACAGCTCTCAATAAAGCTATGAGCCAGTGTTCCCAACGTGAATACTGTTCAAGTGAAATTGTAACCAAACTTGAATCATGGGGAATAACCGGGAATGATTCCAATAAGATTATTGACCTGCTGATCAGAGAGAATTTTATTAATGAAGAGCGTTATGCCTGTGCTTTTGCAAGGGATAAATTCAGATATAACAAATGGGGCAAAATAAAAATAGCAGCACACTTCAGGGCTAAAAAAATCCCGGCGGAAGCAGCAAGAACAGGTCTTGAGTCTATTGATAATGAATTATATCTAAATACATTAAAAGCACTAATAGAATCTCACAGACGGTCCATAAAAGCTAAAAACCAATATGACCTGAAAGCTAAACTGCTCCGGTTCGGATTATCAAAAGGCTTTGAAAGCAGCTTGCTTTATGAGATACTAAATGCAGATGAAGATTAAAAAATTAACCGCAAAGGTCGCAAAGTCACATTAGCTATCAGGATTACGCAATGGACGCAAAGAGACCTCTAAAGATACTTGCTATAAAAGGCCAGAAAGATATCAGAAAGATTATTCCTGAAGCAATTGAATCATAAATTACCAGCTGTTTGCGGTTTTCCGGACGCTTTAACGACAATCTGAGAAAATCAAGTCTGAAAAATAACTGTGAAATAAAGAAGAGGAATACCCTCATCCCATATTGATTCCACTCATAAGCCTCTGCTATTCTGCCTCTTATAATCAATGAGAAACTATGTGATAATCCGCATGAGAAACATGGCTCGCCGGTCAGACGTTCATGAATGCATACAACTGGATAGTTATCTTTCTCCGGAGAAAAAATGCCGGAGTAAACCAGTATCAATACTATTACTCCGGCAAATACAATATTAATTATATGATAGGGCTCTTCAGATAACTTAGGGGACATTTTCTGCCCGGCTTTACTTTTTCTGCTGTAAAGTATCATTCTCCTGGGTATTTACTCCCTCCAGCTCTTCAAGCTTCTGCTCTTTTTCCTTATTTTGGGTATTAGTATTAATTTCAACTTTTTCACCATTGCTCTCTATCTTGATTGAAATGTTGGCATCCTCAAGATCTTTAACTACATCATCCTGAACATCCTTTACAATATTCTGAATCTCATCAGGCCATTTGTCGGCATGCTGGGCAATTTTTGTAGCCACAAACACCTGTGAAACCGAAATCAGGGATGCGATAACACCAATTATCAGACTTGCGATCAAAAGCCCTTTGGGAGCATTGCTCCTCGATGCCTGCGACAAACCAACAGAGGCAAGAATAATTGCTATTATTCCCGGAATCACGGCAATAAGCCCTACACAGGGAATTACTGCAAGAACAAATGTCACTATTGCTGTTATCAGCGCGGCAATTCCAAGATTTTGTCCGGAGTTGTTTTTTATGTCTTCCATGATATTTAAGGTATTTATTTTTATTCTTTTCCTGTAAGGATTTTAACCATATCCTGTTCCAAAGACGTCACAGGATTCTCAATGATGCGTCCGGCTTCAATATTATTTTTATAAAATATGAAAGTAGGCACTCTCTGAATGTCAAGCTTTTCATATTCCCCCACTGGTGAGAGCTTGGCATCGTCAACTCCGATAAATGTCAAAGATTGTTCCGGAAATTGCCAGGCATCAATAATTTTCATGAACCTTGGGACCTGTTTCCTGCTATCGGGGCACCATGTTCCGAGAATTACTCTGATTGTAAGACCTTCCTGAGGTATTGTCTTTACCTTTTCAAGTACCTGCGCATCAATGATATACTCATCATATCCTTTGGTAAACCATTCAGAATGAGGGGCCCTGGTTATCTGCCCGCGAACAAAATACCCCAGCACCCATGTCGATTGATCTGAGAAGTCTGTTTTCTTTACAGAGGCTTCTGCCTTTACATCCTGGGCAGAAACATCCTTATGGCCTGATATACAGCCCAATGCCAGGATTACCACAAAAGAGAGAATTTTATTCATGTGTAAGTATCAATATTTCAAGTATTTGTTTTGCCGCTTTTGCCACCGAAGTGCCCGGCCCGAATATAGCAGCCACACCTGCATCATATAGGAACCTGTAATCCTGCGGAGGAATAACTCCGCCAGCTATTACAAGGATATCTTCTCTCCCTAGTTTCCTGAGCTCCTCAATAACCTGGGGCACAAGAGTTTTATGTCCTGCAGCAAGGCTCGATACACCCAAAACGTGAACATCGTTCTCTACAGCCTGTTTTGCAGCTTCTGCAGGGGTCTGGAAGAGTGGTCCGATATCAACATCGAAACCAATATCTGCATACCCTGTTGATACTACCTTTGCTCCGCGATCATGGCCATCCTGTCCCATTTTGGCAATCATGATCCTAGGCTGCCTGCCCTCTTTGCGGGCAAATCTGGTTACAAGAGATCTTGCTTCCTTAAAATCATCATCCGACTTATACTCGGATGAATAAACTCCTGATATAGTTCTGATCACAGCTTTGTACCTCCCTACTATTTTTTCACATGCATATGAAATTTCACCAAGGCTTGCCCGTTTTGAAGCAGCTTCAACTGCCAGCTCAAGAAGATTACCTTCACCTGTCTGCACACACTTTGTAATCGCACTGAGAGCTGCCTGGCACTCCTGCTCATTTCTCTCTGAACGCAGCTTTGCGAGACGTATTATCTGCGACTCACGAACAGCTGAATTATCAACTTCAAGAGTTTCAAGCGGATCCTCTTTTTCGAGCCTGTATTTATTTGTTCCGACAATCGTCTGAACTCCTGAATCAATTTTAGCCTGCGCCCTGGCTGCTGCCTCCTCGATCCTCATCTTCGGGATCCCCGATTCGACTGCTTTGGCCATACCTCCCAGGCTTTCTACCTCCTTTATATGGGCCCATGCCCTGTGAGCTATTTCATGGGTTAGTGTCTCAACATAATATGAGCCGGCCCATGGATCAACAGACTTGCAGATATTTGTCTCTTCCTGCAGATATATCTGTGTATTCCTTGCAATGCGAGCCGAAAAATCAGTTGGCAGAGCTATTGCCTCATCAAGGGCATTTGTGTGAAGGCTTTGTGTATGACCAAGAACCGCTGCCATTGCCTCAATACAGGTTCTTCCTACATTATTGAAAGGATCCTGCTCTGTAAGGCTCCATCCTGAGGTTTGGGAATGCGTTCTGAGTGCCAGCGATTTAGGATTCTTCGGATTAAACTCACTGACTATCTTAGCCCAGAGCATCCTGGCAGCCCTCATTTTGGCTATCTCCATGAAATGATTCATACCTATAGCCCAGAAAAAAGAAAGACGAGGTGCAAAGGCATCTATATCGAGACCTGAATTAACACCGGTTCTGAGATATTCCAGCCCGTCGGCAAGTGTGTATGCGAGTTCTATATCGCAGGTGGCACCAGCCTCCTGCATATGGTATCCTGATATGCTGATCGAATTGAACTTAGGCATCCTGGCTGAAGTATACTGGAAAATATCAGAGATTATCTTCATGGAAAATTCAGAAGAATAAATATACATATTACGGACCATGAACTCCTTAAAAATATCATTCTATATAGTTCCCGAAAGGTCTTCAGGTTTGGCTCCCTGCTCAAGTGCTGCCACGATATAAAATGCCATTACAGGAAGAACAGCTCCGTTCATTGTCATCGACACCGACATCTTGTTAAGAGGGATCTGATCAAAGAGAATCTTCATGTCGAGGATGGAATCGATAGCTACTCCTGCCTTCCCTACATCTCCTGTAACACGCTCATGATCTGAGTCATATCCGCGATGTGTTGCAAGGTCGAAGGCAACTGATAATCCTTTCTGACCTGCAGCAAGGTTCCTTCTGTAAAAAGCATTTGACTCTTCAGCGGTGGAAAATCCTGCATACTGGCGGATTGTCCAGGGCATCATGGCATACATACCCGAGTAAGGTCCTCTGAGGAATGGAGGTAAACCCGCGGCATAATTGAGATGTTCCATGTCCTTAAGGTCCTCCTTGCTGTAAACGCTCCTTATGGGTATCATCTCCGGGGTAACCCAGTCTTTCGACAGAGCCTGCTCTTTTTCCCATTCCCGGAAATTTTTGCCTTTAACTGTCAGTCCGGCAAGGTCGCTGTATTTAAATTCTGGTCTCATTTTCCTAAATGGTTAGCGGCCAATACCAAGCCTGTTGTTAAAATATTCTATAGTTTCAGTCAGGTCAGATTTCATGTGAATATACAATTCGAGTCCTTTCGATTTAAGCTCTTCGATACAGGGAGGGTTTCCTGCCACCACTACAATTGTCTTACCATTAAGCTGATCGTAAGCTTCGGGAGCAATCAGAGGATATTCTTCATCCGAGCTGCAGAGGACAACAATATCTGCCTTTGAATCCAGTGCTGCTTTGACTCCTTCGGCAACTGATGCAAAACCATTATTGTCAATTATACTGTATCCGGCACAACCGAAGAAATTAAAAGAAAACTGGGAACGGGCCTTCCTCATAGCAATGTTCCCGATAGTTAACAGGAATGCCGACTGGCTTCCTGCCCGATTTCTCAACTGCGATCCTCAGCTTCTCAAATCCGGAGGCTGCCCTGAATGGAATAATCGGATCAATATCAAGTTCCTTTTCGTACTGTTTCTCACTAAAAAGGATCGCCTCATCAATTGTTTTGAGAGCAGTTTCATTATTATTCGGATACTGATTGGTACCAAGAAGTATCAGCCTCCTTGAAGCTGCATCCTTTTTCCTTTTGCCAGCCGATACTGCAATCTCTTTCTGTACATTGCCCGATTTAATTGCTTCAAGAAAACCACCGGCCTCCTCTGTCTTTACAAAAAGTTTCCAGGTGTTTTCCGCAATCAGACTGGTCAGATTTTCGATATAATATGAACCTGCAGAAGGATCAGCAACTTTGTCAAAATAAGCTTCCTCCTTAAGGATAAGCTGCTGGTTCCTGGCAATCCTTTCAGAAAAGTCGCCGGGTTTCCGGAATACTGTATCAAAGGGTTCAATTGTGAGCGAATCTGTTCCCCCGAGAATTGCTGACATAGCTTCGGTCTGGGTTCTGAGCATATTAACATGTGCATCATATGCTGTTTTGTTCCATCGGCTGGTGACGCAATGGATATTCATTTTTATCTTCTCATAGTCCCCGGGAATAAAACCCTTCACTACAAGCGACCATAATAATCTGGCAGCTCTCAGCTTTGCGATCTCCATAAAGTAATCGGGACCTGTTCCGAAGCTGAACCTGATCTTTGATGCAGCCAGTAAAGGATCTACTCCACGGGAGGTGAGCTGAGCAAGATATTCGCTGCCGGCTGAAAGGCCGAAAGCCAGTTCCTGAACTATGTTGGCACCGGCGTTACTGAAATGACTGGCATTAAGGTGAATTGTTTTCAGTTCCGGTAAAACAGAGGCAGTTTTGGTAAGTGAAGCAAGGTAATCAAAGCCGTCATCAACAGGTACACACAGAGTCCCGTTTACCATCAGACGACCTATGGGATCAGCTTCAATTGCACCGGTAATTCCTTCAGGTTTAAGTCCTCTTTCAGATACGATGCCCTGAAGTATATCAAGTATCTCTTTCGCCTTCCCGTTGCACAGAAAATTTATTTCAATTATTTCAATATGAATATCTTTCAGAAGATCTTCAAAATTACTCCTGCTCACAGTCTCAGGATCGGCGATAATAAAACCAAGAGAGTCGATTCCCTTCATCAGTACAGTGAGTGCTTTTCTGTTTGCTGCCTGGTAATCTGAAACTTCTATATTCTGCCTTACCAGCCAGTTGTTGTTCCTGATTTTTGTCCCACGCAGATATGGAAACTGACCGGGAAGGGTATTGATAAAAGGAAGTTTTTCATTATCCTCCATCCTGTAAAAAGGCATCACTTCGAATCCCTCACTTGTCTTCCACACAAGCTTTCTGGAGAAATCAGCCCCCTTCAGGTCAGAAGTAATCTTATCCATCCATTCACTTGTGGATACCGGAGGAAACTGATCAAACAGCTTTTCTTTTTTCACCTTACAGAACTATTTTTAAACTGATGCAAAAATAAAAAAATTCACTCTACAGTTACTATGAATTTTATCATATTCAGATTATTGCATGGATTCAGGTTATTTCCCGGCAAACTCCATAAGAAATGATTTCATAAAGGCATTCAGATCACCATCCAGCACTGCCTGCACATTACCGGTTTCATGATTTGTCCTCAGATCTTTAACCATTTTGTAAGGATGCAGCACATATGAACGGATCTGTGAACCCCATTCTATTTTCTTCTTTTCGCCCTCAATCTTTGCCTGTTCCTCAAGTTGCTTTCTTAGCTCAAGTTCGTAGAGTTGCGATTTAAGTATACGCATCGCATTCTCCTTGTTATTAAGCTGTGAACGGGTCTCCTGGTTCTCGATGATAATTCCGGAAGGTGCGTGACGCAGCCTGACTGCTGTTTCAACCTTATTGACATTCTGCCCGCCTGCGCCGCTCGACCTGTAAGTATCCCAGGTAATATCGGCCGGATTGATCACAATCTCAATTGTATCATCTACCAGCGGTGAAATGAAAACCGAGGCAAATGTTGTCTGTCGTTTACCCTGGGCATTGAAGGGTGAGATTCTGACTAACCTGTGGACTCCATTCTCACTCTTAAGGTATCCGTAAGCCCTGTCTCCATCGATCTCAATTGTAACTGATTTCACCCCGACTTCATCGCCGGCCTGAAAATCAAGTTCCTTCACCTTATAATTATTTCTTTCAGCCCATCTGAGATACATGCGCATAAGCATTGCTGCCCAGTCGTTGCTCTCTGTACCGCCGGCTCCTGAATTGATTTTAAGTATGGCTCCCAGCTGATCCTCCTCCTTCTGAAGCATATTTCTCACTTCAAGGTCTTCGATCATTGAGAGGCAGCTTGAGTACTGCTTTTCAACATCCTCCTCTGTAGCCTCCCCTTCCTTGTAAAAATCATAGATAACCGAAAGATCCTCAACTGCCGTGTTTATCTTCTCAAAACCTGTTGTCCAGCTTTTGAGCACTGCAATACTTTTTAGCAGATCTTCGGCTTTCTTGGCATCATTCCATAGGCCGGGCTTCTGTGATAAGCCCTCTTTTTCTGCTATTATCTCAAGTTTGCCTTCGACGTCAAAGATACCTCCTTAACGCATCGCGGCGTCCCGATAATTCCCTTATCTGTTCGTTGGTTACCATTATTCTGAATTTTGCACAAATTTACACTTTTACGGGACATTTAAGAGATTATGTTAAAGTTAGAGTCATGGTTTTGCAACTAAATGAAATTTAGTAAATTTCGGATGCCATACATACCAAAATGAAAAACCTCATTACTTTACTGCTCCTCTTGCTGACAGGAATCAATATCCAGGCTCAAACATCGGCCAAAGCAGATAGCATTATGAATCTTCTTGAAAAGGAAAAAACCGATACAGGCAGAATTGTCCTTTCATACCGCCTGGCTTATGAACTACAGTATACTGATCCTGAAAAATCAGAACAGATAGCCATAAAGGCTTGGGATGAGGCGGAAAAACTGAATTTTCCCAAGGTGTTGGAAATTCAATGGTACAACTTGGAAACCTTGAACTCATTAAAGGAAACAATGATAAAGCATCCCAATTATATCTTGATGCCCTGGAGATACTGACCACGGCTGGTTTAAAGGAGGGAATTACAGTATGTTACAATAACCTGGGTATAATTGCACACAACAAAAATGATTATGGCAAGGCAAATGAATACTACAGAAAATCATTGGCAATAAACAGGGAACTTGGCAGAAAATCGGGGGAAGCAACAGCGCTTTACTGCATCGGGACAGTATTTGATAACCAGGCAAAGTACGACAGCGCCCTGAAATACTATTTTGAAGCGCAGTCGATTAGTGAAAAGATTCCGGATGAGAGACTGATTGCATACGGAAAATCAAGTCTCGCAAATGTCTACTTCACAATGAAGAACTACGAAAGAGCCATGGAATACTATAAAGCTGCAGCCGGTCTATATGAGGCATCCGGCAACAGGTATGGATCGCTGAAAATGAATATATCCCTTGGACAGACTGCTGCAGAGATGGATAGTACAGAAATGGCAATTGATTACTATGATAAAGCTCTTAGAATCAGCGTAAGTGTTGAAAGCCTGAATGATGAAGCCTTCATAAATTATGCAATGGCACAGTTGCTGGAATACCAGGGAAAACCGGAGTCTGCCAGACCTAAGTATGAGAAAGCATGTAACATTTACAAGTCTATTGACAGCAAGGACAATATAGTTCTTACTCTTGTGGCGCTCGCAAGAATAAAGAACCTGTCATATGATTTCCTGGCTGCACAAAAATACCTCGCGGAAGCTGAAGCAACTGCAAAAGAGATTAACTCTGTTGTTTCCGGGGTAGATATATATAAGGAACTGTCAATGAGCTATACCGGACTAAAAGACTTCAAAAAGGCATTTTATTACCTGAACCGGTATTCAGAACTCAAAGACTCACTGATGAATGTTGAAAAACAGAAACAGATACTTGAACTGCAGACACAATATGAGACAGTTAAGAAGGAAAAGGAGAACGAACTACTCAGGAAGGACAGGAAAATACTTCAGACTACAAGAAACTCTCTGATTGCAGGGGCTATACTTCTGGCCGTTATAATTATTGTAGTATTCAGGAGCCTGGTGATAAAAAAACGGGATAACAGGATATTAAAGGAACAGAAGGAGGAGATCAACAAACAGAAAGAGATTGTCGAAAGCCAAAAAACATCAATCACTGACAGTATCAGGTATGCCAGAAGGATTCAGTCGGCGATGCTTACTCCTGATGAATCTGTAAATCAATATCTGTCAGACTCTTTTGTGCTTTATCTTCCACGGGATATAGTAAGCGGTGACTTCTACTGGGTGAAAAAACTCAATGAAAATAAGGTGGTTATTTGTGTTGCTGACTGTACCGGTCATGGTGTGCCCGGAGCATTCATGAGCATGCTTGGAATGTCCCTCCTGAACGACATAATAAGTGTTAAACATACACTAATAATCAATAATGAATTCAGTCCATCCGACATCCTTAATGAGCTAAGGGAGAGGGTTAAAAGCTCGCTCAGGCAGACAGGGAAAGAAGGGGAAGCACGTGATGGCATGGATCTTTCTATGTGCCTTGTTGACAGGGAAGCAGGTCTGCTGAAATACTCAGGAGCAAATAATCCGGTTTATATAGTTAAAGACGGGATCCTGACTGAGCTGAAGGCAACAAGGAATCCAATCGGGATCTATCTTAATGAAATCAGCTTCATTGACCATTCACTTGAAATTGTGCCAGGTGCAATTGTCTACATGTTTTCCGACGGATACTCTGATCAGCTGGGTAAAGAAGGCTCTAAATTCCTGTCTAAAAACTTCAAGAAACTGCTGTCCGGGATCAGTTCCGGAACAACATCAGAAATCAGGGAAATACTTAACAGGAAACACCTTGACTGGAAAGACGGAGAAGAACAGGTTGATGATATACTGGTACTTGGCTTCCGGCTTTAAATTAATTATTTAGAGTAATCTCCCACTTACCCGGTTCATTTATTGTACATTCAAATACAACATCAAATGATGACCTTGAAATGGGGTTGCTTGTTGTATAAGTAATTTTCAGATCGAGAGGATAACGTACAGATTGTAATCCCTGATAGGAACCTGAAACAAATTGTGAACCACTTGTGAAAGTCATCTGCATACCTCCCACTTTCCGGTTAATCTGGCCCTTCATCATAAACTTGATTATCACAGTATTATCTTCACCTATCTTCCTGAGGTTTACACTCAGCAAGTCATCCTTCCTGATTATATCATATGGCGGGATATTCTTTTCTCCCAAATAATTGTTCTCCTTCCAGTAACCTCTTACTGTTGAATCACCCCTCAGGGTATGATAGATCATCTCTCCTTCTCCTTCTCTGAATCCTTTGGAAAATTCACCTTTGTATACCTGCCCTTCTGCCCACTCATAAGATCCTTTACCATGAGGTAACCCTCTGTTGAACTGACCTTCATATCTGTCTTTCCCGGATGCAACACCCTTACCATGTGCCAGTCCGTTTTTGCAATCTCCCGAATAGGTCCCGGAAATCTCAGGCACCAGTACTTTGCAATCACTAACCTGCCCAATGACCTGGAAATAAGTGAAAAGAAGGGATGTTACAAGAAGCCCCTTAAGTGAAATATTTATTGTATTCATAATCTGATAATTAGTTGAAGGACTGTGAATGGTGATGAAATAATTTTAAAAGTTAAGCAAAAATATTCTGAAGACTAATTCAGAATGAATTAATTAATGAAATTTAACATGAGTGTACCGATTGGGATTCCAACAATTTATGTACCAAAAGTGATATATTTGGGATTCATTTGAATAATTATATGCTACGTTTAATAACAGCAATAAAACCATATTCAAAACTCCTCTTTATTGCCTGGATGGCAATTATCCTGACAGTATCATCTATCCCTTCACTTCCAACCCTGAAGATTGAAACAGAGAAAACTACTATCAGGCTTGATTATTTAATTCATTTCTGCGAATACGGTGTGCTTGCTTTCCTTGCCTGTCTGGCATATACTAATAATCAGTTGAGAATAAGCTTTAAGAGAATTGTAATTCTTGCCTCTGGACTGATCATCTTTGCTGCAGCCGATGAGTTTCATCAGAAATTTATCCCCGGGAGGGCTTTCAATCTGAAAGATATATACAGCAATATCGCCGGGATAATTGCAGCACTGATTTTCTGTTGGGTGGTTTTCAGGATACTATTGAGAAACCGGGGGTAATATCATTTGCCAGATTTAGTCTGAATGGAAGGTATTAAAGGAATTTCGTTTACCATTGGGGAGATCCCTCTCACTGCGTTCGGGATGACAGATTCATAAATTGAATGAGGAGTATAACGTGGAGATTCCTCGTCCCGCATACGCAGGACCACTACTAACAATATTTTTACCAGATCAGGAGTTTTACAGATTTTGTCAAAATATAAAACGATTAACTTGGTTTTCAAGCCACGAATGTGGCTTAATAACCCCACGTCGGCGGGGAAGAGTCATCGACCTAAAGCACTGAAGGTGCTTAATATAATTAACGACGTTGAAAATCACCTTCATAAACTTGCAGAATTGCACCGATGGATTACATGAGAGAAGTTAAAGTATCGACTTCATTATGGATGAATAGTTTCTTCCTTAACTGATATATTCAGCTCCTGCAGAGCTGGAGGAGGATTGTGGCTCAAGACCCCCAGCTGACGCTGGGGGTTATTCATATTTGGCTCTTTCAGAGCCGCCTCTCATTATACCTGTAGTGCAAATAATATTTTAAATTAACTCTCGGGATGACATTTTCAATTTGGTAAGGAGAAGGAAAAAGCGGCGATTCGGAACTAAGTTTTTTCAGGACAAGTCTGTAATTCCAACCCGAATCGCTGCTTTTTTCTCCCCCTTTATTAGATTCCAGTGTCATCCCGATCCGCCGGTTGGCGGAGAGGGATCTCCTAAATGGTACACAAATTTAAATAAAGTATAACTGATTGATCTAATAAACCCGAAACCCGGAAAAGGAACCTGTACCGGATTCAGTTGATAATCCAGTCTTAATGGTAATATAAACCTCTTCCCCCTGGATAAGTTTCATTGTTATTGCATGAGAAAAAGATAATCCACCTGTTATTCCAGAACTTATAATCTCATAAAGTGCTCCCTCGTGATACAACTTCAATTCTCTTCCATCTCCTGATCCACTGGCAGTATAAGCGATATTAAAAATATATATTCCTGAAGAAGGTGCAGTAAATATTCCTGACGTTGGATTATATCCGGATCCATCATCATATACTTCAGTTCCAAGAATGAAATCATATTCTGTGCCTATAGTTAATCCCGTTTCCGATACAGTTTTTTTCGCTCTGAATGCAACAGGACTACCCAGATTTATGCTTCCACCATTTGTGAGAGTAATAACATTTGTTGAGGAATTATATGAGAGAGTCTGACTATCAGTATTATCCTTGTAACCTGACAGGTTAACACTATTCCCCCCTGAAATTGAAAGAACATCTGAAGCGAGTGTCAGTGTCTGACTATCTGTATTATCCTTATATGGAGTAAGACTAACGGTGTTGGATCCGGATATAGAAAGATTATCGCTGGCAATCGATAGTGACTGGATCTCATTAGCCGGGTTGGCATCTGCATCATCTTCAAGCGATGAAAGATCAGCAGAAACACTGTTCGTCAATGAAAGGATTTTTGTTCCCGGATCAAAAGAGATTGCCTGAATCTCATTTGTCGGACTTGCATCATCATCATTTTTAAGTTCTGTAAGGTTCATTGACGATGAAGTTCCGGTAATTCCAATAATTCTTGTTGCAGGATCATACGTAAGACTCTGCCTGTAGGGTGATAGATCCCATTCAGTTGCATTCGTGTTGTTTGTGATCTTAAGCTTGTCAGAATTTATCGTAAGATCCTGTATCTCATTTGCCGGATCGCCGTCCCGTTCTATATTTGAGATCTTTACCTGGTTCCCTCCCGAAATTGCCAGGTAATCAGAACCTTCAACATTAACGACTGATAGTGTCTGGTCATCCGTTGCAGGGTCGCCCTGATCACCTTTAGGACCTGGAAGTCCCTGCGATCCGGTTTCTCCTTTTGGTCCGGGAGCTCCTGAAGGACCTGGTTCAAGCGACTTTGATGCAAACAGGGCATAGGGCACTGCCATGAACTGCATTGTACCCATATCAACGAAATTATTCTCAAACTTAACTTCCACTTTGAGGTAATGATATGAATCGGCCCATTGTACCTGCGAAAGATTGCTGTATAAGCCCCCGGTTGGAACTCCCTGTCCAATGATGAGTGAGAACACCCCGTATTTTGAAGTAATAACTTCAGAGTGGAGTTCCTGGTAAACAACTGTTCCGAGAGGATTCTGGGAAATAACAGAAAACCTGACATCAATATCCGCGCTGGAAAGCTCCTTCCCGTAACTGTCGCGAGCTACGGCCTGGTAATGAATTCCGGCAGGAATACCTACCTGGCTGTTAACTTCAGCCATCAATAACAAAAATGTCAGAACTGAAACGGAGAATTTAATTTTCCTGAACATCATGGCCTGGGGCTTTACAGTTTCTCAATTTTGAATGTTCTGTTTATCAAACCATCAGTACTAAGTATTCTTATCAGAAAAAGTCCCTTGCTGAAATGCTCTACAGGAAATGGCCGACATAACCAGTACTGATCATTAAATTCAATTTTCTCTGTTCGTATTATTGTACCTGAGATATTAAAAAAATCTATCAGGAAAGTTCTTGATCCGCTTCCAAACAACTCAATTGTAACAAAATCGGTTACGGGATTTGGATACACTTTTACACCATTCCCGGGAGGAGGAGTCTCTTTTTTTATGATAAAACCAGGCTGCTGAAATCCCTGTGTAAATACATATTCTGTACATCCAATAACAGAAACAGCAGCCTCCCCGACTGTCTGAGAATAATGAATTTTACCTGAGGACTGTAATCCTGCAACAGGTACAATAACCTGATGTGATAAGCTCTGGGATAAGAGATTAAATCCGGCTCCCAGAAGGAGCAAACACCCAATAATTCTGGCTCTCAAATGCATATGACAATCCGCGCTTCGTCAAAAATAAATAAATTTTTGACAAATCATCATTTTCCGGTGACGAACAGCGGCTTTTTTTGTCTGAAATGCGAATTATCATGTTTTAACACCTTATAAAAAAGAGTCTGTGCGATCGATATATTTGCTTAATTTACAATATCTAATTCTTTGCCTGTCAGGGATGCTTAAATCATATATGTATCATAATCTCATTGAAGCAGGCTGCGATGAAGCCGGACGTGGATGTCTTGCAGGTCCTGTTGTTGCCGCTGCAGTGATACTGCCTAAAAATTTCAAACACCCTGTCCTTAATGATTCAAAGCAGCTAAGTGCAAAAACAAGAGAAGCTCTCAGAAAGGAGATAATTGAAGCTGCTATTGCCTGGAAGGTAGCCTTTGTCAATAGTTCTGAAATTGATGAGATGAATATACTGAGAGCATCAATTAAAGCAATGCACCTCGCTCTCGACGGCCTGAAAAAGGTTCCTCAGTTTATTCTTGTTGACGGCAACAGATTTTATCCTTATAAAAACATAGATCATAAAACCGTTATCAAAGGTGATTCAATCTATTTCTCAATTGCTGCAGCTTCAGTTCTTGCAAAGACTTTTCGTGATGAATATATGGATATGATCCACTCTGAGTTTCCGCAGTATGGATGGGACAGGAACAAAGGGTATGCAACAGCTGCACACAGGGATGCAATAAAAAAATATGGAATCACTGATTATCACAGAAGGTCATTTACACTTCTTGATACTCAGCTGGATTTAGACTTTTAATGTTCCATTGAAATTTAAAATTATCTTTACCGCCTGTTTAAAAACAATTAATTAAAACTACATAATATGAAAAAGCTTTTTATCATCTCAGTGATTTTTATACTGAGTCTGGAATACACTGCCAGGGCCGACGAAGGAATGTGGCTCCTGCCTCTGATAGAGAAAATGAACGTCGGTAAAATGACGGAACTCGGACTAAAACTTTCTGCGGAGGATATATACAGTATAAATAAAGCATGTGTAAAGGATGCCGTTGTGATTTTTGGCGGTGGCTGTACAGGCGAAATAGTTTCTTCACAGGGACTTATTCTTACAAATCACCATTGCGGATATGGATCAATACAGGCTCACAGTTCGGTTGAACATGATTACCTGAAAGACGGATTCTGGGCTATGTCGAAAGAGGAAGAGCTGCCCAACCCTAATCTTGCAGTAACATTTCTGGTAAGGATTGAAGACGTAACAAACCAGGTCCTTGCCGATATTAAACCCGGAATGAATGAGACTGAAAGAACAGCTGCAGTAAATGAAGCAAGAAAGAAAATTGAAACAAAAGCTGCGGAAGGAACCAACTACAGGACACTTGTAGGAAGCTTTTATGGCGGCAATTACTTCTATCTTCTTGTTTATGAAAGATATAATGATGTAAGGCTCGTGGGTGCTCCTCCATCATCAATCGGAAAATTCGGTTCTGATACTGACAACTGGGAATGGCCCCGTCATACCGGTGATTTCAGTGTATTCCGCGTATATTCCGCACCCGACGGGAAACCAGCAGCTTATTCAAAAAACAATGTACCATTTAAACCAAAACATTATCTTCCTGTTTCAATTAAGGACAGAAATGAAGGTGACTTTGCGATGATCCTGGGTTATCCCGGAAGAACAAGCAGATATTTCACTTCATATGAGGTTAATGAGCAGCTTCAGATAGTTCACCCCATCAGGATAAAAGTACGTGGTATCAAACAGGATGTATGGATGAATGATATGAAGGCTGATACAAAAGTAAACATTCAGTATTCAGCAAAATATTTTGGATCATCAAACTACTGGAAATATTCAATAGGCCAGAAAAGAGGTCTTGAGAGACTTAATGTAAAAGCAAAAAAAGAGGTCATTGAAGATCAGTATAACAAATGGATTGCTGGAAGCAGCGACCGTAAAGAGAAGTATGGTGAGGCCCTAAACCTTATAAAATCGGCCATTGAAGGCAGGGCAGAATATTTTACTGCACTTTCCTATGCTACCGAATGCCTTCAGGGTTGTGAGATCTTCTCAATGAACCAGGGAGTTTCAGCACTTATTTCAGCGCTACAGTCAGCTGACAAGCAGAAGACTGATGAAGCGGTTGCCCAGATAAAAAGCAATGCATCAAGATTTTACAAAGATTATAATGCATCAACAGATAATAAAGCAGTAAAAGCAATGCTTAAGCTTTACAGATCTGATGTCCCTTCAAAATATCACCCCGATTTCTATGCCAATGTAATCGATAAGAAATTCAAAGGTGACATTGATAAATTTGTTGACGACCTCTTTGCAAAAACCGTTTTCTCAAGCGAAGAGAAACTTAATGCCTTCCTTGGCAACCCTTCCCTCAAAGCAATCGAAAAAGATCCCGTTTACCTTACAGCAACATCTTACTATAAAACAGCAGGTGAAGTTTCCAAAAAGACTTATGAGTTTGAAAATGACATTATGAAAGGAAGAAGGATATGGATAGCTGCCCTGATGGAAATGTCTCCCGAAAAGGTCCAGTACCCCGACGCAAACTCAACAATGAGACTTTCTTACGGTACAGTACAGGACTATGACCCAAGAGATGGTGTGACATACAAATATTTCACAACACTCGACGGTGTTATGGAAAAATACAAGCCGGGTGATTATGAATTTGATCTTCCGAAGAGACTTCTGGATCTTCAGGCTAAAAAGGAATATGGAAGGTATGCTTCATCAAAAGGTCATCTGCCAGTGTGTTTTCTTACCACAAATGACATTACAGGAGGTAACTCCGGCAGTCCTGTTATGAATGGCAATGGCGAACTTATTGGTCTTGCCTTTGATGGCAACTGGGAATCGATGAGCGGCGATATAGCTTATGAGCCTGAATTACAGAGAACTATTGTTGTTGACATTCGTTATGTACTTTGGGTGATGGATATTTATGCGGGTGCAAAACACCTTGTTGACGAAATGACGATAAAAGAGTAAACATACTCACCCCCTTTTTCCCCCTCTCTCCTCCAGTTGATGGAAAGAGGGGGATTTTTTTGTACCTTTGTGAAAATTTTCAACAATGCATCTGAACCTGATAGAAATACTTGCTGCTTTTATGGTTCTTTTTGCCATAATTGATATCCCGGGATCAATACCTATAATCATTGATATCAAATCCAAATCGGGAGAGATCAAATCGGCAAAAGTAACACTGGTTTCCTTTGCAATACTTGTAGCATTCCTTCTGATAGGAAGTCCTCTCCTTGGGATTTTCGGTATAGATGTTTCCTCATTTGCTATCGCAGGTTCCTTCATTATATTTCTGATAGCAATGGAGATGATACTCGGTATTGAGCTTTTTCACCACGATTCGCAAGGCTCCGGATCGATTTTCCCAATTGCATTTCCTCTTATTGCAGGAGCCGGATCAATAACAACAATTCTCTCACTGAAGGCTGAATACCAGACAATTAATATTTTAATCGCCCTGTTCCTAAATATGGTTGTGATTTATCTTGTCCTGAGGTTAACTTCTATATTTGAAAAAATACTCGGGGCGAGCGGACTGCAGATCCTGAAAAAGGTTTTTGGGGTGATCCTGCTCTCAATAGCCATTAAACTCTTCTTAACCAATACAGGTATCGATTTGCCCCATGCCAGGTGAAATAACTATTTATACCGACGGGGCTGCCAGCGGAAATCCGGGACCAGGTGGATACGGAGTGGTTCTTATCTATGGAAAGCACCGGCTTGAAAAATCCGAAGGTTTCAAACTTACCACAAATAACAGAATGGAGCTGATGGCAGTTATTGTAGGGCTGGAAGCACTTAAAATACCCGGAAGCAAAGTTGTTATTTATACCGATTCAAAGTATGTAGCCGATGCTGTCGAAAAGGGATGGGTATTCCAATGGGAAACAAAAGCCTTTAAAAAGAAGAAAAATCCTGATCTCTGGATCAGATTCCTTAAAATATACCGTACCCACAAAGTAAGATTTGTATGGATACGGGGACATTCAAACAATCTTGAGAATGAGAGATGTGACAGGCTTGCAGTCAGTGCATATTCAAACCCTGTCCTCCTTGAGGATTCCGGATATAATCCTGAATCAGAAGACAATAAATTGCTTTAAAACCGGGAAAATTGAAAAAAAATTTGTATTATTGATGTTATAATGCAAATTGTATCCAATGGATAAGTTTATAATCAGACCTACACCATCCACTCCCGAGATACATTTTTCTTTTGAGGATAATAATTTTAGTATCAGGGGAGTTTCGCGGCCAGAAGATGTAAGAGCATTATATTACCCTGTAATTGAGTGGATAAAGGAACTTGCTGACAGTATCATCAGCAATAAAATAAATATCTACTCAAAGGAGAATCCCTTAAAATTCCAGGTAGATCTACTCTATTTCAATTCCTCATCTGCAAAATTCCTCTATGATATATTCACTGAACTGAAGCGCCTTCCGGATGCAGGAATCTCTATAATCGTTGAATGGCATTATGAAAAAGAGGATATCGATATGCGTGATGCCGGCAGGGATATTGCCCTTCTTGCAGAGATGGAGTTCACCTACATTGAGAAGGAAGAAGAATAACCATGAGGGGGCAGAAAGAACTTTATGATCTTCTGAATTCATTGTCTATTCAGTTTGAATACCACGAACATCCGCCTGTTGCAACTATTGAGGATGCAATTACCCACTGGAAAGATTATAACTCAGGGAGATGCAAGAATATCTTCGTCAGGAATCATAAAGGCGACAGGCACTATCTGGTAATCCTTGAACATCTTGCCCTTCTTAAGATAAAGGATCTTGAACAAAGACTCAAACAGGGAAAGCTCTCATTTGCATCCGACCAGCGTCTTATGAAATACCTTGGCGTGCAGCCTGGTTCAGTATCTCCATTCGGACTTATAAATGATAAGGAAAAACATGTTCACCTTTTTATTGATGTAAACCTTCTCAGTTTTGAAAGGCTTGCATTTCATCCGAATCTGAATACAGCCACTCTGGTAATTTCGAAAGATGACTTCATCTCCTTTCTCAAAAATTCCGGCAATACATACGAGTTTTTAACCCTTTATGACTAGGGTATCCTCCCGATAAACGGTCATATTAATTAAGCAGTTTAGTTAAAATTTCTAAAAACTATACTCATACTGCATCAAAATTCGTTCATATACGTCTTTGATGAAAACTGATAACCTTTAAACATTGATGAAAAGAATTTTCCTGATCCTTTCAATAGCCCTTCTGACAATTTCATTTACATCGGGACAGACATCTGAAAAAAAGAAGTATAAAGCTGAACAGATAACAATTGCTCCGGTAATTAACGGTATTCTTGATGAGGATATCTGGCAGGGAGGAACCTGGGTTGATGATTTCACTCAGCATGAACCTTACAATGGAGCCAGGGCTACCCAGAGAACTGAATTCAAGATAGTTTTTGATAAGGATAATATATATGTCGGTATAAAAGCTTATGATACAAGCCCTGACAGTATTGTTAACCGCCTTACCCGAAGAGATCATGAAGATGGTGATATTGTCGGCGTGATTTTCGACAGCTATCATGACCTCCGTACAGGATTTCTTTTCGGTATCGCATCATCCGGTGTGAAATGGGACCAGATCTTTACAAACGACGGACAGAATGAAGATGAATCATGGGACCCGAACTGGTGGGGTAAAACTTCAATAAACAGTGAAGGATGGATTGCCGAGATGAAAATTCCGTTCAGCCAACTGCGATTTGAAGAAAATTCCGGTGATGTCTGGGGTTTTGAAGTGATAAGGACTTTATACAGGAAACAGGAGACCTCCCTCTGGCAGCATATTCCCAAAGATGCACCCGGAATAGTACATCTCTTCGGGGAACTGAGCGGACTTGAAACAATCAAGCCCCGGAAAATATTTGATGTGACACCTTATGCTGTCGGCCGCACTGAGTCATTCAAGGCTGACCCGGAGAACCCATTTCTTGCAAAAGGCAAAAAATCAGGTTTCAATGGTGGTATAGATGCCAAAATTGGAGTCACAAACAACATGACTATGGACCTGACAATTAATCCCGACTTTGGACAGGTTGAGGCTGACCCGTCTCAGGTAAACCTTAGTGCCTATGAGACATTTTTTGAGGAGAAACGGCCCTTTTTCATCGAGGGAAACAATATCACAAATTTTGCACTCGGTATAGGCGACGGAGGTATTGGTAATGACAATCTGTTCTATTCCAGGAGGATAGGCCGAAGACCGCAGGGATATCCTGATCTTGAGGACGGTTGGAACACTGATGTTCCTACAAATACAAATATCCTCGGGGCTGCAAAACTTACCGGCAAAACACAGGACGGACTGTCAGTAGGTTTTGTGGAAGCACTCACAGCTGAAGAGCAGGCAGAGATAGATACTGTTGGGGGAAGAAAGTACCAGACTGTTGAACCTCTTACAAATTATCTGGTTGGAAGGGTACAAAAAGACTATAAAGAAGGCAATACGATAATAGGTGGTATTTTCACCAGCACTAACCGCAATCTGGATGAGAATCTGAGTCAGTTTATGCACAAGGCAGCCTATACCGGAGGACTGGATTTCACACAATACTTCAAAAAGAAAAGCTGGATGTTCAATGTAAATTCTGCATTCAGCCTTGTACAGGGATCTGAAGATGCCATACTGCGAACTCAAACATCATCAGCGAGATATTACCAGCGCCCTGACAACAACCATACAGTTCTGGATTCAAGCCGAACACAGCTCGGAGGATCAGGAGGGAGAATGCAGGTTATGAAACTCGACGGACACTGGAACTTCATGCTTGCATCTATATGGAAAACACCGGGATTTGAAACTAACGATCTTGGATTTATACGTGAAGCTGATCAACTTCTTAATCTTGTATGGGCAGGGTATAATCAATGGGAACCAAAAGGAATTTACAGAAGGTACAATATAAATGGTGATGTTTATACTGTGCACAACTTCGGTGGTGAGAATCTGGGTATGGGTCTTGAATATAACGGGAACATGGGTTTTAAGAATTACTGGAATGCATATTTGGGAGGAGGATTTCAGTCTGCAGGACTTGAAACAGGACTTTTACGTGGTGGCCCGTCAATGAAAACACCGGGCAGCTTCAGAACTCATACCGGATTTGAAACAGATGAGCGCAAAAAGGTGGTTCTCGATGTATCAGGTAATTTTAATATTGGATTTGAAAACAGCTCAACCAACTTTTACTCCGAGATTGAACTTACTTTCAAACCCACAAATTACCTTGCAATAACACTGAGTCCTGGAATAAGCAAATCCTACTCAGAACTTCAATACGTTGACTTAAAGGAATATAATGGAGATGACAGGTATATCTTTGCATCTATCGATCAGAAAACAGTAAATACTTCATTCCGTATCAATCTTAACCTGAGTCCCAATCTTACACTTCAATACTGGGGTCAGCCATTTATTGCAACGGGCAAATACTACAACCACAAATTCATCACTGATCCGATGGCAGGTGAATACCACGACAGGTTTGCATCCTATAAAACTAACCAGATAAGCTATTCTGATGAGGTATATTATGGATGAGAACTCAGACGGGTCAACTGATTATTCCTTTGACAACAGTAATTTCAATGTAAAAGAGTTTCTCTCAAACTTCGTTGTGAGATGGGAATATAACCCGGGTTCATCAGTGTACCTTGTATGGAGCCAGACCAGAAGCAGCTATATCTCAAACGGAGATCTGAATGTGATGGATGATCTTGGGGATCTGTTCGACAGTAAAGTTGAAAAACCCCATAATGTGTTTCTTGTTAAATTCAGTTACAGGTTCGGAATCAAATAATGTTTAAATTCTGGATTTTTTAAATCATTTAACCACAAAGAACACAGAGTAAACACGAAGAACACGGAGGCAAAATAGAAATTAAATCTTTGTGTCCTCTATGCTTTTCTTTGTGCCCTCTGTGGTTAAAACGGCATTTAAAATCCGTGCAAAGTGCAATTGAACATTGCACTACTGATTATTGTTCTTTTCTTTGAACAATAATTTTTAACTGTAATCAATAATTCTTCTTTATGAGAGCCCTTTCAATTGTGCTTCTGATATTTGTAACATTTGTTACAAATGCCCAGGATAAACCTGCATACAGGGTATTCACCGGTGAAGGCAAAAAAGCCGACTACCAGGATATGCTTAAACAGGCTCTCAGGGCTGATGTGGTATTCTTCGGCGAGCTTCATGACAACCCTATTGCACACTGGCTTGAGCGGAACTGACAAAAGATCTCCATGCCGAAAAAGGAAGCAATCTTATACTTGCAGCTGAAATGTTTGGAGAGAGACAACCAGATAATAATTGATGAATATTTCAGCGATCTGATCAAAGAGTCTTCATTTGAAACTGAAGCCCGCTTATGGAAAAATTATGGCACTGACTATAAGCCACTCCTCACTTTTGCAAAAAGAACAATCTGCAGTTTGTAGATTCAAACATCCCAAGGAGATAGGCATCAATTGTTCTCCTCCGGAGGATTTGAAGCTCTAGAAAAATCTCTGATGATGGCAGAAAAAATATTGCACCCCTGCCAATTGATTATGATCCTGGAGCTTGCCTCTACAGGATATGCTCAACATGAATATGGGCCCAAGGGACCAAATCCTGAAAAATTTTCCAAAGGCTCAGGCAATTAAAGACGCCACTATGGCAAATTCTTAGTAAAAATACCGCCAGCAGGGACAGATGGTCATTCATTATAACGGAAGCTATCATTCCGATACTTTACCAGGGTATACTCTGGTATCTGAACAGGTATAGTCCTGCCACAAAATCAGTAACTATCACAACCCGTTTTGCAGGATGAAACCGGCAAAATGAGTGAAGAAAGCATGAAAATGGCTGATTTTGTTATAGTTATTCCGACTATGACCAGAACCTACAAATAAGACTGAAGGCATAAGGCAAAGGGCGGAAGGAATAATTACCGGATTTTAGTAATTTTGGCATTGTCAGTTTAGTGACAGTGATACTTTTTGAACAGATGAGAAAACTTCTGTCACAATTTTACTTGCATCTACTGTGTTTTCGATTCAGGACAGGCTCTTCAGCCGCGGGGTTAATCTTACGTCATGGTTTCAGACTGGTAACCCAGACAGATACAATTCACAAAATATACCTTTAAGGATTTTGAGAATATCAAAAGCCTGGGGTGTGATGTCATAAGACTTCCTGTAAATATGCACAGCATGACATCGGGAGAACCTTATTATGTCATTGATAAGGTTTACCTGGCTTTTCTTGACTCTGCAGTTACGTGGTGTGAGAAGCTTGAACTTTATATAATGATTGATAATCACACTTTTGATCCTGATGTCAGCACAACACCGGAAATTGAGGAAGTTCTGACTAAGGTGTGGGTGCAGACTGCTGATTATTTTAAAAACCGGTCTCAATTCGTTCTATATGAGATACTGAATGAACCTCACGGAATTTCAACTACAGACTGGGGGGCAATCCAGGGCAGGGTAATAAATGCGATAAGGGAAAAAGATAAGAAGCATACTATTGTTGTTGGCGGATCGGGGTATAATTCATATACCGAACTGAAAAATCTGCCTATTTATTACGATCAGAACCTTCTATATACTTTTCATTTCTATGACCCTTTTATTTTCACCCATCAGGGTGCCTCATGGAGTAACCCGTCACTGGTCCCGCTTGCAAATGTGCCCTTCCCCTATGATGCTTTAAGGATGCCTGTTTGTCCTCAATCTCTTAAGGGAACATGGATTGAAACAAGACTCTCAGCTTATAGTAGTGAAGGATCTGTATCTTCTGTCAGGCAGCTAATTGACAATGCTATAAGCTTCAGGGACTCACGGAAAGTAAATCTCTTCTGCGGTGAATTCGGTGTGTATAATATAAACAGTCCTGCGGCTGACAGGACTTACTGGTATGAAATCGTAAGAAAATACTTCGAGCAGAATGACATCCCCTGGACAATCTGGAATTACCAGGAAGGATTCGGCTTGTTCAATAAGGATACTTATGAATTATTTGACCATGATCTGAATATCCCCTTGCTCAGGGCTCTGGGACTAAATGCCCCGCCTCAGAACCCATTTTCAATAACTCCCGACCCACAGGGCTTTATGATATATTCTGATTACACCGGTCAGCTGATATCTGATGCCAGCGGCGGAGCCGGGATAATTGACTTTTACTCCTCTGACCTTCCAAATAATGGAATTTACTGCCTCTCATGGGACAGCTTCAGACAGTATCATGCCCTGACTTTCGATTTTAAACCTGACAGGGACCTTTCACTTCTTGAAAGCAATGATTATGCAATTGATTTTATGGTGAGAGGCAACCATCCCGAAATCAGCTTTGAAGTCAGGTTTGTGGATAATGTATCCGGCTTACCTGAAGATAAGCCCTGGCGCATGTCTAAAATGGTCGATAAAACAATGGTGCCATGGGACAGGAAATGGCATAATGTACATATTCCATTCAGTGAGATGAAGGAGAGTGGATCGTGGTTTGACAATGCATGGTATAACCCTGCAGGCAAATTTGACTGGTCGGCAGTTGACAGGTTTCAGATCTCGATTGAACGTACAGGTACTTTTATGCAGAATATCTGGTTCGACAATATTTCCATTACCGATAAGGACACTGCCAGGGTAATGGAAATCGGGACCCTGGGTGTTAATGACAGAAATTTTCCCGGATCACTTCAGGCGAAAGCCTGGCCGAATCCGGCAGAAAGCCAGTGTATGTTAATTTTACAATAACCGAGGAATGTATAGTAAATATCTCTATCTTATCATTGACTGGTCAGAAAATAAGAAGTTACCCGAATAAAAATCTGGCTCCTGGAGAACAAAACCTTGTCTGGGATCTCTGTGATGCAAACAGAAATCAGGTTCCTCCGGGAATTTATATGATCATCATAGAAACTCCGTTTAGAAACGCTGCTGTTAAAATTATCAGACAATAACTTTGAAATTTCTATTCTGAATATTTTCCGCAATCCTCAATTTGCGGAAAATAATTTTATTATATTTGGCTTAAGCCTTTCTGCTACAGGCCTGTCTGAATAAATTTTTGTTTCTTTTATTATCATGAGAACCATGGAAAATCCATTAATTACCATTAAAGGACTTCGTAAGTCATATTCAAAAGGAAAAACCAGGAGTGAGGTATTAAAAGGTATAGATCTCACTATCTATCCCGGTCAGATCATAGGTTATATCGGACCAAACGGTGCGGGTAAAAGCACAACAGTAAAAATTCTGTGTGGAATTATTCCCGATTTTGAAGGGGAAATCAAAATTTGTGGTCATGATCTCAGGTCACAAAGTAATGAAATCAAGAAAAGAATCGGTTACGTTCCGGAAACCGGAGCTATATACGATTTGTTAACTCCGAATGAATATTTCGAACTTATTGGTACACTATACGGACTCGACATAAATACAATCAGATCAAGAAGCAGCCGGTTTTTGGATCTGTTCGACATGGGAAAAAATTCCGATCAGAGAATGGACACCTTTTCAAAAGGAATGAAGCAGAAAATCCTGTTAATAGCCGGATTAATAAATAATCCTGACATAATATTTCTGGATGAACCCCTTTCCGGACTAGATGCCAACTCAGTCATTCTGGTAAAAGAGATTCTCAGCAGGCTTGCAAAAGATGGAAAAACAATTTTTTACTGTTCTCATTTAATGGATGTTGTTGAGAAAATATCTGACCGCATAATTATCATAAACAATGGATTAGTAATTGCAGAAGGCCGGTTTGAAGATCTAAGGAATGAAAAAAGCGCCACTCTGGAGAAGCTATTTGCAGAACTTACAGGGAGAGAGGAAAAAACAATTGAGACAGAAGCACTTTTCAACAGTTAATACTTAAATCAATGGTAAAATCAGCTCTTTTTCTGATTCGGATATTCAGGGTCCCCATTGAAATGACCGGAGTAAATTACAGGCAATTTGAAATATTGCTGAAGATGAAACTCACTGCAGATTTCCGAAACGGAACCGGAGCATTCAGGAATCATACCAGCAAAAGAAACTCATTCATTTACCAGTCCCTCACTTATGCACTTTTTGGTGCAATGCTGGGAAGTGATGACATATAATATTGACGATCTGCTTCTGAAAATGACAGTTTTCTTTCTGGTTCTTATGCTTATGCTGGTAATGGTCATCATAAGTGATTTCACCACAATACTTTTTGATCCTCGAGACAACCATATTCTTCTTCCCAGACCAATTGAGCCCAATACTCTCCTTTTAATGAGGCTGGTCCATATTCAGTTCTTTACAGGATTTATTGCACTGGCATTATCTCTCGGTACAATTGTAGTTATTAGTTTAAAGTATAACTGGATAGCTTTATTGGCGTTTATCCTTTCTGTCATCTTATGCCTCTGGCTGACAATTGTAACAACAATTTTTATCTACCTCCTTATATCAAAGGTTGTCAATGGTGAGAAATTTAAAGACATTCTCACCATTGTTCAGATAGTAATTGGAATTGCAGTATTTGCAGGATACCAGATAACAGTAAATGTACTTGGAAAAGATGTTTGGAATGGCTCAACTATGACAATACACAATTGGACTTACTTTATTCCTCCCTTTTGGTATGCTGTGATTATCAAATTAAGTACTATGCAGGATATGCCATTGTCAATCACTCTTTTGATAATACCGGGTATTGCCTTACCAATAGCAGGATTATGGATTCTTACCAGATTCCTGTCAAAAGGATTCAATGAGATACTGGGAGAGGGAACATCTGAAAACTCTGCATCTGAAAAGGTAAATTACAAAGGAATATTCAATTCCGATATTATTAAAAAGTTGTTTTGCGTCTCTGATACCGAAAAAGCCGGATGGCACATGGCTAATTCAATCACAAGACGGGACAGAAAATTCAAGCAGACTGTCTACCCATATTTTGGAATGATGATAGTATTTGCTTTTATAATTCTGAAACCTGATCTATCTTATCCTGCCGAGTCAATAAATAAATTAAGCGGTACAGCAGATATTTTTTTCTGCTTGTTTTTTTCTCTTCCGGATTTATGGCAGTTATTCAGCTGCCCTATACTGATAGTGCAGATGCATCATGGATCTACAGAGTACTGCCGATTGAAGAAAGAGGTCATATTCTGTCCGGCGCCATAAAATCCATGATAATCAAGTTTAGTCTCCCTGTCTTCCTTCTTATGACAATTTTATTTCTCTGGTTCTGGGGATGGGGGCTGATTATAAATCTTATTCTCTCCTATCTGGTAAGCATTCTCATCATGATGATGCTTTTAAAAATTCAGAAAATGGATCTTCCTTTTACATTAAACCGGGAGAGCCAGCAACAGGGAAACGGAGCCATTCATTTAATATTCAGCATGATCCTGATGGCATTATCTGCCTGGCTGATAGATTACACATCAAACTTTGCGGAGTTTGTTACTCTTTCCTTATGCTTCATAATTACAGTTCTGATTATGTTAACTTTCAGAAGTATAAGAAAACTGAAATTCAGCAGAGTCTGATTGACTGAATGATAAATATCAATTTGAATATTGACTCAAACTGATAAACTTTGTATCCGGTTAAGCATATAATATTTACCTTTAAACTGTTTTAAGGATATTTTCTAAACTTATATTAATGAATAAGTCAAACATTATCAATACTATACTGATACTGTCAGTATTTCTGATATTAGTTCACTCATGCGGAAAAAAGCTGGAACCCGACAAAGTTTTAAATATAGGATATCCTTATCCCGACGCTCTTTTCCGCCTGGTTCCATCTCCTTCATTTGACTGGTGGAGCCAGAAGCCTGATAAAAACATCAGCTATGATGTGAACCTTTACACTGAAAACAATAAACTGTCATTTACTGCGACGGTAAATAATCCGAACTGGACTCCCGGAGAATCAGCCCGGGGATAGTATAAAGCTTCCTCTGAAGGAGGAAAGATCTTTCACAGTGAAAGGTCGGAACTGAGAGAAGCCTTCAAAAGTATCATTTAGCATGAGCAAAAGACTCTGTGGGGGACACCAGTTCTTTTCAGACAGATGACTATCCCGTTTCTCTTTGCTGAAAGAAATCTTGATTCCATGAACTTTGTCCCTGATCGATTTTGGCAGTAAGCATAAGCCACATGTTGCTATGCGTGGCTTCCTGTTTGCGGCAACTGCCATTCATTATCTCAGGATGGAAATACTCTGGGACTCGACCTCGATGCAGGCCTAAGGGACAAGGGTGGTTATTTCATTACAAAAGTGGAGGATACGGTTCTATTTAATATTGAAAAATATAACTCATGGTCAAAGCTTGAGAAAAGGAGAACATTTGGACTTTTCTCCAAGCTGTCCCGATGGCAGATATCTTGTAACAACAGTGAAGGACCGCGTAGTCATTAAGAACTTCCCCATCGGAGGTACAATGGAGGAACTTAAGTATTCACAGCTCTTCTTCCCTGTCAATGGGCATCTGGCCATATATGACCTGAATACTAAAAATTAAAGAGCTGCCCGAGCCAACCTTGAAGAATATGTGCAATCGAATGCTATATGGACACCTGATGGAAAGAATATTATTTTCTGCAGGGCTGAAGCTCTGCCCAGAGGAGTAAGATGCATGAGATAGATGTAAAGGATACTGCTCTTGTAAACAAGTATGTACGCAGGGAAATAGGTTAAATTTGAACTGTGTACCATTCCGTTCAACGATGGAAAGGAGGCGAGGCCAAACCTATTAAAGGAGCTTCAGGAAACGGGATGAGCAACTACTTCCCGGCAGTATCACCCGACGGAAAATGGCTTTTTATTGTCAGGCAGAAGAGTTTCATGCTGCTTCTTCAACCTGACAGCCGTCTTCATATTATACCGCTTGAGGTGGGAAATCGAGGATGCCTAAAGGCTAACTTCAAATCGATGAACTCATGGCATGCATGGTCACCGAACAGCAAATGGATAGTGTTTGTTCCAACTATACGGTCCTTATACTGACCTTTCCAGACCCATATAGACAGAAGGGAGAGTCATCAGTACCAGTGCTGGTCGAAGGCCAGAGTTCCCTACACAGTCGTAAACTATCGGTTTGTAAGTAGCAAACCTGACAGGACGTTGTTATGAAGTACGATTTTGTTGAGATAGCTCATATTTTTAAGGCTGCCAAGGCAGGATATTATGATGAAGCCAAAACCTTTATTATAAATTCATAAAAGCAGGATCCTTTCCTCTTCAAGAAACAGGACTGCCGGGACCTTGATAATCATTTTAAAGACAATCCCGGTTTGCCCTGAGGAAGCAAAAAAATATAATGAGCTTGCCAAGGCGACTATTGATACGGAGGTATTTAAGGAATAGTAATTAGATTTAACAAGAAAGGCTGTCTAGTATTAATGACAGCCTTCGTTTTTGAGTCAGTGAGGATTCGGATTTTAACCCATCCCCGGCCTTCCTAAAGCAATAAGGAAGGGGAACCCGAAAAATTCCATCTAAAAGCATTTTCATTTTATTAAATTCATTTTATATTTTTAAAAATGGAATATTTCGTTATAGCTCGTGCTCAATATAAAGAGATATCGTGGTGTACTTTGTTAGCGGCCAGAAATTACGCAAGAAATCAGATGACCGAATTAATCCTTTGGCAGAACTTCGGGAAGAGGAAGATGATGGGGTTTAAATTTCTCAGACAACATCCTGTGTTTTATAAAATTGTCAAAGACCGGGTTGAATTTTACATTGCAGATTTCTATTGTGCAGAATTAAGATTAGTTGTTGAATTAGATGGACCTGTTCATGAAACTTCTGTTGAATATGATGAAGAAAGGGATATTAAACTGTTTTCGAAAGGACTCTTGACAATAAGAATTAAAATTATGAACTTGAAGGAGTAAGTGACAAATGGAAGTACTATAATGAAGATAAAAGCATATTCCTGAATTCTAAATGGTTAGTCACCCCTTCCCTTATTTTTAAGGGAAGGATGAAGATGGGTTAAGAATTTC
>JADKBL010000011.1 GCA_016718875.1 Bacteroidota bacterium
TTACCAAACGCCAGCCTTCCGATTCTGAAAAAGAAGATATGGTATTTGCCAATATTATTGTAAAACACAGCAAATCGAATGCTATTGTATTGGTTAAGAACAGACAGCTTTGTGCCAGCGGTATAGGTCAGACATCGCGGGTAGATGCTCTTAAACAGGCTATAGAAAAAGCCCGGACCTTCGGTTTTGATCTGAAAGGTGCTGTGATGGCATCAGATGCATTTTTCCCGTTTGCCGACTGTGTTGAAATAGCGCACAATGCCGGAATAACAGCAGTTGTCCAGCCTGGTGGGTCGGTGCGTGACCAGGAATCGACAGATTTTTGCATAGCCAATAACATGACTATGGTACTGACAGGAATAAGACACTTTAAACATTAGTAATTATAATATTCTTATATAATGGGCCTATTTTCATTTTTAACACAGGAGATTGCAATTGATCTTGGAACAGCAAACACAATCATAATTCATAATGATAAGGTTGTTGTTGATGAACCATCGATCGTAGCTATTGACAAGAATACAGGAAAGCTTATTGCCATAGGGGAAGCAGCAAGGCAGATGCACGGGAAGACTCATGAAAATATTAAAACGATCAGACCCCTGCGTGATGGTGTTATTGCCGATTTTAATGCAGCCGAGCTGATGATCAGGGGAATGATCAGAATGATAAACAAGGGGCCAAGGCTCTTCTCTCCTTCCCTCAAAATGGTAGTCTGTATACCTTCAGGCAGTACTGAAGTTGAAATAAGAGCCGTACGTGACTCATCCGAACATGCTGGTGGCCGGGATGTATATATGATATATGAACCAATGGCCGCAGCCATCGGAATCGGTCTTGATGTTGAAGCACCAGAAGGATGTATGGTTATTGATATAGGCGGAGGTACAACCGAAATTGCTGTGATTGCCCTCGGAGGTATAGTATGTAACAAATCAATCAGGATTGCAGGTGATGGCTTTACTGCTGATATTCAGGCGTATATGCGCCATCAGCATAATATCAAAATTGGTGAAAGGACCGCAGAGGATATCAAGATTGCAGTAGGAGCAGCCCTCCCGGATATTGAGAATCCTCCTGCAGACTATATCGTTAGAGGACCAAACATCATGACTGCTCTTCCAATTGAAATTCCGATTTCATACCAGGAGATTGCCTACTGCCTTGATAAATCTTTATCAAAAGTTGAGGCTGCTCTTCTTAGTGTTCTTGAACAAACTCCTCCCGAACTTTACGCAGATATAGTAAACAAAGGTATTTATCTTGCAGGAGGGGGTGCATTGCTAAGAGGCCTTGACAAGAGACTTGCCGACAAGATAAACATCAATTTCAATGTTGTTGAGGATCCACTGCATGCTGTTGCAAGGGGTACAGGTGTTGCACTAAAAAATGTTGAGAGGTTTCAGTTCCTAATGCGATAATCCGGCAGGTAAATGAGGAGTCTTCTGAATTTCCTGGAGCGATACAATAACCTGATAATCTTTCTGATACTTGAGGGTATAGGGGTATATTTACTCGCCACAAGAAATTATTACCACAATACCAGGATGGTTAATGGTATCAGATGGGTCACCTACGGAGCGGAGGAAAAGCTTAACAATACCAGGAGTTATCTTAATCTCAGGCAGATAAACGAAAACCTTGCTGCTGAGAATACAGCTTTACGGAACAGTATAAACCGCTTGGTAAGGAACAATAATCCGGTTTTTTTTTCAGTATCTGATACAGTATACCAGCAACTCTATCAATACACTACAGCCAGGTTAACAAGCAATTCAGTAAACAAGCAGAAGAATTTCTTTACTATCAACAAGGGAACACGACATGGTATAACAAATGATATGGCTGTTATAGCTGATGGCGGTGTTGCGGGTGTTATTGTCGGCTGCTCTGAGAATTTTTCAGTGGTGATGTCCCTGCTTAATCTCGACTTCAGGCTTAGTGCCAGGCTGAAGTCAAATGGATATTTTGGTTCCCTGAGTTGGGACGGACGCGATTATCGCAAAGCCATCCTGAGCGATATTCCGCAGCATGTAAATGTGAATGTTGGTGATACAATTGAAACTACAGGGTACTCGGCTGTATTTCCGGAAGGAGTTATTGTAGGTACTGTTGTGGATTATCAAAAGCCGGGCAGTGATTTCTATGAGATAACAGTACTGCTTGAGACCGATTTCAGGAAGCTGCATTTTGTTGATGTGGTGGCAAATAAGAGAAAATCCGAATTTATTGAACTGGAAAACCAAATTCAATGATTAATTCAATATTAAGATTTGGTCTTATCTTTATCATACTTGTTCTGCTGCAGGTATTGATGTTCAATAATATTCAGTTCAGCGGATATGTGAATCCCTATGTGTATATTATTTTTATTCTTCTCCTTCCGGTTGAAATACCTTCATGGCTTTTGCTTCTACTCTCCTTTGGCATCGGAATGATTATTGATTTCTATTCTGGTTCTCCCGGAATGCACTCCACCGCAACTGTTTTTGCAGGATTTGTGCGTCCCTTCATACTACGATCAAACTCACCACGCGACGGATATGAGCCGGGTGCACAGCCTTCAATGTTAACATATGGCTTCAGGTGGTTTTTATTATATGCCATGGCGATTATTCTGGTTCATCATACGGTGTTATTCTATATTGAAGTTTTCAGATTCACTGATTTTTTCAGAACACTTTTAAGGGTTTTGCTTAGTTCACTTTTTACCCTGGTTTTTGTACTTGTAATTGAGTTTTACAGGAAGGGCAGATAATCCGGTAATATATGAAGGATCCATTTATAAACCGGAAGTATATCATAATGGCCCTGATGCTGGTGGCATGCCTGGTACTCATTGTCAGGTTATTTGTAATCCAGATAGTAAAAGATACTTACAGACTTTCTGCCGATAACAATGTTCTCAGGTATGTTACTCAATATCCTGCCCGGGGACTAATATTTGACAGAAGCGGAGAGCTGATAGTATCGAACATGGCAGCATATGACATTATGGTAATCCCTGCGCAGACTTCCGGTATAGATACTGCTGAATTCTGTTCCCTGCTTGGGATTACAACTGATATGTTCAAGCGGCAGATGAGAAGTGCGGTTAACTATTCAAGACGGGCTCCATCTGTTTTTCTGAAACAGATATCTGATGAAACATACGCAAGATTACAGGAGAAGATGTTCCTCTATACCGGATTCTATGTTCAGCCCAGAACGCTACGCAAATACACCAGACCTGTTGCTGCCCATATTCTTGGCTATGTGAGTGAGGTGGATGAAAGCCTTATAAGGAAGAATCCATATTATAAACCCGGCGATTATATTGGCAAAAGCGGTATTGAAGAGGCTTATGAAAAAGAGATTCGCGGTCGCAAAGGTGTTAAGATTTATATGGTCGATGTATTCAGCAGAATAAAGGGATCATATGCTGAAGGGGCGATGGATACAGTTGCGGTTCAGGGTTCTGATATTGTCTCGTCAATTGATCTTGATCTGCAGGAATACGGTGAGTTGCTGATGAAGAATAAGCGGGGCAGCATTGTAGCTATTGAACCGGGAACAGGGGAAGTACTATCACTTGTTTCGGCTCCCGGCTATGATCCGGGATTACTTGTAGGAAGGGTGCGATCAGAGAATTTTGCAACTCTTCAGTCAGATACTGCCATACTGCCATTGTTTAACAGGGCCCTGATGGCCTCTTATCCGCCAGGCTCCACATTTAAGCCAATCAACGGACTTATTGGTCTGCAGGAAGGGGTAATAAGTGAGGATACAAAATTCGGTTGTGATTTTGGTTATCTTTTTGTTGGGTGCCATGGACATGCTTCACCTCTTGATCTGGCAGGAGCTGTGGCTAATTCCTGCAATTCATATTTCTGTCAGACCTACAGGCGGGTACTTGAAAACAGGAAATATGGCAGCGTTTCGGAGGCATATATTGAATGGAAAAGATATCTGAATGAATTCGGGTTTGGCAGCAAACTGGGGACGGATTTCGTTAATGAGCTGGCAGGATTTGTTCCCTCTACCAGCTATTACGACCGGTATCATGGCAAAAATAAATGGAAGGCACTTACTGTAATATCTATGGCAATAGGACAGGGTGAGATCGGAACAACCCCGCTTCAGATGGCAAATATGACTGCTGCTATCGCCAACAGGGGGTATTTTTATACTCCTCATATTGTCAGGGGGATAGGCAAGGAAAATGTTATTGATCCTCGTTTTACTGTAAAACATACAATAGATATTGACTCAGCAAATTTTGAGAAAATCATTGTTGGAATGGAAGGTGCTGTTAATGGTGCTCCGGGCGGAACTGCAGGGATTGCAAGGATAAGGGACATAATCGTATGCGGAAAGACCGGGACTGCACAGAATCCTCACGGCAAGGACCATTCAGTATTCATAGCTTTTGCACCTAAGGACAATCCCAGAATAGCAATTGCAGTTTATGTTGAAAATGCCGGATTCGGATCAACATATGCGGCACCTGTGGCAAGTCTGATGATAGAAAAATACCTTCGTGACACAATCTCCAACAAGGTTATGGAGAAAAGAATACTAGACCTCAACCTCGAAGATAATATTATAGAAAGTGAAACGCAGCATTAACATCTGGCTAAGCCTTGACAAGATCACGATACTCCTGTACCTGCTGCTGGTAGTTATGGGCTGGCTCAATATCTACGCTGCAGTGTATAATGAAGAGCATAGCAGGATACTTGACCTGTCACAGCGGTATGGAAAGCAGTTTATCTGGATAATAGCTGCAATTATCACAGGTATTTTTGCTCTCATAATTGATAACAGGTTCTACTTCTTCTTTTCCTGGTTTATTTATGGATCACTTATGCTACTGCTTGTTCTGGTACTTTTATTCGGGAATGAGATAAACGGTGCCAGGTCGTGGTTTGAATTCAGCTGGTTCAGCCTTCAACCTTCAGAGTTTGCAAAGTTCGGCACTGCAATCGCTCTTGCCGGTTACCTTAATTCGCGCCGCCATGATCTTACAAGATGGAGTGTACTTCTTCCGGCCTCGGCAATTATCCTCTTTCCTGCATTACTTACCGCACTTCAGCCCGATATGGGTTCAACGATTGTATTTCTATCCTTGTTTTTGGTTTTGTTCAGGGAGGGTATGAGCCCCTATGTTTTTGTCTCCGGATTGCTTGCAGTCATCCTTTTCTTTCTAACCCTCATAATTAACAATTTTTATCTGTCAGCAGGCATTACAGTAATTGCAGTATTAGTGGTATGGTTTGCAACCCGTAAATGGAAAATTGCTCTGGCAGGTTCAGGAATATTTATTGTTAATGCAGCAATCTTGTATGTTATTGACCATTACCTGCTTAAAAAGCTTGATAATGAGCTTATTATATTAATTGCCCTTCTGATTTCAGGAGTCCTGTTTGCCTGGGATATCTATTCCAAGAAGGCTATGGCAGTTTTGGTGGTTTATCTGTTTTTAATAGGAAGCCTGATCTTTGTAAATTCTGTAGACTATGCTTTCAATGAGCTTCTTCCCAATCACCAGCGGGACAGGATCAATATTCTTCTCGGGATCAAATCCGATCCGAAGGGAACCGGGTACAATGTCAATCAGTCGATTATCTCAATCGGATCAGGAGGTTTTGCAGGAAAAGGTTATTTGCAGGGGACACAGACAAAATTCAAGTTTGTACCCAAGCAAAGCTCCGATTTTATTTTCTGTACCATTGGAGAGGAAATGGGGGTTTCTCGGGTCACTGGCAGTAATAGCAACATACCTGTTTTTGTTTTTACGGCTGATAATTCTGGCTGAGCGACAACGATCTGTTTTTTCAAGGGTTTATGGATACGGAGTAGTATCGATATTGTTCTTACATGTATTTATAAATATAGGAATGGCTATAGGCATTGTGCCTGTTATCGGCATACCATTGCCCTTTTTCAGCTACGGAGGAAGCTCTTTATGGGGCTTTACTCTTCTGCTTTTTGTATTTCTCAGGCTTGATGCCAGTCGCAATGAGTATCTTGTATGATCAGAACGGAATTGTTATTCTGTGAGATATCTGTACTCCGAATTCCTTTTCCACATAATCTATGAGCTGAGGGAAGAATTCCATGAAGTCATCCTGCAGGGAGTAATAATTCTTTTTTAATGCCCTGATTGCAAACCTGGTTTCGTTGGGTAAGGTTGAATGCTTGCTTAATGTGCTGAGTACATGTCTAATGCCATTAACAGTCTGGTATGATTCAATCCAGTTGTTTATAATAAAAAATGGCATCATATCCCTTACATTCTCAGGCATATGCTCATAGTTGTTCACCATGGCTCTGTAGAAGTTATAGGTTACACTCTCAAGCGGGCGTCTTGAAAAAAAATCCCATTCTTTTGTAAGGAAATGATCATAGATAATATCTGTTACAACACCTGAATATTTATGATATTTCCTTGTAAAAAATATTTTACTGCGGTGCACAACAGGATGTCTGTCGGTGAAACCATCAATATGCCTGTGAAGAATAATCCCTTTTCTGATCTGTTCAGGATAATTTAGATAATCCTTGCCCTTTACATAGTCGCCTATGTAATTTCCGATGATGACTTTTTCGGAGTCACCGGAAAGATATATGTGGGCAAGTACATTCATAATCAGGTATAATAGTACAAAGAATTTGCCATATGCCTCAAATGTTAAAAAACATTTTCTTTAACATGTTTTCATATTGATCATAAACCAATGCTAAATATTTATAGGTCAGAATGATAACACGCCATCTGAGTATTTCAAAAAATAGACTGAATTACTCGGATTTTCACACTGCAAATTATAAATTTGTTGCTTCATTCTGAAATCATTTTAGGTTCTAAAGAAAAATAATTAAACCAAGGGAGGATTTATGGTTAAGAAAAATGTCATCATAATTGGAGCTGCGGGCCGTGATTTTCACAATTTCAATACCTGTTACAGAGACAATCCGTTATATAATGTGGTTGCATTTACTGCAGCTCAGATTCCTGATATTGATGGCAGGAAATATCCCAAAGAACTTGCAGGAAAACTGTATCCCAATGGTATTCCGATAGTTGGTGAAGAGAATCTTCCGGAACTGATAAAAAAGCATAATGTATCCGATTGTGTCTTTTCATACAGCGATGTTACTTACCAGAAAGTAATGTCAGTCAGCGCTATTGTTAATGCTGCCGGCGCCAATTTTGTCCTTCTAGGGCCTGCTGATACAATGATAAAAAGCACTAAACCGGTAATTGCTGTAGGTGCAATCAGGACTGGATGCGGGAAAAGCCAGACATCAAGAAGAGTGATCGAGCTTTTGATGGAAAAAGGTCTTAAGGTTGTTGCTATCCGTCACCCGATGCCGTATGGCGATCTAAATGCACAGAAAGTCCAGCGTTTTGCAGTTGTTAAAGATCTTGCAAAGCACAAATGCACAGTTGAGGAGATGGAAGAGTATGAACCGCATGTTGTAAGAGGCAATGTAATTTATGCAGGTGTTGATTATGAGGCAATTGTACGTGCTGCTGAGAAAGATCCGGACGGATGTGATGTAATACTCTGGGATGGAGGCAACAATGACTTCCCATTCTATAAACCTGATCTGATGATAACAGTAACCGATCCACACAGGGCTGGCCATGAGTTAAAATACTATCCGGGAGAGGTAACTCTTCGTATTGCAGATGTGGTGGTCATCAATAAAATGGACAGCTCTTCGCCTGAATCAATTCAGATCGTAAGGGAAAGCATAGAGAAGGTGAATCCAAAGTCAGTTGTTATTGACGGTGCTTCACCTATCAGGGTTGATGATCCATCAGTGATAAGAGGAAAAAGAGTACTTGCAGTTGAAGATGGGCCCCACACTTACACACGGGGAGATGAAGATAGGAGCAGGTGTTGTCGCAGCCCGTAAATTCGGTGCATCTGAACTTGTTGATCCGCGTCCGTTTACTGTCGGCAGGTTGAGTGATACATTCAGGCAATACCCAAATATTGGGACTCTTTTACCGGCTATGGGTTATGGCAAACAGCAGCTTAAGGATCTTGAAACAACAATCAACAATACCGATTGCGACAGTGTATTAATAGCAACCCCTATTGATCTCAGCAGGATCATTAAGATAAAGAAACCAAATACCAGGGTACATTATGATCTGCAGGAGATTGGTAGCCCGAATCTGACAGAAGTGCTCAATGAATTTGTCAAAATTCTAAAGCTAAAAGAAAGGCTGGAAAAAAATAACAGTCATTATTTAACAAATCCGCTGGTTTTCACAAGTCCCCTGATTTAGGGAATGGATAAGAAAAGGCGTTTACTCTGCGAGATCTGCTGATTTTCGCGTATTCCTGTTTACCTAATCTTTCTCTCAGTTTCTTTCCTGCCTCCTCGTAGCCTGGTTTATTGAGAAGAGCGAACATGTTTTTCTTGTAAGCTTCAACACCCGGCTGATCGAATGGATTGACGTCAAGAATATATCCGCTTATTCCGCAGGCTATCTCAAAGAAATAGATAAGCTGTCCGATATAATAATCATCAAGTGAGGGGATTTCGATTTTTATCACAGGAACATTGCCGTCGTTATGGGCAATTATTGTTCCGGCTTCAGCATTTCTGTTAACCTCTGACAATCTTTTACCGGCAAGGAAATTGAGCTGATCGGAATCATCTTTTTCCAGGGGTATCGTAAGATTTTTTGCAGGACTCTTAACAGATATCATAGTTTCAAACAATATTCTCTGACCATCCTGGATATATTGTCCAAGAGAATGAAGATCGGTTGTCATATCAACTGAAGCGGGGAAAATGCCTTTTCCGTCTTTTCCTTCGCTTTCGCCATAAAGCTGTTTCCACCATTCAGACATGAAATGCAGTTTTGGAGTGAACCCGACCATTATCTCAACAGGTCTTCCTCCCTGAAGTAGAAGGTTTCTGGCTGCAGCGTATAGAATTGCCGGATTGGAGGCTACATCTTTGTTCGTCCTTGTTACCTCTTCCATCGCTTTGGCACCATTTACAAGCGCTTTTATATCGAGTCCGCTTACAGCAATCGGAAGTAATCCCACCGGTGATAGAACTGAATATCTGCCGCCTACATTATCGGGGATGACAAATGTTTCATATCCGTTTGTTTCAGCCAGCGATCTGAGCGCGCCCTTCTTTTCATCAGTAATTGCAATTATTCTGTCGGCGGCTACCGGTTTTCCTACTTTCTTTTCGAGATGATCTTTAAGTATCCTGAATGCAATTGCAGGTTCGGTTGTTGTTCCTGATTTTGAGATTACTATTATCGAATAATTCCTCTCATCAAGAACTTCAAGCAATTCTGAGAGGTAATCCTCACAGATATTCTGACCAGCAAATATCACATCATGATGAGGCTTCTTTTTAAGGTATGGAGTAAAGGAATGTGACAGTGCTTCCATCACGGCTCTTGCCCCCAAATATGATCCGCCTATTCCTATAACAACAGTTGTATCAGAAACCGACCTGAGGTGTTTAGCACATTTTTCTATTTTATCAAGTTGTTTCTGTATATCATCCGGCAGGGATAACCATCCGAGGAAATCATTTCCTGCACCGGTACCTTTGTTAAGAGCATCAAGATGTCTGACTGATTGCTGTGCAAGGGCAACAACCTCTTCAAAGGAGACAAATGCTCCGGCATTCTTAAGATTAACATTTAGTTTTTCTTTCATATTACCTGGTAATTATTTCAATAATGATTTTATGCCCTTTAATTAACTCTACATACAAAGTTAAAAAAAAAGCCGATGGAGGTTATCCAGCGGCTCATAATAAATGGGTAATATATATTGAATAATAACTATCTTTTATGAATGCTTCCTGCACTGGAAGAATGTGCATCTACATACTTAGGATTTCCTGAATAATGAACATCGCCTGCACTGGAAGCCCTTGCCTGAAGTTTTTCAGTTACATTAATATCTGCATCACCTGCACTTGAAACGTTAACCTCTGCCTCACGTACCTTAAGATCGGCTGCATTAAGATTACCTGCACTGCTCAGGTCTGCTTCAAGAACATCTGCCTCGCCGGTAAGAGTTACATCTCCCGAACTGCTGATATCCACTTCTATATCTTTTGCATAAACTTCAAGTTTAATATCACCTGCGCTGCTGGCATCAATTTCGATTTCATCGGTCTTAACGGGTGTTTCTCCAATTACATCCCCTGCACTTGTAGCTTTCACTGAGCTGATTTCTTTCATTGTAACATACACCTTTTTCTCTCCGGCATCCCTGATATTTGCCTCAGTATAGACATGGAGTACATCACCTTCTATTTCTGTTAAAATATATTCATGAAGGTTCTCATCAGCCTCAACTCTTATCGATTGATTATTACCCTGTTTAAGGTAAACATCAATTCCGGTACTGACTTTTATTCCGGAAAATGATCCGGCTTCTCTCTCTTTTGTAACAACCTTATTGTTCCCGTGAACGGTTTTTCTGTTCTGTGCCTGGCAGGTAACAGCAATTGACAGGATGAGAATGGCAGCGGTAATAAAACTTAGTTTTTCATCTTTTATCTTTTTATTGATCTTTAATTTCTGTTATAAAGACACAATAAAATCAGATATGATGCATACCAGAAAGAATTTTTTCTGTTAATGCCATTTAAAGATCTTCAGTCCTGCAGCAAAAAATATTATTCCGGTTAGTGTAAGAATTAGAATTGGGAGGGCTACCTGGCTGTATCCGGCACCTTCATTGAATATGCTCCTGATTCCGTCTGCAAGCATTGTCAACGGCATGTTTTTGATAACCGGCACTGCCCATTCGGGGAAATTCTGGTAACTGAAGAAAATACCTGATAATACCATCATTGGTGTAACCACAAAATTTATTATCCCATTCCCGACTTCTGTGTTGGCGGTGTGTGATGAAACAAGAACCGCTATGCCTGAAAATGCGATATTTCCTGCAATAAAGATCAGCACAAGTGCAACCAGATCTCCCTGTATTTTCATTTTAAATGCAACAAGGGCAAACAGGAGGAGTATCATTGCTTCGATCAGATTCATTGTAAACCTGACAGATATCAGTGCTATCAGGAAATGCGATTTTTTCATCGGGGTGGCTACCATTCTTCTGAGAAGCTTTTTCGAGCGTTTTTCAATGATGCCGTAGCTGATACCCCACATGCACGACATCATTACACCAAGTGCAAGAAGCCCCGGGACAAAGAAATCGATATATCTTGTTCCTGTTACGGTGAGGGGTTTGATCTCGGAACTGCTTTTCTCTGTAAGAATTCTCCCTTCGCCTATAATGCTGCTGAGTTTTAGATATGTAAGCTCAGCATCAGCATTCATGGGATCAAAATGGTATTCGGTTTTCCCATCTCTGCCGGTAATTAATACGTTAATAGTACCTCTTTTCAGAAGTATCATAGCCTCATCCCATTTCATATCATAAAAAAGGAAGATTGAATTCCCAAGCTTGTCATCCTTGATTATATATTTCCATTTCCATTCCTCATTCTTTTCCGAACTGTTTATTTCGCAGGAATTTTCAAGGAAAGCGGTAATAACAGAATCTCCCTGATGACCTGAAATTTGTTCTGCCGTATCAATTATCGCTATTTTGCGGATTACATCGGCCTTTTTTGCAAAGGCAACACCAAGTCCGAGAGCCATCAGAATAGGGAAGAGGATTCCCCAGAAAAGAACACCCGGTTCGCGAATTATCTCACGAAACAGTGCTATGAACAGATGCCATAACTGTGTCAGGCTTAACCACCTATTCATTGATTTTCCTCCCGGTTAGTGTAACGAAAAGATCATCAAGAGTTTTTCTCCGGCATTCCATGTGTTTAAGCGAATTATTCCTCGACTTCATGTATGACATAAACAAAGGCAATTCTGATTCGAAATTCTTAAGTGAGATAAAGCCCTTTCCGGGGGAGTCACCTGAATGAATAGTGAAAGGCAGTTCCTGTGAAGATAAGTCAAGTGAATCAAGAGGTTTTTCGGCAGTAAATTCGACAACCTTTTCAGATGTATCATCCTCAAGAAGTTGCTGTAGAGTACCCTCCTTCAGGATTGTGCCATTATCCATAATAACAATATAATCACACAGATACTCTGCCTCCTCCATGTAGTGGGTTGTAAGTATCATAGAAGTCTCCTCCTTCTTCTTGAGCGAGTGGAGGATTTCCCAGATCTCCCTTCTCGCATTCGGATCCAGTCCTGTTGTTGGTTCATCAAGAAGGAGTATTGCAGGATTGTTTAAAAGGGCAATACCAATTGCCAGCCTTTGCTTCTGTCCGCCGGAGAGATTGACAACATATGATTTTCTTTTCTCTTCGAGGCCAACAATTTTTATTATCTCTTCAACTTTTTCCATTCCCAGATCAAAGAACCCCGCAAAGAGACGAAGTGTTTCTGTTACCCTCAGTTTCTCAATGAAATGGTTCTCCTGAAGAGACAATCCAAGAATACGGTGTAATTCATCCTCATTGCCTTTCCACTTTTTCCCCATTATGGTTATCTCACCTCTGTCAGGTTTCTGTATTCCCTCAATCATCTCAACAAGGGTGGTTTTACCGGCTCCGTTTGGTCCGAGCAGTGCTATAAACTTCCCTTTTGGTATGGAAAGATTAATACCCTTTACAGCCTGAACCGTCTTGAAGGATTTCCAGACGTTTTTTACTTCGATAACGTTGTTTGGGAGCATAGTTATTTTGTTCCGAAGAGTCTGTCACCGGCATCACCTAAACCGGGGACGATATATCCGTTTTCATTAAGCTTTTCATCAAGCCCGGCAATAAAGATCTGAACATCAGGATGATCCTTTGTTATTCGGTTAATCCCTTCAGGAGCACCAACAATGCAAACAAGTTTAATACTTTTAGCGCCATGATCCTTTAAGACCTTGATTGCATCTGATGAGCTGCCTCCTGTTGCAAGCATGGGATCGAGGACCATCACAATTGATTCTGTTATATTTTCAGGGAACTTAGAATAATATGTCATGGGCTTCAGGGTATCATGATCGCGGTAGATTCCAATATGACCAATCCTGACATTGGGTATCAGGTCTGAAATGCCATCAACCATTCCCAGTCCAGCTCTCAGCACAGGTACAAGAACTATATCGACTGCAAGTTCTTCTGTCTTGCATTGACCAACAGGTGTTTCGACAATCACACTTCTGACTGGGAGGTCCCTTGTAATCTCATAAGCCATTAATCCGGCAATCTCCTTGAGGGTTTCACGGAACTCCTTGGTGGCTGTCTCCTTTTTTCTGAGTCTGGCCAGTTTATGCGTAAGCAGCGGATGTTTGAGAATGTTCAGCATTGTAATTTTAATTATCAGGCAGCACGCTTACACCCTGTAAAAACATGGTATTGCTGCTTATTTAGTAAATACAGATTTATCCTGGCATTGAGAACATAGAAAATCCTGAATGCAACATTCTGAAGAAATGATTCTCTCTTTATTTTCGGGAGCCAGTTTTTATACATGGTCCATCCTTTCTTTATACTTTCAGAAATATCTTCACTTCTGAATATCTCCAGATCCGTTTTTTTAAACTCTTCATGATACTGATTGTGGTTCCAGAAATGATGTGACATAGAATTACCCCATAATCTCATCCTGACTTTTCTTGGTTTTGTGAGAATATCGGCAATAAGAAACTGACCACCCGGTTTCAAAACCCTGTGTACCTCTTTCAGGAAAGCAGTTTTATCTGGATAGTGAAATGCGCTTTCAATGTTGAGCAGGACATCTACCGATGAGGAAGGAATATTCTTCATATCCTGAGCATCATCAACTATGAATGTGACTTTTTCTGCATTCATCCTTTCTTTTTCACTGATGGCAATTTCTATATTGGCCATGTTGAGATCTATACCTGTAATTTTTGAAGGATTGAATTTCTGCCAGATATATAACGACTGAACGCCATTTCCACATCCGATTTCAACTACTTCCTTGTTTTCAATAGGATCGAGCAATGAAATGCAATAATCGGTAAGGTTTGATTGTGCTTTTACAAAACTGTCGGACTCACTCACAAAAAAAGGATAATGGAGCATGGTATATCCATTATTGAGTCTTTTAAGAGCCATATTCATTGACTCGTAATACTGATTTTTGGTAAAACCGGTTCCGGAGAGTTTAAATATTTTTTTAAACAAATTCATAATACTCAGATTATTGTCAGAAAATGTAACCACGTTCCGGATTTTCCGGAATCTCAAATTTTAAATCAACCACGCCTTAACATCATCCTGAGTTGGATTCTGCAATCCGAGTTTGTTTTTTTTGTTAAATCCACAAAGATCCTGGTGGAGTTTAGTATGTTTCTCAACCTCTTTTAGTTTCTCAACTGTTGTAAAACCAAGTTTTTTTAATGGTTCTATCCATTCCTGAGGGATCCCTTTTTCAGTATATTTTTCATCGGAATCAGCTGAAGGAGCTTTCTTTTCCGGTTTCATCTGCGGAAAGAGAAGGACGTCCTGTATTGAAGCCTGGTTTGTAAGCAGCATTGCAAGTCTGTCTATCCCCATACCCATACCTGATGTGGGAGGCATCCCATATTCCAGGGCTCTTACAAAATCGAGATCTATGAACATTGCTTCATCATCACCTTTTTCGGAGAGTTTAAGCTGATCCTGGAACCGGTCCATCTGATCTATAGGATCGTTTAACTCAGAATATGCATTTGCAATCTCCTTTGAGTTGATAAACAATTCGAACCTTTCTGTCACACCTGGTTTGCTTCTGTGCTTTTTGGTAAGAGGAGATGTCTCAGTTGGATAATCAATTATGAATGTAGGCTGAATGAGACTATGTTCGCATTTCTCACCGAAAATTGCATCGATAAGTTTTCCTTTACCCATAGTTTTATCATGAGCAACACCCAGTTTATTGCATACTATTACCAGTTCCTCTTCTGTCATACCTGATATGTCGATACCGGTATTCTCCTTAATCGAATCAAGCATTGTAATTCTTTTGAATGGTGTTTTGAGACTAATTGTCTTATCTCCAAAAACGATATCTGTTTTTCCATGAAGGTCGAGAGCAGCTTTCTGTATGATTTCTTCTGTGAAACTCATCATCCATTCATAATCCTTATAGGCTATATAGATCTCCATAACTGTGAACTCCGGGTTATGTGTCCGGTCCATTCCTTCATTACGGAAGTCTTTGGCAAATTCATATACTCCCTCAAACCCGCCAACTATTAAACGCTTAAGATACAGCTCATTGGCTATTCTTAAATAAAGAGGAATATCGAGTGCATTATGATGAGTTTTAAATGGTCTGGCTGTTGCTCCGCCAGGAATTGGCTGTAGTATTGGAGTTTCAACTTCGAGGTAACCTTTTGAGTTGAAGAGCTCACGCATCGATTGTATTATCTGTGTTCTTTTCCTGAAAACATCCCTTACACCCGGATTTACAATAAGGTCCACATATCTCTGCCGGTACTTCATTTCAGGATCGGTAACAGCATCGAAAAAGATACCATCCTTTTCCTTTACAACAGGCAGGGGACGTATCGATTTGCACAACACAGTAAATTCATCCACGTGTACCGTTGTTTCGCCCATCTGGGTTTTGAAAACCCGTCCTTTTACCCCAATAATATCGCCAATATCAAGCAGGTGCTTGAACACGGTGTTGTACATGGTTTTATCTTCACCGGGGCATATATCGTCGCGACGAACATAAACCTGTATCCTGCCCGATGAATCCATAATTTCAGCAAAAGAGGCATTGCCCATTATTCGCCGGCTCATTATGCGACCGGCCAGAGTCACTTCCTGGAAATTATTCAGTGCAGGATCGTATTCGTCAAGGATCTTCTGTGCAAAAATGTTTGTCTTGAATTCAGCAGCAGGATAAGGATCGATACCGATTTTACGGAGTTCAGCGAGAGAATTTCTTCTTATCTGCTCCTGTTCACTTAAATGCATATTACTCATTGTAATCAAAAATTTCTGCAAAGATAGAAAAATGGTTGATACCGGATCATACTGCCAGAGGAGGTATCATATTTATGGCACTGGTCGGGCAAATTACAGCACAAGCACCACAACCCACGCATTTCTTTTGGTCAATTTCAGGAGTCATAAGGAGCAGCCTGGAGGCAGGTACAATTTTAACAGCATTATATTTACAGGCTGCCATGCAGCGGTCACATTCCTTGTTATGTGCCAGAAGACATTCTTTATAATTAACCACTGCAGAACCCATGAATATTATCTTTTTCGCATCAGGACTGAAATGTGTTATACTGCCTGTCGGACAAACAGAACTGCAGAGATTACATGTTTCAAGGCAGTATCCGTCTCCGAAATTTATCTCAGGTGTCATCCATGATGTGAGATCACTGTAATCGGTATGATTTGTAATAATATTTGTGGGACATGACTTGATGCAGTTCCCGCACCGGATACATAAAGTATTGAATGTTGCAGGCTCAACTGAGGCCGGAGGGCGTATATATTGTGATCGTGAAGGACTTATCAGTTTCGGGAGTACAAAGCCTGAAATCAAACCCAGACCCGATGCCAGAAAGAATCGCCTTGCAGGTGAATATGGATCGCTTTCCTGAGGCTTCCGTCGGATCAGCCGGGATGTTCTTCTTCTGATATCTGTCAGAAGGTCCTGCAGACCTCCAAGCGGGCAAATTCTGCTGCACCAGATATCAGGGAAAATATAATTGACAGCAAGCAACAGCGGAAACCCTGATAATGAGAGAATTGTGACAAATGATAAGTCACCTGATAAGATTGAAAAGGTGCCATGAAAAATAGCAAGCGGATCGAGAAGGATTAAAAGCGGAATCCCTGCGAAGGCTGCTGCCAGTGATATTAATGCCAGCCAGGATCCGACAGCAGGCATCTTTTTATGAATGGAGACTTTGGTCCTGCTGATTCCCGAAATTTTATCACAGCAAAATCCTGCAGGGCACATATAACGGCAAAAAAAGCGGTTTTTGAATATCACCACAAGCAATACCGCTGTTCCAAGAAGATTAAGTACAACAAATGATTTAAGAATAATTATGGAGTTGAGCATAATAAAAGGACTGGTCCATACAAAAATGCCCGTCAATCCTTTCAGTCCCAGTGGCAGAGCCATAAAGAATGCAGCAAGCGTTGAAGCAATGCGTACAGTTTCAGATTTTAAGACAATTTTCATCCCAGCCAGGCACCCTGACTAACAAGCAGTTCTTTCAACCTGCCTGTGTCAATATCCCTCACCCTTTTATTCTCTTTTACTGCAAGTGCTGCTGCGGCTCCGGCTCCATGACCAGTAACAAGGCATGTTCCGATTATCCTGGTGTCTTCAACAAGCTCTTTTTCAAAGCAGAAGCAACGGCCTGCGGCAAGAAGATTCTCAGTTTTCTTTGGCAAAAGGGACCGGTATGGTATTTGCCAGAGAGGCCTGTTTTCAGCTTTTACAGCTTTTCCTTTATACATCATTGTTGTCCAGGCTCCGCTGATACCAATGACGTCCTTAAAATTTTTATAGGTCATTGAATCCTCAAGAGTCAGTCGGTATTCGCCATCAAGAATCCTTGACATTCTTACACCAAGTTGTGATGCCGTATCAAGAAGGAAGACATCTTCATAGCCCGGTGTGCTTTTTATTTTCTGAACACTCTCCCAGATTTCTTTCCGGTATTTCATCTGAAGCTTTGAGAGTGTGATAATATCGGTACCGTTCTGATCATTATCTCCGTGCATATTGACCCAGTTGACACCCCTGATAGGAGTTTCACCTCCAAGGTCGGGTTTGGGATCCGTGATTATTCCTGGCTTGATATGGTCAATATTTCCCAGCCGGTGAACAAGTCCGATATGATAATTCATCATATCATAGTTTTCTCCTGCCAGATTGAAGATATCTCCGTCGCCTGTGCAGTCGATAACTACTTTAGCAAGGATTGCCATTCTTCCGGATTTATTTTCCAGTATAACCCCTCTTATAGTCTTTCCGTCCATAATCACATTTGAGGCCCAGGTGTGGTATATCATTTTCACACCTGACTCCATTATCATTTCATCCAACACATATTTACCGGCTTCCGGATCTATAACAGGATTTATTTCAAATATCGACATACCAAGCTTTTTAAGCCGGTCCGACATTTCACCTCCTATTCCGAAGATAACCTGCTTCCTGCGGTTATTTTTGTCGACAGCATGGGTAGACAGGAGCGGCAGAACAAGTCCTCCTGTCCACAAGCCTCCGAGATGATTATACCTTTCAACAAGGTATGTCTCTGCACCGGCCCTGCTTGCAGCAATTGCCGCGGCTGCTCCCGCTGGTCCTCCGCCTATTACAAGTACATCTGTCTCAGCAAATACCGGGATTTTTCTTTCTGGTTCAGTTATAGTCTTTCCTCCGGAATAAGGCAAGGCTGCGGTACTGTTTTTCTCAACAGGTTCAGAAGACTCAATCTTTCTTTTACATGACAGGCCAAGTGTAAGAGCCCCTCCAGCTATTGCTGTCCTGGTAATAAAATCTCGTCTTTTCATTATTCTGATGTTTTTTTCAATTTCAATGTTTCGTTACGGAACAGAGATCGCAGTTTAAGTGTCACTGGTCCGGGTTTTCCATCACCCACCGGAATGTTATTAATTGAGATAACAGGAGCTACCTCAAATGATGTATTTGTGATAAATGCCTCATCTACCAGAGGCAGGTCTTTTAATTGAACAGCATTTTCCTTTATCGGAATCCCTGTTTCCTTTGCAATCATGATTACATTCTTTCTTGAAATACCAGACAGAATACTATCTGATTCGGGATGGGTATACAGTGCCCCGTCCTTAACGAAGAAGACATTTGAGTGTGCACATTCAGTGATCAGTCCGTCTCTTTCGAATATGCATTCGGAAGTGCCTGCTTCAACTGCATCCTGAAAGCTGAGTATATTGGGAAGGAGGGAAACAGATTTAATATCACACCGGCTCCACCTGATCTCTTTTTTCAGTATTGTTTTTATCCCCTTGGAAATCATATCCGGGTCGGGGCTGAAGCCACGGGCAAAAGCATAAACAGTAGGTGAAACAGCAGGGGAGGGAAATGCATGGGACCGTCTGGCAACGCCTCTTGTTACCTGGAGATATACCAGTGCATGCTTGTCATGGAGAGAGTTTCTGATAATCAGATCATTGGCAACCGAAGGAAACTCGTCAGCACCGGGCCAGTCAATTCGTACTTCCCTTAGACTTCTTTTCATCCTGAGATGATGACCTTCCATGTCGAAGAAGCCTCCCTCATACCATCTTACCACCTCATATATGCCATCGGCAAAGAGAAAGCCGCGGTCATCGGGGCTGATTGTTATTTCATCTGAAGGGAGAAATTTGCCGTTTAAATAAGCTATATCCATAAAAATATAAGTTTGGAGCGGAGAATCAGAGGCGCAGTGGCTCAAAGGCTCAACGGCACAGTGGTCCTATTCCGGTAAAATAATCTGAGTATTATAGTCGATTGAATTTCTTGCTTCTTCAGGTGATGAAAAATTTCCGCAGGCAGCCTGGACGAAAAGCGAGGCTCCAAGGACAGTGGTCTCTTTCTGGTCAATTATCTTCAGGGGAACACCGGCAGCGTTTGCCCGAAGCTGATTCCAGAGGCGGTTTTTGGATCCTCCGCCAACACATATTATGCTTTCTGTTTTAAACCCGCCAGCCTCTTCAAGAGCCTTGTTTCCTTCAGCCAGCCTGGCAGCCAGAGCTTCAAGCATTGCCCGGTAGATCTCATCCCGTGTTGATTCCATTGTCAGTCCGAGTATCTGCCCTCCCGGTTTTCCATGGAGCTCCTCATAAAATTTCGGGACAGCTTTAACTCCGTTGCATCCGGGAGGTACATTTTCTGCACCTGATATCATGGTTTCGTAAACGTTCTCCTTTACATCACTGTAAAGATTCTTTTTTACCCATTCCAGTACCCCTGAGGCAATCCATTGATTTCCTATGTTGTAAAGGCCGGGTCGTGAGTCCAGCTCGGTTGTGATCCCCAGATTCATCTGCTCTTTTCCTGTCCTGAAACCTTTGGAACGTACCATCAGAATCTCCCATGTGCCTGAAGAGAGAACCGGCTGGTTTATCTCAGCCCCAGATCCGAAAACAGCAAATTGTGTATCATGCCCTGTTGCTATTACCGGAATACCTTCAGGAATTGAAGTCTCTGCGGAGGCTTTCCGTGTTATTTTTCCGATAATACTTCCGGGTTCGACAGGTACTCCCATCTTTTCTGAAGGGAAGTTGATACTTTTAAGTATTTTTTCAGAAAATTTCCTTTCGGAAAGAGTGGTAGTCATTGTTGTTCCTGCCATCGACATATCGTTAACCATCTCACCTGTAAGGAAGTATGAAAAGATGGATGGCATCATAAGGAAGATGTCACTTTTTTCGACTAATTCCGGTTTATGTTCGAAAAACCAGATTAATTTGTTGATAGTATTGAAAGTAAAAGGAAGTACACCGCACTCACTGTAAAGCTCATCAAGCGGGATATATTTTCCGATATCCGACATGATCGGATTTGTTCTTTCGCACTGCCATGAGATAACAGGGTACAGCATTTTACCGGACTTGTCGAATAGTGTGCCATCAACTCCGAAAGTTGTAACAGTTATGCCTGCTATTCTCTCCTTTTGTATCCGGCCAAGCACTTTTACCGAAGCCTGGCACATCTTGTCCCAAATCTCATTTACATCCCATATCCTGTAAGCAGGGTAGAGCGGGTCGGGACGTGTATTATTAGAGAATGATTCAGAAGCATGTATAATCCCCTTGCTGTCGATTGCAACTGCCCTGACGTTCGTGGCCCCGCAATCAAAGACAATTATAATATCACGATTTATCATCCCCCACCCCCTCCTTCACCCCTTCACCCTCCCCACCCTCTGACACCCCTTCAGCCAACCGCTTATTTATAGAGGGGCCCGTAGGTCTGACATGCCCTGTAGTCCGAACCTTCTTTTTCCATTCCGAATGCGTTCCATGAACTGGGGCGGAATATCTTTTCGTCGTCAAGGTTATGCATGCAGACAGGTATCCTGAGAAGAGATGCCAGTGTAACCAGGTCGGCACCGATATGTCCGTAGCTTGATGCGCTGTGATTGGCACCCCAGTTGGCCATAACTGAATAGACATCGGTAAAGGCTCCCTTGCCAGTTAACCTAGGTGTGAACCATGTTGTTGGCCATGTTGGATCTGTGCGGTCAGACAGGATCTTATGTACCTTTTCAGGAAGTTCAACTGTCCATCCTTCAGCAATCTGAAGCACAGGTCCGAGGCCTTTTACAAGGTTTACTCTTGATATTGTGACCGGCATTCCGCCTTCACTGTCGAATTGCGAAGAGAATCCGCCTCCTCTGAAATATCCTGTGTTTGCAGGTGGCCATACAGTTGCTTTAAGACAGTCGGCTGCATCTTTTGAGGTAATTTCCCAGAAGGGTTTGATTGAAGGTTTTCCCTTGCTTCTTTGTTTGCCCGAGAAGTCGAGTGAAGATGCTCCGGAATTAATAAGATGTATCACCCCGTTTGCTGCTGCCCCTGTTGGTTTAACTTTAGTAACTCTCTTAATTGCATCGGGGCTCCAGTAGGTCCTTATATCGGAGAACATCTGTGCAGTGTTGGTAAGCAGGTATCCGAAGAGCATTGGCACTCCGTTCATAGCATCATTTTCAGTAGCAACAAGATAAGGAGGCCTTATTCCGTTCCAGTCGAATGATGAACAGAGTATTGATTCAAGGAAATCACCATTTGGCATATGATCGGTCCAGTGGCGCTGTCCCTGAAATCCTGAAAGGATAGCATTATGTCCCATTGCTTCTTCACCGAAACCAAGCTTTTTCAGCCTTGGATTGCCCACCATCAGGTCGCGGGCTATCAGTGTCATTTTTACAACGATCTCCCACTCCTTATCCTTGAGCTGTTTTGAATGAGGTTTGCTGTTAAGATCCTTTCCTTCTTTGCAGTATTTTTTTGTCCATTCAAGCGCTTTTTTATATTCTGCTTTGTCATAAATCTCCTGATTGAGGCGTCGTGTAAACTCGCTCATATCAACATATTCATTTCTCATGCCCAGATATTCCTGGAAGAAATCCTCCCTTACTATTGATCCTGCAATACCCATTGATACAGAGCCCATTGAGAGGTATGATTTCCCTTTCATGTAGGAAACTGCAAGTCCTGCCTTTATGAATCTCAGTATCTTTTCCTTCACATCCTCAGGTATGTTCTGGTCTCCGGCATCCTGGACATCATGTCCGTAGATTCCGAATGCGGGTAATCCTTTCATTGTATGACCTGCCAGGGCTGCTGCAAGATAAACTGCACCAGGACGTTCGGTTCCATTAAATCCCCAGATAGCTTTCGGCATTTCCGGATTCATATCTATTGTTTCGCTGCCATAGCACCAGCAGGGAGTGACAGTGAGGCTGACACCAACACCCTGTTTCACAAATTTATCGGCGCACATTGCTGATTCGGCAACACCTCCGATGGTTGTGTCGGCTATTACACATTCAACAGGTTTCCCATTTGGATACTTCAGGTTTGAAGAGATCAGCCTGGCAGCATTCTTCGCCATGTTCATTGTCTGATCTTCCAGAGTCTCCCTTACTCCGTTCATTCTTCCATCAATAACAGGACGGATGCCTACTTTTGGAAAATTACCTATAACTGTTTGATAGTCAGGATTTACTTTAATTTCACTATTAGCCATTTTATTATTGTTTAAGAGTTTCAGATTCAATAAGATGTTTAACAAATATATGTAATTCTGAGTATATTTTTCTTATCTCCTCTAAAATCTGCGACATCAGCGGGGATTATTAATATTTTACCAGACATCCCTAAGATTAACGCTGATTATGGTAAATTTGCTGACGAAAGAATTTTCAATGGAGAAGAGAAAAAGGTTGCCGCCCTGGCTGAAGATGCAGAGGGCAAGCGGAGAGAACTACTCAGTGGTGAAGAATCTGGTTGCCAGGAACCGTCTCAATACTATTTGCACAAGCGGAAATTGTCCAAATATCGGAGAATGCTGGAATTCAGGAACTGCTACATTCATGATCCTTGGTAATATATGCACCAGGGCATGTAAATTCTGTGCAACCATAACAGGACGACCACTTCCTCCTGATCCGGATGAGCCCGCAAGGCTGGCCGAATCAGTTAAGCTCCTTAAACTGAAGCATTGTGTAGTAACATCTGTCGATCGTGATGATCTGCCTGACGGAGGTGCATCTCATTGGGTAACAACTATAAAACGCTTGAAAGATGTAAATCCGGTTCTTACAATCGAATGTCTTATACCCGACTTTGACGGGATACCTGAGAACATACAGAAAGTAATTGATGCATCCCCTGAGGTTATTTCACACAACATCGAAACTGTCAGGAGGCTGACACCTGTCATAAGGACAAAGGCAAAATACGACAGAAGCCTGGATGTCCTGAGATATATAGCGGAACACGGAATGACTGCGAAGTCGGGTTTTATGCTCGGCCTTGGGGAGAAGGAGGAAGAGATAATCCAGACAATCAGGGATATATATGAAACCGGGTGTAAAATTCTTACTATAGGGCAGTATCTTCAGCCCGCTTTAGGATATATGGAAGTGGTTGAATATGTTACTCCGGAGAAATTTGAGGCATACAGGAAATTTGCACTGGAAACAGGTTTCATGTTTGTTGAAAGCAGTCCGTTAGTACGTTCGTCTTTCCATGCGGAAAATCATGTGAAGGCTCGATAAATTTGATTATTTTTAGAAGTTTGAATCCATAATTGTATTTTGAAATATCGTATTGAATATAAGGATATTGGTATCAGGGATTATAAGGAAACCTGGGATTACCAGACAGAGATCTTCGATAAACTGGTCAACTTCAAGAAGACAGCAGCTACACTGGCTGTGTCGCCAGAAAACAGACCAGCCGGAACATTGATTTTTGTTGAACATCCTCATGTCTATACACTGGGAAAGAGTGGTTCAGAGAATAACCTGCTTGTCGATTCCATTCAGTTAAAGGCAAGAGATGCATCCTTTTACAAGATCGACAGGGGAGGTGATATAACTTATCACGGTCCCGGTCAGATAGTGGGCTATCCTATTTTTGACCTCGATGCTGTTAATATCGGTCTTAAAGAGTATATTTACATGCTTGAAGAGGCAATTATTCAGACTGTAGCTGAATATGGACTGAAAGCCTCAAGGCTTGAAGGGGGGACAGGTGTGTGGCTTGATCCTGACGTTGGAGGAAAGGCCAGGAAAATATGTGCTATAGGAGTCAGGGCAAGCAGGTATGTTACGATGCATGGATTTGCTTTCAATGTCAATACCAGCCTTGAATATTTTAATTTTATAAATCCCTGCGGGTTCACCGACAAAGGTGTTACCTCGCTGGAGAAGGAACTTGGCTGCAGGCAGGATTTTGAAAAGGCTAAAGAAATTGTAAAAAAGAAACTTGAAGAAATATTTAATCTCGAGATTGTTAATTAATAGCAGATGGAAAAGAAGTGGGTTATAAGGGAGAAGAGCGATCCTGCAGTTGTTAAACAGCTTTCGGCAGCTCTTAACGTACCCGATTCACTGTCAAACCTGATGGCTCAGAGAGGAATAAAATCAGCAGCTGATGCAAGCGCTTTCTTCAATCCCAGTCTCGATTATCTTCATGATCCTTTCCTGATGAAGGATATGAATATTGCTGTAGACCGTATCTCAACAGCTGTCAAGAAGAACGAAAAAATACTCGTTTACGGCGATTATGATGTTGACGGAACAACAGCAGTAGCACTGATGTATTCGTTCCTGAAAGAGCAGTACTCAAATGTGATTTATTATATACCCGACAGATATAAAGAGGGTTATGGCGTCTCATTTCAGGGGCTTGACTTTGCATACCAGAGCAACTGCAAATTAGTTATCACACTCGACTGTGGGATAAAGGCAGTTGAAAAGGTTAAATATGCCCGTACAAAAGGACTTGATGTAATCATCTGTGACCATCATTATCCGGGCGATGAGATCCCGAAAGCTGTAGCAGTACTTGATCCTAAACAACCCGGATGTAACTATCCATACAAGGAGTTGTCAGGTTGTGGTGTCGGATTCAAACTGATACAGGCCTATTCACGTGTGCATGGGATCCCTTTTAGTGCAATCTTTCACTATCTCGACCTTGTCGCTGTAAGTATTGCTTCAGATATTGTTCCTATAACAGGAGAGAACAGGGTGATGGCCTATTTTGGTTTGAAGCAGCTTAATGAGTCGCCGCGTATGGGGCTTAAAGAGATTATACGCGAATCGGAAGTAAGCAGGATTCTGTCGATTGAAGATGTGGTATTCAAGATAGGACCCCGGATAAATGCCGCAGGCAGGATGGAAACAGGCAGCAAGGCTGTTGACCTGCTTGTTTCAAGTGATACAGTACTTGCAACAGGCATCAGCAAGGAGATCAATAATTTTAATATAGAAAGACGCAATATCGACCGCACTATCACTACCGAGGCTATGAGGATGATAGCCGAGGATCAGCGTACTGTAAATTCAAAGACTACTGTGCTTTTCAATCCCCTTTGGAAAAAGGGAGTGATAGGAATAGTGGCCTCAAGGCTTATAGAGACTTATTACAGACCAACAGTAATTCTGACAGAATCTAATGGTTTTGCAACAGGCTCAGCCCGTTCGGTTCAGGGTTACGATCTTTATCAGGCTATTGAGGCATGCAGCGATCTTCTTGAGAGCTTTGGCGGACATATGTTTGCTGCAGGGCTTACCCTTAAAAAGGAAAATATCAGACCTTTTATGGATAGGTTTGAGCAGTATGTGAACAGCACTATTACAGAGGATCAGCTTGTTCCCAGAATTTTTATCGATACCGAACTTTCTTTCTCGGAGATAAGTGAGGATTATTTCAAGGTAATGAATCAGTTCCAGCCTTTCGGTCCCGATAATATGTCACCTGTATTTGTTTCTCGCAATGTTTTTGATACAGGAACAGGCAGAATGGTGGGATCGAGTGGTGAACATTTGAAACTTGATCTTTGCCAGGAATCTACCGGACAGAAAAGCTTTTCTGCGATAGCATTCAGCCAGGCAAACCATTTTGAATATATCAGGGCAGGTAAACCCTTTGATGTCTGTTATTCGCTGGAGATGAACGAGTTCAGGGGCAACAGGAACCTTCAGCTCAATATCAAGGACATTAAGACTCCCGGTTCTAAATAAATAATCTGATCTGAAGCCGGAATTCTTCATTGATCTTATCCCCCGCAGGTTTGTCATAGTTTGAGCTTATCCCGTATTTGAATCTGATTTCAGCTTTTTCATGAATTTTCCAACTTATCATCATGTAATTTCTGCTTCCGCTTCCATACAGTGCTGGTATACTGTAACTGTAAAGCAGGTCATTTTCATAAATGTAAATTCTTGAATCCCAGTCCCCGGTATTAAATACCCCAAACCTTAGCCAGAGTGTTACAGGTACCTTTCTGATCGCATAGTAGATATCCTGAACCATTGCAAAACTTTTGGATGAAGTTTCCGCAGCAGATTTGTAATAGAACCTCGTCCCGAAAGTCAGGTTTTCTGTGATGGTATACCGGAAAACGGAGGTGATGCTTCGTAAAGTCAATTCCTTAAGCCCGGGGACACTATTTTTGCCTTCATCATCTGTTGTTGATAGATGATAATTATATGAATTCTCCATATGAAATTTATCTGAAGGGCTATACCTTATCCTTATCTCTTTTTTAATGTCGTAGGAAGGAGAGCTTACCCTGTAACGAAGCCAGGGATATTCCCTGATCCCGCATCCTCCGCTTATGAAAAGGAATTTTGCTGCCTCAAAAGTAAAATTGCCAAGTAATGTTTTGCCTGATGCTGAAGTAGAAGTGATGCCAGGACCATTTCCATGCAGACTATTATAACCCTCTTCATAATTCCGGTAAAAGAGGTTAATGCTTAATCTGTCTGAAGGCCTTAATGTAAGCCCCTGAATCATAGCGCGATTAAGTGATTCATTTACAGATAGTTCTCCATAAAGCAGCACCCTGCTTATCATAGTGTTATAATAAACCGAGTATAATGAATTTTCTGCCCCTGAGAAGTTATATAGTTTCTCCGGATCTTCTTTTGCAGATTTTACCGGGAGTGACAACTGTTCCTGCGACCATATTGCTCCTGCCCTGAAATTTTTATAATTATATGAAAGGTTTATACCGTAATTAATATCGGTAATAAGATCCTTCTTTTTAACAGAAGAAGATGTATTATGCAGACCTGAAGTGTAGAATGATTTTACCGATTGAGGTTCATCAGCTGTGGCGTCAATCTTGTTGGCAGAGTAAAACATTGAAAGTGAAATGTTTCCGGATGCAAATTCGGCTCCGGCACCTCTGAAAAAGCTATTCTCATCGGTCGAAGTATAGGGTCTTATCTCGCTTCTTGCCGACATATAACCTGGTGAATGGAGTGAAAGGCTGTTGCGGATTCCGGTATTAATATTTGTTCCCTGACCGAACCTTGCCGAGTAATCTCCAATAACAATTCTTCTGACAAAGCCATTGTCTTTATAGGCAAGATGGGCACTCAGCATATCGGGTAATTGTGAATTTCCGGTCAGAAGTTCTTCTCCCGGATCTTTCTCAGCAGTGAAGCCTCCTGAAAATCCACCTGCTGTAAATTTGTATTTGCTTAGTAATCTTACAGGAGACCCCTGCCAGGTTGAGTCATTGTCACTTGTTTTATATGTAAGGTTTGTGATCAGAGTATTTCTCCACCGGTAGCGGATGGCTTCCTCTTCCGGTTCATCTTCAAGAGTAATAAAAAGAGACATCATTTCAGCCGTTTCACGGTCAAAACCCGGAAGGTTGGGAAGTTCATAAACAGAGACTATTTTTCCGGTGGTGTTTACATAATCGATAAGTACTTTTACCTGGAAATCAGACAGAAAGAAAATCCTGGAGATTTCATCATTATTGGCAGAATTGATTCTGACCGGATTTTCATACAGATCGTAAAGTTTATCAATATACATTCCCACTACCTCCGGGTCAGCTTCATCAGCTGCAAGTTCCTCTGCAATTGAGATTACAGATTCCGAAATCTTTACCTCCTGACAGAAAATTATGTTGATTTTAATTATAACTAATAGTAATAAAAAAAATTTATTGGATATGTTTTTTTTAAACACAGAGGACACAAAGTATTGCACAGAGGGCACAGAGAGATTCAGTGAATCTGACTTTTTATAACTATTAAAGTACATATCTTCTGATTCCATCCTTAAGTAAAAAGACATTAAAATTTATCAGCAAGCCTAGCTTAAAACCGCCCAGTTTCATGTAAGTAAGTATATGAGCAGTATGAACATCATTAAGAGCTTCAATACTCTTTATCTCGATAACTATTTTGTTTTCTACAAGGATATCAATTCTGTAACCACAATCCAGCTTAACTTTCTCATAGACCAGAGGTAAAGGTTTTTCTTTCTCAGCTTTAAGATCGGATTGTATTAATTTATAGTATAAGCACTCTTTGTATGCACTCTCAAGCAATCCGGGACCAAGCGCCCGATGTACTTCTATTGCCAGTCCGATAATTTTACCAGATATTTCATTTTCATTCATAAGATCTTATTTTACTATTTCTCTGTGTACTTTGTGCAAGTTCTTTGTGTCCTCTGTGGTTAATTCTCTTAATGTATTTTAAAGATTAATGAAGCCGAAGATGTTATCCCCAGTTTTTCATGAGTGGAGAAGGCAAAGTCGATCTTCACGAATTTTGCCAGGTATCCTATTCCGAAGCTGAATGAGTTATATTCAGTACAGAAGCCGCTTCTGATCCAGAATTTTTTTGCTGCCTCGTACTCAAATCCCATCCTCAGTATCATACTGCCTCCTGAGCTCATCTCTGCTTCTGCCCCTGCAAACAGAAGGTTATTAAGCATAGTACCTGCACCTGCCCCTCAGCCTGACAGGCATGCTGCTTTTTCTTACTGAGTTGGGAACAGGATTGAAAATGTGGATGCCAATAATTGTACTCTCAGAGGCTGAATAAGAAACACCACACTCTCCTGTTAAAATATGAATATCCTCATATTCACCGGGAGCCATCTCTGCAAAATAATCAACCTGGGCTCCGGCAGAAAGCTTTTCAGAAAGCTTCATTCCACATGCCACTCCTGTCATATTACGCCTGAAATCGGAATAACCGAAATGGGAATATATAAGTCCCAGCGAAGTTCTGCCTGCAGGGAGGATCAATCCGGCTGTTCGTGTTCCCAGCTGACTGATATTATACCTGTTATCGTAATTAATGCCGAATGAGACTGATTTATTTTGAGCAAGCAGGGACTGGTTCCGGAATGAGGACCAGAAACCTTCTTTCATGATACAAACATATCCCGCACCTGCTTCACCCGCCCCGGCATTTAGATTATAACGATCAATGCCTGAAGAGGTTACAGAGATGAAAATTAGTAAAATGGAAACAGATAATTTGTGCAGCGAGCCCAACTGTTTCAAAATATAATACCAAGATAGTTAAAAACATAGTGTCATTTTACTTTTTGCAGCTAATTTTTTTTTTCAGATATTGTACTTCCAAATAACCTGTAAAGACTAAAACCACACTTATATGAAAAAGCTGATCTCCGTTTCAGGATTCGTCGCCCTTCTGTTCATTATGAATTTTTGTTCAGGACCAAAAAGCAAGGAGACTCTTACAATCGACATGTCGAAAAACAGGGAAGAAATTTCACCTTTTATTTACGGACAATTCATTGAGCATCTCGGTCGATGCATCTATGGAGGTATCTGGTCAGAAATGCTGGAAGACAGAAAGTTTTACTTTCCTGTAACCGATAAATATGAGCCATGGGGAACACGTACTGATAAATTCTGGAATGCAGGCGAATTCAGGATACTTGTTGCATCTCCATGGAAAACTTTAGGTAAGAAGGGCAGTGTGAAAATGGCTAAATCAAAACCATTCACCGGTCAGCATACTCCTGAAATAACACTTTCAGCAAAAGATCCTGCCGGGATATCGCAGGAGGGACTTTATCTGGCCAAGGATATGAAATATACCGGAAGGGTAGTACTTTCTTCATCAAAACTTCAGTCTGAAGTAAAACTTGCCATTTACTCCGGGAAATTTTTTGTGTTTGATATAACTGAGATAACCGGTATACCTTCAGATTATAAGACCTTTGAATTCACCTTTACTTCTGACAGGGAAATTGAAAATGCTTCATTGCAGATTACAGGTTTGGGCAAGGGAACAATCAGAATAGGTACTGTATCATTGATGCCCGGGGATAATATTAATGGTTTTAACAGGGAAGTGATTTCTTACCTGAAAGAGCTGAATTCCCCTGTCTACAGATGGCCTGGGGGCAATTTTGTAAGCGGCTATAACTGGAGAGATGGAATTGGCGACCGTGACAAAAGGCCACCAAGAAAGAATCCTGCATGGACAGGTATAGAACACAATGATGTTGGTATTCACGAGTTTATGGAGCTGTGTAAGATTCTGGGTACAGAGCCTTACGTTGCAGTTAATACCGGCCTGGGGACTGTTGATGAGGTAGCTCAACAGGTTGAATATATTAACGGATCTGCATCAACAGAGCAGGGAAAATTAAGGACAGTCAATGGACATGCCGATCCCTACAAAGTTAAATTCTGGGCTGTGGGAAATGAAATGTACGGCGACTGGCAGCTTGGCCATATTCCATTATCAGAATATGTTAAAAAACATGTTTCCATGGTTGAGGCTATGAGAAAAGTTGATCCTTCAATTAAACTGGTAGGAGTCGGAGCCGTAGGTGAATGGAGCAGGACAATGCTTACCGAAGGAGGCGACCATATGGATCTGCTCAGTGAACATATTTATTGCCAGGATACATCTGATGTTAGGGTTCATACAGCCGAAATCAAAGATAATATAAAACGAGTGGCCGATGTTCACAGAAAATACCGGGCTGAGATACCGGGACTTAATGATAAAGACATTCGTATCGCAATGGATGAATGGAACTACTGGTATGGCGATTATATCTATGGGGAGCTTGGCTGCCGTTATTTCTGGAGAGACGGCCTTGGCATTGCAGCCGGTCTGCATGAATATTTCAGAAACAGCGAGATATTTTACATGGCAAACTATGCCCAGACAGTCAATGTCATTGGTGCTATCAAGACTACAGACAAAGATGTTCAGTTTGAGACAACAGGTATTATTCTAAAGTTTTACAGGGAGCATTTCGGGCAGAAACCAATTGAATTACAAGGTTATAATGGTCCTCTTGACATTTCGGCAGCAATTGATACTGTCAAAAACCTGCTTACAATCGGGGTGGTTAACACTGACAGTATAAGTCATGATTTCAACATAAAATACCTCAATGGGAAAGTTACAGAAACCGACAGCTGCTATGAAGTTTCAAATCCCGATCCAATGTCATACAATGAACCCGGACATACCAGGATGGTTGATATAAAGAAGGTTGAATGGAAATCAAAAGACTATATTGCCGTCAAACCTATGACAGTATTGATCTATAAGTATAAATTGTAATAGCCCGGCTCTGATCCCCCTGGGGCGGGGGGGTTTATAAAGAGAGCTATTGAGTAATTAATTTGTTTTAAACTGATACTTCACAGCCTTCAGCTCCTCATTGGCCTGAACGATCTTCTTTTTCAATGACTCTTTGAATTTGACAACCTCATTCATGACAGCCTTGTCCCCGGTTGCAATTATCTGAGCTGCAAGTATTCCGGCATTTTGAGCTGCATTGATGCCCACAGTGGCAACCGGAATTCCGGGAGGCATCTGAACGATTGCAAGGAGTGCGTCAAGTCCTTCAAGAGAGGCCTTTATTGGAACTCCTATCACCGGAATGGGCGTCATTGACGCTATTACGCCGGGAAGGTGCGCTGCCATTCCTGCCGCTGCTATTATTACCTTTATCCCTCTACCTGCAGCACCCTTTGCAAATTTTTCAACCTCTTCAGGAGTCCTGTGAGCCGAAAGGGCATTTATCTCAAAAGGTATCTTTAAAGTGTTCAGTACTTCCGCTGTTTTTTCCATTACCGGAAGGTCTGAAGTGCTTCCCATGATAATGCTTACAACTGGTTCCATATACATTTATTTAATTTAACTTGCTGATAAGGACAAAAATAAGGTATTATTTTCATATTTTCGCACCGGCAATTATTCAAACCAGCCAATATGAAAGAAATCCGGATCCTGGATAAAAATTTCAGGGAAATGATAACTGAGGAAACCCTCCAGAAGAGAATAGGGGAGCTGGCTGCACAGATGAACATCGATCTGAAGGGTAAAAATGTTGTCTGCCTGGGAATTCTGAACGGTGCATTCCTGTTTGCGGCTGATATTTTCAGAAAGCTTGAAATACCTGCACGTATCTCTTTTGTTAAGCTTGCTTCATATCAGGGTACAAAATCATCGGGTACCATAAAGGAACTGATTGGCTGGAATGAAGAAATCAAGGGTACAACTGTTGTTGTAATTGAAGATATTGTCGACACCGGTCATACTCTGGAAAGGATTATGGCTGAGCTTACAATGAGGGAAGCTGCTGAAATTAAAATTGCTACTGCATTTTTCAAACCCGATGCCTATAAAAGCAAGATCCCGCTCGATTATGTTGGCTTTGAAATACCAAATGATTTTGTGGTGGGATATGGACTTGACTATGACGGTTATGGCCGTAATATTCCTTCAATCTACACGCTGATTCACTAAACAAAATAATTTAAATCTCTATTTTTTTATGGTTAATTTTCTGATTTTCGGCCCTCCGGGCTCAGGTAAAGGAACACAGTCGGTAAGGCTGGCTGAGAAATTCAATCTTCTTCATCTTTCAACAGGCGATATGCTGCGCGCTGAGATTGCAGCCGGTACCGAACTTGGTAAAAAGATGAGCCTGATTATGTCGAAGGGTGAACTGGTTCCTGATGAAGTGGTTATTGAGATGATAGCAGTAAAGATCGACAGTACAAAAGGCAAGGCTGGATTCCTGTTTGACGGATTCCCTCGTACTGTAGCCCAGACTGTTGCTCTTGAAAAGATGCTCAACGAACGCGGTATGAAGATAGACAGTATGCTCGTACTTGATGTTGATCACGATGAACTTGTTAAGAGGCTTATTGCACGTGCAGAGCTCTCAGGAAGACCTGATGACAAGGATCCAAAAGTTATTGAAAACAGGATTGATGTTTATAAGGAAAAAACGGAACCGATTATTGAATATTGTAATAAAAAAGGTCTGTATAAGCCGGTTAATGGTGTTGGCAGTATTGATGATATCTTTATCAGGCTTGCTGAACCTATGAGTAAGTTAGTTAAATAGAGTGGGAGATGGGGAGAGTGGGAGAGTAGGAGATGGGGAGAACAATCACCCCCTCACCCCTTCTCCCCCTCCCCCAGTCCCCCTCACCCCTTCAAATAAGTAACAACGAATAACAACCAAAAATGTCAGGATCAAACTTCGTCGATTATGTAAAGATTTACTGCCGCTCAGGAAAAGGAGGTGCAGGGTCTGCGCATTTCCGGAGGGAAAAGTTTGAACCTAAAGGCGGTCCCGATGGCGGAGACGGCGGCAGGGGCGGACATATCATCCTGCAGGGAAATGACCAGATGTGGACACTCCTTCATCTTAAATTCCAGAGGTATATTTTCGCTGATAATGGCGGTAACGGTGGAAAGCAACAATCAACCGGGGCCGATGGTAAAGATGTTATCGTCCAGGTTCCGCTTGGGACAATTGCAAAAAATGCCGTGACCGGTGATCTGATTTTTGAGATAACCGAAAACGGAGAGAAAAAGATAATTGCCAAAGGAGGAAGAGGCGGACAGGGTAATGTACATTTCAAATCAGCCACGCATCAGGCACCCCGATTCGCCCAGCCCGGAGAACCAAGTATTGAGGAAGAGTTTATACTGGAACTGAAGATACTTGCTGATGTTGGTCTGGTGGGATTTCCCAATGCCGGTAAATCAACACTTCTTTCGGTGGTATCTGCAGCAAAGCCAAAGATTGCCGATTATGCATTCACTACTCTTGTGCCAAATCTGGGTATCGTGAGCTACAGGGATGAAAAATCATTTGTGATGGCCGATATTCCAGGGATCATAGAAGGGGCACATGAGGGAAAAGGACTTGGAATAAGATTCCTCAGACATATTGAAAGAAATTCGATGCTGCTCTTCATGGTACCTGCCGACAGCAAGAATATCAGGGCTGAGTATGAGATTCTGTTAAATGAGCTGAGGGAGTATAATCCTGAACTGCTTGATAAGAAACGTCTTCTGGCAATATCAAAAACAGATATGCTCGATGAGGAGCTTATGAATGAGATAAGGAAAGATCTGCCTGATCTTCCGAGGGTATTCATTTCATCAATTACCGGTGTGGGTATTACCACTCTGAAAGATATGATCTGGAACATCCTTAACCATTAAAACTAACTGATATGCTCATAAGGCTGGATCAGCAGCTCTTGTTATATCTCAATTCCCTTAATACACCATTCTGGGATGAAGTTATGTTTGTAATAAGCGGTAAGCTTACATGGATACCTCTCTACCTTGCAATACTGATCTACCTTGGAGTCAGATATAAAAGAAAATTCATTGTCATTCTGCTTTTTATTATTCTTGGGATAACTGTTGCAGACCAGACATCAGTACATCTTTTCAAGAATGTTTTTCAGCGTCTCAGACCATGTCATGAGCCTGCACTGGAAGGCCTGGTTCATCTCGTGAAAGGGGAATGCGGAGGATTATATGGTTTTGTATCTTCACATGCCACAAACTCATTCTATGTTGCCCTCTTCAGCCTGCTTTTTATCAGGAAGAGATGGTTTTCAATCTTAATTGTCTGCTGGGCTCTTATAGTAGGGTACAGCAGAATATATCTTGGAGTTCACTATCCGGGAGATGTTTTATGCGGATCAATGCTCGGAGCTTTAATAGGCTGGGGAATTTATAGTCTTTATATTCTGACTGATAACAGGATTATTAAGAAGAAATCCTTTTTTACCTAGAGCATCATATGTATTGCCTGACTCTTCAATCATCGGAACCTTATTTATACCTGGCAGCTGAAGAGTATCTCTTAAAGAACAGTAGTGAAGAGTATTGCATACTGGCAATTAATTCCCCTTCAGTAATCATAGGCAAGCATCAGTCTCCTCACCGGGAGGTAAATACAGAATATGTTGAAAAACATAATATTCCGGTTATCAGGAGGATATCCGGTGGTGGTACCGTATTTCATGATGATGGGAATCTTAATTTTTCATTTATCAGAAACTGTGAACCGGGACATCAGGTTGATTTTCGACTTCATACAAAACCTGTTATTGATTTTCTTTCTTCACTTGGCATAGATGCTAAATTTGAAGGGAAAAATGATATCAAGGTAAACGGACTCAAAATCTCAGGTAATGCCGAGCATGTGCATCGTAACAGGGTACTTCACCACGGAACACTTCTTTTCAGTTCGGATATGGAAATGCTGAGGAGTACACTGAGAAAAGATACCTCATGCTATAAGACCAGGGCAGTTAATTCAAACCCATCATCTGTCACTAATCTCAATGGTCTGATTCATTCAATGAAGGATGTTTATGAATTCAGGACTAAAATGACGGAATATCTGAAGAGTGTTTCTATGATCTCTGAAGATTACCATTTATCGGATAATGAGCTGACAGAAATTAGATCACTTGCAGGTTCAAAATACCGGTCATGGGATTGGAATTTCGCATACGGGCCTGATTATCAATTTATTAAACAATTTGATTATCAAGGGATTACAATCGACTGTGAATTGAATGTGGTTGAGGGTATTATAAAAGAATGTTCAATAAAGGAAAACATCCTGTTTGAAAAGATTTCCCGGAAATTGACAGGAATCAGGCATCTGCCAGCAGAATTGAAAGAAGTATTTCTAAAAGAAAATGTCAGGGATATAAATATTTTTAACTTCTTTTGATCAAGGATTAACTTTTTATTTTTTCTCAGTGTCCCTCTGTGATACCTCTGTGTGCCTCTGTGTAAGTTCTTTAATGTTACACAGAGAGACACAAAGAAGGCACAGAGAGACACAGAGCTGTTAAATGGATTATGTGGTTATGGATATTCTGAGATCGATAATAGTTTGGGCAGGAGGAATAATATATATTCTAGTTCTGTTTCCTGTTTCATTTCTTATCTGGCTGGCAGTCCTGCCTTTTGACAAGGATCGCAGAGTGATCCACCGGATTCTGATCTGGCAGAGCCAGGCCTCAAAAATCCTGCTGCCTATTGGAAGTTTCAGCGCAGAAGGAAGGGAAAAAGCAGTTAAAGGATCGACCTACGTTGTGATTTCAAATCATCAGTCAATCATTGATATCCTTTTTATAAACACTCTTGGCTATCGTGTCAAATGGATTTCAAAAATAGAGAACAATAAGATTCCCATACTGGGCTGGTACCTGAGGATGGCTGACTACATTTCCGTTGACAGGGGTAATGAAGAGAGCAAAGTTGCTATGATTGAAGAAAGTCTCCGATGTTTGAAAAACGGCACATCAATTATGATTTTTCCTGAAGGTACACGATCAAAAGACGGGGAGATTGGTTTTTTTAAGCGTGGAGCTTTTCAGCTCGCTATACAGGCCGGAGTTCCGATACTCCCCGTTGTAATTGACGGAACCGGTGGCATTCTTCCAAAGCACGGTCTTGTTTTCGGAACTGGCCATGACATAAAAATGAAAGTGCTTGATCCTGTTAAGCCTGAGTCATTTGGCACGGATAACCCTGACGAGCTCGCCCTGAGATTCGCCACCCTTATCAGGGAGGAACTTATTGGTTTGAGAAAGAAATAATTCCTGAGTGAGCCATTCTGAATCATATAAACGACTTCTTAACCGCATGGGTTACTATGATTACCAGAGCGGTCTTATTTACCGGCATCTTAACCAGGAGTCAGGCTGGGACAGCCACCTGGAGAAGTGCAGAAAATACATTCTTAAGACGATAGATAGTTCTAAGCCCCGCAAGGTTACTGTACTTGGAAGCGGATGGCTCCTCGAGCTTCCTGTAGCAGAAATAGTTGAAAAAACCGGCAGGGTATCACTTATTGATATCATCCATCCTCCCGACGTGGTAAGCCAGGCCGGCGAGATACCCAATGTTGAGTTAATTGAAAGTGATGTTACCGGCGGACTGATTGAACAGGTATGGAAAAAAATCAGCAGTTACCCCTTCTACAGAAAAGCAGATAACCTTGAAGGGATAATCATACCTGAATACAAACCTGTAAGTGATCCCGGCTTAATAATATCTCTTAACCTGATAACACAACTCGAAGTTCTTCCTGTCAGGTATTTAAGAAAAAAGGCTAAAATTAATGAGGATGAAATTTTCAGGTTCAGAAAAGAAATACAGGAGAGGCATATAGATTTTTTGTCGAAATACAATTCAGTGCTGATTACTGATTATGAGGAGGTTATTACAGACAGATCGGTTACGAAAACAATTATACCTACCCTTTTAGCGGATCTGCCGAAAGGTTCCGATAGCGAAGAATGGACCTGGAATTTCGACCTGAAGGGGGCAGATTACTACAATAGCAGAAGTGTTATGCACGTTATTGCTGTAACTTTATAATAACATGCAGACTGAAGAATTAAAGGCTAATTACAGGAAAGCTGCTGAAGGGTTCAGAGTATTGGCTCAAAGTGAAGAGCGAAGAATGGTAATACTGTCAGTCCTCAGGCTTTTATGCTTTTTCGGAGGTATAGTTCTGAGCTGGCTTGGATTCACTTTAAATATTACTGTTGGTGTTTCTGTCCTGCTTTTGTCTATAATACTTTTTCTCTGGCTTCTCAGGGCATATTCGGAGCATACCGATAGAAGAGATTTTCTATACAACCTGTCGGAGATAAATTCCAGGGAAGCCTCGGCTCTGTCTGGCGATCTGGAAGGCTTTGCAGCAGGGGAGGAGTTTGCAGACATTGATCATCCTTTTTCCAATGATACCGACCTGTTCGGAAAGGCATCACTTTTCAGATATATCAACCGCACCGTTACAAGTTACGGAAGGGAGATCCTGGCAGGATGGCTTTCTGACCCTTTTCAGCTTGCTTCAGATCTTGCAAAGAGACAGGAGGTCATAAAGGAGCTTGCCGGAAAGGAAAAATGGAGGCATGAATTCATGGCCTCAGGGTATAAAAACGGACTTGAAAAGAAGGAGATTGAGACACTTCTTGCCTGGCTTAATGAAAAAGACGACAATACCGGATCTATTCTGAGAAAATACCTGTTATTTATTCTTCCCGGAGCCGCTGTTATTTCACTAATTCTGGTTATTGCCGGTTTTTTGCATTATTCAGTTTTCACCTTCATCTTTCTTATAAACCTTTTCTATGTCTTCTCAGGTGTAAAAAATACCAACAGGATACATAATGCACTTTCCAGGAAGTACTACTATCTCTCATCTATGAAGAGTCTGCTCAGATCGTTTGATAATGAGGGCTTTAATTCAGAGTTGCTGAAAGAAGTAAAATCTAATCTCTCTGGTAAGGGGGTTTCAGCAGCAGCATCGGTAAAAGAACTGGAGCGGCTTATCCAGACATTCGACAGCAGGCTGAACCTGCTTGTAAGCTTTGCGCTAAACGGCTTGCTGTTATGGGATTATCACAGCGTCAGGCAGCTGGGAGAGTGGAAAGCCAGGTATGGCAGGTATTTTCCGGTATGGCTTGAAATGCTCGGAAGAATTGATGCTTTCATCAGCATAGGGAACTATGGATTTAACAACCCTTCCTATGTGTTTCCGTCATTGTCGGAAGGTACCGTTATGTTTTCGGCAACAAAACTTGGTCATCCGCTCATTGCTGCTGATGAAAGAGTTTCAAATGATTTTGAATTAGCCGCCAAAGGAAGAATCTGCGTAATTACAGGAGCAAATATGGCTGGCAAGAGCACATTTCTTCGCACGATGGCTGTAAATTATATCCTTGCAATGACAGGAGCACCTGTCTGTGCCACTGAGCTTAGGTTTTCACCGGTTAAGCTTTTCACCAGCATGAGGACAACTGATTCACTCTCAAATCACGAGTCATATTTCTATGCTGAACTGAAGAGGCTGAGACTTCTGAAGTCAGAGGTGGAAAATGGGGAACCGGTATTATTTATACTTGATGAAATACTTAAAGGAACTAATTCGGCTGATAAGAGCCTTGGTTCAAAACTTTTTGTAAAAAGGCTTATTGAATCAGGAGGAACAGGGCTAATAGCAACCCATGACATCTCACTTGGTGAACTGGAATCTGATTATCCGGGTAAAGTGTTCAATAAATGCTTTGAGGTTGAGATAGATGGGGAAAATATCAGGTTCGATTATATTCTTCGCGACGGAGTTACGCATAAGATGAATGCTGCACTACTCATGAAACAGATGGGAATTTTAGATTAAACCGGACTTTTATCAACAAATTAGGAATTCTGTTTTTCTGAATAACTGGCTGAATCATTTGTAAATGTAGAGGTTGAGGGGAATAGTGTGCCAAAAAACATCCTGATTGTTGAAAAATTCAGAAAAAAGGCCACCTTCTAATTGTTATATTTGCGCAAATTTTACCAAAATGTCAGTCGCTTATTCTGAAGAACATATTAAGACGCTTGAATGGCGGGAACATATCAGGCTAAGGCCGGGTATGTATATTGGAAAGCTCGGCGACGGTTCATCACAGGATGACGGAGTCTATGTACTTCTGAAAGAGGTTATGGATAATGCCATCGATGAATATATGATGGGTAACGGGAAGAAGATTGATGTATCCATAACAGGCAGGGAAGTAAGGGTGCGTGATTTTGGAAGGGGTATCCCGCTTGGTAAGCTCCTCGATGCTGTTTCAAAGATGAATACAGGAGCCAAGTATGATTCCAAAGCATTCAAGAAATCTGTAGGCTTGAACGGGGTTGGTGTTAAAGCAGTAAATGCTCTTTCCAGCAGGTTCATAATCAGATCGTTCCGTGAAGGACAGGTAAAGGCAATCGAGTTTGAACACGGGTTGACTAAAAAAGACCATCCGCTTGCTGCATCTCAGGAAGAAAACGGCGTAGAGGTAATTTTCGAACCGGATGAGGGAATGTTCGGCAATTATTTCTACATCTCGGAATACGTAGATTCAATGATAAAAAACTACGTATATCTGAATGCCGGCCTGCTTATAAACTTTAACGGAAATAAGTTCATCTCCAGAAACGGGCTTGCCGACCTTCTTAATGAGAATATGAACAAAGAGGGTCTTTACCCGCTGATCCATCTAAAGGGTGAAGATATTGAGATTGCTTTTACCCATGGGTTGCAGTATGGCGAGGACTATTACAGCTTTGTGAACGGCCAGAATACAACACAGGGAGGAACACATCTTATCGCCTTTCGCGAAGCCCTGGTAAAAACCTTCAGAGAGTTTTACAAGAAAGATTATGATCCGGCTGATATCCGCTCCTCTATAGTTGCGGCAATAAGTATAAAGGTGGAAGAGCCGATCTTTGAATCACAGACCAAGACCAAGCTCGGATCAAAGGATATGGGTCCGGAAGGGCCGTCAGTAAGGAACTTCATTACAGAGTTCATTAAAAAGCAGCTTGATGATTATTTGCATAAAAATTCAGAGACAGCAAGAATAATCCTCAAGAAGATACAGGATGCAGAAAAGGAGAGAAAGGCTATTTCCTCAATTCAAAAGCTGGCAAGGGACAGGGCAAAGAAAGTCAGTCTTCATAATAAGAAGCTTCGTGATTGCAGGACACATTACAATTCGAATGATGCAAACAAGCTTGACTCGACAATTTTCATAACTGAAGGAGACTCTGCAAGCGGTTCAATTACAAAATCGAGAAACGTTGAGACACAGGCTGTTTTCAGCCTGAGGGGCAAACCATTGAACTCATTCGGGCTTACGAAGAAGATTGTTTATGAGAACGAAGAATTTAACCTTTTGCAGGCTGCTCTTAATATTGAAGACGGGATTGAGAATCTGAGATATAACAATGTTGTGGGTGAGAAAGGGACACGTTTACATTCTTCAAACACCTCTCTTCCGTGTCAGGAACAAGAAAGATACAAAATACTGTTATTCGCCTGAGGAAAAATCAAAAGCTATAAAGTCCCTTGGTCCAAGTCCGGAAATTACAAGGTTTAAAGGTCTTGGCGAAATATCCCCGATGAGTTTAAGAATTTTATAGGGGAAAGATATGAGGCTTGAGCCTGTGCGTATGAAAAAAGACGATGTTGTTAACGGTTATTTTGAATTCTATATGGGCAAGAATACACCTGAAAGACAGGATTTTATTATAGATAATCTCAAGATTGAGGAGGATAAGCTGGAAGAGGAATTCCAGGCATAGAAACACCTGATTGCGGTTACAGAATATGGAAGATAAAGATCTCGAACTGGATAATATTGATGGTGGTAAACCGGTACCTGAAGGGCCGGTTGCACTTCATTCCGTTACAGCTTTGTCGGGAATGTACAAGGATTGGTTTCTCGATTATGCATCCTATGTAATTCTTGAAAGAGCTGTTCCGCATCTCAACGACGGTCTTAAACCGGTACAGAGGCGCATCCTGCATTCAATGAAGCGGATGGATGACGGCCGGTATAATAAAGTGGCCAACATCATCGGGCACACAATGCAGTTTCACCCTCATGGTGATGCCTCTATTGGTGATGCACTCGTTCAGCTGGGACAAAAAGAGCTGCTGGTAGATGCACAGGGAAACTGGGGTAACCTGCTTACCGGTGACGGTGCTGCTGCACCGAGATATATTGAGGCCAGGCTCTCCAAGTTTGCTCTTGAGGTGGTTTTCAATCATAAAACAACAGACTGGAAATCATCCTACGACGGCCGTAACAAAGAACCTTTAACCCTTCCCGTAAAATTTCCGCTGCTTCTGGCGCAGGGAGGAGAGGGAATAGCCGTTGGTCTTGCTTCAAAAATTCTTCCTCATAACTTTAACGAACTTATTGATGCTTCTATAGATTACCTGCAGGGAAAGGATTTTGTTATCTACCCCGATTTTCCGACCGGAGGAATGATTGACGTGTCAAAATATAATGACGGGCAGCGCGGAGGAGTTGTCAAGGTAAGGGCCAAGATAGAGAAAGTTGATAAGAAAGAGCTGGTTATCACTGAAATACCTTTTGGAAAAACGACCAGTACACTTATCGAATCAATCATTAAGGCTAATGATAAAGGCAAGATCAAGATTAAAAAGATAGATGACAATACCTCATCTGATGTTGAGATTGTCGTCCATCTTGTTCCTGGCGTCTCACCTGATAAAACTATCGATGCCCTTTACGCACTGACCGATTGCGAATATTCAATTTCCCCGAATACATGTGTTATAGTTGACGACAAACCCTCCTTCATGGGCGTCAGTACAATTCTCAAACATTCTGCCGATAAAACAGTTGAACTGCTGAAACTGGAACTCGAAATCAGAATGTCTGAACTCCAGGAAGAATGGCATATGTCGTCGCTGGAAAAGATATTTATTGAAAAACGGATCTATCGCGACATTGAGGAGGTTGAAACATGGGAAGGTGTAATTCTGGCGATAGACAAAGGATTAAAACCTTACAAGAAGCTACTTCTCAGGGAAGTTACACGTGAAGATATTGTGCAGCTCACTGAAATAAAGATTAAGAGGATCTCGAAATTCGATGTTAAAAAAGCAGATGAGCATATAAAAGGGATTGAAACAGAGCTGGATGAGGTGAAGAACCACCTTAAGAACATGATCCCATATGCAATAAATTATTTCAAACAAATTAAGAAGAAATACGGCAAAGGGAAGGAAAGAAAAACCGAGATCCGAAGCTTTGATACAATTGAAGCAACCAAAGTTGTTGCCAACAATGCCAAGCTTTATATCAATTACAAAGAGGGATTTTTAGGTACCGGTCTGAAGAAGGATGAGTTTATTTGTGACTGCTCAGATATAGATGATGTAATTGTTATTCGGAAAGACGGGGTTTATCTCATCACAAAAGTTTCAGAAAAGGTCTTTGTGGGAAGTGATATCCTATATGCCCAGATCTTTATCAAAAATGACGAAAGGACAATTTATAATATTGTATATCAGGATGGTAAGGATGGTCCTCTTCTTGCTAAAAGATGTTCTATTTCCGGGCTTACCCGTGACAAGGAATATAATCTTACAAGGGGAACCCAGGGATCAAAAATAGTTTACCTGAGTGTCAATCCCAACGGAGAGGCTGAAGTAATCAGGATTCATCATAAACCCAAAGCCAGGCTTAAGAAGCTGGTCTTTGAATTTGATTTCGGGCAGCTGAATATAAAGGGCAAATCCTCAATGGGCAATATCCTTACAAGGAATCCAATCCACAAAATTGCGCTCAAGGAAAAAGGTCTGTCAACCCTTGGAGGAAGAAAGATTTGGTTTGATGATGCGGTTTTCAGACTTAATGTTGATGGAAGGGGCACCTTCCTTGGCGAGTTCAGCGCTGACGACAAGATACAGGTAATTACTAAAAACGGATTTTTCAGAATTACAGGGTTTGATCTTTCAAATCATTTTGAAGACAATATTCTGCTCATTGAAAAGTATAAGCCGGGGAAAGTTTACTCAGCTGTATACTGGGATGCAGAACAGAAGTTCTATTATCTGAAGCGGTTCATGATTGAAGAGTCGGAAAAGCTTCAATGCTTTGTAAACGAGGATCCTGAATCGAAGCTGATCAGTCTCACAGAGGTTGAATATCCGCGACTTGAGATTCACTTCGGAGGCAAGCATAAAACACGTGATAATGAGATTATTGAGGTAGCTGAGTTCATCGGAGTAAAAAGCTACAAAGCCAAAGGGAAGAGACTTACCAGTTATATGGTTGACAATATCAAGGAGATTGAACCTGTTGTGAAGAAGGAATCAGAACCTCCGGTTACAGAAAAGGATGACGAAACTCATCCTCAAACCGGGGCGCACGATGATCCGGCCCAGATGAAGCTAGAGCTGTAATGTCAGACAACCACATTGTCTATATCATTGGTTTTATGGGAAGCGGCAAATCCACCGCAGGAAGGAATCTGGCCGAGTCTCTTGGATGGTCATTTATTGATCTTGACCATAAAATTGAGGAACATACAGGAATGAAAATACCTGAAATCTTTTCCAGGTATGGAGAGGATCATTTCAGAGAAATAGAATCTTTGATGCTCAGATCTATAGCTCCTGATTCGAATACAGTTGTGGCAACCGGAGGTGGTGCTCCATGCTATAACGACAATATGAAATTCATGCTCAAAACCGGCCTTACAATATATTTAGAACTAACACCGGCACAGCTTGCAGATAGGCTGAGAGGATCATCTGACGAGAGGCCACTGATTAAAAATATGCAGGGAGAAGAGCTTCTTCATTATATCGAAAACAAACTATCAGAAAGGTCAGAATGGTATCAAAAATCTCACATTATTCAGAATGGTTTTGATCCGGACATCCATGACCTTCATTATCTGGTCAAATTAAACCTTGATTTGCAGTAATGTTGACCTTTTTAATTCTGATCTAAAAAATTACGCAATTGGTCAAAAAAATAGGAAATCCGTAACCGTTTATGGATTAAATTACTAATTTAGTGTTCATTAAAATTCTAAAGGGGAACTAATGAGAGAAAAACTGCTTTCAGCACTCGGAATTGAATCCGGTGAGGAATCGATGGTTTCAATGCTTCTTACCCAATCCGTATTTTTAGGAATATTTTTCGGTGCCTTTGACATAAGTGCCCATTCACTTTTTCTCTCAATTTTTGACGAGAAGATGATGGCCAGGGGGTATGTGGTTTCCGGACTTGCAGGGATCTTCCTTACAGCTATTTACACGGGTTTACAGACAAGAATGAAATTCAGGAATTTTGCAATTTTTAACCTTGCATTTGTTACTGTTTTAAGTTTGTTACTTTGGGTTGCCATTGTTCTCTACCCTTCGAAATGGGTGATCTTTCTTGTTTTTATTATGCTTGGCCCGCTTAACATTCTGGCTGCACTCGGATTCTGGGGAACTGCTGGCCGTCTCTTTACCCTTAGGCAGGGGAAACGACTTTTCGGACTTGTAGATGCCGGTCTTGTGGTAGGTATAATTGTTAGTTGTTACACTATTCCGGTTTTGCTGGCTTTTCAATTTGAGTCTCATAATATTCTCCTGTTAAGTGCTTTATCCGTGCTTCTTGCAACTGTAATTCAGATATTTATCGGCTCAAATTTCAGCTTTGTGTCCGGACGTGAGGAAAAAAAGCAGGAAAACAGTGAGAAAAAGAAATCAGTTCTTACAACTTTCCGCGAAGACAGGTATACAAGGATAATGGCAATATTTGTTGCCCTTTCTGTTATTACAGCATTCTTTATTCAGTACTCTTTTATGGCTGTCACAAGGGAACAGTATCCTTCTGAAGAGGATATGGCGAGGTTTCTTGGTATTTTTACTGGTTCAATGATGATTTTCACATTGCTGGTGAAACTTCTTGTCTTCTCATACCTCATAAGAAATTATGGACTAAGAACCTGTCTTGCAATATCTCCACTTCTGGTTGCTGTTTTTACTGTTATTGCCATAATTATAGGGATGACAATGGGTTATACTCCTGAGGCAACAAGCGGGTTCCTGATCTTTTTCCTGCTCCTTGCACTAAGCAGGCTCTTCTCAAAATCACTCAAGGATTCTATAGAATCACCCTCATTCAAGGTTATCTATCAGACGATAGATGAAAAGATCAGATATGAAATTCAATCTGGGATGGATGGAACAGTTAATGAAATTGCAGCACTTTCATCAGGTCTTATCCTTGCCGGTATGGGTGTTCTCAGCTTCATAAAACTCATTCACTTTTCCTGGGTACTTTTCATATTCATCATAATCTGGGTATTTGTCGCTGTAATGCTTTACAATGAGTACAGGAAATCAATCAGGAAGGCTCTTGAAACAGGCGATAAAAAAGGTTCTGATGAGGATGCGACTATAAAGGGTGCCATGAATAACCGATTTGCTGCAGAAAGCTCTTTCAGAAAGGATTATTTTCGTCTTATTTCCGGTGACTACTCACAACTGGAAGACAATATGAGCCGGTGGTATTTCAGTAAAATCATTGATCATTCCTCTTCCGGAAATGATACAAGTATGGTTCCATTACTCAGAAAGCTTAATAATCTTAGCAGCCTGGATGAGGAAAGCCGGCGTTTGTCAGGAGAGCTTGTCAAACGGCTTGAGGAAATAGCTTCTGATGGAAGATCAGATACCGACAAGTTCATATCTGCAAGAAAAATACTTGCAGGATCAAGAATGCCGCAGACAACAGAAATACTCAGGTTATTACGTGATAACTCGCTTGAAGCAAAAAGACTGGGGATATTTATGATAGGGAAATTCAAACTTACCGACTTGCTTCCTGAGGTTTGTGAATGTCTCAATATAAAGGGTTTGGAGACAGATGCTTTCTCTGTACTTAATACCTTTGGTAACGAAGCAGGTACCGAGCTTGAAAGATTTTACCTGGCTTCCTCCGGGAATATTAGTACCAGCAAAACAATACTGCGTCTTCTTGTTAAGATTAATACTCATGAAAGCAGAATATTCCTGTTCTCCAGACTGTGGTCCAATTCACGACAAATTAAAGAGATTGCACTCAAATGCCTGATCGGAAACAACTTCAAACCTTCAGAAGAAGAAAAGGATAAACTTCATCAGCTTATCTCAGAGACTATCGGGATCATGACATGGAATCTTTCTGCAAGAAAAAGTATCGAAAGACATAGTGATCAGGTTCTTCACGGAGTAATTGATAAAGAGATCAGCAGATGGAGAAGCTATCTTTTTGACCTTCTTTCAATCACTTATGACAGAGGTTCGGTAGTGAAGATACAGGAAAATCTTGACAGCGAAACTGTTGAGAGTGTCAATTACGCACTGGAGATGATAGATATAGTTATTGATGATACAATCAAACAGAAACTTATAATGCTTGTAGATGCAGTTCCTGATGAGGAAAAGCTCAAAAATCTTTACCAGTTCTACCCTGTTGAAATACCTGATTATAACAAGCTAATTGAAGATATAATTAACCGCGACTATAACCTGGTTAGTATCTGGACCAAAGCAAGTGTACTCAGAAGCATTAAGGAGGTTGACGGAGAATCATTAACTGAATCGGTGGTGGCACTTCTTTTCAGCCCCGAGGAGATACTTCAGGAAGAATCGGTGAGGATAGTTGCAGCATCAGGGAAAGAGTTATATAAATCAATCGCACACAGGTTGCCGGCATCAACCAGAATAAGACTCGATAAGTTAGCCGGAGGCGAGGTTGCATCGGAAGAGTTGCTATTTGAAAAGACCAGGTTTCTTTCAGCCTGTTTCCCGGCTGTTCCTGAAGATGAAGTCATGACACTTGCTTCACATACAGAATTATACAGGGATTTCAGTTCCCTCTCTTCTCATATTGGGGAATACTCCATGGTATGGCCGGTATTATCAAAAAGGACCACTGACAGGGTTCATATACATTATGAAGGCAGGATAAATGAAGCAGATATAAATGCCGGAATAAGCGGGATTGTTGCCTATTACACCCTTTCCCTGAATTCAGCTGAAGATTTTAATTATCAGTATCCCGAAAGTTCTTTTGAGATTTATAATTATATAAATACAAACGAGGTGTAAAATTCGATCAATGGCTTTGAGACGAACTACAATATTCAGACAGCTAATTTTCAATATAGCAATACCTACGGTTATTGCTCTTCTGATTATTGCAGGGATCAATTTCACCCGGACCCGGACCATCCTCAGTGAAGGTACTAATGAAAAAAAACGAACTTCTGGCAAATGAAGTAACCAAGATCCTGAAATTCCAGGATATTGCTACAAATATAGTTGAAGATCAGTTCAATAACAGATTTAAAGATTTAAGTAATCTTCTTGTAGATAAATATTTTGCCAATACTGATGGTATTGAAAAAGCTGATCTCAGAGCCATTGCCAGTAAGATAGGAATGGATACTCTAAATGAGCACATATACATAATATCTTCAGATGGGATCATTATCAATACAACTTTCAAACAGGATCTTAATTTTAATCTTTTTAACCTGGGGGAGAACATGAAAAATTCTCTTCAGGGAATTCAGAAATCCGGGAAATTCGTTTCAGATCTTTTTGCTATAGAACAGGCAACCAAACGGCCAAAAAAATTCTCTTATCAGCCAACAAATGACAAAAAATACATCATTGAACTTGGAGCCTATTCCAAACAGGTGGATGATATCGTTCAGGCAATTGAGGATACCAAGGCTGAATTGAAAAGTGAAACTGAAGGGATCATAGATGTGGAGCTGTTTCTTACGGATGGGGGTCAGGTCTTCAGTATGAATAAGAACAAATTGGATATTGATAATCATGATGATATTCTGTCACAGGTGTTCCAGTACAAGGATACAGTTGAAATGATGCAGCAGGAAGGAGATAAATGGTATCACTATAACTATATCTACATGGAACGTGCTACCGGCAAGGATAAATCCTCTTCCAGCTTGTACAAGGGATCGGTAATCAGAATTATATCGGACCGAACTGCCCAGCAGGAGCTTTTCAGGAAGGAGGCCCTCCGGTTCAGTCTGGTCTTTGCATTGACAATGTTATTTCTGAGCGGCGTTATTTACCGGAAAACAAAAGTTATTACCCGGCCTATCAAGAAGCTTGTGGAAAATGTCGACAGGATAACAAACGGTGATCTGAGGGAAAGGGCAGAGGTTACGGGAAATAATGAGATAACCAGGCTTACGGAAAAATTCAACATGATGATCGCCCAGCTTGAGAGTTATACATATGAGCTGGAGGAAAAAGTTAAGGAAAGAACATTAAAGATAGAAAAACAGAAAGAGGAGATTGAGGAGCAGAAAAAGCATATCATGGATAGTATTTATTATGCCCGGAGGATCCAGAATGCAATCCTTCCCTCTTTCCATGTAATTGATAATTACCTTAAGGACTACTTCATTCTTTACCTCCCGAAAGATATTGTAAGCGGAGATTTTTACTGGATGAACGGAACCGACGGATTATGTATGATTGCTGCTGTCGACTGTACAGGCCATGGTGTACCCGGTGCTTTCATGTCAATTGTCGGATTCAATCAGATGAACTATGCCGTCAGTGTTAAAAAGGCAAGGTCAGCAGCTTTGATAATGGATGAGCTAAATACCGGTGTCATAAATACACTTAATGAAAATGTCTCTGACAGTTCAATAAAAGATGGCATGGACATGGCACTCTGTATTTTTGATTTCGAAAGGATGAATCTCGAATTTGCCGGAGCAAATAATCCGATACTGCTTATCAGGGATGGAGAAGTAACAATGTATAAGGGCGACAGATTCCCGATAGGAGTTTATGAAGGTAGCATCCCAAAACCATTCACAAATAATGAAATTGCAATCAGAACCGGGGATTGTATTTATATGTTCTCCGATGGTTATCCCGACCAGTTTGGTGGTCCTGATAATAAGAAATTTATGCTCAGGAGGTTCCAGGAACTTCTGCGCGACATTCATGCCATGCCAATGAACCAGCAGAAAGATCTACTGGCGCAGAGGCTTACTGAGTGGAGGGGCAAAAATGAACAGGTAGATGATATCCTGGTTATAGGTATCAGAGTATAGTACGGAAATTATTTATTATGGGTCTGACAACAGAAACTAAAAAATTCAATCCATTCCCGGGATTGAGACCTTTTGCTCCTGAAGAGAGTGATCTCTTCTTCGGTAAAGCAGGAGAGAGCGGTGAAGTGCTTGACAAACTTCTGCATAACAGGTTTGTCACAGTTATCGGTGCTTCAGGTAGTGGTAAATCGTCACTTATCTATTGCGGCATTTTACCAAGGGTTAAAAAGCTTGATACCAAAAGTGAAACCTGGAAGATAATCTCTTTCAGGCCCGGAAACGATCCTTTTGGAAATCTGGCTGAGGCAATGGCTGAAAGCTCTCCTTCAGCTGGTGATAATGCTGAGCTCAGGGACCAAATCAGGCAGGAACTGCTCAGTGGCCCCAATGGTATTACTGAGGCTGTAAGGAAGATGATCCTCAGGCATGGCGGAAAAGTATTACTGGTTGTCGACCAGTTTGAAGAGTTGTTCCGTTACAGTTCATTAGGCAAAAGTGATTCCAGTCATGCTACAACTTCAAAATTCGTTGATTGTATTGTTGACTCCGTACTCCAGTCTGCTGTTAATGTTTTCACAATAATTACCATGCGCTCTGACTTTATTGGAGAATGTGCGCATTATCAGGGACTTACGCAGCTCATAAATAACAGTAACTACCTTGTTCCTCATATGGGAACTGAGAATTACCGGGAAGCAATTACTGGTCCTGTGAACTACGCGGGTGCTACAATCGATCCTATACTTGTTGAAATTCTTCTTAAAGACATTGGCGACAGAACCGATCAACTTCCTGTCCTTCAGCATGCAATGATGAGAACATGGAACCGCTGGCAGGAACTCGAGGAACCCGACAGGCCAATAAATAAAACTGATTATGACTCGGTTGGTACGATGAGCGATGCCATGTCGCTCCATGCCAATGAAGCATATGAGGAGCTTAGTCCGAGGGGTAAGGAGATTTGTGAGATCATGTTTAAGACAATAACCGAAAAGGGCTCAGATAACAAGGGTCTGAGACACCCTTCTCCGGTAACTTCTATAAAATCTATTGCCGGTTGTACAAGCGAAGAGCTTTTTGATGTCGTTGAGAAATTCAGGATAACTTCAAGATCATTTATCACTCCAAGGCAGAATGTTCCTCTTGATGATCATTCAATTATCGACCTGTCGCATGAGAGCCTTATGCGGTTATGGGACAGGCTCAGGGAGTGGGTTGATGATGAGGCTTCATCGGTACAGATGTATATGCGTCTTTCAGAGGCTTCAGCGATGTACCAGCAGGGCAAGACCAGCCTCTGGAGACCGCCGGACCTTCAGCTTGCGATTAACTGGCGCGACAAACACAAACCTACACTCGCATGGGCCGAACGTTACAACCCGGCTTTTGAAAGGGCAATGGTTTACCTGCGTACCAGTGAGAAGGAATATCTCGAGGAAGAAGAGAATAAGATCAGGCTGCAGAAGCGCCAGATGAGAAGGACAAGGATAGTTGCCCTTATACTTGGTGTTGCAGCAATTATATCAGTTGGATTTATGTTATTTGCCTTCGTTCAGAAGATTTCTGCAGACAGACAGACAGTACTGGCTGAAGAGCGAAGAATTGAAGCTGAAAGGGAGAAAGTAAGGGCTGACTCCTCAACAGTGGAGGCTATAGAGGCCAGGGTTGTTGCCGACTCTAATGCTGTTGAGGCAACACGTAGTGCTGAAGAGGCTGAAAGACAGAGAATAATTGCTGAGGGACAGCGCTCACTTGCCGTTAAAAATGAGGCTATTGCAGTTAAGCAGACAGAAATAGCGGTTGCACAGACCGATTCAGCCACAAGGGCAAAGGAACTCGCAATAAAAAATGAAAGGGATGCTACTATAGCTAAAGAGAATGCGTTGAGATTAAGGATGTTGTCTATTGGAAAGGCAATGTCGATAAAATCAATACAGGCTGTCGGACAAAAAGATCTGCAGACACTTCTTGCATACCAGGCATATATCTTCAATAAGAATAATGGAGGTATTGGGAATGATGCGGATATTTATGCCGGTCTGTATAATGTGGCCAGAACTTATGGCAACCTGAACTATAAATCCTTCCATGGTCATTCAGGAGCTATCAGCAGTATAGCATTTGTTCCGGGAAGCAAGGATTTCTTCACATCCGGATATGACGGAAAAGTAATTAAATGGTCACTTGGCGGTACTGACCAGTCGCTTCAGATTGTTTATTCAGGGACAGATATTATTGAGGTTCTTGCTGTCAGTCCTGATGCCTCATGGCTCGCAATGGGAAGCAACAATGCTGCGATTAAAATGGTTTCATTAAAGGGAAACACTGCAGGCTATGAAATGACAGGTCACACCGGGAAATTGAAATCACTTATTTTCTCATATGATGGTAAGTACCTGTATTCAGCTTCTCTTGATGGCAAAGTTCTTAAGTGGGATCTCTCTGCACATACGAGTACAAGTTTGACAGACGGTGCAATGCCACTGACATCAATAGACGTTTCGTTCAATGGTAAATATGTGGCAGGCATCAACAGTCAGGGCGGAGTTGTAGTTTGGAATCAGGAAAACAAATCGGATAACTTCCCGATCCCTGCAAGCGGGAAGAACATTAAAGTTGTAAGGTTTAATCCCGATACCAATATTCTTGCACTAGGTGATGTAAACGGTAATATTGAGTTATGGGATGTAAGCCTGCGGAAGAAGATTTCGGAGGTTAAGGCCCATACTGCTCAGGTAAACGATATCAGGTTCAATAAACTGCTTAAGCAAATGGCGACGGCAAGTAATGATCATACAGTTAAAATCTTTAATATAAAAGATATAACAGATCTTACGGAACCACCTATCACTTTTGCCGACGACCATCAGCAATTTGTAATGGTGATACAGTTCAGTCCCGATGGACAGCTTATCGTTTCAGGATCATATGATGATAAGGAGAACCTTGTAAGCCGTCCGGCTCATGTTGATAATCTTGTAAACGATATCTGCACTTCTGTAACACGAAACATGACACAGGATGAGTGGAATACCTATGTTGGCAGGGATATACCCCTTGAGAAAACTTGTTCTGAGAAGAACCTTAATATTAAAATGAATCCTATTAAATAACGATCACGGTGATGAAAACTTTCTTTCAGTATCTTATCAGAAACCATCTCCTGCTGATCCTCCTGGTTATTATGCCTGTTACCGGGATTGCCCAGGAGGCAGAGGTTGGAAGCTGTGCTGAGAAGCTGCAGACAGCGCAAAACCTTTTCGACAGAGGTCAGGTTGAACAGGTAGCCGGACTGCTTCAGGAATGTCTGAAATCGGGCTTTACCCGTGAGGAATCACTAACTGCTTACAAGCTTATAATTCAGACATATCTGTTTGAAGATGAGCTTGAAAAAGCCGACTCAGCGATGCTCGATTTTCTGAAGAGAAATCCTGAATACGAGCTAAGTGAAACTGATCACTCATCTTTTGTGCATCTCTTTAATACATTCCAGGTAAAACCTGTTGTACAGATTTCCATTCATTTTTTATCAAACCTTCCTTTTACAACTTTTGTTGAATCAAGATCCGTTTCCGGAATTCCGGCAAAAGGGAAATACAGTGCTCCGGTATTTAACATGTATGGTTCAATTGAAGCCAAATTCAAGATGACAGAGAAAATAGAACTCAATTTTGAGACAGGTTATTCCCAGTTGACTTTTATAAATACGAAAGAATTTGCCGGACTTGGCACTTCAACTTATAAGGAGAAACAGAGCAGGATTGAGATCCCTTTGTCGGCAACATACAACATAGCTAAACTAGGGAAATTTACTCCCTATGCCAGGCTTGGGGCAGGTCCTGCTCTGATGCTCAGTTCTGTTGCCACAACAGAATTCATTGAATTATACACGAATGGTAATGATAACACAGGCTCAGATATTGATAGAAAGGATGCAAGGTATGCCCTGGATATTTTTGGCCAGGTCGGAGCAGGAATGAAATTCAAGACCAGGGGAGGATACATGTTTGCAGAGGTCCGCGGAAATTTCGGAATATTCAACCAGACCAGGCGATCTGATTTACCTGACTACACACACTCTTCAGAAGAACATGGATACTTTTATAAATATGCTGATGATGATTTTAATCTTAATGCTCTGAATTTTACCATAGGTTATACTCAGATCTTTTATAAACCATCAAAAAGGGGGGAATAAGCTATGAAAAAGGTATTTTATTTATTATTAATGGTTTTGTTATTTTCCTCATGCAGAAAAACAGAGGATATAAATAATAACATCCTCAGGCTTTACGGTGATGCACTTGAGGATATTGGTTATGGAATCACTAAAGCAGAAGATGGCTTTGTTATTACCGGTCAGCTTACAGAGGTGGCCAAAGACGGAGATTTAATTAATGTTGGAAATTCAGTGAAGAAATTGGGGATTATCAGAACCAATGTAAATGGGGATATGATATGGCAAAAAAGTTTTGGTGATCAGGAAGTTAATGTCGGATCCAAAGCAGTGGTTCTTGATGACGGATCTGTGGTGTCGGTGGGTTATGCTACAGATAAAACTACCCATTTGAAAGATGTTTACATCGTAAAGACCGATAATCAGGGAAATCAAATTACCCAAAAATATTTAAAAATACCAGTGATAAATTATAATCAGTATGGGATCGATATTTTAAAAAACTTCCACAGGTTTTCTTGTTCTGGGTGTTACTGATGAGGAAAAAGCAGGAACTACTGACTCAACAGGGAATGTCGGGGGTAAAAAAGATATTCTTGTAATGAAACTTGACAACAGCCTGAATGAGATTGAAAGCTGGTCTGCAGGCTACACCGGAAATGATGAGGCAGTTGCCATTAAGCCTGACAACGGTGGCGGTTATATAGTTGTTGCGACAACGGACAGGTCTGATAAAGGACCCAGTGTCCAAAGTAAGAATAATATACTTCTTGTAAAGATTAATGCTCTGGGAAACTTTACCCAGCAAAGAATAATCGGAGGAACAGCTGAAGAGAATGCAGCTGATATTGAAATCCTGAGCGACGGATACCTCGTGGTAGCCACTGCAGGTACGGAAGCATCAGGTCAGAATGGTTATGTTTGGAGACTATCTCAAAACATTTTTGCAGCACCGGTTTATGACCATTCCATTTTGGTTGAATCAGGCTCAAATCAGATTTCTTTCCGGATTAATGCTGTATCGAGATATAAAACAAGTGCGTTTGTAATGGCCGGGCAGACCGGTACCGGAAGCTCAGCCAGGATGCTGGTATTTCTTACCGATGATGAAGGCAACCTTTTAGGAGGAAAAAGTGTCATATCAGGAGGTACAGGGAGCCAGTCGGTTAATGATATTATTTCAGATGACGACGGTAATATTTATGCTGTGGGGAAAGACAGCTATGAGAACAATTCGATGATCAGCCTGCTGAAGTTCAGGTTCTGATCTGACTGATCGTGTGTTTGGCCGTGATTTTACCTTATGAAAAAGCAATTGAGATGAAAAAACATGTTTTATTACTTATAGTGAGCCTGGTGATGTTGGCAGGAAAATTGGTAGCACAGCCTCCAGCCCCAACAGGATCAGCATCACGACAAATTACACATGGACAGTTTCTGCAGGAGGATCCATCATAGTGAATTCGGGATAAGCGAAGATATTAGCAGTAACCTCCTCAATACAAAAGTGAAAACCGCTACCGTCACTTATACCGATGGCAATGGCTGTAATCCCGCTTCTCCGACAAGCAAGACTAGAATGTTCATGCTCTTCCGGTTCCCGACCATCACCGGATCAGCATCAATTTGTGCATCCCGTCAACCGGGAATCATTATGCCACAGAAACCGGTAAGACAAATTACATATGGACAGTTTCTGCAGGAGGATCCATCACAGCAGGTTCGACAAGCGAAGATATTACAGTAACCTGGTCAACAGTTGGTGCGAAAACCGTTACCGTCACTTATACCGATGGCAATGGTTGTAATCCCGTTTCTCCGACAAGCAAGACCGTAAATGTAAGCTCATGCCTTCCGGTTCCGACCATCACCGGATCAGCATCACTTGTGGCATCCCCGTCAACCGGGAATCATTATACCACAGAAACCGGTATGACAAATTACACATGGACAGTTTCTGCAGGAGGATCCATCACAGCAGGTTCGACAAGCGAAGATATTACAGTAACACTCGGTCAACAGTTGGTGCGAAAACTGTTACCGTCACTTATACCGATGGCAATGGTTGTAATCCTGCTTCTCCGACAAGCAAGACCGTAAATGTCTATGCTTATACGGCCTGACCATCACCGGATCAGCATCAATTTGTGGCATCCCGTCAACCGGGAATCATTATACCACAGAAACCGGTATGACAAATTACACATGGACAGTTTCTGCAGGAGGATCCATCACAGCAGGTTCGACAAGCGAAGATATTACAGTAACCTGGTCAACAGTTGGTGCGAAAACTGTTACCGTCACTTATACCGATGGCAATGGTTGTAATCCTGCTTCTCCGACAAGCAAGACCGTAAATGCCTATGCTCTTCCGGTTCCGACCATCACCGGATCAGCATCAATTTTGTGGCATCCCGTCAACCGGGAATCATTATACCACAGAAACCGGTATGACAAATTACACATGGACAGTTTCTGCAGGAGGATCCATCACAGCAGGTTCGACAAGCGAAGATATTACAGTAACCTGGTCAACAGTTGGTGCGAAAACCGTTACCGTCACTTATACCGATGGGAATGGTTGTAATCCGCTTCTCCGACAAGCGAGACTGTAAATGTCTATGCTTATACGGCTCCGACCATCACCGGATCAGCATCAATTTGTGGCATCCCGTCAATCGGGAATCATTATACCACAGAAACCGGTATGACAAATTACACATGGACAGTTTCTGCAGGAGGATCCATCACAGCAGGTTCGACAAGCGAAGATATTACAGTAACCTGGTCAACAATTGGCGCGAAAACTGTTACCGTCACTTATACCGATGGCAATGGTTGTAATCCTGCTTCTCCGACAAGCAAGACCGTAAATGTCTATGCTCCGGTTCCGACCATCACCGGGTCGACATCAATTTGTGACATCCCGTCAACCGGGAATCATTATACCACAGAAACCGGTATGACAAATTACACATGGACAGTTTCTGCAGGAGGATCCATCACAGCAGGTTCGACAAGCGAAGATATTACAGTAACCTGGTCAACAGTTGGTGCGAAAACTGTTACCGTTACATATACCGATGGCAATGGTTGTAATCCTGCTTCTCCGACAAGCAAGACCGTAAATGTCTATGCTCTTCCGGTTCCGACCATCACCGGATCAGCATCAATTTGTGGCATCCCGTCAACCGGGAATCATTATACCACAGAAACCGGTATGACAAATTACACATGGACAGTTTCTGCAGGAGGATCCATCACAGCAGGTTCGACAAGCGAAGATATTACAGTAACCTGGTCAACAGTTGGTGCGAAAACTGTTACCGTCACTTATACCGATGGCAATGGTTGTAATCCTGCTTCTCCGACAAGCAAGACCGTAAATGTCTATGCTTATACGGCCCGACCATCACCGGATCAGCATCAATTTGTGGCATCCCGTCAACCGGGAATCATTATACCACAGAAACCGGTATGACAAATTACACATGGACAGTTTCTGCAGGAGGATCCATCACAGCAGGTTCGACAAGCGAAGATATTACAGTAACCTGGTCAACAGTTGGTGCGAAAACTGTTACCGTCACTTATACCGATGGCAATGGTTGTAATCCTGCTTCTCCGACAAGCAAGACCGTAAATGTCAATCCTATTCCAGTTCCTACTATATCTGGCCCGAACTCAGTATGTGAAACAAAAACTGGAAATATATATACAACAGAAGCAAGTAAAACATCATATACCTGGGCAATACCAGCTGGAGGAACAATTACAGGAGGACAAGGTACAAATACAGCTACAGTTACATGGAATATGCCCGGCGCGCCGCAAACAATTAACGTGACATATATTTCAAATGGTTGTCCTGCAGCAGCGCCAACAGTTTATGATGTTACTGTTGTGCAAACCCACCCCTTCAAATGTCCAGATAAATGGAACCTTGAAGAAGGGTCAGACTGTTAACACAACATATGATTACACTGAAGGAGTTTGTTTTTGGAGGTAAAGGCTTCAACAGAGATACGATGGTACAGGAATCCTGATCCTTTCGAACAGGGACCACTACAATGATCCAATGAAGTATGGAACAGATAATACTTACACACTTGAAAATGCAGACAGAAATAATTCTTTAAGGGTTGGAGTAAAACTTTATGATGGAGCCACACTCATGAATGAAGTTTTTAGTTCATGGGTTGCTGTTGGTGATTATGCTCCAACTGCCACAAATGTAAATATTGTCGGGAATATCAGGTCTGGATTAACAGTATATGGTACATATACTTACAGCGATGTGGAAAATGATCCTGAGGATACACCAACTTTTAAATGGTATTGGTCAAATACGAATGACGGTAACGGGTTAAATGATCTGAATGTTTCTGGTCAAAGTTATACAATAAGTCATTCTATTTGTTATGATAAATATTTATATTTTGAAGTAACTCCGAAAGCCTCATCAGGGACACTTAATGGATCTCCCGTTTTATCTCCATTTAAAGGGAAAGTAGCTAATTCTGCCCCTGTTGCATCTTCAGTAAGTATAGATGGATTTCTTGAGCCTGGCCAGATTTTAAATGGACACTATACTTATTCAGATACAGAAAATGATTTGGAAAGTGGCAGTACTCTTAAGTGGTATTGGTCATCGACTCTGAACGGCACATATGCGGATGATGTTCAAGGCATTTCAGGACATTAACCCTTGCTGATCATGGAAAATATTTCAGATTTGCTGTTATTCCAAAGGCAGGAACAGGATCAACAACCGGATCCGAAACATCTCCTATTACAGGCTATGGACCAGTGAATTCAAAACCTGTTGCTACAGGTCTGTCTGTAACACCTTCTACAATTTCGGTTGGTACAACGCTTACAGGACACTATAGTGTTGATGACCCGGATCCGGCTGATGATCCGACCGCATATGCCACTTTCAGATGGCTTAGAACCGGGGGCATGCCTATCCCCGGTGCTACTGGTGATATGTATACACTTACTGCTGCTGATGAAGGTTACACAATTACTTTTGAGGTTACGCCTCATTCCACAACCGGATATCCGACAACAGGTGATATAGCATTGTGTTCGACAGCTACTTTTGTCCCGGTTGATCCTCTTAGTCCAAAGCCTATCGCAACAGACGTATGTATTCAGGGTATAAGGGCTTGGGCAGACGTTAACAGCAAAATATACTTTACTCATTTACAAGGCCAGAAGGCGCTTCAGTTCGAAAATGGTATTTGGGAACTACTGAAATTGGTTCCAGGTTGGACATATCCTATTGTTAACGCAAGTGATATTTCGAGTTCTCAGGAAATAACATTTAAAGTTACACCTGTATCTGACAATAATCCTATTGATATATCAGGACCGACAATTACAAGTGCTCCATTAGCAAGAATCACACTTAGCCAGGTTGACTATCAAGAGACTGTTGAATCAGTTCCACTTACGGCAAATGTTTCAGGAGGGGTATTCTCCGGGCCGCATGTTACTGATGGTATATTCTCCCCCAAAGATGCAGGAATTCCTGGGTCGCCATATACAATAAACTACAATTATTCAATTATCAATACTTCAAATACTTGTTCTCAACAGGCCTCAAAAAACCTTTCTGTATCCATAGCTACTACTTCTTTTAGTACTGTTAATCCTGTTTATTGTAGTGATGATGCACCATTTTTGGTAACAGTACAAGCTTTACCTGTTGGTTCAAGACCTTATCCTTATATTCCACAATATTATGGGTTTTATGTCAACAGTGCTTATGGAGATCAATCAGCTGTTGGATCAGAAGTAATACCCGATCCTTACCCTGGTGGAAATCCTAAATGGTCAGTAATGATTGATCCTTCAAAACTAAATCCTGGATACAATTATCTGTATTTATACTATTTTGACGACCCATCTTATACACGCCTATATCTTCTTTCAGCAGTTTTTCAAGTTGAAAAGGTAGGAACTATAACCGAAATAAGTAATTTAAATTCAGCTTATTGTGCTGAAGATAATATTCAAGATATTCAGGTTTATGGACTATATCCCAGAGGAACGGGTGAATATGCTACCTGGACAGGAGATATCCTGACAAATAAAACCAGCTTAATTGCAAAAGTAAATCCTTCATCAGGAACACCTGGTCAGGTATATCCAATCACATATCAATTTACCACGGCAAAAGGATGTAAAAGCAATATTTTAACAAAGAATGTTACAATAAATCCTATGCCTGACGCTTCTTTTAATATTGATCCTTTATTCGATCTGAATGGGAACGGAGTTCAACTGGAACCTGTTACAGTTCCCGAAATTAGTTATGAAGCCTCATTTGTTGGTCCCGGAGTGATAAAAGTTGAAGACAGCCCGGGGATTTTTGTCTACAAATTCCTCCCGGGAATTGCCGAAGAAGGACCAAAAACTTTAGGTTATAAGGTTACAACAGATAAAGGTTGCTATGATGAAAAAACACAAACAACAAATGTGGAAAAAGCGACAGGTACATTCAATGGTATACCATCAAAGATTTGCTATTCAGATCAGACGTTTAACATATCAGTATCTGATCTTCCTGATGGTACATATGCTTGCGATCCGGTTAACTTCCGGAATGCGAAAAACAGTCTTGTATGGACACCCGGCACAGTCAATGCTCAGTATAATGTTGCTGCTGCAGGAGCAGGCTATGATACATTGTTCTTTACATACAAGAAGCAAAATGTCAATTTCACAATTAAAAAATCCTGTGTATATTGATTTGGTAGGTAAAATCACTATAACAGGACTTAAAGATGAGTATTGTGATTATGAGGATGTCGCTACCGTCAGGCATTGGTGGAAAATTCAACAGGTAATGGGACATTCACTTTCACCGGGCCAGCTGCAGCATTTACAGACTACTCTGGCTATGCAACTCTTGATCCGACGAAAGTAACTCCCGGAACAACATTCAACGTTAACTATAATTTTATTTCCAATGTTAATGGTTCCAACTGTCCTAAGACTGAGACACTACCTGTTCTGATTAATCCATCTCCTTCTGTAAGTATTATTAATAACAGAACTACAGTAAATATAAAAGAGACACCTGTAGTATTATCAGGAACTCCATCTGAAGGAATATTTAGTGGAAGAGGTGTTTACAAATCAGGGAGTAATTATGTGTTCGATCCATTTGTTGCCGGACTCGGAGATGCAGAGTTCTCACTTTCTTATACAGATATCAAGGGTTGTTCTGCAACTAAAAAGGATACACTAACTGTTGCAGCTGCATCTGGAACAATAAATGGTCTGAATACAAACAACCAGTATTGTTATGATGGTCTGAAGGATACATTAACCTACACTTCACCGAAACCCTGGAATAACGGATCATTCTCAGGTGCAGGCATTACAAATATCGCATCTGCAAAAGCACTCTTCGATCCCGCTAAAGCCGGCAAGGGTGATCACGACCTGGTATTCACATATTCTGATAACTTCGGTACAGTTTTCAATGTATCTGCAACTGTAAATGTTGACTCACTTGGAGTTGTAGAAATTAAGCCTCTGGCTGCAGGAGATGAATACTGTAACAACGATGCTCCTTTTGAACTGATAACAACACCACGAGGCGGAGTATTTACAGGTCCTGTTACAGCAGGTAATCTGAATCCTTCAAAAGCACTTGGGGATACTGCTGTTACATATACTTATCTTAATGTAAGAACAGGGTGCTCAATTACAGGCAGAGTGCCTTTCACTATTCACCCGGCACCCGTCGTATCATTTGCAACATCAGATATATGTATCGAAAACGAAACAGATAGTATCAGGTTCCTAAACAATACAACATCTGCAGACGCCATAAGCAACTGGCTGTGGTCATTCTCTGATATAGGAGGAACAGACCTGAGCAGCAAGCAATCACCCGCATATATATTCAAATCAGGGGGCCAGCATCTTATAACACTTACAGCAACCACAATAAATAACTGTGTTGTTAAGAAAGATCTTACTGCTGACCTTGGTGTTAAGCCCAGAGCTGATTTTTACTGGACCAACGAGTGCTATGTTCCGGGAGATTCAATTATGCTGTTTGATACCACTTTCTCATCTTCTGCCATTGTCTCCAGAAGCTGGAACTTCTTTGACGGGAGTCCTCTGAGAACTGGCACAAAACAAAAGTATCCGAAGAATTCAATAGGAGCTATCCCTGTTCAGTATATTGTAAAGACTGCATATGCAAACTGTTCTGATACAGTTACAAAGAACATCTATGTGCGACCAAATATTGTTCTTGGTGCTGACGGATACTTCGAAGACTTTGAATCAGGTAACGGCGGATGGTCGAAAGGTGATGAAAGCCTTAACAGCTGGTCCCTGGGCACTCCTGACCGGAAAACAATAAAATCTGCTGCATCAGGTGTTACTGCATGGTTCACTAAGTTCGATTCCACCAGGACTGAATCATCCTCAGTTGTTTCTCCGTGTTTTGACTTTACGAAAATTGAGCGGCCAATGGTTAGCCTTGGCCTTTGGAGAAACTTTAAGGAAGAGGCTGATGGAGTTGCTATCCAGTACAGGATAGGTGATGCGGGATCATGGAAATATGTGGGAACCCTGGAAGATGGGATAAACTGGTATAATTCAGTTCTGATTAATGGTAAACCCGGAGGCAGTCAGCTTGGCTGGACAACAAAAGTTGCTGATCCGAAATGGACTGAAGCAAGGCATTCACTTGATGACCTAAAGGGTAAGAAGGATGTAAAATTCAGAATGGCATACGGGTCCGATGGAAATGCCAGGGGAAGTGAGGGAATGGCCTTTGATGACATCTTTATCGGTGAAAGAAAACGGAATGTCCTGCTCGAGCATTTTGCAAATACAACATCTTCAAGAAGCAGTGAAGCAACTGCGATGATTAACGATATAGATATTGACAATGACAAGGATGTGGTTAATATTCAGTACCATACCAATTTCCCCGGAGTTGACTCATTCTATGTCAGCAACCCTGCTGATGCAAGTGCCAGAATCCTGTATTATGGTCTTACCAAGGCTCCATATTCATTCGTAGATGGAGGCACGAAAAAAGAACATGCAGTTATTTTCGATTATTCGGAAACCGAACTGGACAACAGCCTGACCAAGATAGACGCCAATGAAATAGTCAGAAGAGGCCTTATAAGTCCTTTATTTGATATCAGGCTTGATTCACTGAGTGTTTCAGGAGGTGTGCTTACTATAAGCGGGAATATTGTCGCACTTGATGATACAACACTCACCAATCTAAATCTTTATCTTGCAGTTATCGAGAAAACCAACAGCAAGTATACAGGTGCAGCTGGTGAAACATTGTTCCGCAACGTCTTCAGGAAATTTGTACCTGATGCTGCCGGGATCAACCTCGGAAAAACATGGACTAAAGGAGTTGCTGTGCCAATTCAGGATCAGACATGGATAATCTCAAAGACTCTCAATTCTTCAGATATTGAGGTAGTGGCATTTATCCAGAACAGTGTTACCAAGGAGGTCTACCAGGCCGCATCAATGCTCAAGCCTAAGATAACCGTTGGTATTGAGAAGCCCGGTATGCTTGATAATATCGATTATGCTCTCTATCCGAACCCGGCTAAGCATCAGCTGACAATACGGTTTGGTGAGCCTCTCGAAAAGGATACAGATATCTTTATCTATGACTTCGGCGGAGCGATTATCAGGACCTATAAGACAGGATCAGGTGAAACCGAATTCGTTATCGATGATCTTGGACTCAAGGATGGTATTTATCTCATAAAAGTATCTTCCGGTGGTGTTAGCTATGGATTCAGGAAACTGATTATTTCCGGTAGTTAGCCCTCTTTTAACCACAGAGGACACAGAGTTTTATGCACGGAGGGCACAGAGAGGAGTTGGCAAAACTCCTTTGTGCCCTTTGTGTATTTTTCTCTGTGGACTCTGTGTTTAAAAAATCACTAAATTTGCACCTTAATTTTATGATTAAGTTTTAATTACACATTTATAATATGAAGAATAAAAAGACTTTACTGATGATCCTCGATGGATGGGGTATCGGCGATGGCTCAAAGTCAGACGTTATAAGCCAGGTACCTACTCCAAACCTCACATATTACCATAATAATTTTCCGAATTCACGTCTCCATGCCTCCGGTGAGGATGTAGGCCTGCCCGATGGTCAGATGGGAAACTCAGAAGTAGGACATCTTAATATAGGTGCCGGCAGGGTAATCTACCAGGATCTTGTAAAAATCAACAAGGAGTGCAAAACCGGTGAGATTAAAAAGAATAAAGTGCTTACTGATGCATTCTCATATGCACGTGATAATAGTAAACAGGTTCATTTCATGGGACTTATGTCAGATGGAGGTGTCCATTCGCTTGATAAACACCTCTATTCACTGTGCGACATGACAAAGGATTATGGCATTAAAAATGTTTTCATTCACGCATTTGGTGATGGTCGTGATACTGATCCTAAAAGTGGTATCGGGTATATGAAAAGCCTCCTGGAACATCTTAAAAAGTCAAATGGCAGGGTTGCATCATTCATCGGAAGGTACTATGCCATGGACAGGGATAAAAGATGGGAGCGCGTTAAAGAGGCGTATGACCTGATTGTAAATGGTAAAGGAACCGCCGTGACAGATATCATTAAGGCCATGCAGGATTCATATGACAAAGGAGTCACTGATGAGTTCATGAAAGCAATAGTAGTTACCGACGAAAAAGGAAAACCACTTGGGACAATTAAGGAAGGTGATGTCATTGTATTCTTTAATTTCAGGAATGACAGGGCAAAAGAACTTACTATCGTTCTTACCCAGAAGGACATGCCTGAGTTTGAGATGAAGACAATACCTCTCTATTATTGCACCATGACGCCATATGATGCAACATTCAAAGGTTTGCATATAATTTATGATAAGGAGAATGCCAATAATACTATTGGTGAAATCCTTGCAAATGCTGGTAAGAAGCAGTTGAGGATAGCTGAAACGGAAAAATATGCTCATGTTACATTCTTCTTTTCAGGAGGAAGGGAAGAAAAATTCGCTAATGAAGAACGTATTCTTGTTCCTTCACCAAAGGTCGCCACTTACGATCTGCAGCCTGAGATGAGTGCCTATGGAGTAAGGGATGCCGTAATTAAAGCAATTGAAACAAAGGAGTTTGATTTTATCTGCCTCAATTTTGCAAATGGAGATATGGTTGGACATACCGGTGTTTATGATGCAATTAAAAAGGCAGTGGCTACAGTCGATGAGTGCGCCGGAGCAGTAATTAAATCGGCCCGGGAGAATGGTTATGATATTCTTGTTATGGCTGATCACGGAAACGCTGACATGGCTGTAAATGAAGATGGCTCACCCAACACTGCCCATTCTCTTAATCCGGTGCCAAGCATTCTCATAAGTGATGATTATAAGACAATTAAGGAAGGTATCCTGGCGGATGTTGCTCCTACTTTGCTTACAATTATGGGAGTAGCAATTCCGAAGGAAATGACTGGGAAGGTACTTGTGTAACCTCACACAGATAGCGCCGATTTGCAATCGGTGCTAATAATATGGCACGGATTACAAATCCGCGCCAGCAGAGAGTTTGCTCGACCTTTGAAGGGATTACATTATATAACAAAGTCCCTCTCCCCCCGGGAGAGGGATTTAGGGTGAGGTTTTTAATATGCTCAGGATCGACGATACCATATTCAGCTTCGACATACTCGAAAAGAGATTCAGGTGCAATCTACCTGAATGTCTGGGCAATTGCTGCAGGTATGGAGACTCCGGTGCTCCGCTTAGTGCTGATGAGGTTCATACCCTTGAAGCTGTATATGACAAAGTAAAACCATACCTGAGAGAGGAGGGTATTGCTGCAATAAAATCGAAAGGCACAAGTGTTAAGGATTTTGAAAATGATAATGTCACTCCGCTTATCAACGATGCTGAGTGCGCATACACTATCATGGAGAATAATATCTTTAAATGCGGCATTGAAAAGGCATTTGAAGATGGAAAGATCAGTTTCAGAAAACCATTGTCATGCCATCTTTTTCCTGCAAGGATCAAATACTATTCCGATTTCAGAGCAGTAAATTACCAGGAGCTTGCAATTTGCAGTTCTGCCAGGGATGCCGGCAATAAAGAAGGTGTATATGTCTACGAGTTTCTGAAAGTACCTCTTATAAGAGCACTTGGTGAGGAGATGTATAAGGAATTATGTATCGCTGCCGATGAACTGAGAAAGGTACGGTAAGCCGGGTATGGACCTGCATTACTAACCCCTGGCTTCAGCCCGGGGATTTCCAATCACAATCCAATAATTAGAATATGGAAACAATCACTACCTACATCAATGACAACAAAGATCGCTTCCTGAGCGAACTCTTCGATCTTATCAGAATCCCTTCCGTCAGTGCGAAGGAAGAGAACAAACCTGACATGATTAGAGCAGCAGAGTTCCTTAAGGATTCATTGCTTAAAGCCGGGGCAGACAAAGCTGAAATTTACTCCACTGATGGTCATCCTGTATTATATGGTGAGAAGGTTGTTTCTGCAGATGCACCTACAATTCTTGTCTACGGGCATTATGATGTACAACCTGCAGAACCACTTGAATTATGGAATTCACCCCCCTTTGAACCAGTTATCAGGGATGGGAAGATATGGGCCCGCGGGGCTGATGATGATAAGGGGCAGCTTTTTATGCATGTAAAGGCATTTGAATATATGTGCAAAACGGGAAATCAGTTTTGTAATGTAAAATTCATGATCGAAGGAGAGGAAGAGGTTGGATCAGTTAACCTTGAAAAATTTTGTACTGAACATAAAACAATGCTTGCAGCTGATGTGATACTTATCTCCGATACAACAATGATTTCTCTCGAGACGCCTTCGGTAACATCGGGCCTGAGGGGATTATCTTATGTTCAGGTAGAGGTAACCGGCCCTAACAGAGATCTTCATTCAGGTCTGTACGGGGGAGCTGTTGTCAATCCATGCAATGTACTTTGTGATATGATTGCATCCCTTAAGGACAGCAATGGAAGAGTAACTATCCCAGGGTTTTATGATGATGTAAAAGAGTGCAGTGCTGAAGAGCGCACAGAAATGGCAAAAAGACCATTCAACAGGGATAAATTCATGCAATCGATTGGAGTGACACAATTGAAAGGGGAGGATGGTTATTCAGATACAGAGAGGATAGGCATTAGACCTACACTTGATATTAATGGTATCTGGGGTGGCTATATCGGTGAAGGTGCAAAGACGATACTCCCGTCAAAGGCATTTGCAAAAATTTCGATGCGGCTTGTTCCATATCAGAATGCAGAGAAAATTGCTGCCCTTTTCATTAAACACTTCACATCAATAGCCCCTGAAGGTATAACAGTGAAAGCAGAATATCTTCACGGAGGGGAAGCTTATGTTAGTCCGCTTGATACACCTGAATACATGGCAGCATCAATGTCTGTTGAGGGATCTCTGTCCAAAAAACCGATTCCGGTACGAAGCGGTGGAAGCATTCCGATTGTTTCAACCTTTGAAAAGGTTCTTGGTATTAAGTCAATACTCCTTGGATTCGGCCTTGAATCTGATGCAATACATTCACCTAATGAGAATTATCCGGTGGTTAATTTCCTGAAAGGCATTGAAACCATAATTAATTATCACCAACAATACCGTTTTCAGAAAAAGTAAATTTTTTTTGAACATGATGAAAATCATTATATAGTTTCTGTTAACTGATTTTGACGAAATGGTATTATAACAATGTAGAAATCAGTTTTCAGAGGATGAATTTTTCATGGATTTAGTGTATTTGCTTAATATAAAATATGTTAAATATTATTTGTTTGTTTTGGAGATTAATTACTTAAATAATATCTTTAGCCGATTAAATTAAAACCTAAAACTAATTTGTATGAAGAAACTATTTCTGCTGATTGCATTGTTTGTGTTTATAGGTGGCTACACCTTTGCACAAACAAGAGTCATTACAGGTACGGTAACCTCTTCAGTTGAAGGAGAAGGTGCAGTTCCCGGTGTATCAGTTTCTGTTGCAGGTACCACAGTAGGTACTATTTCAGGAGTTGATGGTAAGTATTCACTTACCACACCACAGAATGCAACCACTCTTGTCTTCACCTATATCGGGATGAAGAAACAGGAAGTTGAAATTGGTGGCCGCAGCGTAATTGACATTGTTATGGAACCTGACCTGCTTGGTCTGGATGAAGTTGTTGTAACTGCTCTGGGAATCTCCCGCGAAAAGAAAGCGATTGGATACTCAGTTCAGGATTTGGGTGGTGAGAACATTGAAAAAACCAAGGTTTCAAACATTGTTAACGCTTTCCAGGGAAAGCTTTCAGGTGTTCAGATAACCAACTCTGATGGCGGTGTTTCATCAGGTGTAAGGATTCTTATCAGAGGTGTTAACTCACTTTCTTCAAGTGGTAACAACCAGCCTCTCTTTGTAGTTGATGGTGTTCCAATCAACAACGCAACAAGTGATAACGGTTCAGGTGGTGGTATGGACTATGGAAACGCAGCAAGTGATATTAACCCTTCAGATGTTGAAAACATCAGCGTTCTGAAAGGTGCAAGTGCTGCTGCACTTTATGGTTCAAGAGCTGTTAACGGAGTTGTTCTTATAACAACCAAATCAGGAAAATCATCTGGCAGACAGGGTCTCGGCGTTACAATTGAGGAGAACATTATGTTTGAGAATCCACTTGTAATTCCAAAATATCAGAACCTTTATGGCCAGGGATCAGCTGCTGACTGGGATGCCGGTATTTATGAGTTTGAATATGTTGATGGCGCTTACGGCGGTGTTAACGACGGTGTTGACGAGAGCTGGGGCCCAAGACTTGACGGAAGGCTTATTCCACAGTTCGACAGTCCTTATGATCCTGAAACAGGTGTTCGCACACCAACTCCATGGGTTGCACATCCTGATAACATTAAGAGCTTCTTTGAAACAGGTGTAAAGAGAACAACAAACGTTGCCGTTACCGGAGCTAAAGACGGAGCAAGTTTCCGCCTTTCTCTCAACAACCAGAAAATAAAAGGTATTCTTCCTAATACCGACCTTGCAAAAAACAGCGTATTGTTAAACGGAGAACTTGCTGTTACCGACAAGATTACAGTAGGAGGTTCTGCCAACTATATCAGCAACAAATCTGATAACATTGCTGAGAACGGTTATAATGGTGGTAACCCGATGCAGTCACTCGGACAGTGGTACGGTCGCCAGGTTGATATGCAGGTTCTAAAAGACAGATGGAAAGAGACTAATCCTTTGACAGGTACTCCTTTCAACTGGAACTCAAGTTATCATAACAACCCTTACTGGAACCTTTATGAGAATTTGAACTCAAGGAACAGAGACAGGGTGATCGGTAACATGAACTTATCATGGAAATTCACCGACTGGCTCACATTCAGGGCAATGGCCGGAACAGACTTTTCTATTGAAGATATCAGTGAAAGAGTTGCAATGGGTGACGTAGGTATTGGATTTCCTAATGGTAACCTTAATTCATACTCAAACCGCAGACAGGAGATCAATGCCAACGCTCGTCTGGAATTCATGAAGCGCTTTGGTGACATTACTCTTGATGCAAGTTTAGGTGGAGAATATAACCATTATAACTATCAGTATCGCAGAACAATGATTGATGAATTTATTATTCCAAATCTTTACTCTGTAAGTAACGCCGCAGTTGCTGCAAGGACAGAATTGAGTGAAACACACACAGAATTGCAGAGTGTTTTCGCAACGGCAAACATTGGCTATAAGAACTTCCTGTTCCTTGATTTTACAGGAAGAAATGACTGGTCATCAACTTTACCAATAGACAATAACTCATATTTCTATCCATCAGCATCTCTTTCATTTGTTGTAACAGATGCATTCGGAATCCAGTCTGATGTTCTTTCTTTCCTTAAAATCAGGGCAAGTTATGCAGAGGTTGGTGGCACTGCAGGTGCTTATGCATTACAGGGTGTTTATACAGCTGCTGATCCATTTGATGGTAATCCATCACTTTCTTACACCAACACTATTCCTCCGCTTGGTCTTAAACCACAGAGGAAGAGATCAAAAGAGGCTGGCCTTGAAGTGAAACTCCTCCAGAACAGGATCAGCTTCGATGCTGCTGTTTACCGTGAAAATACAATCAACCAGATCATGAACATTGACGTGTCACGTACTACAGGTTTCAGTACAAAGACAATCAATGCCGGTGACCTTCAGAACCAGGGAGTTGAACTTCAGGCTATGTTCACACCGGTTCAGACAAAAGATTTCAATTGGGATATCAACGTTAACTGGTCAACCAACGAGAGTAAAGTTGTTGAACTTTATGGCGACATGAAGTACTTACAGCTCTATTCCCTTGGCTGGAACGCTCTTGCATATGCATTCCCGGGTAAAGATTACGGAACAATTTTCGGTTATGCAATTGTTCGCGAATTTGCAAAACCTGTTTACTATGATGCTGATCAGAAACAGCTTGCTTACTATGAATATTCAGGAAGACCAGTTGTTACAGCAACAGGCCGTTACAGACGTTCAGGTGCAAGAACTCCGATAGGCAATATCATGCCTGACTGGTTTGGCGGTGTAAATAATTCATTTACCTATAAGAATGCAAACCTCAGTTTCCTTGTTGACTTCAAAAAAGGTGGCGACATCTTCTCAGTTACCAATATGTTTGGTCTCTACACAGGTGTTCTTGAAGAAACAGCTGCTATAAATGCCAATGGCAAAAACGTAAGGGATGCCCTTGCTGATGGTGGTGGCGTGTTGATTGACGGAGCTGTTTATGGAAGAGTTAAAACCGACGGAACTGTACAATACACTACAGCTACCGGAGCCGATAGCCCAACTCCTGTTGAAAACACTACTTATGTAGCCGCTAACCTCTGGGGTTATGACGTTTATGGTAAAAATGAATTGACGACTTACGACGGAAGCTTTATTAAACTTCGCGAAGTATCAGCCGGATATACATTCAATAAGATCGGTTTCCTCAACAAGGCTGGTATCAAGGACCTCAACTTTGCTGTTGTAGGCCGTAACCTTTGGATCATTTCGAAGAATATCCCTCACCTCGATCCGGAAGTTAGTTCCAGTGCAGGTAACACCAGCGTTGGTGCAGAGTCCAATGCCATACCTTCAACCAGATCTTATGGTTTCAATATCAAGCTTAGTTTCTAACCTGTAAACCATCTGAAAATGAAATATTTTAAAACAAAACAAATAATTTTTGCAGGACTGTTTATTCTGGTAAGTTTTATCTCTTCTTGTACAAAAGATTTCGAGGAGATGAACACTAACCCGAACAGCCCTGTTGACGTTCCTGCTGCCAACATTCTGACTGGCGCCGAAGAAGATGCTGTAAGCCGTATTTTAGGTGGCTGGATCCAGCATACCTACCTTGGCCCATGGAGTCAGCAATGGTGCAAAGTACAGTACATTGATGAGGACAGATACATGCCTCGTGATATGTCTGGCGAGTTCCAGAATGTATACATTAATGAGCTTAAGAACCTTACTATTGTAATTAATAAAGCATCCGGCGATGAGGAGAATCCCAGACTGGCTGCGGCTGCAAAGGTTATGAGAGCATGGTCCTTCCTTTACCTTACCGATGTTTGGGGTGATGTACCTTATTCAGAAGCTCTTCAGGGTTTTGATCAGGATGGCGACCTTACTCCAAAGTATGATAAACAGGCAGATATTTATACTGCTCTGCTTACCCAGTTGGAAGAAGCTAATGCAGCTCTTACTGGTACCCTTCCTTTTGCTACATCAGGAGACCTGATTTACGGTGGCGATCCTGGTCTCTGGAAGAAGTTTGCCAATTCCCTTAAATTAAGGATCCTTAACCGTGCAGCTGGCACACCATATTCACATACCTATAATATGGCAGGTGGCACAACTGTTACTACCGCAGCAGGTGCAGCAGCTCTTTCAACTGCTGATGCCCAGATTGCTACGATTCTTGGAAATCCTTCAGCTTACCCTGTATTCACATCAAATGATGAAAATGCATACATTGTATATCCGGGTCTGCCATACAGAAATCCGATTTTCAACACTCTGTATACCAGAACTGACCAGGGTATTTCTGAAACAATGGTTGACTGGCTGCTTGCAAGAAATGACCCAAGGATTCATGTCTACGCACAGCCTACACCTACTTCACAGGCTACTCCTCCTCTTAAGTATGTAGGATGGCAGAACGGCCGTGAAGTTACATCAGCTCCATTCCCTTCAATTTCTCTGCTGGGAACAGCTGTTGCTTATGATGAGACTGCTCCTCTCTATATCATGACATATGATGAAGTTGAATTAATCAAAGCAGAGCACTACCTGCGCGTTGGAAACGATGGAGCAGCAAAAGCAGCATATGAAGAAGGTATTGCAGCATCTATGGAAAGATGGGGCCTAAGTGATGGCGGTACAGTAAACCCTTCATGGGGTGACGGAAAAGTTGGTATCACTGTTGCTGATGATGAATTCCCGGTTGATTTTACTACCTATCTTGCTGATCCTCTTGTTGCATGGGGAGGAACGGATGCTCATAAATTCCAGCTTATCTGCGAACAGAAATGGGCTGCTATATTCGGCCAGGGTGTTGAAGCATGGACCGAAGTAAGAAGAACAGGTTTCCCTGCAAGAGTATTTGAATATGAACTTGGAGGTGCATATTATCCAAACCTTGGTCTTCCTATCAGGGTTCAGTATGCTCTCAGTGAAGATACTTACAACACCAATAACGTTGAAGCTGCAAGGGTTGACCAGAAAATTGAAAGGATCAACGAAGGTATGTTCAGCTCAAATGGCACAGCTAGCCAGGTGTGGTGGAATACAAGGAAAAACCCGATCCCAACAACAACTGATGTTAAGTAATATCAGCTGAAATGATAATTAAAAGGGGCTTGCGAAAGCCCCTTTTTTATTTTTATACCTGAAACTTAAAGCCGTCAAAATAAGCATGGTTATATTGTAGGAATTAATTGTATAACGTGTGGCGGTTTCCCCCTCTCATGATCCAATTAAAGCACTGTCATCCTGAGCGCTAGCGAAGGATCTACGTCGAGAACGACGCTGGAAGCGTCAAAATCCAATAGCCACAGTTTTATCTGTGGTTGAATACTGCGGTATGAGTCTCAACCCCGGAGTGGGTTGAATGATTCATTCTCTTATTCAATCCCTCCGGGATTGGTAGAATAAGTGCTCAATAGCCACGGATGTAACCGTGGCTATTAGATTTAAATGCCTCCGGCATTATTCTTTTCATTTAAAGACATAGTGTTGCAATTGCCTATATTACAATACATTAAAAAGATATGTATAAAGGGTATTCCTTCAAAAGGAGGGGAAACTTCTTCTAGTATTTACTACAGCAAAACTGCTAAGTTGACGCCTATGCCCTTGGGGGGTTTGGGGGTAATTTCATCCCTTCTTCCTTTGCTTGTGTCTTATCCATGCAAAAAGAAAAGAAACAGCAGCCATAAGAATGAATATATATGTTTTGGCTCCTCCTTCCGTAACAGAAAATCTGACAGCTGCTGCAAGTGATATTGCACCTGTGGCCCACCAGATAATTTCAAGAATAAGCAGGGAACTATTCCTCATTTTTAAGATAAATAATTGCACTTACCTTTTTGATCTTGCGTTTCCTCAAATGGGGATCAGATTCAAAACCTGTTCCCATAACGATCTGGTCCTCATTGGTGAATCGCACAAAGCGGTCGGAGTATATGAGATCTTTTGTCTGATCCCAGTTCAGCACTTCTGTTTCAAGCTTATCACTATTTTCATTTATGACAACAACGCTGTCCTTGAGCTCCCATACATTGGTTGCCTTGGTGTATTTAGCATATTTGGATGTTACTGATCCTGTTGGTGTTTCCTTTCCATCAAAAACATCCACATGAATTCCCATTCTGAATTCGAAATAGGGAGCCCCTGAGTTCTCATATTGCTCCATCAGGGGTGATTCCAAAATGAGCTCTACCAGGCCTGAATCGGAATATACTGTTCTAAACTCCTTAACACTCTGTGACGGAAGGCTCAACAGATCGAGGGGTGGAATTGTTTCATTTTTATTTTCACATGAAATTAGAAGAAATGCTGTTATTTGTATAACAGCTATCTTCCATCCATTCAGGTATTTAAACAGTGTGAATTTCATTTTGCATCAGGCTGATATTCAGTTTCAGCAAAAAGGTAAGCTTAATTATACTTGCGCTGAATAAACCACATATCATAGATATTAAGACTTCCTCCGATAGTAAGTATCTGTTCATCATGGAGGCCTGCTGCTGCCGAACCGGTCCTTCGCGTAAAATCGATAAACAGGTTAGCTCTTGAATTTGTTCTTCTCAATGGAAGCCCAATTCCAAGTGATGCTCCGTACTCCTTTATTTGTGCCCCGTTTATTACAAGATAGTTGTCACCATAATGTGCTCCCAGGCGGTATTCAAATCTTTTAAGCAGACTGAAGTTAGAGAATTTTTCAGGTATTATCTCAACTCCCCAGTTGTAAGTTTTAATATTGGCTGCATAGCCACCATATCCCGGAATATCGGCTTTTCCCCATTCAGCAATTGTAATATCAAAGCCGGTAGTGAATTTGTCTTTTTTCCCGAATGCAATTCCTGCATGGTATGTCCCCGGCAGAAAAACTGGTGTGGAGTTGCCTGAAGCATACTCTATAGTATCAACTGAATTATAGGCAGATGTTCTGACCGCTATGTAATTATAATTTGATTTATATGTCTTACCGGAAGTAAGAGAAAGCCCTGCCTGAATGAAGTAATCATTTTTTAATTTTCCTCTGTATTGTATACCATAATCTAAGTTAAGACCTCTTAACTGCAATTTTTCGTTAGTACTGTTGTGATAATAATTATCAAGGTCAGTGAATTGAAGAGTATAATTACGTTCCAGGGTACCAAACATAATTGTTGTATTGATTCCCAGAGAAAAGTTTTTTGAAATATTTATTCCGGTGCCTGCAAAAAAGTTAGAGAGACCTCCTTTTCCTTTATGGTATGTAGTATAAGGACCGGTAAGGGCTTCATAACCAGCATCTCCCTCCGCGACATCTTCAGAGATGTTATAATATCCATGGCTGACTGGCATAATCCCCATAGCAAAACCCCATCCCTTTGCAAGAGGAAATCCCATTACCAGGTGATTGAAATTCATGTCATTTGAGGTGTATTTGTTACTTCCTTCCTTTAGAACATTCATTCCAAAGTCAAAACCAAAATCAAATGAGAATGAGTTTGTATCGAGACTGCTGTATGATGCCGGATTTATGTAATATATAGAGTTGTTATCGCGCATTGCTGTTCCAATACCACCCATTCCACGACTTTTGTATGAGCCCTGTGGTTCAAGCGCCCCTATGTTAAACCTGGAGTAAGGTGAATTAAGTTGTTTCTGTGCAGCAGCCTGATAAGCGAACAATAACAGTACAAATAAATTAATTATTACCAGTCTTTTATGCATTGTATTCCAAAATATAGTTCAATCCGTCAATCACTATTTCAGGCATATATGTGACCTGACGAATCAATTTGTCTTTAAGAAATTCGCTGTCACCACCTGCAAGAATGATCTTACTCTTTTTGTGCTTTTTTACAAACGTGCGAATATACTCATTTATTTCATATATGCTCCCGTTTATTACTCCTGCCAGGATTGCATCATGGGTATTGATCCCCGGTGATGAATAATGCTCCCTGAGTGATAGTATGGGCAGCCTGCTTGTAAACTTATGCAAGGCCTTAAACCGCATCTCAATTCCGGGAGCAATGTTTCCGCCTTTATATTTGGTCCCGATCAGAAAATCATAAGTTATGGCAGTACCTGCATCTATTATCAGGATATCCTCTCCGGGAAAGAGATTAAATGCACCAGCTACTCCTGCAATCCTGTCAGTGCCCAGGGTCTCCGGAGTCTGGTATTCAATGGTGAATGGCAGTTTTGATTTATGTGAGAGTATATGCACTACCGGAATGTGTGATACCAGAAGGTCCGTTACAAAATGAGGGAGCCTCTTGACAGAAGATACTATTACTTTCTCTAACCTCTTGTCTGACAATTTTTGCTCAAATTCTTCACAACTCAGATCATTAATCCTTGATGAGGATATCTTTTTGTTCCCTTTGAATACAGCCAGCTTGGTGCTTGTATTCCCAATGTCTACTATTAGATTCATATTGTAAAATAAAGTGCAAAGGTAGCAATTAGTAAGAAATAAGCCTAAAGTATTTGAGCCCGCCCTTCACATATACGGCATCCTGCATGGGTTTAAAGTCCCCGCTCCGCTGACGCGGAGCACCCCCTGAAGGGGGTAAAATCCCTACCCCTAACTAAAATTCGTTACAGGCCGAGAACTAACCCCCCTTCAGGGGGCAGGGGGGCTTCTAACACGGGTACTGAGGCACTAAAAGAGTATCTGGGGAGCAGAAAGTGTGTAAGAAAATCCTTTTATCAGAAGGAATTAATGATTTCAGTTAAAACATTAATCCCGGCTTTAACCGATCTGACATCAGATACAGTCAGGCTGAGTCTTGAATCCTTCTGTTTCATTGTCATCGTTTTATGCTTCCTGCTGACACAGTTCATTATTGACACAAAAAGCGGACTGCGGTAAAACGATGATTTCTGATCCGAAATAAAAAATGCAATAAGCAGATTGTTTTTGAGTAATATTTTCTCAATTCCAAGTTTTCCTGCTATCCATTTCATCCTCACTATGTCGAGAAGAGCTTCAGCAGGAGGAGGAACCGGACCGAACCTGTCAATAATCTTACTACTGAATATGTCAAGTGTCTCCTGTGACTCAATCTCATTCAGTTCTTTATATAGCCTTATCCTTTCCGAAATATTGGAAATGTACTCATCAGGGAACATTATCTCCAGATCTGTGTCAATCTGAAAATCAGTGACATATTGCTTGGGTTTTACTTCTCCGGGCTTTTCTTCACGTACTTTCTCTGCAAACTGCAGACTCTTGTCCGATTCTCTCAGCTCAAGCATTGCTTCATTTAATATGCGCTGATAAGTTTCAAAACCAACATCAGCAATAAATCCGCTCTGTTCTCCGCCAAGCAGGTTTCCTGATCCCCTGATATCCAGATCCTGCATGGCTATATTGAAACCGCTTCCAAGTTCCGAATACTCTTCAATTGCTTTTAGTCTTCTCCTGGCTTCATGTGTGAGTGTGGTCAGGGGAGGGGCAAGCAGGTAACAGAAAGCCTTCTTATTCGATCTTCCAACCCTGCCTCTCAGCTGGTGAAGCTCCGACAGACCGAAATGATGGGCATCATTTATGAAAATAGTGTTGGCATTTGGAATATCGAGACCAGATTCAATAATTGTTGTTGCTATCAGGACGTCATAATCGCCCTGAATAAAGTCATACATTACATTCTCTACATGTGTTCCGTCCATCTGTCCATGAACAATTGCAGTTTTTATATTGGGACAGATCCGGTTGATATGAGCCTGTATCAGCTTAATATTTTCAACCCTGTTATGTATAAAGAAAACCTGTCCGTTTCTGGCCACCTCATATTCAATCCCTTCCTTTATTATCTCTTCATTGTAACCATAAAGCTCAGTAACAATCGGCATCCTGTTGGGTGGCGGAGTATTTATAATTGACAGATCACGGGCACCCATCAGTGAAAACTGGAGTGTTCTGGGTATCGGGGTTGCTGTGAGGGTAAGAGTATCAACATTGGCTTTGAGTTTCTTCAGCTTTTCCTTAACTGAAACACCAAATCGCTGTTCTTCATCTATCACAAGCAGACCCAGATCTTTAAACTTCACATCCTGCCCTGCAAGCTTATGGGTACCTATAATTATATCGATCTTTCCTTCAGCCAGGTCTGCCAGAATCCTTTTCTGATCAGCAGCTTTTTTATGCCTGCTTATATATTCAATGTTGCAGGGAAATCCCTTCAGCCTCGAGGAAAAAGTCTTGTAATGCTGAAGGGCAAGTATTGTTGTGGGGACAAGAACTGCAGTCTGCTTGCTGTCAGATACTGCTTTGAATGCAGCTCTAATTGCAATTTCAGTCTTACCGAATCCGACATCTCCGCAAACAAGCCTGTCCATCGGATGCTCTTCTTCCATATCACCTTTTACAGCAACCGAAGCGGTCAGCTGGTCTGGTGTATCTTCATAAATAAATGATGCCTCCAGCTCGCGCTGAAGATATGAATCCGGCGAAAAGGAATAACCCGGCGATGACATCCTTTTTGCGTACAGGAGTATAAGATCCTTCGCTATATCCTTGACTCTTGCCTTTGTGCTCTGCTTCAGCTTCTGCCATGCACCTGATCCCAGTTTGTATATCTTGGGTTCAGCATTGTCTTTACCCTTATACTTTGAGATCCTGTGCAGAGAATGGATGCCAACATACAGAATGTCATTATCCCTGTAAACCAGCTTAATGGCCTCCTGGACTTTGCCATTCACCTCAATCTTTTCCAGTCCCCCCGAATTTGCCTATGCTATGATCGATATGCACTACATAATCGCCCGGATTCAGTCCTGTTAATTCCTTAACAGAAATGCTCTCTTTCTTTGTGAAATATCCGCGTATCTTAAATTTGTGATACCTGTCAAATATCTGGTGGTCAGTAAATACGGAGAACTTAAGATCGTGATCTGTAAACCCGTTATGAAGATTTATAAGCAGAGGATTGAAAGCTGCCTCGGGATTTATTTCAGTAAAGATTTCCTTTAGTCTCTCTATCTGTGATTCACTTTCGGAAACAATGTATGTTGCAAATCCTTCCGATTCATTTGAGAGTAGTTTTGACGTAAGAAGATCGAAGTTTTTGTTGAAAACCGGTTGTGGTTCTGTCCGGAATTCAAATTTTGCATCCGGCTGGAAAAGCGACTGTCTGCCGAATTCCGCGATTTTGAATTTTCTGCAATGTTCTATAAAATCATTTCCGGTGGTTATTATCTCACTTTTTTCAGCAATATGTCCCGACTCTTCCCTCTGCGCTGTCAGTTCGAAAATATTATTCATTTTTTCCTTCACAAACACAGTATCCTCAATCCAGATCATAGATGAGGGGGGCAAAAAATCAGTGAATGAATCATTGATCTGTTCTATTGAAAGATCCTGGATATTCGGGATTACGGATATTTGTTTGTGTGAGCTTACGGATAGCTGATCGTCAGTATTAAATGACCTTATAGTCTCAACCTCTTCCCCGAAAAAATCAATACGATAGGGGAGGTCGGCAGAATAGGAAAATACATCGGCAATGCTTCCCCTTATGGCATATTGTCCGGGTTCATATACAAAATCCGTCCGTGTGAAATTATATTCATGGAGCATCTCCTCCAGGAATTCCAGCGAAAGCTTGTCTCCCTTATTAATATTGAATGTATTTTTCTTCAGGTTTTTCCGGCTGATGACTTTTTCCATTGCCGACTCGGGATATGTCACAATTATCCCTTTCCTTTTCCCCGATGCCAGAAAATTGAGCACTTCAGTGCGTAAAACAATATTTGCCGGTTCGGTCTGTTCATACTGAACCGATCTTTTATAGGTAGATGGAAAGAAAAAGACTGCATCCTCACCCAGCAGAGAAACAAGGTCGTTATAGAAATATGCTGCATCCTCTTTTTCAGGAATTATGGCCAGATGGGTTGTCTGGGTTTTACTGCAGACCACTGCCATAACCATCGCTTTTGCGGAAGCAGTAAGACCTTCGAGTCTGATAGTTTTAATGTTCTCCGATCCTGCTGATTCAATTATGGCAGGAAGATGAGGATGATTATTATAGAGTTGTATGAACAGATTTTCCTTCATGGCAATTGGCAGGCGGCAAATTTACATCATTTTTACCATTTACGGCCTGTTTCTGAACCTCATACAGAATATGGTCTCCTTTCCGGGTAAAGATCGGACGGTCAGACTGCCTCCATGCATGCCCATGATCTGCCTTGACAGGCTCAGCCCGATGCCTGATCCTTTTTCCCTTGTTGTAAAGAAAGGAACAAAAATGTTTTCAAGATTTTCTTCTTTTATACCTGGTCCGTTGTCAGAAACGCATATCTCAGGTATATTATCATTTGCAATTCCTGCGCTGATCCTGATCCTGCAGTCCTTGTTTTTTTCATTTGCTTCAACTGCATTCTTGATCAGATTAATCAATACCTGGGAAATCAGGTTTTCATCTGCATATAATTCATAATTATGCGATTGTGTCTCAAACAGGATCTCTGTGTTTTCGGCTTTTCCAAAAGTTACCACAAGCGCTTCAACTCTTTCAAAAAGCTGGGAGATTCTGAAACTCCTCATCTCCGGTTTTGGAATAAAGGAGAGTTTTCTGAATGATTCCACGAAATGCATAAGTCCGTTACCCTGCTCCCTTATCGCTTCAAGTCCGCGCAGGGTCACTTCTATATTTGAGTCTGTTACTTCCTCAGGACTTTTAAGCCTGTTATCAATCCTGTATATCTTCTGCAGTGAATCCGACAACGATGTAATAGGAGTAATTGAGTTCATTATCTCATGCATAAGAACCCTAATAAGCTTCATCCACGCATCGATTTCCTTTTCATCAAGTTCGTTTTTGATATCCTGAATTGAAAGTATTGTAAGTTCATCGTTGTCTGAACCGGATGATGTTGATTTAAGAAGAAGGGTTATCTCTCCATGTTTCGCGTTGACTCCAATCAGGTGTTTTTCATTTGGTTTTATTGTGCGGACTGTAGCAAAAAGCTTTTTATCAAGTCTTTCCAGCTGACTGATATGAGTCAGGGTGTCAACTGACAGAAGCTTTTTTGCAGCCGAGTTAGCATTATGAATAAAGCCTTTCTGATCATAAGTGATAATTGCAGTTGCCAGCAGCTCCAGTATTTTCTGGAAAAACTGTTCCTGTTGTTTGTTTTCTATCTTAAGGTTCTGGATCTGCTGGTTCACATTATTCATGCTCTGATGCAATTCTTTAAGAGAGCCACTTTTGTTATCAACAGAAAATGAGAGATTTGAATCATCATTTTTTACGGAATCGAAAAAGAACCTTATGTTCCTGTTTGTTCTGTTCAGGAAAAGTATAAGATTAATTGTCAGGGCCAGTATTATAACAGTACAGATAATAGCTAAGCGGATTGACTGCTGATTGAAGAGAATGTAACCCAGCAAAACAGAGAAAGAGGTAATAAATAGTACTCTGATCAGAATATTTACATAAAGCTTTTTACTTAACATCAGTTTTGTTTTTTCTGAACTTGTTATAAAGAGTCTGCCTGGTAATGCCCAGCTGTTCAGCTGCAGCAGTGAGGTTTCCGTTATTCTTCTCTATGGCAATATTGATAAGCTTCTCTTCCATAGCTTCAAGAGTAAGTATGTCTTCCGGAGCGAGGTTTTCTTCAGGCGGTTTAAGGTAAAGATCTTCTGGTTTGATTACTGATGAATCGCAAAGGATAACCGCTTTCTCAATTGTGTTCTGCAGTTCCCGGATATTACCCGGCCATGAATATCTCATCAGTTTGTCATATGCCTGATTGTTTACTCTCAGATCAGTCTTTCCGTATTTGTTTATGAATTTTTTCAAAAAGAAATCCGACAGTTCAATTATATCGTTTCCCCTGTTTCGAAGCGGAGGGATCTCTATCTGTATTGTATTGATCCGGTAAAGCAGATCCTCCCTGAAAAGGCTTTCTTTCACCATCTTATCGAGGTTCCTGTTTGTTGCACAGATGAGCCGGATATCTACCGGAACGATATTATTGGATCCGATCCTGGTTATTTCCCTGTTCTGCAGCGCTGCAAGAAGCTTTGATTGCATGTGAAAGGAGAGGTTTCCGATTTCATCAAGGAAAAGAGTACCCTTATCAGCCAGTTCAAATTTACCCTGCCGGTTTTCCCTGGCATCGGTGAATGCCCCTTTAACATGTCCGAAGAGTTCACTTTCAAAGAGTGTTTCAGGAATAGCTCCCATATCAACAGTGACAAGTAATTCACCGGATCTGTCTGATAGTCTGTGTATCTCCCTGGCTATTAGTTCTTTACCCGTACCATTCTCGCCTGTAATGAGGACGTTGGCATTTGTTTTTGCCACTTTCCTGGCCATTTTAAGGACATCCAGAATATTTTGTGATGATCCAATTATTTCACGCTGATCCCTGTTGATCTCGTTTTTCAGACCTGACTCTCTGTCTTTGAGTTGTTTAACCTCTTTCTTTGAGAGGTTAAGCTGTATTGCCAGTTTAAGTGTTGCAAGAAGTTTATCATTGTCCCATGGTTTGAGAACAAAATCGCAGGCCCCATCTTTAAGTGCTCTTACGGCAGTATCCACATCTCCATAGGCAGTAATCATTACTACTGAGATATCGGGATTGAATTCCTTTATCCGTCCAAGCCAGTAGAAACCTTCATTCCCGTTATTCATTCCGGCAGAGAAGTTCATATCGAGGAGTACAAGGTTATATTCTTTTTTGCGGAGTTCGGTGAGAATCTGTCCCGGATTTGACAGAGACTTTACAAAGCTGAATTCAGGATTGAGAAGTATATCAAGCGATGTGAGAATGCTTTTATTATCATCGACAATCAGAATATTTCCTTTTGAAACGGGCATTGAATTAGCAGTTTTGAGAACTATTTTTTCTTAACCACGGAGTTGCACTGTTATAAACTCCATGGTAAAGTTAAGAAGAAATCAGGATTAAAATGCAATAACGTAAAAATATTATACGTAAAATAGTAAAATAAATTTACGATAAATATGCCTGCCATTTTATAAAAAGATGATAATCAATGCGTGAGAGGCTTGGCATGATTGTGGTAATATATATTTTATATTGAAATAAGATTTGAACAGGACCAGCCTATGATGATTTTATTCAAGACATAAAATTGATCGAGACACTATTTAGGAATGTTCTTTATTACAAATTTAATATATAATACCGTGAGATACAGCCAGATGATAAGAAGTTTTGTAAGAAAACCACTCAATAGTACGGTGATAATAATAAGTCTGGCTATAGGCATTGCCTTTACCAACCTCATTATGTTGTTTATTACAAGAGAATTAGGCACTGACAGCTTTCAGAAAAACAGGGACCGTATCTACCTTCTGAAATGTGATAATCCTTACGAGAAAGGTACCCTAATGTCGAATTGCACTAAGGGAGGAGCCGAATATATAAAGGAGAATTTTTCGCAGGTTGAGGATTTTTGCCGTATAAGATTCGGAAGAGCTCAGAAAGTTCTTGTAGGAAACCAGATGTACAGCGATAATCTGGCTGTGTTTGAGACATCATCGAACTTCTTTAAGATATTTTCATATAAGCTGCTGACTAATAATCCTGATGAAGTGCTTATGGCAAAAGACGATATAGTGATATCGGAGGAGCTGGCACAAAAATATTTTGGAGAGATATTGCCTGTAGGCAGGATCCTAACCATAATAAATGACAATACCCGAACTGATTTTATCGTAAAGGGAGTATTCAGAAAACCTGTTGAAAATACTCAGTTCCAATTTGATTTCGTTAAGCTCAACAAAGACAGCGAAAGGTTCGCTTTTCTCCTTCTAAAAGAGAATACTGATCCTGCAAGTCTTGAAAAAATGTTTGCGGAACAGAAAGACAAAATTCCCGTAATTAACGACGGAACCCCGGGCGCCTACCATCTGAAGAGTTTCAGAGAGACATATTTTGACACCTCTGAATTTTCACCCCTTGGTGAAAAGAGAGAAAAATCCGACATCTGGATAGCTTTGATTATAGGACTGATGATTATTTCTGTTGCTTCTGTAAATTACCTCGGTCTTATCAACAGCAGATTGTTTGATAAAACTCCTGAATTTTATATCAGACGCATAAACGGAGGAACCAGATTCAGCCTGATCGCAGATTTTCTGATTGAAAACCTGATATTAATCTTAATTGCTTTTTTAATCAGCTTTGAAATAATTTCATGGATCATTCCGCTATTTAATGAATTAACAGGAGCTGCTATTGACGCAACATTTTATTCCAGACCCGGGTCCCTTTTACTAATGTTACTTGTGGTACTCTTTCTTTTGTTTGCCACATTCCTCTTTTCCATTAATAAATTAAATAAGCAAACTATCATCTCAACTCACAGAACTGTTTTCGATAAAAGAGGAAAAATCATTAAAATACCTGCATTCAACATATTCCAGCTTGTTGTAACGATAGTTCTTATGATTAGTTCTTTTACAATTCTGAGACAGATAAATTTCATTATAAATAAGGGAATTGGACTTAATAAAGAAGTAGTAGAGGTAAAAATTCCGCCAAAATATGCTGATCAGACAAGTGTTTTCAAATCGGAATTGCTTAAGTATCCATCAGTTTCCAAAGTTTCAGTAACCACCGCTTCCCCATTACTTGAGTGGATTATGGCTTCATTCCATTACACAGAAAATGGCGAGGACAGGCAATATTCTCCCAATATCTTCAGGGGTGATGAAAATTTCTTAAGCACTCTTGGTATAAGCCTTACTGCCGGAAGAGATTTTTCAGGAAACATGAATTCAGACAAGAATAACTGTATAATTAATGAGTCATTTGCAAAATATTTTTCAGGAAGAAATCTTCTGGGTGAAAAGCTGCCAGGGTATGAGAAACTGACTGTAATCGGAATAGCCAATGATTTCCATTGCTCAGGATTAAAAGATCCAATCACTCCGGGTGTTATAATATATGACAATTCAGGAAATCACCTGCTTGTTATGCCGTCTGCAGGACAGGAGCCAGCCTTAAGAAATTCAATTTCAGAGGTATGGCAAAAAATTGTTCCGGATTTGCCACTTAATATTGAATCGGTAAAGGAGAGGTATGAATGGTACCATCGGAATGATATGAATTTTGCAAAGCTTATCATAAGTTGTTGTTTTATCAGTCTGTTTTTATCAATGATAGGGTTGTTTGCAATCTCATTTCATTCCGGCAGGATACGCACCAAAGAAATAGGCATTCGCAGGATCAACGGCGCATCTATTTCCCGGGTACTCACATTGCTTAACAGCGATTTTCTTAAGTGGCTTATTATTTCGTTTGTTATTGCGTGCCCGATAGGGTGGTACATAATGAATAAATGGCTTCAGGGCTTTGCATACAGGGCAGAACTCAGCTGGTTGATTTTTGCCCTGGCCGGAATTCTTACTGTTTTAATCACTTTACTAACCGTAAGTTGGCAGAGCTGGAGGGCAGCAACCAGAAATCCTGTCGAAGCATTACGATATGAATAGGGAACTATTTTGAATTAATTAAATGAAAAGGTGAGATATAACCAGATAATTAGAGGTTTAGTAAGAAGACCTCTAAACAATTCCATCATAATTATAAGCCTTGCAATAGGAATAGCCTGTTTTAACCTGATAATTATGTTTATCAGCCGGGAGATAAAAACAGATACATTTCATGAGGGAGTTGATAAGATATATGCATTAAAATGTGATGATCCATTTGTGCCCGGGGGTAAGATGTACCTTTGCAGAGCTGGGTCAGCTGAATATATGAAGAAAAACTTTGCCCAGGTTGAGGACTTCTGTCGCATTGATGCAGCCACCTCGCAGAAAATTGTTATTAATGGGCAGGAATATTTTGACAAACCTCAGATCATTGCAGCCAGCTCAAATTTCTTTGACTTCTTTTCCTACCGCTTGTTAACAAATAACCCTGAAACTGTATTAGAAGCAAGCGGCAACCTTGCCATCTCCCATGATTTAGCAATAAAATATTTCGGTTCAGTTGATCCTCTGGGTAAAATTGTTACCTTTTTCAATAGCAATAAAGTGGAGGAAATGGTAGTAACAGGGATATTTGAGAAACCTGTTGACAATACACAGCTGAAATTCGACATGGTACGGCTTATTGGTGAATCAGATAGCCGCAGCTATATAAGATTGACTGAAATCGCTGATCCGGCAGAGCTGGAAAAGCTCTTCAGGGATAAAAGAGAGACTATTCCTTCCATATATATTGTTACACCAGGGGCATACTACCTGAAACCTATGAAGGAAGTTTACTTTGATCCCGGACGGCATACAAGTTTTGAAGCTGGCAGGGACAAAACAGACTTGTGGATTGCACTTATAATTGGTCTTATGATTATTGGCATAGCCTCCTTCAACTATCTTGGATTCCGGGCCAATAACCTGACTGAAAAAACTAAGGAATTCAATATCCGAAGGATAAACGGCAGCACTACATCCGGTTTAGTTCTGGACTTTATGGCTGAAAACTTCATTGTTATAGGCTTTTCCTTTATTCTCAGTCTGTTTCTGATGCAGGAAATGATCCCTTTCTTTAATAAATTGACTGGGAGCAATATTACTGAAAGATTTTTAGTGCAGGCAAGCAAGATCTCCTTAATGCTGGGAATTGTATTTATCCTTTTATTCATCTCCTTGCTTTTTGTTTTGTACAGAATTAAACCTGGTATAAACCTTATGTCACTGAAGCCGGGGCAGGAAAAAATTTTCAGGAGTATTCGCTTTCCTGTTTTCAATATCCTGCAAATTGCAGGTTCTGTAGCATTAATAATATGTTCCATAATCATTATTAAACAGATGGGTTATATAACTAATAAACCAATTGGTCTGGATAAAGATGTTATAGAGATAAAATTACCCCCCACATACGCTGACAAGGCTGAGCTTTTCAAATCCGAACTTCTCCAAAAAAGTTCAGTTGATAAGGTATCTGTAGTTGGTGCATCTCCGTTACTTGAGCACTTTGTGCTATTGATGAACTACAAGGAAAACGGGTTGAGAAACAGTATTCACCTTCAGGTTTTTCAGGAGATGAAAACTACATTAAAACTCTTGGCCTGACCCTTGTAAAAGGATCTGACTTTTCGGAAAACGCAGCATCAAATATTGGGAAATGTCTTATTAATGAATCATTTGCGAAGCTTTTTACAGGAGAAGATCTTATTGGAAGGAATACACCTGGAATGGACGATAAAGTCGTGGTTGGAATTGTAAAGGATTTCCATTATTCCAGCCTGAAATCAAATATTGAACCTGCTTTTATACAGTTTGATAATAAAGGCAGCCATCTTATGGTAAAAGGCACTGAAAATCAGGCTGTAAAAACCAAGGAAATAATTTCATATGTTTGGAATAACCTGATACCTGATTATCCCTTAAATATTGAATCGATCGGTGATCGTTATGAATGGCATCACCGTGAAAATAAAAACTATATCAGGCTAATTGTTGCCTGCTCTCTTATAAGTATCTTCTTATCGATGATCGGATTATTCGGGATATCGTACCAAACCAGCCGCTGTCGGACGAAAGAGATAGGTCTTCGAAAAATTAACGGTGCCAGAATTTATGAAATATTGAAATTGCTCAATAATGGCTATGCAAAATGGGTAGTCATTGCCTGCATTATTGCTTTTCCTGCTACATGGTATGCAATGCAAATATGGTTGAGCAACTTTGCTTATAAAACTGAAATCAGATGGTGGGTGTTTTTACTTGCAGGTATTATAGCCATGGGAACTACCCTGCTGACTGTGAGCTGGCAGAGCTGGCAGGCAGCAACGAGGAATCCTGTGGAGGCACTAAGAAATGAGTAATTAATATATATAAAAAAATGCTGATAAGGTTATTCACCTACGCGTCTCGTAATCTGATAAGGCAGAAGCAAACAACACTGATTAGTATTACGGGTCTGGTTGTTGCCTTATCCCTGGTTCTTCTTATATCACAATGGTGTATTTATGAATTTGGTTATGATAAATTCAATACTAAAGCCAGCAGGATTTACCGGTTAACCCTGGAAGAAAGCAGACCCTCAGAGGGATATTACCGCCATTCTGCATATAGCAGTCAACCCTGGATTTCGAAAATCCCCGATTTTTATCCTGAAATTGAAAGCTATGTTCAACTTAGACCAATGTTGTTCACCACGATCAGGAATTCTGAAACAGTATTTCGTACAGACAGAGCCTTTAAAACTGATACCTCAATATTTAATCTTTTCAGTTTCAGCTTCATTGAAGGATCGCCTCAAAATGCTTTGCAGGCAGAAAATGAAGTTATTCTGTCAGAAAGTATGGCCCGAAGGATATTCAATGGGCAGGATGCACTGAATAATGTATTTGAGATTAATACAGGTAATAATATTGGCTTTGGAAAGTATACAGTAACAGGTATTTATAAGGATTTTCTCCCAGATTCGCATTTTCACCCTGAGATCCTGGTTTACAGCAACAAACAACCAGTTGCCAGGAATGAAGTTGAATATATTTATATTCTCCTGAAGGAAGGAAACACTATTGCTCAGATCCGGGCTAGAGAAGATCAGTTTTATAAGGAACATTTACCTGATGATCAAAAAAATACTTTTCAGATTCATTATACCCTGCTTACCGATATTCACCTGAGATCTCACCTTGCCAATGAAATAGAGAATAATGGTGATATCAAACAATTAAAACTTTTTATATCAATCGGAATTGGCATTTTCCTTATTGCCCTTATAAATTACATTAATTTGATTCTTGTTTCATTTGAACAAAGAAGCAGATATTTTCATGTCAATGGTATTTTCGGAGCAAAACAGCATCATAATCTCTTGTTGCTATTTTTTGAGTCCTTGTTTATTGTCTTTCTGGTATTTATTATTACATCTCTGATATTTAAGCCTTTAACTCAGCTGCTTGTTTCAGCAGGGACTATAAAGCCAATTTCATTGGGATTGAATCCTGGAATTGTGATTGTAAGTCTGATGTTTTTGTTTTTTGTCTTATTAGCGGGGATTTTTCCAGTTTTTATTATCAGGATCAGGCCTTTCAGAAACTTAAATCAGGATATTTCAGGTTTACTGAGGAAGAAGTCAATATATGTTAATAATACTTTGTTAGTACTCCAGTTCGCTGTTTCAATTGTGGTGATAATCTGTAGTCTGATGCTGGATAGACAAAATAATTACATGTTCAGTAAAAATATGGGAAAGGAGAATCCCGATATAGTTTTCTTAACACGTGAATTCCCGGCTGAAGGATCCCGGATTAATCTGTTGAAAGAGCAGCTTTTAAAAACACCTTCCGTGGAGGATGTTTCAATGTGTATGCTTCGTCCGGGGGATTTAGTAAAAGGGCATGACTATGTGGAGTATGCTGATATTCCGGAAGAATTTAAAAATCAAAGTATTACAATTCTCCCTGTGGATGATAATTTTTTCTCATTTTTTGAAATACCATTTATTTCCGGTGGAGAAAAAAGATATGCTGAGGGACCAGAAATGGGAAACTATATTCTGAATGAAGGTGCAATCAGAAAACTGGGATTTGAATCTCCTGAAAAGGCTGTTGGAACAGCATTTAAAATCCGGGATATCGGTAATGAAATCATTGCCGGTGGAACTATACCGGAGTTGTGGAAAATTTCAACTTTGCATCATTATACAATCAGATTGAACCAACAGTCTTCTTCCAGAAACCTGCATTTCAATGTCAGTTCTTTATCAAACTTTCCAGTGGCATGAGAGACAACAGGCTGGAACAAATCAGGAAAGTCTGGACTGATATTTTCCCGGACTACCCTTTTAATTATGAATTCCTTGATGATAAATACAACAATCAATACAGGAAGGAATTGACTACTGGCCGATTGATAAAATTCTTTAGTTTCATTTGTTTAATACTTTCCATCATCGGTGTCTGGGGAGTTTCATCCAGCATTGTCATTCGGAAAACAAAGGAGATAGGCATCAGGAAAGTGAATGGAGCCAAAGTCAGGAATATTCTTTTAATGCTCAATGTCAGTTTTTTAAGGTGGTGCATTATTGCTTTTTTATTAGCCACTCCGGTTGCATTGTACATTGTTGGTAAGTGGTTCGAAAACTATGTTTACAAAACTAATATCAGCTGGTGGATTTTTATTCTTGCAGGACTGATAGTGGGATTTATTGTCTTAATTACAGTAACAGTTCAAAGCTGGAGGACGGCAAGGAGAAATCCGGTCGAAGCATTACGATATGAATGAATAATATAATAGAGGATCAGGAATTATGCTAAGAAACTATATACGTCTGAATATCCGTAATATACTGCATAATAAGGGTGTAAGCAGCATCAATGTTTTCGGTCTTGCCATTGGGATAATGGCTGTATTACTTATTTTCCAGTATATCAGATTCGAAAAAGGGTTTGATAAATTCCTTGAAAATAATGAACGTTTGTATCGTCTGGTATTTTACAGATATTACCAGACAGGTCTTGACAAAAGTGTAGGAAATAATTATTTCATCGGACAGATAGCAGCTGAAAGAATTCCTGAGATTGAGAATTTCTGCCGTGTTAAAAAGGAAACATTATTTATACGCGCAGAGAATGAGATTTATAAAGAAGACAGGACATTGTTTGCAGATAGCTCATTCTTTGATATGTTTTCACATAAAATAATATCGGGTGATAAATCAATTTTCCTGCGGCAACCTGATAAAGTTGTTATAACTGAATCAACAGCGAAGAAATACTTTGGGGATGAAAATCCATTAGGGAAAATAATTCTGGCTGAAAATCCTGGCAAAAAGCCACTTACAGTTCAGGGGGTTATTGCTGATGTCCCCGGGAATTCTCACCTTAAATTTGATCTGGTAATTTCATTATCAACTGTCACTACTCCATCCTACTGTTACAGTTGTAACAATACCAATACTTATTTCCTTCTTAGAAAAGATAGCGATCAGGATAAGATAGCAGGAGAAATAACAACTCTGGCAAAAGAAAATTTCTCTGAAAGGGAAGTGAAAATAGATTTTCCGGTTGAGTTTCATCTCCAACCTGTTACTGATATACATCTTAATTCTGATTACCGTTTTGAATTTGAACCAAACGGCAATAGTAAATATCTTTCAATACTTCTTGTTATCGCCATTTTGATCCTGCTCAGTGCCGGGTTTAATTATCTGAACCTCTATTCAACTGTTACAGGAAAAAAAATAAGCGGGATAGGGATCAGGATTATAAACGGAGCAAGCGGAAAGAATATAATTCTTGAATTTGTAACTGAGGGTCTGATTACTGGGTTAATAAGTCTCCTGCTTGCATTTGCATTGCTTTTTCTTCTCTTTCCTCTGATAAAAAATCTTCTAAGTCTGAATTTCAATATTGAAACCATGTTCAATTTCAGATCATGGTTAATCCCTGTAATTTTTCTGGTTGTATTGAGCCTGATTACAGGACTCTTTCTGGGACTGAAAATATATAATGTTACCCCTGTGACCTTTTTTAAAGGAGAAATAGGTCTTTCCAGGAAGAATCAATCCCGGTACGTATTTCTTACCAGCCAGTTCATAATAGCAATTGTACTGATAGGTTGTACAATTGGAGCAATAAAGCAGATCTCTTTCATGCAAAAGGAAGCTTTTACAATGAATATAGATCAGACTCTCGTGGTTAAAAGGCCTGCTTCACGGGAATTCAACACTGTCCAGAGATCATTTCAGGAAGCTTTGCTGAAACATCCCGGGATAAGTGAGATAACCTTTTCCACAATTGCTCCGGGGGAAAAGAATGGTTGGGTAAAAGGAGGCATTTCACTGAAAGGGAAGGAAAAAGTCGGATACCAGCTTTTCCAAATGGATGTGTCACCTGATTTCTTTAAATTCTTTAACGTAAATCCTTATTGCCGGGAGAAATTTCTTCAGTGATGAAAGTAACTGGGTAGGAGGGCCAAAGCATTTGATCCTTAATAAAGAAGCAGCAATAGCATTTGGTGAAGATAAGATAGAAGACATAATCGGACAAACTCTTTGGGATACAGATATGAATGAAGAAATGGGAGAGGTCGTTGGAATAATTGATGGATATTTTCAGAATTCACTCGACCAGGAGGTTAAACCTACAATTTTCAATTGCGACCAGGTTGGTTACTATATTTTCATCAGGATAAAAGATGCAAACATAAAAGCTGTGGTAAATGAAGTTTCAAACGAATTCCGGAATTTCTTCAAAGATCAGTATTTTGAATATTATTTCCTTGATGAGTTCTTTAATTCACAATACAAATCACATATTCAGCTATTCAGGAGCTTCATCTTATTTAGTCTTATGGCTGTGGTGATAACAAGTCTCTCCCTGTTTGGACTGGTAATGGCAGCAACAGTTTCAAGGACAAAGGAGACAGGGATCAGAAAATTAAACGGAGCAAAAGTTTCAGAAATACTTTTCCTCTTAAACAAGGATTTTTTGATTCTTGTGACTATTGCTTATGTTATAGCTGTTCCTGTAATCTGGTATGCGATTCATAAATGGCTGCAGGGCTTTGCCTACAGAACCGAAATTGATCTGTGGGTCTTTATACTGGCATGGATCTTCGCATATGGAATTACCTTAATTACAGTAAGCTGGCAGAGCTGGAGGACAGCAACAAAGAACCCGGTTGAAGCATTACGATATGAGTAATGCTTCGATCCTGAGATAGGAGCGTAGAAATGAGATACAAATATATCAATAATATTATATTATAATTATTAATTAAACAAAATGTTACGGAGTTTTTTCAAAACGGCTTTAAGATTTTTCTGGCGGAATAAAAAATATACTATTCTTAATTATCTATGTCTGTCATTCGGACTAACCTGTGCCATTGTTGCAGCCCTGAATATGAACCGTGTTTTCAGTTATGACAGGTTTCATAAAAACTATGACCGGCTTCATGAAGTTGATGCACATGTTACATATTTCAACGGCGACCGCTTCCCAAAAGAGATGCTGTCAGCATCACTGATAGATTTGCTTAAGGAGAATGTCCCGGAGATAGATGATTATTCCAGGGTCGTAAATTGCAGCTATCAGTTTGTGAATGGCAATGAAATATATTCTGAAACAGGCATTTATGCTGAACCAGGCTTTCTTGATATTTTTACCTTCCCGCTATCTAAAGGATCAGCTTCGTCAGTCCTGGATGATAATAATTCTATTGTCCTTTCCGAGAAAATGGCAATGAAGTTTTTTAAAACAACTGATTGTATTGGGAAATCACTGATACTTAAAGAGGATTCATCCCAAACAGCTTTCACAATATCCGGAATTCTGAAAGATGTTCTGCCCAGTCGTATCTGCAGTTCAGCTTTATTATCCCATTTTCCAAATACCTGTCAATGAACAGCCAGGCTCTTGAGCCAGGAGCAGCTGCCTGTCAGACATGGGTACTGCTGAACGGCAGGACCAGTGTGAAAACAATAAATGAAAAGATTAAGGACCTGATCAGAAAACAGGAAACTACATTGAACCAGAGTTGTTCCTGTTTCCACTTAAAGAAAGTATTGTATTATTACTCAGGAGGAAGAAGAATATGGAGGGAGATGCAAAACGTCGTATTAATCGGTTGCATTGGCTTTGCAATTCTCCTTATCGCATGTTTCAATTTTATAAACCTTACAATAGCGTTAAATATAAAGAGATTCAGAGAGGTTGGTATTAAAAAGGTTATTGGGGCTCAGAAATCAAATATAGTTCTCCATCATCTGGGTGAAACTTCCTTGATTACACTGATAAGCTTTCTAACATCAATGGATCTGGTCAGGTTATCGGTCAGTATATTAAACAGAACATTAAATGGGGATGTACAATTCAATTTCAGCGATTTCCGAATTATTCTGATTTTTGCAGGGATTGCACTTTTCACAGCAATTGCATCAGGCTTGCTGCCAGCTTTGTATCTCTCTTCCTCCAGACCTGTTGAAATACTAAAGGGCAAAAATAGTTCAAACCACAGCTTTTCATTTTTCAGACAGGGTCTCATTATCTTTCAGTTTACTATCCCTGTTGTTCTGATTATTATTGTTTTAATAATAAAGGCACAGGACAATTACCTGAGAAATTTTAATCTGGGTTTTGATAAGGAAAAACTGATGATCATTTACAATACACAGAAAACAGAAGCCCATTCCGAAAGTATCAGAGCCGATCTTCTTTCTCTTCCGGGGATTGAATCAGTAAGTTTCACAAATTGTATCCCTGCCAGGGGAGCAAAAGTGTCTAATGAGGTCAGCTGGGAGGGGAAGGATGCCACGCAAAACCTGCATTTCTGGTGTATTAACACTGATTTCAGTTATGATAAAACTGTGAATTTGAAAATATCCGATGGCAGATATTTCGACAGATCATATGCCGCCGATTCAGCCTGTTTTGTAATTAATGATATTGCTGCAAAGGTAATTGGTTATGATAATCCGGTTGGAAGAACAATTACGATTGAGGGCAGAAGGGGGACTATTATCGGTGTTTTCAGGGACTTTCATACTATTGATCTGGCCGGACCATTTACTCCTTCAATAATATCTTTAGCAAAAGAAGGCCGGGGCAATCTGCTTGTTAAAATTGCATCAGGGATCAGTTCAGAACTTTCCGGAAAAATCACGGAGGTATTGAAAAAATATGAGCCTGAAAAAACATTTCAGGTAAATGTCTATAGTGATTTTCTGAAACATACAGAGCTAACTACTGCTTCAAATCTCGTGGGTATTGCTTTCTTTATATCGATCCTTCTTGCCTGTCTTGG
>JADKBL010000012.1 GCA_016718875.1 Bacteroidota bacterium
CCAAATCTGCAGCAGTATGTTATTCTGTATTCCAGTCAAGACAGATAAAGTATAAAGGCAATGTTGCAAATGATGCATTAATCTGGGCGGCTTCACATGAATTTGAAAATGTGAGGTCATTCGAAATAGAAAAAGGACGTTACTTTTCTCCTGAAGAATCTGCTTCCGGGAAGAATGTGGCTATTGTTGGATCAGTACTTGCCGAAAAGCTTTTTGAAAAAACGAACCCTGTTGGAAAAGAGATCTCAATAGGCGGTAATAAGTCAATGGTTATCGGCGTATTCAGAAAAGAGGGTAAGGGAGGGCTGAGCGATGATGGAATGGATAAGACAAACTCTAGTACCAATCAACTATGCAAAGAACTTTGTTAACCTGAGGAACAAGAATATCAATTCAATGTTGATGGTTAAGGCGAAAGAGGGGGTATCTGTGAATGAATTAACAGATGAGGCTACAATGGTTCTGAGAGCAGCCAGGCGTCTCCAGCCTGATCAGATAGCAAACTTCTCAATCAATCAGGCAAGTCTGCTCACCCAGGGCTTTCAAGCAGTTTTCGTTGGAATAAATCTCGGAGGCTGGGTAATAGGCGGATTTTCAATACTTGTCGGCGGATTAGGAATAGCAAATATCATGTTTGTCTCCGTAAGGGAAAGGACAAACCAGATTGGAATACAAAAGGCTCTTGGTGCAAAAAAGTTTTTCATCCTGCAGCAATTTCTGGTAGAATCGATTTTGCTTTCACTGATAGGAGGTATACTGGGAATAATTATGATAATGCTTGGAACAGTTGGTATCAATTATATTTATGAGCTGGATATCCATCTCACACTTTCAAATGCTATTCTTGCTCTGGTAATTTCGGGAGTGATTGGTGTTGTTGCCGGATATGCTCCTGCAAGTGCCGCAGCAAAAATGAATCCTGTTGAAGCTATCGGCTTCTCATTCGGATAGGATCCTGTTTGCCTCTATCCATTTTGTAAGGTTAATAAACTGACCTACTGAAAGTTGTTCAGGTCTGAGACCCATATCAGGATGGTCATATGCCTTTAGAATAAAAGCTGACTTTACCGAATTCCTTAGTGTCTTCCGCCTCTGGTTAAAACAGGCTTTTACTACCCTGAAGAAAAGTGCCTCATCGCAATCAAGCTTTATCACTTTGTTACGTTTGAGCCTGATAACTCCTGATTTAACTTTTGGAGGAGGTATAAAAACATGTTCAGGCACTGTAAAAAGATATTCAGCATCATAATAAGCCTGAAGAAGGACACTCAGAATTCCATACGTTTTCGAACCGGGTCCGGCACAAATACGTTCAGCAACCTCCTTCTGAAGCATACCGGTTACCTCCATTATTTTTTCAGTGTGATTGAGGACCTTAAAGAGTATCTGCGTGGAGATATTATAGGGAAAATTTCCTGTAATTGCCATTTTATCAGGAAAATAATGATCGAGATCCATTGCTAGAAAATCGCCTGAAAGTATATTTTTCAGTGCAGGAAAATGTTCATGTAAATAGTTGACCGACTCATAGTCTATTTCAATCACCCTGAAGTCTGCAAAATTTCTCTCAAGAAGAAATCCGGTAAGAACTCCGGTACCTGGTCCTATCTCAAGAACAGAATCATAGCCTTCTCCTGAAAGGGTAGATGCAATCCTGGATGCTATCCCCATGTCTTTGAGAAAATGCTGACCAAGACTTTTCTTTGGTTGTATCCTGTTCATACCGTCAAACCTGTAGTATTTCCCTGCCGTACTTTCTCAAAATTGGCAGTTTAAGCAATTCAATCAGTGAAATTAATCTCTTGAGAAGATCATAATAGAGAGCCACAAACAGGAATATGACCATCAGCCAAATCATAATAATATTGAAAAGAAGAGTATTGATCTTCAAATTTCCAACCTGCTTGTATGGAGAATAAAAATGAGCCCTTCCCCATTTTGAGCCGGGAAACATATAAACCGGATCTGCCTTCTGTATGAACCTGTCTCCTGCATTATAAATCTTGCTGGACGACATCCTGTTCAGTACAATGTCCGCAAGAGCCTCATTATAATGATTATTACGCAGTTTCAGAAATTCATCAGGCCCTATCACTGATTCTATCTGTTTGTAAAGTGAGTTTCTCTGATCTGAAATACTCCTGCTCTTTTGCCTGAAAGCCCTGGAAAGAGTATCCAGATATATTTTGGTCTGGTCGGCATAATAATCATTAAATGATCTGATATTCAAACCTTCCGAAAATTTACCGGGTTTAATCCCTGATATTACTGACAAGTCGCTGATATGATATGATAATTTCCTAATCGATTCTTCATAGATTTCATGGCGCGAGGAATCGTTCTTTGCACCAAGGCATTTATCAGCGGTTACCCTCAGGTTGGGTATAAGGAATGAAGCATACCAGTCGTTCTGGCTTATCTCCATATCATACTTAAAAAATGGCTTCTCAAACTTGTTACTCCTGAAATGTTCTACACTTGCGGCTTCGTAAGCCCATCGGGTTACCATTATATCACCAAGAACCGGTACATATATTTTCCTGCTGAGTGACCAGTGAAGATCATCAAATTTAATCATGGCCCCTCCAAGCAACAGTTGCGGAACAAGAATAAGAGGTATCAGAATATAAATACTTACAGCAGTCCTCATTCCGGCAGAAATATTTAATCCCATAAGATTTCCGAAGCAGGCAGTTGAAAATAGAATAAGCCATTGCTGAAGCAGCATTCCCCTTATTTCCATTATCATGTTGGCCACCAGAATAAAAGAGAGTGTCTGAATTGCCGAAAGAGTAAAAAGAAAATTGATCTTCGAAAAGAGATAGCTCACCCTGCTCAGATTCAGAAATTTCTCTCTTTCAAGTATTTTTCTGTCTCTGAATATCTCCTCTGCACTCACAGTAAGTCCAATAAAAAGAGCAACAATAATACCCATAAACATAAAAATAGGATAGTTCCTGTTGTCAGCAAAAGTATAAGCACCATTTGAACTATATTTTGAAATATAGCCCAGGATAAGAGCAAGCAGGGGGGCTTCCAGCAGATTAATTATCATATACTGGCTGTCGGAAAGCTTTCTTGTAATATTTCTTTCAATAAAAGTTTTGATCTGATCAGCCTTGCGGGGTACCCTGAAATTACTTGGAGGAATAATCGTTTTTACTGGTTTCCCGGAAAGTGATGGCATCATCTTCTTCCTGTACTTTTCGTACCACTCAGGAGGACTGACCTGCCGTTCTTTTCCGGGTAATCCTGAGCTGTCAATAACCTTTACCTCAATAATATGCAGAATATTGTCAGTTTCAACATTACCACAATTCGGACATTCACTTTCAGCAGCATTGGCCTGTGAAGTTTCAGTCTTAAAATAAACCAGGGCTTCCACAGGATCGCCGTCATAGATCATATAACCACCCTTATCAAGTACCCACAGGCGATCAAACATTTTAATTATATCTGAGGATGGCTGATGTATTATCGCAAAAACAAGTTTACCAAGCAGGGCCTGGTTCCTGAGCAAAGCCATAACTTTCTCAGAATCAGAAGAAGACAATCCTGATGTGGGCTCATCAACAAACAAGACTATAGGCTCGCGCATAAGTTCAAGCCCAATATTTAGCCTTTTCCTCTGTCCTCCACTTACTTTTTTGTTAAGCATGTCTCCAACCTGGAGATCCCTTATATCATATAAATCGAGATCCTGAAGCACCTTTTCAACAGTGTTCATGAGTTCATTTTCATTGAAATCGCCGAAACAGAGACGGGCATTATAGTAAAGATTCTGATAGACAGTAAGCTCCTCAATCAGCATATCATCCTGAGGGACAAATCCTATGAGACCCTTAAGCTCTTCGGCGTCTGAATTTATATCATATCCATTAATATAAATATTCCCGGAAGTGGGCACAATCTTGCCATGCAGAAGATTAAAAAGAGTTGATTTGCCTACCCCGCTGCCACCCATGATTCCAACCATGTTCCCGGAATCTATCCTGAAATTCATCTTCTGAACCCCGTTATCCGAATTCTTGAACATGAATTCCAAATCATGGCCTTCAAAGGTGACTTTTTCGGGAAACCCTCTTGATACAAATTTTTTGTAAATCCTTGAATAATAAATAGGTTCAATTCCCTGTCCCTTTATATTTACACCTCTTTCAAGCAGATATGGCCTGCAGGCTATTATATCCCTGCCCTTGAAATAGAGGCTGAGAGGGCCGTCATAAGTGATCAGAAGAGTTCCGGTACTCTCAATATGAAGGACAGCAAGTGTACCCTTGAATCCCTTTGCCCTTATATGCCTCCAATTATCATAATTCCTGTATGTAGCTGCACCTGAATATTTGGGATTATCGCTTTCAATGATCAGAATACAATCAGGAGACACCAGATCATACGACCTTCCAATCATAAATGCAATAGAATTGTCATACTCCTTTTTGGAGATATTGAAGGTTCTTGCAACTATGTCGATGATAGTCTTTTCCTGTTCTGAGATCATACCATCCTCAAATGCAAACTCAATGAGCTGCAGGAAAACTATCATCCTCTCTTCAAGAAACAAACCTTTCTTTATCTGCCGGCAGATATTTGTAATCTGGAATGAAATAAGTGACTCTTCATCAGTTAGTTCTGACTTGTCGACACTTTTAAGTTCATTGGAATAAAATTCGAGATTGTTTTCAAAGAGGGTATAGTATTCTTCCTCAAGTTCCCTGTTTAAATAGCGCCTCAGATAACTGCGAAGAATTTTCTTTCCCCGCGAGGATATACCTGCAGGATTTATAGTGGATACTATTGCAAAAATGTGAATTAGGGCAAGTAATACCGATTCCCTCATTTTACCGTCATGTAAAAAAAAGACCGCAAAGATCCGATCTTTGCGGCCATATCATTTTCGAAAAATTATTGTACCATTTTCTCCCTTACAGCTGTAATAGCTGCAGTAATATCCTTAATGTTCTGATCTGTAAGACTTGTTCCAAGTCCTTCATAAACTTTTTTAACCGGATCAAGTAATTTCACAAAATCGCTGACGCTTGGATCATTAATATAAGGCTGTGTAAGTTCAAGGAACAGATCAAAAGATTTTTTCTGCTCAAGAAGCACCTTTGAAATTCCGGCAACCTGGTAAGCAGCTTCAGAAACATGTGTTGTAAGATACATGCCCTCAACCCATGCACCACCAACAACAAGAAGAGCCAAAGGCTGCTGATCATTGTCTGCCAGATAACCATAAGTCTCATTAAAAGCTTTTGTAAGTATATCTACAAGCTGATCCCTGTTATCAAAGTTCTTCTTGATATTTTCATATAGTTCCTCATTATATATCGTTGACATATTCAGCTCATTTGCAAGAGATCTTATTGCACTCATGTTATTTATTACCTCCTGCTGCATATTGTAAAGTGTTGCATAACTAAGGTCTGCACCATAAACTCCAAGGTTGATTGCCCTTGTTGTGCTGCTGAAATATTTTTTTACATTTTCTACCGGGTTTGATATTCCAATAATAAAACCAACTTCGAGATCGGTAAGCATCTTTATAACTTCAGCTGAAGTAGGCAAAGGGTAAACATTTGATTCAATCTGACGTTCAATCTTGTCAACCTGTCCGGCCTCTTCAGTTTTCTGCTGCTTTTCTGCAGCTCTGTTTTTGCATGAAGTGTAAGCAACTGAACTTAATATCAGCATTGTAATTATTGCACCTGCAAAAATCTTTTTCATTTCTGGTCTGTTTTAATTTTTAATTGGGGTTCAAAAAACTGTGCATAAAAGTAGTAAATATTCTGAAATAAAAATATCACACCTTCTCTTATTTAAAATATCCGGTCTTCCTGCTTTTACAAAGAAGCCATTTCATCTGTGAGTAAATTGTTTCATGGTACTTATAGTAGATTTGCAAACAGAATGAAGATCGCCATTTTTTATATATCTTTGAGCCCCTGTAATAAGGTGATTTTTCAGGATGTGGAATTTTGATAAAACGCTGAGCAGGGAGGGAACAAACTGTATCAAGTACGACCTTAGGGAAGATACATTCGGAAGGAAGGATGTTATCCCGATGTGGGTTGCGGATATGGATTTCAATACCCCTGATTTTATAGTAAACGCCCTTCAGGAACGCCTTAACCATCCTATCTACGGTTACACATCAAGACCTAAGGAATATTACTCATCAATCATCGAATGGCATATTAAAAGGCACAACTGGAAGATGGAACGGGAATGGATCTCATTTACACCCGGGGTTGTTCCTGCACTGAATTTCTGTACTCTGGCATTCACCAGCCCCGGTGACGGTATAATAGTACAGCCACCAGTCTATTTTCCCTTCTTTTCTGCTGTTGAGGCTCATGGAAGAAAACTGATTTACAACCAACTAAAAGAGACTCCGGATGGCTGGGTTATGGATTTTGAATTACTGGAAAGCATAATAAACTCCAGTACCAGAATGATAATAATCTCCAACCCACATAATCCGGTAGGGAGAGCCTGGTCAGAACAAGAACTCAGAAGACTTGCCGGGATATGCCTGAAAAATAATATACTTATTCTGTCCGATGAGATCCATTGCGATCTGGTACTGCCCGGATACAAGCATATTCCCATTGCTTCACTTTCTGAGGAAATAGCAAACAGTACAATTACCTGCCTGGCTCCAAGCAAAACTTTCAATCTGGCCGGGCTATCAACATCTTCAGTGGTCATCTCAAATCCCGAAATCAGAAGGTCCTTTAAGAAAACCGTTGAAGGTCTGCATGTCGGGAATGGCAACATTTTCGGATCCATAGCCTCCACAGCTGCATATACCCTGGGCAATGAATGGCTTGATGCACTTATTGATTATATAGATGACAATATTGAATTTGCAAATGAGTACTGCAGAAAAATGATACCTGAAATTATCCCGGTCAAACCGGAAGCAACATATATGATATGGCTTGACTGCAGAAGATTCGGGATGACAGGTAAAGAACTGAAGGATTTTTTTGTAAAAAGTGCGGGTGTCGGAATGAATGAAGGTTCATCATTCGGACCTGGCGGAGAGGGATTTATGAGGATGAACGTGGCTACATCCCGAAGTATTTTGGCCAAAGCAATGGAACAAATTGAAAAAGCTATTTCAACAATCAGATAAACAGATATATAATGAACAAAAGAATTAAGGTTAAACTGACACTTGAAGATGGAACCATATATCATGGTTATTCGTTTGGATCACCGGTGGCTGCAGCCGGTGAGGTGGTTTTTAATACTGCCATGACCGGATATCCCGAAAGTCTTACGGATCCCTCATACCGCGGACAAATCCTCTGCCTGACCTACCCTCTGGTGAGAAACTACGGCGCACCGGCAAAGAGTGAAGAAAATGACCTTTACAGGTTCTACGAATCATCATCAATTCATATTTCCGGTCTTATAGTATCTGATTATTCTTTTGAATACAGCCATTGGAATGCAGAAGAGAGCCTTGATGAGTGGCTGAAACGGAATAAGGTCCCCGGTATCTATGGTATCGATACAAGAGCTCTCACAAAGAGAATCCGGGAAAAAGGAGCTATGCTTGGAAAGGTAGAACCCGAAGGCAGCTCTATCGAATTCTATGACCCTAATAAAGTAAACCTTGTTGCAGAGGTAAGTACACATTCCAAAAAGATATATGGCTCAGGCAGATACAGAATTGTACTCGTCGATTGCGGAGTCAAATACAATATTATACGTCACCTTTTGAAGCGGGATACAACTATTATCAGGGTACCATGGGATTATGATTTCCACAAAGAGGAGTTTGACGGACTGTTTCTGTCAAACGGCCCCGGTGATCCCAAAATGTGTACAACAGCTATTGAAAACATCAGGAAATCGTTTTCGGGCAAAAAGCCGGTTTTCGGCATTTGCCTTGGAAATCAGCTTATGGCTCTTGCTTCCGGTGCTGATACATACAAACTCAAATACGGTCACCGCAGTCATAATCAGCCTGTACTTCAGGTTGGTACGGATAAAGCTTATATAACTTCCCAGAATCATGGATTTGCAGTTGACAATAATACTCTTGGAAAAGACTGGGAGCCTTTTTTCATAAATATCAACGACAAGACCAATGAAGGGATGAAGCACAAATCAATGCCCTTCATCTCCACACAGTTCCACCCTGAAGCATCAGGAGGACCTACAGACACTGATTATCTTTTCGATGTATTTATTGAGAATATAAAAAAATCAATGTAGGGATATTTAAACATAAATTTTTAACCACAGAGGACACAGAGTCCCGATAGATATCGGGATCACAAAGCACACAAAGGTAAAATCCTGATTACTATTCCTTTGTGCCCTCTGTGAATCCTGAGCTGAAGGCGAAGGACTTTGTGATCTCTGTGGTTAATGGATTTATGCCGTTACATGCTTCATCATCTTATCTGCAAATTCAGCGGCGGTGGTATTTTTGAAAGGTTTCATCCTTGCCTCGAAAAGATCTGCAATCTCTTTATTGCAAAGATTACCTATACTCCCTTCATGAGCATAATCAGCAAGCGTGGTTTTTGAGAATGAAGAATTCTTAACCATCTCTGAAACAGCCTTATAAGCATCCCTAAAGGGTATACCATGCTTTACAAGCCTGTTTACTTCCTCAGTACTGAAAATTGTATTGTAAAGAGGATTTTCGGTGATATTCTTCTTCACTTTAATATTATTAAGCATCAGCATCATAATTTCAATGCACTCCCTTAACTCTCCGAAAGCATCAAAAACCAGCTGCTTCAATAACTGAAGATCCCTGTTATAACCCGACTGCAGATTACTGGTAAGGATGGCTATCTGGTTGGGAAGAGTCTGAATCACATTGCACCTTGCCCTGATAAGTTCAAAAACATCAGGATTTCTCTTCTGGGGCATTATACTTGAACCTGTTACGTATTCATCGGGAAAATCGATAAACCTGTACTCGGAACTCATATAAATACAAATATCCATTGAAAAACGCGACAATGTCTGTGCAACTGAAGCAAGTGCAGAAGCAACTGCCATCTCAATTTTACCTCTGCTCAGACTGGCATATGCTGAATTATAAAGCAAATCATCGAATTCCAGCAGTTCAGATGTCAGCTTCCTGTTTATCGGAAGAGTTGTTCCGTATCCTGCTGCGGTACCAAGGGGATTCTGATTGTTAATAGCCCTCGCTCCTGCCAGCATTACAATATCATCCGCAAGGCACTCAGCCCAGGCTCCGAACCATAATCCGAAAGATGAAACCATGGCAGGCTGCATATGAGTATAACCTGGCAGCAATATCTCCTTGTACTGATCACTTAATCCCTGTAGTCTTGTGAATAGTTTCTGAATATGAACCGATAATTTATCAATTTCTTCCCTTGTATAAAGACGAATATCTACAAGGACCTGGTCATTCCTGGATCTTCCTGTATGAATCTTCTTCCCTGTTGTACCAAGTATCGACGACATCTCCTTCTCGATCTGGGAATGTATATCCTCTACATCCTTTTCAATTACAAGGCTGCCCTCCTCATCCCACTCAAAAAGAGAATGAAGCGCTTTCAGCATTCCGTTTTTTTCCTCTTCTGATATGAGTCCTACATCCTGAAGCATTATTACATGCGCCATTGAACCCACGATATCCCATTTTGTAAGTGCAAGATCGGTTTTTCTGTCTTTTCCTGCCGTAAATTCAATTATGGCCGGCTCCGGATTTATCCCCTTTTCCCAAAGTTTCATAAGGTTTTCTTTCTGTTATTTCTTCTCGTTTTCTTCGATAATAGCCCTGTGAGCCATCAGTCGTATCGCATTGATCCTGATGAACCCTTTACTGTCAGTCTGGTCGAATCCGCCTTCAATATCCATGCTTGAAAGCTTTTTGTTGTATAGTGATGAAGGTGATTCCCTGCCTTCAATCATAACATTCCCTTTGTATAGACAGAGATGTACACTTCCGTCAATAAGCTCCTGGCTCTTCTTGATTGCTGCCATAAGGAAATCCATTTCAGGACTGAACCAGAATCCGTTATAAATGATTTCGGCAAATTTGGGAGTAAGCATGTTAACAAGTCGCATTACTTCCCTGTCCATTGCAATACCTTCAATATCCTTATGAGCAATATGGAGCACAGTTGCCGCAGGAGTCTCATAAACACCTCTCGACTTTATACCTACATACCTGTTCTCAACCATGTCAAGCAGGCCAATTCCATTCTTGCCGGCAAGTTCATTAAGATAAACATACATCTCATAAGAATCCTCCTTAACAGTACCATCATCTTTGTTGATGAGCTTAACAGGAAGTCCATTTTTGAAATGAATTACAATTCGGGTTTCCTTGTCTGGAGCATCCTGAGGCATCACCATCTTTTCAAGCATACTTTTGTGAAGAGTGTACATAGGATCTTCCAGAACACCGGCTTCATGACTGATATGCATGAGGTTATCATCCTCGCTGTAGGGCTTGTCGATACTCGCTTTTACCGGGATCTTCTTTTCAGAGGCATACTTGAGAAGGTCGGTCCTGCCCTGGAACTGTGAAAGAAATTCCTTGTCCTTCCATGGGGATATTACCTTCACACCCGGCATCAGGGCATAATAAGTAAGCTCAAATCTTACCTGATCATTTCCTTTTCCGGTTGCACCATGGGCTACTGCAACAGCACCTTCTGCTTTTGCAACTTCAATCTGTTTTTTTGCGATCAGTGGACGGGCAAGTGCAGTACCCAGAAGATACCTGTCCTCATATATTGCGTTTGCCATAATGGCTTTCAGAACATATTCTTCAATAAACTCCCTTTTAAGATCTGCTATTATGACTTTCGAAGCGCCAAGAAGCAAAGCCTTTTCCCTGCATGCATCAAAATCCTCTTTCTGTCCCACATCGGCAACAAATGCAATTATTTCATACCCCTTTTCAATCAGCCATTTAAGGATGACCGATGTATCCAGACCTCCGCTATACGCCAAAACAACTTTTTCTTTCATTTTTTTTAATTTGACTTGTTATATACTATGAATGCTTTTTTATTATAAATGATTGTTTACAGCCGGTTCTACTTCTTTCTTATCTGTTCATGCAGGCCAGGTAAAATTATCTCCAGACATGAGTGTAGCTGATGCGATGAAATACCGTCCCTTGGAATAAGGAGAATAGTGTCATCCCCTGCAATTGTACCGGCAATTTCATAACGCCCGGCATTGTCGATATACAATGCTGTATTATTGGCATTTCCGGGGAAGGTTCTTATTATCAGCATTCCTTTTGCTTCAATAATATCAAGTATTACCGGAACTATATTAAGCCGCATCGGAGAATCAGATACAGTCCTGGTACTTTCAGGAAGAGAGTACCTGTATCCGCCGGCTCCGTCAGGAATCCTGCCTACCCCCAGCTGCCTTAAATTGCGGGAGAGAGTAGCCTGTGTACAGCTTATCCCCTTCCCTTTCAGTTTTTTAAGCAGCTCTTCCTGTGTTGTTATCCTGGCCTCGCTTATTATTTTCTCAATTGCGAGAAGCCTTTTGGTCTTTTGCATATTTATGCATTTATTTTGCAAATATATTCATTTTTTATTAAATAGAAACTTAAATCAAAAAAATGTGCTAATTTTGCCGCACAAAATCTGACAATGAAAGAAGAAATAAAAAAGGTAATCATCCTCGGTTCAGGAGCTCTCAAAATCGGAGAAGCCGGCGAATTCGATTACTCTGGCTCACAGGCTTTGAAAGCTCTTAAAGAAGAGGGAGTTCAGACCGTTCTTATTAATCCTAATATCGCAACTGTCCAGACTTCAGAAGGCCTGGCCGATACAATTTATTTCCTCCCTGTTACCCCATATTTTGTTGAGGAGGTAATTAAAAAAGAAAAACCTGATGGGATTCTTCTCTCATTCGGAGGACAGACAGCACTAAACTGCGGTACAGAGCTTTTCAAAGCCGGGGTTTATGAAAAATACAATGTAAGAGTACTTGGAACTCCCGTGAGGGCAATAATGGATACCGAGGACAGGGAACTTTTTGTCAGGAAACTTGATGAGATTGATGTTAAAACACCCAGCAGCATTGCTGTTACCGGGGTAGAAGAAGCCATTGATGCTGCAGGCAAACTTGGATTCCCCGTAATTATCAGGGCAGCCTATACGCTGGGAGGACAGGGAAGCGGTTTCGCATCCAATACCGAAGAATTGAGAAATCTTGCCTCAAAAGCATTTTCATACTCCAACCAGATCCTTGTTGAGGAATCACTCAAAGGATGGAAAGAAGTTGAATATGAAGTGGTTCGTGACCGTTTCGACAATTGCATCACTGTGTGTAACATGGAAAACTTTGATCCGCTTGGTATTCATACAGGTGAGAGTATTGTTGTTGCACCGTCGCAAACTCTTACAAACAGCGAGTATCATAAACTAAGAGAACTTGCTATAAAAATAATCAGGCACATAGGAATCGTTGGCGAATGTAATGTTCAATATGCACTTTCACCCGACTCGGAAGACTACCGGGTTATTGAGGTAAATGCCCGATTATCGCGTTCAAGTGCCCTTGCATCAAAGGCAACCGGCTACCCCCTTGCCTTCATTGCTGCAAAACTTGGTATGGGATACGGACTCCATGAGCTGAAAAACTCTGTGACAAAAAATACTACAGCATGCTTTGAACCTGCCCTTGACTATATTGTCTGCAAAATTCCCCGCTGGGACCTGAATAAATTCGAAGGAGTATCACACCTTATCGGCAGCAGCATGAAGAGCGTCGGGGAGGTGATGGCCATCGGACGGACATTCGAGGAGGCAATACAAAAAGGACTGCGAATGATCGGTCAGGGAATGCACGGTTTTACCGGCAACCGCGACCTTAGCTTTGAGGATATTGAAAGAGAATTGTCGGAACCTACCGACATGAGGATCTTTTCTATTGCCGAAGCACTTGAGAAAGGAATGTCTGTCGACAGGATCTATGAACTTACAAAAATTGATAAATGGTTCCTGTTTAAACTCAGGAATATAGTCAGTATAAAGGATGAGCTTTGCAAATACAAGACCTTCGAGTCAATTCCTCATGAACTCCTGGCTCATTCAAAAATAAACGGGTTCAGTGATTTCCAGATAACCAGGCATGTTCTTAAATCAGGATCCGATCATATCAACGACGATCTGATGAAGCTGAGGAGCTACAGAAAGTCAATTGGCATTGTCCCATATGTCAAACAGATCGATACCCTGGCAGCAGAATACCCTGCGGTTACTAATTATCTTTATCTGACATACAGCGGTACAGAGCATGACATAATATGCGAAAATGACAAGAAGTCTGTAATTGTTCTTGGGTCAGGGGCATACAGGATCGGGTCAAGCGTTGAATTCGACTGGTGCTCTGTTAATGCTATCGATACAATCAAAAAGGAAGGCTTGCGATCGGTTATGATCAATTATAATCCCGAAACCGTTAGTACCGACTATGACATCTGCGACAGGCTTTACTTCGATGAACTTACATTTGAAAGGGTACTCGACATAATAGATATTGAAAACCCCGGAGGAGTTATTGTATCGGTGGGCGGACAGATCCCCAATAACCTGGCCATGAGGCTCTATAATGAAAATGTCCCGGTAATTGGAACCTCTCCGATATCAATCGACAGGGCAGAGAACAGGCATAAATTCTCGGAGATGCTCGACAATCTACATGTAGATCAGCCGCGATGGAAAGAGCTTTCATCTATTGATGACATTTATGAGTTTGTTGACAGGATAGGTTTTCCTGTACTGATCAGACCATCATATGTTCTTTCAGGAGCTGCAATGAATGTGGTATCCAATAAAAATGAACTTACACACTACCTCAACCTTGCAGCCAAAGTTTCAAAACAATATCCTGTTGTTGTTTCCGAATTCATCGAAAACGCGAAGGAGATCGAGTTGGATGCCGTGGCCCGCGACGGAGAGATGATTGCATACGCAATTAGTGAGCATGTAGAATTTGCCGGAGTTCATTCAGGTGATGCAACAATGGTATTTCCTGCACAGAAAATTTATTTTGAAACGGCCAGACGAATAAAGAGAATTTCGAGGGAAATTGCCCGAGAGCTCAAAATAACAGGCCCATTCAATATTCAGTTTCTTGCCAAAGACAATGATATAAAGGTAATAGAATGTAATCTCAGAGCCAGCCGCAGTATGCCATTCGTCTCAAAAGTTCTTAAGACCAACCTGATAGAACTTGCAACAAAGGTAATGCTGGGTGTACCTGTTGAGAAACCAAGGAAAACTGTATTTGAACTCGACTATGTGGGAGTCAAAGCTCCTCAGTTCAGTTTCTCACGTCTTGCCAAGGCCGATCCTGTCCTGGGTGTCGATATGTCCTCCACCGGAGAGGTGGGATGCATTGGAGAAGGATTCTATGAAGCAATACTGAAAGCAATGTTCTCGGTGGGCTACAGGGTACCAAAAAAGAGTATCCTTCTTTCAACAGGTCCTGCCAGATCAAAAGTTGAGCTGCTAAACAGCGCCAGGGCCCTGGTGGAAAAAGGACATAAGCTTTATGCTACAAGAGGAACCCAGCAGTTTCTGCAGAATGCCGGAATCGAAGCCCATGTGGCATACTGGCCCGATGAGAAGAAATCACCCAATACTATTGATCTTATAAAATCGAGGGAAGTTGACCTTGTTGTAAATATCCCGAAAGACCTTAGTGCTTCCGAGCTGCAAAATGATTATACAATCAGACGCAGCGCAGTCGATTTCAATGTGCCTCTGATCACAAATGCACGTCTTGCCAGTGCATTCATTCTGGCATATTGCAAATTAAAGATCGAGGATCTTAAGATAATGAGCTGGGAGGAGTATAAATAAAATGATCTCCATACGAAAAGCCAACCCGGAGGATGCAGCTGTAATTATCGATTTTCAGGAGAAAATGGCCTGGGAAACCGAACAGCTTACACTTATCCATGATGTGGTGATAAAAGGTGTTAAGGCAGTGTTTGATAATACCTCCAGAGGACAATACTGGGTTGCCGACAACAATGGTCAGGTAATTGCTTCACTCCTTATCACTTTTGAGTGGAGCGACTGGAGAAATGCGAATGTCTGGTGGTTCCAGTCGGTATTTGTTCTTCCCTCCTTCCGCAGGAAAGGTATCTTCAGAAAGATGTATTCATTCATTAAGGATGAAGCTGAAAAACAGGGAATAGCAGGTCTTCGTCTCTACGTAGAGACAAACAATATTCCGGCTCAGAAGACCTATGAATCACTTGGTATGCAGAGTGAGCACTACCGGATGTATGAATGGCTAAAATAATTCTGATGCAATGGCTTGCATTGATATTGGTTCTGCCTTATTTCTGGATTCTCCTTTCTGTTTACAGGGGACTTAAAAAAATAAATACCTTCTGCCCCAACAAGCCTGGCAATCAAAAAATTTCTGTAATCGTTGCATGCAGGAATGAAAGTGAAAACATTCCTCTCCTTTTAAATGATCTTGCTGCACAGTCTTATCCTCCTGATCTTTTTGAGGTAATTATAATTGATGACAACTCATCTGACAATTCGTACGGGATAGCTTCATCTTTCGGGGCCATAAAGAATCTTACCGTTCTTAGAAACAATGGGGAGGGTAAAAAATCAGCTATCAGAACAGGTGTAATTGCAGCAAAAGGATCGCTGATAATTACAACTGATGCTGATTGCCGCATAAAAACCAGGTGGCTGGAAACAATAAGTTCATTCTCTGACTCCTCAGGTGCCGTCATGATAGTATGTCCTGTAATTCTTGAAGAAGGCAAAGGATTCTCCGGAAAATTTGCAGAGCTTGAATTTTTAAGTCTGCAGGGAGTAACAGCAGGAACACTGGCCCGGGGAAGCGGGGTAATGTGTAATGGTGCAAACCTGGCCTTCACCAGGGAGGCTTACCTTTCAAATATGGAAAATATTCACACCGAAATTCCATCAGGTGATGATGTCTTCCTTTTGCACAGCATGAAAAACAGTGGTGGTTTAAAGATAGAATGGCTCGAATCAATTGAAGCTGTTGTCAGAACTTCCTCTCCTTTATCATCAGGTAATTTCTTCAGACAGCGTGGCAGGTGGATTTCAAAAGCCACGGCTTATAATGATACATACACTATTATACTTGGAATTGTAACATTTGTTACAATTTTGATGATGCTTATAATTCCCGTTGCAGCACTTTTCGATTACACTTATATATATGTATACTTCGCAATTCTGATTCTTAAATCAATTCCGGATTATCTGATCCTCGGTAATACAACTGAACGGTATGGCAAAAGAAAACTGATGTCATGGTTTTTACCATCACAGTTTTTCTACCCCATCTATGTTCTTATTAGTGTGTTTTATGGATACATATGTCGGCAGAAATGGCATTAATTACCCATTTCTGACAGGAATTTGATCCTCATGAGCCTGATCTCCTCCTCTTCAAATTCACTTCCCAGTTCTTTTATTGCATCTTCAAGCGAATCAGTCTCTGCTTCTTCCCTGAAGTATGAATATATATCGTGCTGGCGTTCATCATCTATAACACTATTGATATAATAATCGAGATTGATCCTGGTGCCGGAATTGACAATAGCTTCAATCTCCGAGATTAATTCAGGCATATCCATTCCCTTTGCTTCAGCAACATCCTCAAGCGACCGTTTCATATCAATGCTCTGGATAATATATACTTTTATGCCTGATTTATTGACCACCGATTTTACAACCATATCAAGCGGTCTGATAATCTCCTTCTCTTCGACGTATCGTTGTATTACCTCAATAAACTCAGTGCCATAACGCTGTGCCTTTCCTGCTCCCACTCCTGAAATATTCTGCAGTTCATCAATTGTTATCGGATACTGTATTGCCATATCTTCAAGCGACGGATCCTGAAAAATAACAAAGGGAGGCACACTCTTTACTTTTGATATTTTTTTACGGAGATCCTTCAGGATGCTGAAAAGTTCCTCATCCACAGCCGTAATTTTAGCTCCGAAAGCACTTTCGTCATCTCCTGATTCCGCATAATCATGATCTTCAGCCAGCATGAAAGAGGTAGGATTTTCAAGAAATTCCATACCCCTCTGAGTCAGCTTGAGAAGTCCGTAGTTTTCAATATCCTTTGTAAGAAATTTTGCTATAAGAGCCTGTCTTATAACCATATTCCAGAATTTCTCATCCTTGTCCTCCCCTGATCCGAAAAACTCAAGCTTATGGTGTTTGTATGACTTGATGGCCGAAGTAACCTTACCAGCAAGTATATTTGCCACGTGGTCGGCTTTGAACTTCTCTTTAATTGCCAGAATTGTTTCAAGAACATTCACAACGGCATCATTACCTTCAAATTGGGTCTTGGGATGCAGGCAGTTATCACATGCCTCACAGTTTTCCTTGTCGTATTCCTCACCGAAATAATGTAGCAGAAGCCTTCTGCGGCAGACTGATGATTCTGCATATGAAACTGTCTCAAGCAGCAGCTGCTTGCCTATCTCCTGTTCAGCAATCGGTTTACCCTGCATGAATTTTTCAAGCTTTGTAATATCGCTGTAACTGTAATAAGCTATACAGTTCCCTTCCCCTCCGTCACGTCCTGCCCTGCCTGTTTCCTGGTAATAACCTTCGAGGCTCTTGGGAATATCATAATGTATAACAAATCGTACATCAGGCTTATCAATGCCCATTCCAAAAGCAATTGTAGCCACAATAATATCCACTTCTTCCATCAGGAACTTATCCTGGTTGGTTGTCCTGGTTCCTGAGTCCATTCCGGCATGGTACGGAAGTGCTTTTATTCCGTTTACCTTAAGTAGCTCGGCTATCTCCTCAACCTTTTTACGGCTCAGACAATATATGATTCCTGATTTGCCGTTGTTATTCTTTATGTACTTGATAATCTCCTTTGAAACATCCTGTTTCGACTTGACCTCATAATAAAGGTTTGGCCTGTTAAAGGATGATTTGAATTCATCAGCATCCAGAATTCCTAAATTCTTCTGAATGTCGTGCTATACCTTTGGGGTGGCAGTTGCAGTAAGTGCTATAATCGGAGAACGTCCGATTGTATCAATAATCGGGCGTATCCTCCTGTATTCAGGCCTGAAATCATGACCCCACTCCGATATGCAATGGGCCTCATCAATGGCATAGAATGAAATATCGATATTTTTCAGGAATTCAATGTTCTCCTCCTTTGTAAGCGATTCAGGGGCAACGTAAAGCAGCTTGGCCTTGCCTGTAAGTACATCCTTTTTTACCCTGGCTATTTCAGACTTTGTAAGGGATGAGTTCAGAAAATGGGCAACATCATCATCAGTACTGAAATTCCTCATCGCATCTACCTGATTCTTCATGAGAGCGATAAGAGGCGAAATAACTATTGCTGTTCCCTTTTTCATAACTGCAGGAAGCTGATAGCACAATGATTTGCCTCCTCCTGTTGGCATAAGCACAAAAGTATCCCTGCCTTCAAGAACATTTTTTATAATAGGTTCCTGATTGCCTTTAAAAGTATCGAACCCAAAATACTTTTTTAAGTAATCATGTATTGTTGAATCATTAAGCATAATATCCCCACAATTGATAATCAATCAGGTGTGTTTGTACCTGACAGTTTATATAAAGTTAATAAATTTCGTTATTAAAAAATATATTTTTCCGGTTTATTAACATAATTGAGGCAGGAATTATTGCATTCACTTTACCTGACATACAAATTGATGTTGTTTTGATAAATAAGATTTATCATCTTTACAGGCTGATTTAAAATATATACTGTTTTTGTATGGCTAATTTCTGGGAGAAAGGCAAGAAGGGTGAAAAAGAGATGTCGTTCCTTGAGCATCTTGAGGAGCTAAGATGGCACATCATACGTTCAATATCCGCGATTGTGATATTGATGATTACAGCTTTTATTTTCAAGAACATAATTTTTGACAAAATAATACTCGCTCCAAAGAGTCCTGATTTTATTACCGCAAGACTACTCTGCCGGCTTGGTGAATATCTGGAAACAACATCACTTTGTATAAATACACAACCTCTTAACCTGATAAACATAAAAATGTCGGGGCAGCTTACTACACATATTACAGTATCCCTTGTTGCAGGTCTTATACTTGCCTTCCCTGTCGTCCTGTGGGAGTTCTGGCAATTTTTCAAACCTGCACTTAAAGCAAATGAAGCCCGGTATGCAAAAGGTGCAGTTTTTGCCGCATCAATGCTTTTCTTTACAGGTGTGTCATTCGGATATTTCCTGCTTGCTCCTCTCTCAATTCATTTTCTTAGTTCATATGAGATCAGTGCCGATGTGGTCAACCAGATAAATGTAAGGTCATACATAGGAACCCTTACATCAATATGTCTTGCGACCGGATTAGTATTCGAACTTCCCATAATTGCTTTCTTCCTCACCAAGATCGGACTCGTAACTCCTACATTCATGAGGAAATACAGGAAGCATGCCATTGTGGTTATCTTTATTATTGCAGCAATAATTACTCCGCCTGATGTATTTTCACAAACACTGGTGGCTATTCCGCTCCTTATCCTTTACGAGGTAAGTATATTTATCTCAGCAGGTGTTATGAAACAGAAACAGAGGGACAGTGACGCTTTTATGAAAGATGACGAGCCTCAAACCAATACTGCAACTTCATAACCTTTAATATGAAACTTCATACTCTTGATCTGGTAAAAAAATACCGCAGCAGAACTGTGGTCGACCATGTCTCGGTTGAGGTTCAGCAGGGAGAAATAGTCGGTTTGCTGGGCCCGAATGGCGCCGGCAAAACTACCACCTTTTATATGATCGTGGGGCTTATTAAACCCGGACAGGGCAGAATTTTCCTTGATGATGAAGAAATTACATCTCTTCCTGTATATAAAAGAGCACGTAAGGGCATAGGTTACCTGGCACAGGAAGCTTCCGTTTTCAGGAATATGTCAGTGGAGGATAATATAAAGGCTGTACTTGAGATGTCAAGCTTTCCGAAACCTGAACAGGAGGAAAGACTTGAAACACTTTTAGGTGAATTCGGTCTTCAGAAAATAAGAAAAAGCAAAGGTATCCAGCTTTCCGGTGGTGAAAGACGACGGACCGAGATTGCGAGGGCTCTGGCACTTAAACCCAAGTTCATACTGCTCGACGAACCTTTTGCCGGAGTTGACCCTATAGCAGTTGAGGATATACAGGAGATCGTCTCAAAACTGAGAGCCAAAAACATAGGAATTCTTATCACCGATCATAACGTTCACGAGACTCTTACGATTACTGACAGGGCATACCTTCTTTTCGAAGGACACATACTTAAACAGGGCACTGCAGCTCAACTTGCAGATGATGAACATGTAAGAAAAGTTTATCTCGGAAAGAACTTTGAATTGCGCCGCTAACAGATTCAATTTGTTTTCATTGGAATTTATTATACTTTTGCGGGGAATTTTTTTGACCGCGGATGTGTCGTAATTGGTAGCCGAGCAAGACTTAGGATCTTGTGTCTTCGTGACGTGGGGGTTCGAGTCCCTTCATCCGCACAAATTGACAAACCGCCTGTAACCTCTTTAAAAGTGCGTTTTGGCGGTTTTTTTAACTATGCATAAAACAAGAATAAAATGAATATCAACAGAGAAAACATTGATGATCTGAATGCTTTACTGAAAGTTGAAATCAGCAAACCCGACTACGAGGAAAAAGTTGAAACTGTACTTAAAGATTACAGGAAAAAAGCAAATATCAAGGGTTTCCGTCCGGGAATGGTTCCTATAGGTCTTGTCAGAAAAATGTACGGCAAAGCTGTCCAGGTTGACGAGATTAACAAACTTGTCACCGAAAGTATCCAGAAATACCTTTCCGATGAAAAAATAGAGATCCTCGGCGATCCTCTTCCTAAACTTGAAGAAAATGAAAAAATAAATTTTGATACTCAGGAGGACTTTAAATTCACTTTTGAATTAGGACTTACACCTGCAATAGATCTTAAACTGTCAAAGAAGAATAAAGTGAACTTTCATGAAATCATCATCGATGAAAAGATGAAAAATGACTACCTCACCAATTATACAAGGAGGTATGGGGAACTTAAGCAGGCAGAATCGATTGAGGATAAGGATGTTGTAAAAGGAAGAATAGAAGCCGTTGACGGAGATGGTAATCCCGTTGCAGATGGTCCGCTGGTTGAGGAGACATCACTTGGTATCGATATCATAAAGGACGAAGACATTAAAAATCAGTTCATTGGCAAGGCAGTTGCTGATACTATTGATTTCGACATTAAAAAGGCATTCCCTAACGACAGTGAAGTTGCAGGCATCCTCAGAAAGAAAAAAGAAGAAGTTGAGAATATAAGCGGGAATTTCAGGTTCACCGTAAATGAAATAAGCCGTTTCCACCCTGCCGAAGTTGGTAAAGAATTGTTCGACAGGATATATGGGGAAGGTATAGTGAACAGCGAAGAGGAGTTCATGAAAAAAATTGAAGAAGAGATTGCCCTCAACCTGAAGCGTGAAAGCGATTATAAACTTATGATCGATATCAAGGCACTGGCACTTGAAAAGACAGAATTCAATCTGCCTGAAGAATTTCTTAAAAAATGGCTTCTCAGAGTTAATGAAAACACAACTCAGGAGCAGATAGAATCAGAATTTGACAACTTCAGGAAAGACCTTAAATGGCAACTTATAAGAAATAAGGTTGCACGCGAAAATGAGGTGAAGATAAGCGAGGAAGAACTTATCAAAGAGGCTGAGAACATAACAAGATACCAGTTCCAGCAATATGGGCTCTTCTATGTAACTGATGAGCAGCTCACCAACTATGCGAAAGAAACTCTTAAAAGGGAGGATGATGCAAAAAGAATCGCAGACAAGATACTCGAAGAGAAAGTTATTGCTGTAATGAAGGAACTAGTGAAACTCGAAAATAAAAGCATCACAGTAGAGGATTTCAATAAGCTTTTCGAATAATAATCAGCGCATTGCAAAATTAAAGGTTAATTTTTATTATCTTTGTTGGTTAATTAAAAAACTGAAAAAATATGAATCTGCTTGATGATTTCGGAAAATATGCAAGAAGCAAGCACGGAGTCAGCAGCCTTAGTCTGCATAAATTCAGCTCTGTTTACGGAAGTTATATATCACCTACTATTATAGAGGAAAGACAACTCAATGTGGCATCAATGGATGTTTTCTCACGCCTTATGATGGATAGGATCATTTTCCTTGGCCTCCCCATTGATGACTATGTTGCCAATATTATCCAGGCTCAGCTTCTCTATCTCGACTCTGCTGATCCGGGAAAAGATATCCAGATCTACTTCAACACACCGGGTGGTTCTGTAAATGCAGGTCTTGGAATTTATGATACAATGCAGTATATATCAGCTGACATTGCCACAATTTGTACAGGAATGGCAGCTTCAATGGGCGCCGTTCTTCTAACAGCCGGTAAAAAAGGTAAAAGGTCAGCCCTGAAACACTCAAGGATAATGATACACCAGCCTATGGGTGGTGCTGAAGGCCAGGCCTCTGATATTGAAATCACTGTCCGTGAAATTGTGAAACTGAAGAAGGAGCTTTACGAAATAATTGCCGTTCATTCGGGAAATACCTATGAAAAAGTCGAAAAGGACTCCGACAGGGATTACTGGATGTCTTCACAGGAAGCAAAGGATTACGGAATGATCGATGAGATACTTCAGAAGACTCAAAAATAGCAGGTAATGGATAAATGTTCATTCTGCGGCAGAACCAAGAAGGAAGCCAATATTCTTATTGCTGGCCTCGAAGGACATATTTGCGACCACTGTATTGAACAGGCTCACAGCATTATGGCTGAGGAACTTGGCAACAAGAAAAATGTCGCATTTGATACCATCAACCTTCTCAAACCTGCTGAAATAAAGGGCTTCCTCGATCAATATGTAATCGGTCAGGATATGGCCAAGAAAATCATCTCAGTTGCGGTTTACAACCACTACAAGAGATTGATGCAGAAACCTGATGCCGAAGATATTGAGATTGAAAAATCAAATATAATCCTTGTTGGTGAAACCGGAACAGGAAAGACACTTCTTGCCAGAACTGTCGCTAAAATGCTCCATGTACCTTTCACAATAGTAGATGCTACTGTTCTTACCGAAGCCGGCTACGTTGGTGAAGATATTGAAAGTCTCCTCACAAGATTACTTCAGAATGCCGATTACGACGTAAAAGCTGCGGAAAAAGGTATCGTCTTCATAGATGAAATCGATAAAATAGCACGTAAGGGTGACAATCCTTCCATAACAAGGGATGTCTCCGGTGAAGGTGTCAGCAGGGTCTGCTTAAACTTCTCGAGGGTTCAATAGTTAACGTACCTCCCCAGGGCGGTCGTAAACACCCTGAACAGAAGATGATACCTGTTGATACTAAAAACATTCTCTTCATCTGCGGCGGGCTTTTGAAGGCATTCAAAGAAGATCGCACAGCGCCTTAACACTCAGATAGTTGGCTTTGGAGCAACAAAAATCAGGGAGAAGGTTGATAAGGATAATCTCCTTCAGTATATTGCTCCCCAGGACCTTAGGTCATACGGGCTTATTCCCGAAATAATCGGCAGACTGCCTGTTCTTTCCCACCTTGATCCTCTCGACAGAAAAGCTTTACGGGCTATACTTACAGATCCTAAAAATGCTATCATAAAACAGTATATCAAGCTGTTCAAAATGGATAACATCAAGCTTACATTCAGTGATGAAGTGCTTGACTATATTGTCGACAAAGCTGTTGAATTCAAGCTGGGGGCACGCGGACTCAGGTCAATTTGCGAAGCCATAATGCTCGACGCTATGTTTGAAATGCCCTCTGAAAGCACAGAAGAACTAGAAATTACAACCGATTATGCTGCTCATAAATTGCAGCGGATTAATCTAAAGGTACTTAAGGCATCATAAAAGTAGGGACATGCCTTGGCATGTCCCTACACATTACATTTACCTGTCGGTGTTTTAATTATTCCACATTCTGTGCCTGTACTTCAGGGTAATCTCCTTTGATTCATCACCACGTGTTACAACTGCTTTTGCATCACAGTCTCCCGTACCGAAATCTATCATAACCGGCTGCGCATCTCCTCTTTCAATCTTTACAACGCCGCTGACAATAAACCTGCAGGCACGTGTCCAGTGAAGTGCCGTCATAATAGTATTTGAGTATTCCTCTCCCTTAATATCAACACCTGTCACAGTTCCGGTAACAAGACATTCATCATCCCAGATATTCTTTGTTAACAATCCTGCTATCCATTCCCTCTGGTGGCTGACTTCCCTCTCAATTGTCTTTCCATCAGGCATAGTCAGTTTACCCCCGGTAAGCTTTACAGAAACTACAAGGTGCTGATTTGCATTAAACCCAATGGTCTCCAGAGTTTTAGTCCCCTCAACTTTGATATCATTAAAATAATAATCAACAAATGTTACTGTTCTCTTCGCTCCTGTCTCAAGCCTTGGAGCAGTTACCTCAATTACTATTTTACCTTTCCTGACGTTATCATTCAGTCCTGTACATCCCGTTCCGAAATCAACGGTTATTGTCCTTGGCCATAATGCACCCGAGGGCCTGGTAACTGTAATTGTGGGACATGAATCAGCATATACTTCTGTTCCTGATTTTGAATCTTCTCCCTTCCCGCTACCCTCAGCAATTATTGAAGCATTGTCAGCTGTACTGAATACGTCCTCATATATTGCCTCCGAAACTGCATCATCATCAGCAATATTCATACTCGCCTCATCCAATAAGGGTGCATCTTTCTGACAGGAGAAAACAGAGATCAACGTTGCGGCTGCAACCATAATAAAATAACGTGTTTTCATAAATCTCATTTTTAGTTATTGTTTCTTCTTTCCTTTTGGATGAAGAATAACTAAAAAGGTTTAATCAACGGGGTATAGGAAAAACCAAAATCCATTAACCACGGAGGTCACTAAGAATCACGGTGTAGGTCATAGACATGTCGTGTCACTGTGGTTAAAAATAACTTTTTAAACAACCCCATTCCTCTCATAAATGACATATGTATATGGAAAAGGATTAGTGTCACTAACCGGAAAATCTTCCCTCTCCTTAACTTTCCATATCTCCTGGTTAATCTCTGGAAAGTAGACATCTGCAGGAGCTTTCATATGAACGTGAGAAATATAGAGTCGGTCGGTTAAAGGCATGAATTGCCTGTAAATGCTCCCTCCTCCTATGATAAATGCTTCCTCTTCTTTGGTGCATAACTTCAATGCTCCATCAATTGAATAGACTGTTTCGGCGCCTTCAATCTTCTCATCAGGGATGTCGGTGAGCACAATATTTCTTCTTCCGGGCAGCGGCCGCTTTGGAAGGGAATACCATGTCTTTTTTCCCATAATGACACTCTTTCCTGTAGTCAGTCGCTTAAATCTTTTCAAATCTTCCGGGATATGCCACAGAAGTTCATTCTCTTTTCCGATTCCCCAATCGTCCGAAACTGCTACTATTATTGATATCATATTATTATCTTTTTATGTTTGGCCTGTCGCCTGTCGCCTGTTGCCTTTATACAGATATCTCCCCCTTTATATGAGGATGAGCTACATAATCAGTAAGTTCAAAATCCTCAAACCTGAAACTGAAAATATCTTTCACATCAGGATTGATTACCATTACAGGCAGCTTGTAAGGTTCTCTTGTAAGCTGAAGCTTAACCTGTTCAATATGATTAAGGTATATATGCGCATCTCCGAGAGTATGAACAAAATCGCCGGGTTTAAGGCCAGTAGCCCTGGCAATCATTAAGGTAAGCAATGCATATGATGCAATGTTGAAAGGCACTCCAAGGAATATATCAGCACTTCGCTGATATAGCTGACATGAAAGTTTTCCATCCGCTACATAGAACTGAAAAAGGATGTGGCAGGGAGGCAGGGCCATTTTGTCAAGCTCGCCTACATTCCAGGCATTTACTATATGTCTTCGCGAATCAGGTGATTTCTTTATGGAATCAATAACATTTGTTAACTGGTCAATTTTCCTTCCTCCTTCAGCAGGCCATGAGCGCCACTGGTAACCATATATTGGTCCAAGATTGCCATCCTTGTCGGCCCATTCATCCCATATTTTAACTCCGTTATCATTCAGATATTTGGTATTCGTATCACCCGCAATAAACCATAACAGCTCATGTATAATTGATTTTAGGTGGAGCTTTTTGGTTGTCATTACAGGGAAACCATCCTCAAGGTTAAACCTCATCTGGTAACCGAATACACTTAATGTTCCCGTACCTGTTCTGTCGGTTTTTCGTGTGCCATTAGTCAGCACGTGATCAAGCAGATTCAGATATTGTTTCATTTCCTGTTGTTAATTACTTAACAGGTGTTAACCTGGCAGCATATCCTCCGCCCGGGGCAAGGTGTATCTTCATCTTCTCACCTGATGTTACAGTGATAATCATATGCTTATAGTCAGCTGCATGACGATCTGCATTGACTCCATCCTGGAAAATCTCCATGTTGTAATTGCCCTCCGGAAGAAATGAAAGATCAAGATTCAGATCCCTGCTTTTCCAGTCAGTCAGTGCTCCTACAAACCAATCCTTCCCTGAACGTCTGGCAAGGAGAAGCCAGTCTCCCACCTTTGCATTAAGAACCTTAATATCATCCCATACTACAGGAATCTTTGTAATGAAACCCGTGGTCTCCGGTTCCCTGATATAATTCGAGGGACTGTCAGAAAGCATCTGTAAAGGGCTTTCGAATACAACATAAAGGGCTACCTGATGCACTCTGGTTCCCTGACTCTCAGGGCGTGTAAACTGCGGTGTGAAATTAACACTATCCATGTTTACCATCGCTCCCGGGGTATAATCCATTGGCCCTGCAACCATTCTGGTAAAAGGTAGTGTAACATCATGTTCCGGATTTATATCCCGGCTCCACTTGTTGTTTTCCATGCCTTTAACTCCTTCCCGGGTAAGAGCGTTTGGCCATGTACGCCCAATTCCGTCAGGCTTGTATGCACCGTGAAAATCGATCAGCATATGATGTTTTGCTGTCTTCTCAATTGCTTCGTGATAGAAATTAACAATCTTCTGATCATCCCTCTGCATGAAGTCAACCTTGATTCCCTTAACTCCCCACTTTTCCCAAAGCGGCAAAGCCTCATCAATCTTATCCCAAAGAGAATTCCATACTACCCAAAGAATAATTCCTACATTTTTGCTCTCGGCATACCGGCAAAGCTCCTCAACATTTATGCCCTGAACCTGTTCCATAACATTGCCCAGAGTGTACCATCCTTCATCAAGTATTATATATTCAATGCCATTTGATGATGCAAAATCTATATAATACTTATATGTGTCATTATTTATCCCGGCCCTGAAATCAACTCCATATATATTGTTCGCATTCCACCAGTCCCAGGCTACCTGACCGGGTTTTATCCACTTCGTATCTTCCAGCTGGCATGGCTGTGCCAGTTTGTATACCAGCTCACTCTCAACCAGTTTAGCATCATCCGGGGCAATAACGAACACCCTCCAGGGAAAGGTCCTGGTTCCATTAGTAACTGCCAAATAATCCTTTGTACCCGTGACAAAAATATTACGATCCTGCCTTAGTACCTCTTTGTCAGGATATTGAGGCCAGACTCCTCTGAACCCTCCGTTGCCTTCACCGCGAAGCCACATTCCGGGATAATCTTCAATATCCGATTCGGTTATAAGGATATTTGTTCCGCTCACCTGGAAAAGAGCCGGCAGGCTGGCAAGGTGTTTTTCGGCTATTGTATCAGCCAGGGAAGGTATAAAGGTCCGTTCATTGTGCGACATGAAGCTCTCTTCCAGGGGATACCATGATTTTGTTCCGGCAGGGAATTTAATTTCTGATATTTCCTTAACCACTGTGATTTCACCATCGGCAGCAGACCTGAACCTGTAAGCCACTCCGTCATTATATGCCCTGAATTCAAGTGCAGATCCGGATGAAAAAGTCAATTCGAGCAGATTGTACTCATTCAATATCTCCGACCTTTTCACGGGTACAACTGGTATAATGCTCTCCTTTGTACTTCTCACTGATATTTTTCGTATTCTGTCCTTAACTGCCGGTATTCTTCCCGAAGCAAGTTCCATTGCGATTTCAGATGAGCTGAGGATCTCCTTCCCGTCATATGCCACTTTCCATCTAACCTGTTCTTCCTTATTCACAATTACCGTAATCCTGCCATCAGGGGATGTCACCTTATACTCTTTTGCTGTAACTGTAACAGCAACACACAATAACAGAACCTGCAGAATAAATTTTTTTCTCATTACAATTGTTATTTGATTTAATCCAAATGAATTAAAGACAGTAGCTCTAACCTTTTTTTCTCTTTCTCTTCTCGATCTCATCCCTGATCGCAGCAGCTCTTTCATAATCTTCTGTTTTCACTGCTTCATCGATCATTTTATAAAGCTCATCATCAGTAAATGTGTCATACTTTGAATTTCCCGGTTCAAGAAGGCTGTCAACCGAACTGCCTGCCAGATCATCTGTATTTGACTGGCTTATAGTAATCCCGGCTTTATCAAGAATATCTTCGGTTATATAGATTGAACATCCGAAACGTAAAGCAAGAGCAACAGCATCAGATGTTCGGCTGTCAAGTGAAATCTCCTTTTCTCCATTGTTGCAGATAAGTTTCGAAAAGAATACTCCTTCCTCGAGTTTATAAATAAATACCTCAAGAACAGAGATCCTGAACTCATCAGCAAACGTTTTGAAAAGATCATGGGTAAGCGGACGGGGAGGATTCAGGCTCTCAAGCTTAATTACAATTGCCTGAGCTTCAAACCCTCCTATTATGATCGGGATCCTTCTGTCACCTTTCTCCTCTGTCAGTATCAGAGCGTAGGCGCCAGATTGTGTCTGACTATAGGAGATCCCCATCACCTTAAGCTTAACTCTTTTCATATCAATTAATTATGCACCAATTATTTACATGGTGCCCTATTTCAGACAAATATAAAGATAATAGAAGTAACACATGGATATCCAAACTTCTTTTTTATTAACACGGAATTAAAGAGGAATCGGTCACCTGAATCACCATAGTAAAAATATAACTCCATTGGTTTGGAAATTAGTTATTTTGTATATCTTTGCAGTCCAAAATTGAATAAATCCGCCCGGGGCAGATGAAGCTATACCGTATTATGACGTATACGCCTCACGGAGTAACATAAAAATGATAAAAAATGTACGCAATCGTAGAAATTGCAGGTCAGCAGTTTAAAGTTGAAGAAGGTAAAAAGATTTTTGTTCACCGCCTGGAAACAGAAGAAGGTGCAACTATTGAATTTGAAAAAGTTCTTCTGATCGATGATAATGGTAAAATTACCGTCGGGGAACCTGTGATCACTGATTATGTTGTCGATGGTCATGTTCTTGAGCATATGAGAGCTGATAAAGTGATTGTTTTCAAGAAGAAAAGGAAAAAAGGCTACAGGATTAAAAACGGACATCGTCAGAACATGTCGCATGTTGAGATAATCAGCATTGGACCAAAAGGTGCTCCTAAAAAAGTTGTCAAGAAAGCTGAGCCAAAAGTAAAAGAGGTTAAAGTTGCTGAGGAGAAAAAAGCTCCTGCAAAGAAAGCAGCTGCAAAGAAAGAAGAAGCTCCTGCAAAAAAGACAGCTGAAAAGAAACCGGCTGAGAAAAAAGCAGCAGTTAAAAAACCTGCAGCAAAAAAACCGGCAAAAGGAAAAGAATAATAAACTGATTTAAGAAAAGCTTTAAAAATATAGAATTATGGCACACAAGAAAGGGGCAGGTAGCTTACGTAACGGACGCGACTCACAGAGCAAAAGGCTTGGTGTTAAGCTATTCGGAGGCCAGGCAGCAAAAGCAGGCAATATTATTGTCCGCCAGAGGGGAACAAAACACAACCCGGGACTGAATGTAGGCCTCGGTAAAGATCATACTCTCTTTGCGCTCATCGATGGTGAGATTGAATTCAAGAGAAAGAAAGATAATAAGACCTACGTATCGGTAAAGCCGGTTACTGAGTAACTTATTATTTTATAAGATTCAGACTCCCGAAATTCTTTTCTGAAGCAGGAAAGCATTATCGGGAGTTTTTCATAATTTTGCCGCAGGCTTTTTAAAGCCTGCATTTTTTTTAATACATACCCGATTATGTTAACAATTAACCAGATCCGCGAAAACAGGGAATTTATCGTTGAAAGACTTAAAGTAAAGAATTTTAATGCCGACGAGATAACAGCCAGAATCATACAGCTCGATGCCTCAAGGAGAGAAATACAGGTAAAAACCGACTCCATGCAGAATGAGATGAACAGAATCTCAAAAGAGATCGGTTCTCTGATGAAAGAAGGCAAAAAAGATGAAGCAGAGGCTGCAAAGCAGAAAACTTACTCACTCAAGGAGGAGATAAAGAACCTTTCTGAAAAGATTATACCAATAGAAAATGATCTTAAGAATGAGATCATCAAACTGCCTAACCTTCCGCATGAATCTGTTGCAAACGGGAAAAGCGCTGAAGATAATGTCCTTGTAAGGCAGGGCGGGTCAATTCCTGAAATATCCGATAAAGCTCTTCCTCACTGGGACCTCATAAAAAAATATGATATCATTGATTTCGACCTCGGGATAAAACTCACCGGAGCAGGATTTCCTGTTTACCTTGGTAAAGGCGCCAAACTTCAGAGGGCCCTTATCAGTTTTTTCCTCGATGAAGGTGTGAAAGCAGGCTACCGGGAAGTCATGCCGCCAATCATGGTAAATGAAGATTCAGGATTCGGAACAGGACAGCTTCCTGACAAGGAAGGGCAGATGTACCATGCAACACTCGATAACTTCTACCTGATACCTACGGCTGAGGTTCCTGTTACTAATATTTACAGGGATGTGATATTGAATGCAGACGTTCTTCCAATAAAAAACATAGCCTATACTCCATGCTTCCGCAGGGAAGCCGGTTCATGGGGCGCTCATGTAAGAGGCCTCAACAGACTGCATCAGTTCGACAAAGTTGAGATAGTCAGGATAGACCACCCTGACCACTCCTACGAATCACTTGAAGAAATGGTGAATCATGTTGAAAGCCTTGTTGCAAAACTCGGACTTCCATATCGTATAATACGACTTTGCGGAGGTGATATGTCATTCACTTCAGCTCTGACATACGATTTTGAAGTATGGTCTGCAGCACAGAAACGCTGGCTCGAGGTCAGCTCTGTTTCCAATTTCGAATCATTCCAGGCCAACAGGCTGAAATGCAGATTCAAGGACAAGGGTGAAAAGCAGACGAGGCTGGCTCATACACTTAACGGAAGTGCTCTTGCTCTCCCCAGGATTGTGGCTGCAATACTTGAGAATAATCAGACTGAAGCTGGTATTAAAGTTCCGGAAGTTCTTATACCCTATACTGGTTTTGATATGATAAATTAGATCCGGGGGATTAGCCCCCCTGCCCCCCCGAAGGCGGGTTAACGCTATGGATAAAACCAAATTATCATACATCTATGCCGGGCTGGCTGTCTTTTTCTGGGCCACAGTACCTACGGCATTTAAGATAAGCCTCGGCGAGCTGGCGATTCTTCCGATGCTGACTATTTCATCAGTTACTTCAGCTGCAGTACTCCTGGCTGTGGTAATAGCACAGAAAAAGACAGCATTATTGAAATTTTCGGATAGGAAGGAATTTCTGAACTCAGCAATTCTTGGTTTTATCAACCCCTTTGTGTACTACCTGATATTGCTCAAGGCTTATTCCCTGTTACCTGGACAGGTAGCCCAGCCTCTCAATATGATCTGGCCAATAATTCTGGTATTCCTCTCTGTGCCGATACTTGGACAAAAAATTGAAAAGAAGAGCTTCCTGGCCCTTTTCATAAGCTTCATAGGGGTATATGTCATATCATCACAGGGAAAGCTGTTTCAGCCCGGGAATGCGAATCTTACCGGTGTCCTGCTTGCCTCCGGAAGCTCTGTTTTCTGGGCAGTCTATTTCATCCTTAATGTCAGGGATAAGAGGGATGAAGCTGTTAAACTTCTGCTGAATTTTCTCTTTGGATCATGCTATCTTATTATAGCTATGATCATTACAGGACAATGGCATACAGTGATAGGACTGAAAGGTGCAGCTGCATCAGTATATATAGGTATTTTCGAGATGGGCATCACTTTCCTTTTCTGGCTGAAAGCGCTGCAGATGGCCACAACTACAGATAAGGTCAGCAATCTTGTTTATCTTGCCCCGTTCTTTTCACTCATCCTGCTTCATTTCATCATACATGAACCTGTATACTATACCACTCCTGTGGGGCTCTTGCTGATTATTTCAGGAATTTTTGTTCAGAATCACAAAACAAACCCTGCTCATTAATCGTTATATTTGCAACTGAATTAATTATATCTGTAATTCCGATGAAAAAGTATATTATCCTGATTTATGTTTTGTCAGCTTTCATTCTATTCTCCTGCAAGAAAGATGAACCGGAACCTGTCGTTCCTCCAACAGCGGATGAAACAGCAAGAGATGATCTGTATAATATTATGAAATCATACTACCTGTGGGACAAGCTGATGCCTACAGTAACAAAAGAGACCTACCCGGGCCCCTATGAACTTCTGGAAGCAATGAGATATAAGAAGCTCGACAGGTGGAGCTATGTTCAGGACTATGCTGATTATCTGAACCAGAGTCAGGCAATATTTGTGGGACATGGCATCAGAATTGGCCTTGACATTAATAATAAAACCCGTATTGCCCAGATCTACAATAAATCACCGATGTATGCCCTCGGGGTAAGACGCGGATGGATCATTAAAAAACTCAATGATACAGAGCTTGCTCCTGTTTTCATGGCCGGTGACGGAGAAGCATATTACAACCTCATAGGCCCTTCAACAGCGGGTGTTACTAATAAATTCCTCTTTCAGACTCCTGAAGGGAAAGACTCTACAATAACAACAACCAAAACACAATTCACTCTTAATACTGTACTTCATTACGATACTCTCCATCTTAAGACAGGAATCACAGGACACCTTGTTTTTGAACAATTTGTTACTCCTTCAAATGCAGAACTTGAAACAGCCTTCGCCTTTTTTAAAGCAAACAACATCAATAATATAATAGTTGATCTCAGGTATAACGGTGGAGGTGATCTCACTGTATTGCAGAATCTCGCAGCACACATAGGTGGTTCATCAAAATTCGGAAAACCATTTCTCACACTGACCCATAATGAACAGCAGGCAGCCAGGAACAAAACTTATAATTTCGGGACTGTCACTTCGGCTGTCTCTGTTGGCAAAATGATCGCAATAACTACCCGTTCTACCGGATCTGCCAGCGAAGATCTAATAAACGGACTCAAACCTTTCATTGAGATCAAGACTATCGGTGACACTACAAATGGCAAGCCGGTTGGTATGTATGGCTTCAAACATCTCTCCTCATACATGTACTGGCCCATCTCTTTTGAACTGCTAAATACAGCTGGTGAAGGTGATTTTTACGATGGATTCTTTCCTGAGAAATATGTTTCAGATGATATTACTCATGACTGGGGCGACAGAAATGAAATATGCCTTAAGGAGGCTATTTACCTCCTGGAGAATGGCTCTGTTTCTGCCAAGGGTTTATACGATTATCACCATTCTGTTCAGTTCAATGAAAGTCCGGAAAGGATCAATAATGCCTATTTTATTGAAAATTAGATAAATATTGAAGCCACAACCCAGGGAACGGATAATTCTTGGTATCGACCCGGGAACCAGTATTACAGGTTACGGCGTTATTAAGACATCAGGAACTATTCCGGAGCTGATCGCTATAGGATCAATTGATCTTTCAAAACTTGATGATCACTACGTGAAGCTCAAACACATTTTCGACCGGACAATCGGAATTATTGATGAATATCACCCCGATGAACTTGCAATAGAAGCACCGTTCTTTGGTAAGAATGTCCAGTCTATGCTGAAACTTGGGAGGGCACAGGGTGCTGCAATAGCTGCTGCCCTCACACGCTCTCTTCCGATTTTTGAATATGCTCCCAGGAAAATTAAAATGTCTATTACCGGTCAGGGAGCTGCATCAAAGGAACAGGTTGCAGCAATGCTGACCAACATACTCAAATTCAAACTCGGCGATACAAAGCTCGATGCCACCGACGGTCTTGCTGCTGCACTTTGTCACTTCTATCAGACAAACAACCCGGTTTTTGAGAAAAGCTACAACAGCTGGAAGGACTTCATGAACAAGAATCCCAAAAGGGTAAAAAAAACCTGATGATTATGCCGGGGCATAAGCAATTGCTGCCACGCTCACCTTTACACCTTCAGTTTTAAGAAGCTCATTTATACACGATTCCATTGTTGCCCCTGTTGTTATAACATCATCTATAAGGAGAATATGCTTCCCCCTGATCAGATCCGGGTCTTTAATACTGAAAATGCCTTCCACATTAACCCACCTTTCGTACCTCGAACGTTTGGTCTGAGTTGAAGATGAAACCGTTCTGATAACCGCTCTGGTATTTACCTGAATTCCTGTGGCTGCTGAAATTCCTTCAGCTATGATCTCGCTCTGGTTGAATCCGCGTGAACGCTTCTTTGCAGGATGAAGAGGTACCGGTATTATCAAGTCGATTGATTCTGTAAAACCTGAAGATTTAAGAGATAATCCATAGATCCTTCCCAGTTCAAAGCCAATCTCCTTTATTCCCTTATATTTAAGATTATGAATAAGATTTCTTATCCTGCTTCCTTTATTATAATATGAGAAAGCAGCTGCTGATTCAATTTTACACCGGCCCCAGAAAATCTGTTCAACCGGATTTTCCCTTATGGTGTGATAATTGGTACGTGGAATGACCACATAACATTCAGTGCAAATAATATTTTCATTCCGCAGTAAATGGTTACCACAGCCATAACATATGCGCGGAAAGAGAAGACTCAGAAAGTCATCCCACAAATCATAAAGCCAATTCATGCAGCGAGCAGAATAGGTATATTAAAATTAAACCTGAAATTAAAGATTTTTGCTGATATTGGCAGCTATCTCCCTGAATTCTTCCGGGGAAAACTTCAGCTTTGGATTTTTGAAATTAACATCCTCCATGTTGTCCATGGGCACCAGATGAATATGTGCATGAGGAACTTCCAGACCAAGTACTGCCACTCCTATCCTGTTGCAGGGATAAGCTTTTTTTATTGCAGCGGCCACTTTTTTTGAAAAAACCATAATTCCCTCAAGGTCATTATCCTCAAGATCAAACAGATAATCAATTTCCTTTTTGGGAACAATAAGTGTATGTCCTGCTTTTAACGGACTAATATCGAGGAAAGCAAAAAAACGACCATTCTCAGCCACCTTATAGCATGGAATCTCCCCATTGATAATACGTGTGAATATTGAGGCCATCTGTGCTATATAGAAATTTCAACAATCTCGAACGGAATAATTCCCGAAGGGACTTTGATCTGCACAACATCACCAACTTTTTTGCCCATAAGTCCCTGGGCTATAGGAGAACTGACAGCTATTTTTCCCTGCTTGAAATTAGCTTCACTTTCAGGAACAAGCTGGTATTCCATAACGCTGTTATTTGATTTATTCCTGATCTTAACTTTATTGAGAATACTTACTGTTGACTTGTCAATTTTCGATTCATCTATAATTCTTGACCTGGCAACGATATCCTCTAGCTTGCTTATTTTCATCTCAAGCATACCCTGTGCCTCTTTGGCTGCAGCATATTCGGCATTCTCAGAAAGATCGCCTTTATCCCTTGCTTCTGCAATCTGTCTTGAGATCATTGGTCTCTCAACTGCCCGGAGATTATCAAGCTCATCCCTGAGCTTCTGTAGACCGTCCTCTGTCACATAAATTACCTCTGACATCTTTTCTCTGTTATATTTAAAAAACAAGAAGAATTCCGGCTTTTGCCGGAACTCTTCAACACAAATATATAAAAATAATATCTGAAAACCAAATAAAAATACTGTTATAAAGTGTTTTACAGCAGTTTATTGCACAAAACCATTTATCATTTGTACTTTTTTGCGCCCCTTTTGGTTCTTTCCTTGCTGCTCTTACGCTTTGCTTTATCCCGTGCAGCAGTTTCCTTCTTATTCTGTTTCATACGTTCCTGAACATCAGGTGTCTGTATCTCAAATGATCGCTTCTGGGCCTCAATGCTACCATCTTTAATTGCTTCTTTCTGCTTTTTCTTCTTTGCATCGGCTTTCTTCTGAGCCTTTTTTGCCTTTCTGGGCTGCATGAGGTCCATCTCTGAAGCTGAAGCTGCAACTGCAGTAACTTCTGAACAAATACCTGCTCCTAATGAAAATACCAGAAAAAATATCAACAGTTTCCGGAAAACAAAATGTTTCATCTGATGGTAAAATAATAATTTAGCTGCATCACCGTTTGATTTAACTGGCCTATTGCTAATTTTGTCCCGTTAAAAATATCATAGTGACATCATTCTCAAAAATAACTTTTTTTTTATTTGCTGCATCACTGGCATTACTTTTAAGTTCATGCAAGCGGAGTAAAAATGATGTAATTCCTGATGTTTATGTTGATTTTACAATTGACCTTGCCGATCCTGAATTTGTAAATCTCAATGCAATAGGAGGCACTGTGACTATAAATGAACTGACTAATAATTTCGGATACAGGGCTGCAGGCTTCTCCGGTAATGGCATAATTGTACATGCCGGAGTTGATGAGTTCTTTGCCTACGACAGAACCTGTCCGCATGATTATACAGAAAATGATTCTGCAGTCAGAATAAATCTGGACGGAACCAATACGCTCTATGCCGTCTGTCCGGAGTGCAAAACAAAATATGGTCTCCCTGTAAACGGCACTCCTGTTGAAGGAGTCGGTCGATACCCTTTGAAAAACTACAAAACAAGCTACGACGGGCGACGGGTAAGGGTCTGGAACAATTATTGAAAAAAAGAGGCCGGCAAATCAGCCGGCCTCATTATCAACTATATTTTATTAGTATCTGTAATGATCAGGTTTATAAGGGCCTGTCAACGGTACACTTATATAATCAGCCTGATCCTTTGACAGCCTGGTAAGCCTTACTCCAAGCTGATCGAGATGCAGACGTGCAACCTCTTCATCAAGTTCTTTGGAAAGCCTGTAAACGCCAACCTTGTAATCTTTCTTCCAGAGGTCAAGCTGTGCAAGAGTCTGATTACTGAATGAATTACTCATAACAAATGATGGATGTCCTGTTGCACATCCAAGATTAACAAGTCTTCCTTCTGCAAGCATGAAAATAGCATGACCGGCAGGGAATTGATATTTATCAACCTGAGGTTTGATATTTATCTTCTTTACTCCCTTGAGCTCGTTGAGCTTATCAACCTGAATTTCATTATCAAAATGACCGATATTGCAAACTATTGCCTGGTCTTTCATTTTCATCATATGCTCAACGGTAATGACATCCCTGTTACCTGTTGCTGTCACATAAATATTTCCTTCATCAAGTGTATCTTCAACTGTCTTTACTTCAAATCCTTCCATTGAAGCCTGAAGAGCGCATATAGGATCAATCTCGGTAACAATTACCCTGGCACCATACGATTTCATCGACCTTGCACATCCTTTACCAACATCACCATAGCCGCAAACAACTACAACCTTGCCTGCTATCATAACATCTGTTGCCCTCTTGATACCGTCAGCCAGTGATTCACGGCAACCATAAAGGTTATCGAATTTTGATTTTGTAACTGAATCATTTACATTGATTGCAGGAACCAGAAGTTCTCCATTTTCCATCATCTGGTACAAACGGTGAACACCGGTAGTGGTTTCTTCAGAAATACCCTTGAGATCTTTCACAGCACGGTGCCATCTCTGGGGATCTTTTGCAAGAATATCCTTCAGTGTTGCAAGAATGATTGCCTCCTCTCTCGATTCAGCTTTCTTATTCAGAATATCAGGGTTTTTCTCTGCTTTAAAACCAAGATGCACAAAAAGTGATGCATCTCCGCCATCATCAACAATCAGATGAGGTCCTTTTCCCTCTGGAAAGGAAAGTGCCATATCGGTACACCACCAGTATTCTTCAAGAGTTTCACCTTTCCAGGCAAAAACAGGGATCCCGGCAGCAGCAATAGCCGCAGCTGCATGATCCTGTGTTGAAAATATATTACAGCTGGCCCAGCGAACATCAGCACCAAGCTCAGCCAGAGTCTCTATAAGAACCGCTGTCTGAACAGTCATGTGAAGAGAGCCGGTAATACGTGCTCCTTTGAGAGGTTTTTCTGCTGAATATTTCTTTCTGATTGCCAGAAGACCCGGCATCTCTTTTTCTGCTATCTCAATCTCTTTCCTGCCAAACTCTGCCAGCGACATATCTTTGACCTTGTACTTAACTGTATCAACTATTACATTCATATTTTAAATTTTAAGTCTGCAAAGATAATAAAATCTGATGGTTTTCAGGCAAATAGTTTAAGTGTTTCTTCTTTGTCAATGTGCATCTGGTCAACAAGCTGGCTTATACTGTCAAACCTCCTCTCATCGCGAAGCCTTTTCCTGAAATTAACTGAGATATCCATACCGTAAATATCCCGGTCGAAATTCAGGATATTAACTTCAATACTCCTTGATACCTGGCTGCTGGTTATTGTCGGATTGGTTCCAATACTGAGCATCCCTGCATACCTGCCTTTGTCAGCTGATACTTCGACAGCATAAACACCATTGGCCGGTATAAGCTTATGAGCCTCCGCACGGATATTTGCTGTTGGAAATCCAATCGACCGGCCTATTTTCCTGCCCTCAACAACTGTTCCTGTAAGTAAATAATTGTATCCCAGAAGTTTATTAGCATCATCAAGGCGTCCGGCAAGCAATGCTTCCCTTATCGAGGTTGAACTTATTGACCCTCCGGCAGTTTCCAGTTCATGAAGCTGTTCCACTTTGAAATCCATCAGCCCTGAACATTGTTTTATTGTTCCAAAATCACCTTCTCCGCTCCTGCCGAAATGATGATCATAACCAACTATAAGATGTTTTGTTCCTATCCTCCTGACAAGGATTTCTCTTACAAAATCACATGCCGGGATTCTGCTGAATTCATTACTGAAGTCAAGTATTACCAGATGGTCTATTCCCGTTTTTTCAAGAAGCTCTTTCTTCTCATCAAGGGTAGTCAGAAAAGTAAGATTTGCATGATCCTTCTCAAGAACCAGCCTCGGATGAGGAAATAAAGTTATAACAACAGATTCTCCTTTGCTCTCCCCCGCTTTCTTAACAAGGTGATCAATCAGCATTCTGTGTCCGCGGTGAACCCCGTCAAATATTCCCAGAGTCACCACCGGTGAATTAATTTTCAGTTCTGAATATCCGGTATGAATGATCATAGCCTGTATTTATGGTTGCAAAATTAGCAAAGCCTCCCGATTGCAATAACAAAATGATTTTGTTTTTGTACTTTTATATTAATTAATCCTTTTATCCAAATAGAATGAAGTCTGGAAGTTTCTACAGTTCCGACCCCTGGCTGAAGCCATATGCCGGTGTTATAAATTCCCGGATAAACAAATGTGTTTCGAAAGAGAAAAAGCTTGCCGGCGATGGAACTCTTTGTGATTTTGCTCTTGGTCATTATTTTTATGGCCTTCACAGGACAAAAACCGGATGGGTTTTCAGGGAATGGGCTCCAAATGCAACAAAAATCTTTCTTACAGGCACATTTAATGACTGGAAGGAGAAGAAGGAATACTCCATGACAAGACTTAACAGTCAGGGAGATTGGGAACTGCATTTACCTGATACTGCCCTCAAACATGAAGATCTTTATAAAATGTCTGTCCACTGGGAGGGAGGAAAAGGTGAAAGAATACCCTCATATGCCAACCGCGTTATACAGGATGATTCAACAAAAATATTCAGTGCACAAGTCTGGAGCCCCCTTAAAAAGCACAACTGGAAGGTAAAAGATTTTATACCTGAAAGAACTGCTCTGATGATCTACGAAGCTCACGTTGGGATGTCATCTGAACTAGAGAAAGTTGGCACTTACAGCGAATTCACCAGGAATGTCCTTCCGTTAATTAAAAAAGCCGGTTACAATACTATTCAGCTGATGGCGATACAGGAACATCCCTTCTATGGATCATTCGGTTACCATGTATCGAATTTCTTCGCTGCATCATCAAGATTTGGTACTCCTGAGGAGCTTAAAGAGCTGATAGACAAAGCACACCAGGAGGGTATAGCAGTAATCATGGACCTTGTCCACTCACACTCGGTCAGAAATGTAATGGAAGGACTGGCTCTTCTTGACGGGTCTCCCGGACAGTTCTTCCATTCAAACGAAAGAAGGGTTCACAAGGCCTGGGATTCATTATGTTTTGATTATGGGAAGGAAAGCGTGATACATTTTCTCCTTTCCAACTGCAGATACTGGCTCGAGGAATACAAGTTCGACGGATTCAGGTTTGATGGTGTTACAAGCATGATTTATTACGACCATGGCCTTGAGAGAAACTTCACAGCCTATAATGAATACTTTGACGGGAACCAGGATGAGGATGCACTCATCTATCTGTTTCTTGCCAACAGACTTATTCACCAGTTCCGTCCCACTGCAATATCTGTTGCGGAAGAGATGAGCGGCATGCCCGGAGTTGCTGCGGAAAATGACAGAAAAGGATATGGTTTTGATTTCAGGCTTTCAATGGGAGTACCTGACTTCTGGATCAAACTGGTGAAGGAGACCCCAGATGAGCATTGGGATATGGGCAAGCTTATGTATGAACTGACAACACACAGGCCTGAAGAGAAAATAATATCATACTGTGAATCACACGATCAGGCCCTCGTTGGGGATAAAACTCTGATTTTCAGAATGCTTGATGCTGAGATGTATACCGGCATGAATAATGATTATCACAGTTTTTCGATGGACAGGGGTATTGCACTGCATAAGATGATAAGGCTTATTACTTTAAGCACTTCAGCAGGCGGTTATCTTAATTTTATGGGCAATGAGTTCGGGCATCCCGAATGGATAGATTTTCCGAGGGAAGGAAACAACTGGAGCTATAAATTTGCCCGTCGTCAGTGGCACCTTGCTGAAGACAAAGATCTCAAGTATCATTACCTCTCACTTTTTGACAGGATGATGATAAAACTCCATCATGATTTCAGGATCCTCGATAACCATTATATTACAAGGATCTATGAAAATAATTTCGACAAGGTAATTGCTTATATGCGCGGCGACTTCCTGTTTGTATTTAATTTCCACCCGGTAAATTCTTTCACCGACTACGGAATACCGGTACAGGGCAAATTCAAAATAGTTCTCGATTCAGATGATGCAGAATTGGGCGGATTCAACAGGATTGACAAATCAGGTGTCTACCTCTCAATAAAAAAGGCAGACAGGAACATTATCAATGCTCCTATCTACCTGTATCTTTACCTTCCTTCAAGGACAGCCCTTGTATTCAGAAGGGAAGCAATTAAAAAGGCAACTGACATCTAATCTATCCAACGCAGCAGGTAAAAATCCTGTCTGTGCGGAAGATCTTCATGTTTCGGGTAGATCCTTATTCCATAATAAAACGACCCTGCTCTTTCAGGCACAAGTGTTGCCCTGTAAAGACATTTGCCTGACTTGCAGCTCACAAGTTTGAACTCTTCTCTGTCAACATACTTGTATTCGCCATTTTTACCAAGCCTTGTAATTATGAATTCCACCCCTACATTTTCCTTTGGTATATTCTTAACATGAAGTGCAATCTCAGCCTTATAATCATGTCCTGATCTGTATATATTCTCTTCTGTTTTCTCAAAACTGTAGTTGATCACTTCAATATTATCCCACTCTTCCCTCATCTTGCTCTTCCATGCAGCCAGCTCTTTAGCCTTCTCAAAATCGTTAACTTTAAGATATTTATGCCGTTTTGCCAGCTTTGAGTAATATTTTTCGTAATAGTCATCAATCATCCGCTTCATTGTGAATTCAGGAGCAATCCTTACCATGGTATTCTTTACACGGCTGACCCATTCAACGGGAACTCCCTGATCATTAAATGAATAGTATGCAGGCACAATTTCATATTCAAGCATATTGTAGATCGTCTCGGCATCTACATCATCCTGCAGATCCTGATTTTCGTATGACCTTTTCTCCGGTAAAGCCCATCCTGCAAAAGCATGGTAACCTTCCACCCACCAGCCATCAAGAACGCTGAAATGGATTGTACCGTTCATTACTGCCTTCTCACCACTGGTGCCTGAAGCTTCGAGAGGCCTGGTTGGGGTATTGAGCCAGATATCAACTCCTCTCACAAGATGCTTGGCAAGCTCTATGTCATAATTTTCAATGAAAATCACTTTCCCTTCAAAACGGGGCATCTGTGATATCTCAAAGATTCTCCTTATAAGATCCTGCCCGCCACCATCATGAGGATGAGCTTTCCCGGCATAAATAAACTGAACAGGTTTATCCGGATTATTTACTATCCTGTCGAGGCGATCCAGATCACGGAACAGGAGAGCTGCCCTTTTATATGTCGCAAAACGACGGGCAAATCCTATTGTAAGGGCCTTCTCGTCGAGATGAGTACTGATATTCAGCAGAGTACGGGGACTAACATGTTTTTCCATCATGTCGCTCTGAAGCCTCTTTCTCAGATTTGCAAAAAGGCTCTTTTTTAGTCCGGTCTTTATATCATAAATCCTCTTATCATCTATCGAATAAAGTTTTTCCCAGTTTCCTCTGTCAACCTGATCAAAATTCACATCACCGGTAAGCTCCCTGTATATCTCCCTCCATTCGGGTGCAGTCCAGGTGGGGTGATGTACCCCGTTTGTGACATGTCCGATAAAAAGTTCTTCTTTAAGATATCCGGGCCACAGCTTATTGAACATGCTCCGGCTTACCTTGCCATGAAGCTTGCTCACTCCATTAACTTCCTGCGACATACGGGTTGCCAGGTATGACATGTTAAATTTCCTGTCGTTGTCACTTTCGCACTGCCCGAGCCCCATAAGCTCGCTCCATGAAATGTTAAGCCGGCTGTGATAATGGGAAATATACTTTCGGAGAAGATCCTCATCAAATGCATCATGCCCTGCAGGTACCGGAGTATGGGTTGTAAATAAAGTTGAAGATCTTACCACTTCCAATGCCTGTACAAAGGTAAGATGATGGTCACTGATCAGTTTCCTGAGCCGCTCAAGGCTGATAAATGCCGAATGACCTTCATTGCTGTGATAGAGATCAGTCTCTATTCCCATTGCTTCAAGAACTCTCATCCCTCCTATTCCGAGAACAAGTTCCTGCTTCAGCCTGTTTTCATTGTCTCCACCATAAAGATGGTGTGTGACATAACGGTCTTCCGGAATGTTCTCATCACAGTCGGTGTCGAGAAGGATAAGCTTTACCTTACCCACCATGGCAGCCCATACCCTTATCTTCACCATGCGGCCGGGCCATGCAAGACTTACACTGAGATGATCACCATTTGCATCTTTTATTGGATGTATAGGAAGACGGCTGAAATCCTCTGAATCATATAAGGCAAGTTGTTCTCCTCTCGGACCTATCTTTTGCTTGAAATAACCAAACCTGTAAAGGAGCCCCATCCCTGTTATATTCAGATTTGAATCACTGGCTTCCTTAAGGTAATCGCCGGCAAGTATTCCAAGTCCACCTGAGTAAATCTTAAGGCACTGGTGTATCCCGAATTCCATTGAAAAATATGAGACAGATGGGTCTGTGGTGTTTACCGGTCTGCTCATATAAGCAGTAAATTTATCTTCTATTGCCTTTAGTTTGGTGAGAAAATTTTCATCATCCTCAAGTACAAGAAGCCTTTTGTAGTCGATTTTTTCAAGAAGCATTTTGGGATTGTGGCTCAATTCATCCCACAATGAAGGATCAAGACTTCTCATTAAATCTTCCGCATCAGAGTTCCATGACCACCAAAGATTATCTGCAAGAGTCTTAAGGAACCCAAGTTTCTCGGGAACAGCACTCTGCACATAAATATCCTTCCACACCGGTACCTGGTGAGGTTTCCTTATTGTTAGTCCGGGAGCCTCAACAAACCTGGCAAATTCGCGGGGTTCTCCGCCACGCCTGTCAGCACTTTTGGTTAATGCAAATTCGTACGCCCTTATATAATGCTCAACAAGTGTATCCCACATTGCTATACGCGAAATTTCGTGAGCCTTTCTGCGCGCCTCAGCAATTTCATCAGAACTAAGTCCAATGAAGTGGTCCATGAATTTCCGTAGTTCATGAACAACTTCTTTTTCATTATCATCATTTCTTTCAATGACGCGAATCCCGTTGCCTGGCTCCTTGAAATATGTCTTTACCCAGAGTCCAAATCCTGATAATGAAGTTGTCACTGTTGGTATTGAGAACATAAGACTCTCAAGCGGAGTATAGCCCCATGGCTCATAATAAGAAGGGAAGACCGAAAGGTCAAAACCTATAAGAAGATCAAAATATGGTATATTAAAAATGCCATCATTGCCATTAAGGTATGAAGGGACAAAGATTACCTTAACCTGCGATTTTTCATCATTATCCAGTCCGTTTACAATAAACCTGCTGAGAACAGGGTCACTTGAAGGATAATGGAGGCTGTGACTCAGGTATTTATCCCAGCCTGTTGATTTTGCCCCATGGTACAGGATATCAATAATATCCTGTCTGGGTCCTTTATGATATGCCGGCATCAGCAGAAAAGCAACACACTCTTTTTTTAAATTGTCCTTTTTCTTAAGTTCCCCGAGTGAATCGATGAATATATCTACTCCCTTATTCCTGAATTCATACCGGCCACTGTTGGCAACAAGCAGGCAATCAGGTGATAGAGAATAACCAAGGATAGCTTCTGCAACCTTTATAAGCCTTTGGCGGGCGTCATCTCTTTTTATATCAAAAGTATCAGGACCGGGGACAAAAGAATCTTCAAAGCCATTTGGAGTAACTACATCAACCGGTTTGCCAAGAAAATGGCTGCATTCCCTGCCGGTTATTTCACTTACAGCTGTAAAAACATCAGCTTCCGCTGCAGATATCTTTTCAAGTGATTGTTTAGCAACAACATTAAACTCCCTCGAAATCTGTATTGGATTATATGTTTCCATCTTTCCATAGAGTGGCCGGTTATTTCCGGCTATACACCTTCCAAGTACTGTTGCATGAGTTGTAAATGAAGTGGATATCCAGGGTGCATTCTTTTTCAGGTAAAGGACTCCTGTACCTGTCATCCACTCGTGAAACTGCGCAACTATAAGATACTGATCAAGATAGAAAGAGGAATAACTTTCAATCACTTTCCCTGCAGCATAACCAAAAAGGGCAGGTTCAATGTAATCCCACTGACCGGAAATACTATCAAGTTTGAAAGTCTCCCAGAATCCGGCAAATATCTCATTCTGCTGACCGAAATAGGGTGTAAAATCTATAAGTATTACGATGGGTCTGCCGGCAATGTTCCATCTGCCTATTTTAACTTTTAATCCATCAGCCGCTGCTTTTTGCTTCCAGTCAGAAAAAAGTGAATCATCAGGAATAAATTCAGGGTTAGTATCGACCTCCCTCCATACATCGGGACCAATAAGAATAAAATTATCACCCAGCTCTTCGATAATATTCAGTGCTTTTGTGGATACTACTGTATGTATCCCTCCAACTTTGTTACATACCTCCCAACTGGTCTCGAATAGAAATTCAACTTTCATTTTAAGATTTTATTTATTAATCGTACTTTACTTTTTCTTTTTAACGGTTGCTGATGACTTCGCCGTACTTTTCTTTACGGCTGTATTCTTTTTTACTACCGGCTTTTTAGCTGGACTACTCTTCTTTGTATCTGCTGATTTTCGTGTACTTGCTTTGGCTGTTTTCTTCTTAATCGGTTCTGTAACCACCTCAGCGACATTCTTTTTTGCCGCTTTGGTACTTTTTATTACCGGCTTTTCCTCTTTCTTTTTTACAGGCTTCTTTACAGGTTTCTCCCACTCAATTATAATATCAGCTTCTTTCAACAGCTTTTTTGAAGCAGGCTTCACAACCGGCTTAGCCTTTGCAAGTTTTCTCTTCAGTTTTTCAATTTCATCTGCCTGCTTATCGATCAGCATATCCTTTTCAATAACCTGTGTACCAAGTTTGTAGATCTGATCCTGTTCAGCAGTGTCAGGGAATGTACGGCGGAGCCGAATTTCAAAATCACTGAGAACATTCATATAATTCATAAATGCATCATATGGGCTTTCATAGGGATTAAAATATGCATGCACAGCGCCATCGGAGAAAAATTTTGTAGCCATGTAGTAGAAATGATCGCTCGACTGAAGATATTCCCAGTCTTTCTTAAGCTGATCATCTTCGCACTTATTTACTTTACGTGAAAGACTGTAAAGCTTTTCCATTGCAGCAGCCTGCAGTTCATTACCAAGCCATGCGGTAATATCGCGCTCTTCATCGGCCCATGAAATTGGGTTTTGAATATTGATTGCTGAAACCGGCTGCAGTTTGTCTGCAACCTCTGATGGGGTCATGAATTTAAAAGGTGTCTTCTTAAGTATAGCCCCCGGCATATGCTGCAGAAAATCAAAAATCCCTGATTCCTTCCAGTTATGCTCTCCAAAAGTCTCATAATCAAGGAAGATATTTAACAGTTCACTCGAAGGTGCGAGTTTATTTATCCAGCCGGCATATTTGTCAGCAGTGAGTGGCCAGGCTATCCAATCCTTGTTCGAAAATCTGAAAGCAATATCATCGCTGAGAACAAAATTTCTCAGGAGCACTTTCAATCGCGGATTTATTGCATTGCAATAGAGAAAATTGGGGCTCTTCCAGCCAAGGATATGCTTTGCGCCCTCTGTAAGCATAGCTTTGTAACCCATATCGGCTACCCATGAACCGATTTCATCTGAATAAATAAGTTCTGTATTCCTGAAAGAAGTAGGTTCAACCCCAAGGTATTTTTTAACCATCTCCTTGTGCTGGTTTACCTGAAGTTCAAATTCGCTTCTGCTCTTTAGTGAAACAAGAGAATGTGAATTTGTTTCAGCAAGGAATTCAACCATTCCGGTTTCGGCGAGCTTACGGAAAGACTCAAGCACTTCCGGTGCGTACAATCTGAATTGATTTATCGCTATGCCGGTAATGCTGAATGTTACCTTAAACTTGCCCTTATGCTTTTCAATAAGGTCAAGCAGTATCTTATTGGCAGGGAGATAGCACTTCCCTGCAACTTTGCGCATTATGGATTCATTCGAATAATCATCATAATAATAATGATCATTCCCAAGGTCAAAAAACCTGTATCGCTTTAACCGGAATGGCTGATGCACCTGGAAGTAAAAGCAGATTGCCTTCTTGCCGTTTGAACTCATATCTGAAACCTTATTAATTTCCTATTACCCTGTAATAAATATCTCTTACATGCCTTGCCGAATTATCCCATTTAAGCCTGATTACCTCCTCCTTGCCGTTCTTAATTATCATCTTTGCCAGTTCTGGATAATTCAGAATGCCATATATTGCATCGGCTATCGCATCAATATCCCAGAAGTCAGTCTTGACTGCATGAGTAAGAATTTCAGCAACGCCCGACTGCTTACTAATAATTACCGGAACATTTGACTGCATTGCTTCCAGAGGAGAAATACCGAAAGGCTCTGAAACAGAAGGCATAATATATACATCACTCATTTCCAGCATAGTAAATACATCTGGTCCTTTGAGGAATCCCGTAAAATGAAATCTGTCTGTAATCTTAAGTGCAGCGGCCCGTCTCATCATCCTTTCCATCATATCACCCGAACCTGCCATAACGAATCTGACATTATCCATTACTTTCAGAACCTTATATGCAGCTTCAATGAAGTATTCCGGTCCCTTCTGCATAGTTATACGACCAAGGAAGGTAACCACCTTCTCATCAAACCCTTTTACAACCATGTTTTCCCCTGACATTGAGACAGGTTCAACTGCATTATAGACTGTTTCGACCTTATCGGGGTGAATATTGTATTTATGTATAACGATATCTCTTGTCAGATTACTGACAGTAATTATTTTGGATGCAGCATCCATACCCCGCTTCTCAATATTGTAAACAGCGGGATTAACATTTCCCCCGCTTCTGTCGAAGTCAGTTGCATGAACGTGAATTACAAGAGGTTTTCCAGAAGCTTCCATTGCAGCAATCCCGGCAGGATAAGCAAGCCAGTCGTGAGCGTGGATTATGTCAAAATCATTTTCAGTAGCAATAACGGAAGCAACAATTGCATACTTCTGTATTTCATCCATGAGGTTCTGGTCATACCTGCCGGAGAAATCGACCATACCTTTGTCATTGGTATGTACCATCAGTTTATAACCTGAAACCTCCGATCGTGTCATTTTCCAGAAATCTTCAGGATCAGTATAGGGAACAATTTTTGATTCGACTTCAATTTTCTCAATTGGCCTTTTAAATCCCTGGTAATGAACCTGTTTGTAAGCAACAGGGACCTTATTGGCTCCTATCAAACGTACAATAGACTGATCTTCATCACCCCAGGATTTAGGCACCACAAAAAGAACCTCAAGGTCGCCAAATGTTGCCATACCCTTTGTCAGACCATAGCTGGCAGTACCTAAACCGCCTGATATATGCGGTGGAAATTCCCATCCGAACATTAGTACACGCATATCTGACTCTTAATTTTATTTCTTAGAATACCTGGTTTCAAGCATATCAATTATTCTGAGTATTTCACCTACGCTCCAAGCCTGTGATATAGCACCCCTCGGTGTGTGAGGAGGATCACCATCATGGATCTCGGAAATTGTACTTATTCCAGCTTCACTCATAACCTCTTCCATTCCGTAAATGAGCTTTTTTACTTTTGCTACACCCTGCTGTCCGTAAACTTTAAGCCATCCTTCGCAGAATGGTCCGAACAGCCATGGCCAAACCGTCCCCTGGTGATAAGCATTGTCGCGTTCCTCCTGGCTGCCCTGATAAATCCCTTTGTAAAACTTATTCCGAGGCGAGAGTGTCCTGAGCCCTCTTGGTGTAACCAGATCCTTATCTGCTATATCGAGTACTTTTTTCATCTGCTCTTTATCAAGCATAGAATGCGGCAGAGAGACGGCAATAAGCATATTTGGCCTGACGAACATATTCTTTCCCTCTTCATCGTTAATATAATCAGCCAGATAGCCAGCTTTTTCATCCCAGAACAACTCTAAAAATGATTTCTGAATAAGTGCTGGGAGATGCCCGTACTGGGAAATAAATTTTTTATCCTTAGCTTCTTTCGCCATATCAAGTGCAAAGCATACAGCGTTGTACCAAAGAGCATTTATCTCAACAGCATATCCGGCTCTCTGTGTTGCAGGCACGCCATTCACCACGGCATCCATCCAGGTTAGTGCTTTGCCGGGAACTCCGGCATAGATGAGGCCGTTTTCCCTCATCTTAATATTATAAATAGTGCCGGTTATAAAGGCATTTATAACAGATTTGGCAGCTTCTCCGTATCTCTCCCAGCAATCAGTTCCTTTCTGCTCGAGATATTGCTGTAATGACCAGAAAAACCATAACGGTGCATCAACTGAGTTGTAAGCTGGATTATGCTCATTCCCCATATTAGGGAACAGGCCTTCCTTCATTCTGTTTACCTGTGTATCAATTACATCCCTGTAAAGTGCAAGCTTATGTCGGGCAAGAGCAAGCCCCGGAAGGGAAATGAATGTATCTCTTCCCCAGGCCCCGAACCATGGGAAGCCGGCAATTAAAACTGTTTTACCACCTCTTTTTTCAATGAACTGCTGAGCAGCATTCTTCAGACAGTTAACATAATTACTTCTCGGAATCTTACCTGACACAGTTTTAGTAAACTTCTGCTTCAATCCTGAAGTTTTTTCCTCCTTTGTGGATGCAGAGAATACAATAACATCGCCTTCTTTGGCTTCAAATTCAAAAAACCCGGGTGTAAAAAGATCTTCTGAATAATCATATCCTCTCTTCTGTTCCTCAATATATTCAATACCAAGATACCAGTCAGGTACAGGAACAAAATCTACTTTTTCAGAACATTGCATATAGAGATAAGGAAATCCTTCATACAATTTCGACCTTACACCATTCTCAATAAAATCGACCTTCGTGTTTGCAGCAAGGTTTGCATGAGTAAGCTGATGAATGCTTCTGAATGCAAGAAACGGACGCATCTGGATCTTCATCGGTTCTGAAGCTTCGAGTATTGTCATCCGCTGCATGAATTGTTCTTCATAATGAACCAGAAGCCTTTCGAGTTTCAGTAGAACTCCGCCTACCCTGAACACTCTCGAGGGAATACTGTCAGCATCAAAATCCTCAATATATTTATGCCCTTTGGGATTGAAATAATCACCCTTGTATTTCCTGATTCCTGTATTAAAACTCTTGTCATTATTAACAACTGTAATGTCAAGAGTTGAGAGAAGTACATGACGGTCTCCTCCAAGCTCATCTACAGGACAAACAAGCATCCCATGGTATTTGCGTGTATTACATCCTACAATTGTTGTTGAAGAATAGGACCCGGCTCTGTTACTCCTGATTAATTCCCGGTTAAGAGAAAACTCAAGATTAACTACCTGGCTTTTGTCAAATTTAATGTAACTCATACAAACACAGATTGTTTAAATTAAAAGTTATGTTAAGTTAAAAAAATTATTCCATCCCTGCAAACAGACATCATGTTACAAAGAAAATTAATAAAAATCAATAAAAGTGCAGCCTGATAAAAAAAAGAATACCTTTGCACTTCATATTTTTTAAAAATTACTAATAACAACATTTGTAGATGATTAAAAAGTTTAGTCTCTTTCTCTTATCCGGTGTAATCCTTTTTGGTTGCAAAAGCAATGTTGCAGAGATTTCCGGAACCCTTATGAAACCAGCAGCAGGTACTTATATCTACCTTGAAGAACTGCAACCTGAACAATTGAAAAAAGTAGATTCGGTAATGGTTTCTCCCCAGGGAACATTTACATTTAAAAGGGAAGTTAAAAATCCATCATTTTACCTGCTAAAACTTACTGAAAATAATTTTCTGACAATGCTCCTGGAGCCTGGTGATAATATCAGTATGAACACATATTATGATTCTCTGAGTTATCCGGTTACATTAAAAGGCTCTGAGGGAACTGAACTTATGGTTGAGTATAATTTCAACCTGAGGGGTGCAATAAAAAAATTCAGCACTCTTAACAGTATTTACATGGATAATATCAATAATCCTGAATTGTCAAAAGTTGTTGAATCACTTGACAGCATGGCTCAGAGCTATCTCAATGAGATTAATACATACACTAAAAATTACATCGATAAGAATCTTACATCTCTGGTAAGCCTGGTAGCTCTATACCAGCAGATTGCACCAAATGTATATGTTATGAGTCCTTCACAGGATATGAAATATTTCGTCAAAGTTGATTCTTCACTAAATGTCAACTACCCTGAAAATGCGCTTGTAGTTTCATTGCATGACCAGATACAGGAGATGTCTGCAAGTATTGAGAACCGTGCTGCTGAGACAGCATCGGCAGGAGAAGGATCAGAAGCGCCTGAAATTTCACTTCCGTCACCTGAAGGTGATACAATCAGACTCTCATCAACAAGAGGTAAAGTAGTCCTTCTTGATTTCTGGGCTTCATGGTGCCTTCCATGCAGGAAAGAAAACCCAAACCTCGTTAAAGCATACAATTTATACAGTAAAAAAGGATTCCAGATATACCAGGTGTCACTTGACAAGACTAAAGATGCATGGACAAAGGGAATTAAGGATGACCAGCTCGAAAAATGGATACATGTAAGCGATGTCCAGTACTGGAATTCTGTTGTAGTGCCTCTGTATAAGATAGAATCGATACCTACCAATTTCCTTCTTGATAAAAACGGAAGGATAATTGCATCGAATCTCAGAGGTGAACAGCTTGTGAAAAAACTCTCTGAAATTCTTAATTAAGTATAAATCTCATTACATTAAACCTGTAATCCGATTTTGAATGAAACGTCTTTTATTCCTCGTAATAGTTGTCCTGATCTACACTGGCTGTAAGGATAAAAACTCATTCACCATTAATGGTGTAATTGAGAGTGAAAATTCCGGTACCGTATACTTTAACCGGCTTGATCTTGAAACACCCATTCTGATCGATTCAGCAAAAATCAGTAAAAAAGGCACTTTCCGTATAAAGATAAAAGCCAGTGAACCTGACTTCTATCAGATTAGCCTGACTCCTGATAATTTCATAACACTGCTCGCAGTACCGGGTGAAAAGATTAAACTAGTGTTCACAAACAAATCATTATATGATAATTACTCTGTGTCCGGATCTGAAGGGTCTGAAAAACTCAGGATCCTCGATCAGAATCTGATTGATACAAAGAAAAAACTCGACTCTCTGAGCAATGCTTATACCAGGGCTTCCTCGGAACCCGGATTTGATGTTAAAGGACCGGAACTTGAGACAAAATTCAATGATCTTATCAGGCAGCAAAGGCGGAAGAATGTTGAGTTCATCATAACAAACACAACATCCCTCGCATCAATAAAGGCAGTCTATCAGAGAATTGACCCTGAAACCTATGTTTTGTTTGACCCCAAAGATCTTCAATATCTGAAGATCGTCAGCGATTCACTTAAAAAGTATTATCCCAATTCAAAGCATGTTCAGGCTCTGACCAGGGACTTCCAGAACGAGCTTACCCAAATGAATGCAAATCAGCTGGCCAGGCTGTCAGAACAATTGGAGCCTGTAAAACTCAATCCCGACCTTAAAAATCCTTCCGGTAAAAGAATATCACTTGAATCACTCAAGGGTAAACATGTCCTTGTCACTTTCTGGTCAGTTCAGTCAAAGGATTGTATCAATGAAAACGTTCAGCTGAAGGAATTCTATAAACAGTACAATAAAAAAGGATTTGAAATATACCAGATAAACCTCGATGCTGATACCAATCTCTGGAAAACAGCCGTGAAATATGATGAGCTGCCCTGGATAAGTACAAGGGAAGACAATGCTTCTGATCCGGCAACTGCCCGTCTTTTCAACGTCAGGGAACTTCCTGCAAATTACCTGTTTGATAAAGAGGGTAATATATCGGGTACAAATCTTCACGGAAGAACACTTAAGCTTAAACTGGAACAGCTTTTTAATAAATAGCCCCGGGTTTTGAAAGATAAGGGTAAGATATTTTTTGCTTCTGATTTTCACCTCGGATTGCATACAGGCACTCCTCCCCTCGAAAGGGAAAAAAAGGTTGTTGCATGGCTTAATTCTGTTGCTCCCCATGCAAAAGAGATATACCTGCTGGGCGATATATTTGATTTCTGGTGGGAGTACAAACTTGTTGTTCCAAAAGGGTTTACAAGGTTTCTTGGAACCGTTGCCTCAATTACTGATTCCGGTATTCCGGTACACTTTTTTACTGGAAACCACGATATGTGGGTTGGGAAATACCTTCAGGAAGAATGCGGCCTCATTATTCATACCTCACCAATTACAACTGAATTCGACGGAAAGAGATTCCATCTTGCTCACGGGGAAGGATTGGGAACAAAAGACCGGGCTTATAAGATACTCCTGGCGATCTTCAGAAACAGACCATTGCAGAAAATGTATTCATCCCTTCATCCTGCAATAGGTGTTGGGATTGGACTTAAATGGTCACTCAGTTCAAGACTTGGGAAAGGAATAAATCCCCTTTATGGGAGAAGAAAAGGAGGACCTGATAAGGTATGCTAAAACTGTACTTGAAAAAGAAAATATAGATTATTTTATATTTGGACACCGACATCTTGCAATGAGCTATAAACTTTCACAAGGTACTGAAATACTTATTCTTGGCGACTGGATAAATTCCGGAAATTATGCTGAATGGGATGGGAATAGTCTTTATTTCCGAATCCCCGGCTAACTTTCAGTGTACTCTTTCACAGCCACTGTAAGTGAATAATATGAATAATCATCATTGACATCATCAAACAGGTATTCCAGCTTGCTTCCTGACTTCTTCACCATTTCTATTAATCCCATGTTTCCGGTGCTGTCCGAATCGTTTATCTGATCTGTAAGAGACTTTATAAACATTGCTTTCAATCCCTCTTTGTCAAGTTTATTGACAGAATCAAGTTTCTCTTTCAGCTGTTTTACCTTTGATTTAAGAATAAGGTTCCCGGTACTGAGGTAGAAAACCTTATCAACCAGCCGGATCATGGCAAATGGTCTTCCATATTTCTCCTCAACTTCACGGCCAGGACTATAATTACCAACATTATCAAGCAATTCAACAAGTGTAATAAATACACGTTTTCTTTGCCTGCCCTGCATATCCTCTTCCGAAAGTTTAGTCTCTGCGAATGATATAACCTCCTTCTCAACGTCTGGAGATACATGACCGGACCAGATAAGGTAAATATTCTTCTCATCCATAAGCCGCTCCAGATCTGCAACAGATGATCCGCTGAACTGATCCCGTTTTCCTTCATCGTGTGACCCCACCCCTCCTGAGTCAACGGTTTTGCTCAGAATATAATAGGAATACTCGTCATCTATCTTAATAAAATCATAATCAAGTTTGTTGCCTGTCTTTTTTGCCATTTCAATGAGACCAAGACCTGCTCCTCCTTTATTGCTTAACTCTGAATTACTTAGCATCTGCCTGTAAACGCTTCTGATCTCATTTGTCTCAAGATTATTCACATCGTCAAGCTTGGCCTGGAGAATACTTATAGTATCATTTTGAATTACATTGCCTGTGCTGACAGTATATCCGTTATCGGTTTTGGAATAAACAACAAGCGACATGTTCCCGTGCTGATCCTTAGTACTGTGACGGGAAACATTCTGAAGACTCTCAAGAACAAACATGAAGAGTCTTTTTCTGCCAACATAGCCATATTCGGAATTCTTCATCTCATTCTCAAGGAGCATCAGGAGAGGTCCGGAATTTTCATTCGTCACCACACCTCTGTAAGCGAACATGAGGCGTTCCTTCATCATTTTATCGCGTATAATGCGCGTAAGATCCATGAAATGAAGAGCTTTAGTGTTAGTGGTGATAAAAATAGTAAAAAATGATCACTTCAACAAATCAAATAAGAGTGAGAGGTACGACGATCATTCAGAAACATATTTCTGGATAATATTGCCGGTGAGCTTCTCCTTCAGCATAAGTTTGGTTTTTCCGTCAGGCATCTTCTCCTTCTTGATAAGGTAGTGATCAAAATCAAAATCAATCAGTTCCACATCCGAAGTAATACCTTCCTTTCCTCTCCAGACTTCAAGTTCAACACTCTCCCATTTTTTAGTTTTTGCCGATCGGTAACAAGCATCCATTATGGCATTAACAATATATCCGTCATAGAATGTTTCCCGAGGCTCCCGGTTTTGCTCCAGCGAATCGAGCATATCGGTAAACATATGCGGATAGCCCAATGCATGAACCTCATCACCCACAGGGAATAGCCAGCCTGCATCGCTTTCAGCCTTTTCCGATACATATTTATCAGTGCTTCCGGTTGTAAAGACTTCAAAACCGGTTCTCAGCCAGTGATTAAGAGTTATTGTTCCCTCTGTCCCCGATACTTCATCCCTCAGATCCATTCCGCCTCTGAAATTCCAGCTCACCTCAACCTGTGATATAGCTCCCGATTCATATTTTATAAGGGCTATGGCATGATCTTCGGCCTCAATGGGCTTTACCTGGGTCTCCGCCCAGCACATAACCTCAACAGGCTTAATATCCTTTCCAATAAAGCTACGGCCAATCTCTATGCAGTGGCAGCCCATGTCAACAAGAGCTCCTCCTCCCGACTGTTTCTTGTCCCAGAACCAGGCACTGTGAGGCCCGGGATGAGCTTCCCTCGACCTCGTCCATAATATTCTGCCCAAAGAGCCATTATTCGCCATTCCAATTGCTTTCAGTGTTTTAGGAGTGTATACAAGATCTTCAAGATATCCGTGAAAAACACCCGCCTTTTCAACAGCATCAAGAATCTCCTTAGCTTCTGCAGCATTCATGGCAAGAGGTTTTGTACACAGAATATGTTTCTTTGCCTTACATGCCATCATGATTGCTTCTTTGTGAAGATAATTTGGAAGTGCAACAATTACAACTTCTGTTTCGCTGTCCTCAATAGCTTCTTTCATGCTGGTGGTGTATCGGGGTATCTCATACTTCTGAGCAAAATCCCTGGCAGCTGATTCGGGTATGGAGCAAACCGTCTGAATAACATCCTTCCGTCGTTGTGAATGAAGTGACATTGTGTAAAATGTACCTATAAGTCCTGTTCCCAATAGAGAGATCTTTTTCATAATATCAGATTTAAAATTTCGATAATGATGGTATTACTTCATTTAATAATGTCCGGCATTGAGAGCATACACTTATTCCTTTCTGATCAATATCCTCAACATATGTGCTTGACCGCATCACACAGGTGGGAACATGACAGTGAACCAGACCAAAAGTATGTCCCAGCTCATGAATTACCTCTTTCTGGAATCGTTCCACAACCTCCTTGCTGCCACCACTCATGCCGTAACGTTCATTGCTCAGACGATAGTAGGATGCAATTCCTGCTCTGCCTTTCAGATAAGCCTGTCCGAAAATAAAGGTGAGAATGGGAATAAACAAATCTATACTGAATAGCCCAATAGTTTTGGTATTATCAGAAGCAAAAAGCGTATCAATCTCTTTAAGCAGTTTTGTACCGTTATACTGTCTTCGTGTCGGATCGTAAACTCAGTAATATCAATATACCCTTCTTTCACAGTTACCGGGAGGCAAAACTCCTTTCCGGCTGCCTCAACGACACCCTTAAGGAAAATCTCCTCGATATACCCTACAGGTACCAATGTGATATTCTGGAAATCCATATCCTCAATTGACAGGCTTTAATCCGAATTTTGAGATCTTGTTGTAAAGTGTAACCCTGTCAATATTCAATGCTTTAGCCGCCCGTGATATATTCCAGCTGTATTTATTGAGAATTTTTAAAATGTGGTCTTTTTCAAGGTCTTCCAGACTTTCAACTGAATTACTTACGACTGATTTCTCAAGCGGCAGATCCTTCAGTAAAATCTTTTTGCCACTTCCCACAACTATTGCCCTCTCTATCATATTCTCAAGTTCCCTGACGTTACCGGGGTAATTGAATTCCTCGAGGCGCTTCAATGCAGAGGGTTCAATTGTTGCAGGAGGCATGTTCATTGATGTACAATACTTCTTAATAAAGTAATCCACAAGCAATGGGATATCTTCGATCCTTTCCCGGAGTGGCGGGACATAAATATTAACAACATTCAGCCTGTAATATAGATCTTCTCTGAACAATCCCTTCTCAACAAGTGATTTGAGATCCCTGTTTGTCGCACATATTACCCTGAAATCCGATGATATTTCCTTATTGCCTCCAACCCTGGTAAATTTCTTCGATTCAAGAACCCTGAGAAGGTCAATCTGCATTTTGGTAGAAATTGTTGCGATCTCATCCAGGAAAATGGTTCCGTTATCAGCCATTTCAAAGCGTCCTTTCCTGTTATACATTGCTCCTGTAAAGGCCCCTTTCTCGTGACCGAACAATTCACTCTCGAGAAGGCTTTCAGTCAGTGCACCGCAATGGACGCTAATAAGCGGGAAATATTTTCTTGTAGAATTTGCATGTATTGCCCTGGCCACAAGCTCCTTACCTGTCCCACTCTCACCGGTGATCACCACAGATGAACTGGATTGTGCCACATTTTCAATTTCTTTAAGGACTTGTTTCATAGCTTCACTGGTACCGATCAGATCTTCTACACTCTCAAGTGTCACTACCCTGCTTCTGAGATTTTCGTTTTCCTCTGCAAGAGTGATCTGTTTCGAAGCATTTCGTATAAGATGCGAGAGGTCATCAGGGTCAAAAGGTTTGGTTACATAGTCAAATGCTCCATCTTTAAGTGCCTGAACTGCAGTATCCACTGTGGCAAAAGCAGTCATTACAATCACGATTGAATCGGATTTAAGTATTTTGATCCTTCTCAGCATCTCCAGGCCATCCATTCCGGGCATTTTGATATCAGCAAGGATAATGTCAAAGCTTTCCGATTCAAGCATTTTCAGAGCCGTCATGGCACTTTCAGCACACTCAACATGGTAACCGTCCTCAATAAACCAGTTGTATAATGAGTCCCTCACAGAATCCTCATCATCAACAATGAGAATTGAAATCTTTCTGGCCATAGTTTAATCTCCTAAATTCTAATTAGAGGTAGAGTTATAGATATTGTTGTTCCTTGTCCCAGCCCCGATTCAACTTCAATCTTCCCGTTATGTGTCTTGATAATCCCATGAACTATTGCAAGACCCAATCCGATTCCGCTGGTTTCACGCTTTGTGGAGAAAAAAGGTTCAAAAATATGCGGGATATCATCCTCAGGTATCCCTATCCCGTTGTCGGTAATATCTATTTTAACATGATCCTCGTTTGGATTACTGGTGGAAATTGATATCTCTCCGTTTTCTTTTACAGCTTCCGAAGCATTTACCAGGATTGCTATACATGCCTGTTTAAGCTGATTAGGGCTGCAGAAAACAAGGTCCGATTTGGCCCTGAAATCATTGGTGAATCCTATGTTGGCTATTTTTATCGGATGAGTCATAAGCTCAAAAGTCTCCTGAAGGATCTTATGCAAATGCTTCGACTCAAAATCTTCCTGTTCTTTCCTTGAAAACTCAAGCAATCCCTTGACTATTTCACCGCATCTCTTTGTTTCACCCTCAATAAGCTTAAGATGCTTCAGAACTGTTTCTTTCTTGGAAGGAGTCAAATCAGGACTGCTTAACTGTTTGTGTATAAGCTTTGTATACACAAGAATCCCTGAAAGAGGGTTATTTATCTCATGTGCAACAGAGGATGACAGCTTCCCCAAAGAAGCGATCCTCTCGATATGAATTAGCTCATTCTGGGCAGCTCCGAGCTCTTCCGATTTCTTCTGAACCTTATATTCAAGTTGCTGTGACCAGTTCTGTAATTCCATGGTTGCAGCCTGAAGGTTATCAAGCATTTCGTTAAATGCCACTGAGAGCATTCTCATATCATCGAGCTGATTTGCTTTTATTTCCAGGCGGGTATCCTTGTTGCCTCCTGCTACCGACTGACTGGCTTTAAGAATCTCATTCAGAGGATTCTTTATCTTTTCCCGTGTAAAGAAGATTAAGCTTATAATAAGGATCATTGTCGTAAGAGTCGCCAGAAGGAAGAACTTGGTAGATGATTTTTCAACTGTCTGGTCAAGATCCGACAGAGGCATCTTAATTATGAGTGAACCAAGGACTTCATCACTCTCATTATGATAATGACAGGAACTTGTATAGCATGATTTCTCATTGAGAATCGGCGACCTGATAAGAAGATGGCGGTGATTATTGTCATTCTCATTCATTGTGCATTCGCTCTTCACTTCAATAATCCTGTAAGATTTTTCCTTTCGGGGGAAGAGTATGCTCATATCTGAATGACACAATAAACAGTTGGGATTACTGTGCAACACCGTATCTTCTGAAAATGAAGAGTATACTAGCCTGTCCTTATCATCATACATATTGACTTCATCAATTCCTGAAATTGTATTGATTATGTCGAGAGTGCTTTGCAGTGCACTTTTATCATTATCGAGCATAGATTTATACAGGGAACCTTCAACAATTGACCCGATATTATTACCATTCTGTCTTATAACTGTATTGAGATTCTGTTCATAAACAGATCTGAATATTATCCCGAAAAGGAAAAAGAGAATAATGGAGGATAATGTAATGATTATGACAACCCTGCTGTAAATGGATGACCTGAATCTGAGGTTGTTTTTAAAAAAAGCATTCAGACTGTTACCATTGTTCGATGAATTACCGGGCTGATTCATAGCGTAATTAACTCACATGTTTTATAACTGCGCATAAATACCGGAGCCGGAGCAGTAATAGCTGCCCCGTTTCCGGTCTGGCATTATTATATGCAATATACAATAAATACTCTCTCCCTTAAATAAGGGGATATGAATTTTTGAACTGTATCAGTTCAGAAATGAATTCTGGAAATCCTGCCATACCTCCTCAGGCATTTCTGCAAGTGGCCTGTCGATAATTTCTCCACCGTCCTGCAGAGCAACCATTGACATTTCAGGAGTATGCTTCTTCATTGAGCCAGCAAGGAAATCCTTGAACTTTTCTAACTCCATCTTTGTCCAGTCAACAGCCTCTCCGGCTATATACAGGGAGCTGGTTTCAGCTTTCCAGTTCGATGGTTTCACTTTGTAGACCCATCCTTTGCCGTATGGATCATCCATTACAGTAACTGGATTTGCTTCACAAAGAGGATTGGTACTCATCACTAATCCTGAAACAGGAGAATAAATACGAAGTACTTTGCCGGCATTGTCTGCCATCATTATCAGATCACCTTTTTTGATTAAATCACCTGCTTTGAAAATAGGATTCATCCTGACTTCACCTGTAACATGAAGAAGAAAGTCGTCAACCCCGATTTTTGCAGTGCCGTTTTTTTCCAGGAATGTCCATGTATGGTTCCTGTTAAAATATAGTCCTTCGGGTATTTTAAGTATAGCTGCCGTAAGGACTCCGAGAGTTTTACTGATCTGTTTTGACAGGGCTGATTTCCTGTTTATTGCCAGCCAGAATGGGATTATCAGCAAAAGGAATGCAATTATTATGAGATATTCGATCCCTTTTGTTTCAAAAATGTTGGTGTAGGTAAAGCCGTCCATTTTGATTGTATTAAAAGTTTATAGTCAATTTCTTAAGTAGTATCAGTGTTGTTCAGCAGCCCATGACGGTGATTCACGGAGTACAGGCATCCTGTTGATCACCCATCTGAAGATCCAAATCTCGGTGAAGATAACTGTCAGGGTGACAACAAATTCCATCCATGAAGGAATGTACCTTACAGCCTCATCCCACTGAAAACCGATTACAGTTACATTCAGCCTGTTGACAATTATGCCAAGCATTGTTATTATTGCAGCAATCTTAGCTACCGGAACACTGTTCCTTGTATAGCTGTAGTAGAACAGCATCATTGGAAAAATAACAAATCCTATCAATTCTGTCAGATACCAGTATCCATACGGACCATGTATCAATTCCCATTTCTTACCGTGTACAAATACTACTATCTGAAGAAAGAAATAGGCAAACATTGCCACGGCGCATATCTTTGCCAGGCTTATTATTATGCTGTTATGTCCTTTATGGTGTTCTTCACTTATCTGATCGGAAAACACTCTGTTTGTGATAGATCCTTCAAAGATAACCATTGAAAGACCTGCAAATATGCTTGAAACAAAGAACAGGATAGGGATGAATTCGGTATACCACAGTGGATGTATCTTATCCTTAGCCATTAAGTACAGAGCGCCAAGTCCGGATTGGTGTAATGTTGACAAAGTGATACCAAAGATGACTGCAGCAACTGTCATTCCCGATAGTATCTTCCTGGCTTTCCTTGCGCCAAGCCATTCAGCTATTGCAGGTGAAAACTCTATCAGCTGGGCTATCATATAGAGCAGGAAATGCCATGCTACAAGGAAGAGTACTGAACTTACTCCAAAACTGTTGCCGATTATCGGATTGATCACATTCCATGGTCTGCCAAGATCGAGAAGCAGGGCACCTGCATAGAACAGGTAGGCCAGGAATCCGTTGAGGACAGTTACCCTTACAATTGAATGATATTTCTTCATATTCAGAATATATACCATGAAAGTGAGTACATAGGCACCGCCTGCAAAAGCAACTCCTGTAACAACGTCAAAGCCTATCCACAAGCCCCATGGAACTTCCTGTGTTAAATTTGTAACTGAACCAAGTCCCTTCCAGAATCTAATCACAATGATCCCAAGTCCAAGCAACATTATTGGCAATGAAATGATATTGAACGGCGTGAAGAATTTCCCTTTAGGCTTCAGTTCCCTCAGCAGAAATTTAAAAATGCTCCCTCCGTCATTATCTCTCGCAATGGTTATATCTGAATTATTCATTGGTCTCCTCATTTAAGTTATTATCCTTCGTTCCTTCCCTGATGCCAAGCAGTATAGCCGGCCATAACACGAAAATTGTCGGTACGCTGTACAAAAATCCCTTTGACAATTCCGGGTAGGATTTTGTCTGAATGCTGGTGTTGAATCCGGCCTTTTCGAATGGTATGCCTGAAAGATAAAGCCAACCGGTTCCTCCAGCTTCGTGTTCTCCGTAAATATGATCGACATATACTCCGGGATTCTCAACAATTCGTTTTCTTGCCTCTTTTATGAGATCTCTCCTCGGACCGTACATCATAGCTTCAGCAGGACAATTCTCTACGCATGCAGGTAGTTTTCCCTGCTGCGTACGATCATAGCACATCGTGCATTTTTCTATTTTAGGATTATAGCTGTGATACTCAAATTTAGGAACATCAAAAGGACATGAGACCATGCAATAACGACATCCCATGCATTTATTTCCCCGCCATATCACTGCACCTTCGTGAGTTTTGTACATTGCCTGTGTAAGACATGCTGCAGCACATGCAGGTTCATTGCAATGCATGCATTGTGATTTCACATAGACCTCTCCGTTGTCGGATGAGTAGGCGTTTACGACCGTTCTGTATTTATCAGTGGTCTTTCTTATTTTTCCCGCTTCAGGTGTTTCCGTTGGGGCTGTCAGCCCATTGGCTTCAGCGCATGACACTTCACATGTCTGGCATCCAACGCAACGTGTTGAATCGTAAAGGACTCCGAAGAATTCCGTTTTATTTTCCGCCGGGCTGGCTGAGGCTGACTGTTTCCCTACTGCAAGGGTCACACCTGTAGCACCCAGCGTTTTAAAGAAATTTCTTCTGTCGAGAGACATATAGCTATATTTTTGAAGATTTAAAACAATTCATAAAACCAGATCTGCCTTGAAGGATCGATGTATTTAGTCTGAAAATCATCCCAAACCTCGGGACCCATTTGTGAAAGGATGCCATCGCTCAGCTCACCCCCGTCCTGGAGAATAACATGGCTGTATTCCTTATTTCCTGAGGTCAGAACTGCAGCCATAAAATCCTTAAGCCTTGTAAACTCCTGGGTTAGAAACTGCCTGTATTTGTCAGCATAGAAAAGAAGCTGGTTTTCACGGTGCCAGTTTGATGGTTCTATCCTGTAAACCCATCCTTCTTTGTATGGTGAAGCGTTTATAATTCCTGAATTCGTTTCGAGTACAGAATTGTGTTCCCTTATTATTCCGGATACAGGTGCATAAAGGTCGAGGTGTTTTCCGTTCTGAACGAGTGAAAGAATCTGTTCTCCCTTCTGTACCCTGGTGCCGTCTTTCTTCAAATTGATTCGTGTAATGGCACCTGTGATATGCTGAAGAAAATCATCAACTCCTACCTTTACCATTCCATCCTGTTCCATGAATGCCCAGGTATGTGTTTTATCAAAATAAAGTCCGCTTGGGACAATAACTGTAGATTCTCCGAATACCTTGTCGGAATGAGATATAGGTACTGCAACAGCTGCTCTTGATTTTCTCGCATATCTTACTGCCTGATCAATCAATACAACCAAAGCAACCGAACCAACAAAGAGCAGAAGAAGAACAACAAAAGGGGATCTAGTTTCAGCAGAAGCAGATGTGTATACTTTTGCTTCATAAAGTTTATCAACAGATTTTTGCCTTTCGGTAAGAAGAAGATCGTTGTATCCGTTATCATAAAGGAATTTCTGTCCGTCAGACAAAACCCATTTCATAAAAGCAAGTGATGCTTCTCCCTCAGGATGATCAGTTCCTGCAGCATAAATATTTGTTGTGAGTGTTTTAGGATACTTTCCAATCCAGATACCTCTGACGAGGTGATTAAAATCACCATAAACATTCTCATTCTCATCAAGCTGTCCGTTATTATTTCTGTCAATTGGGAGAAGAGCAATCCCTGCATTGAGAACCTGATTTTTCATGTCGGCTGCGGAAGTAAGCTTGCAGAATCCTATACCGGCAGGATCTTTCGTAACAGCTTCTGTTACAGCTTCACTGTTTTCAAGCTCAATGCCGGCTCTATTTAATTCAGATGTTCCAAAGAAAGAGACAAGAGCAGCCGAAACAGTTTCATCCTTTGACCAGTAATAATTTACAGTGGTATTTTTTGCAGATGGTATTACTGAAGCCCAGCTAACTCCGGCATTGTTTGCAAGCTTTAGAAGTTCTTCAGATGAGAGACCAAGTTTCCGGATCTCATCAAGTGCCGGATTATTTATATTAATAACAGGAACAATAACATCCCGGCCTACGACAGTATGCCAGCCGGATGTGCTTCGTATCCCGCTGTAGTTTTTTGCGGTTACAAAACCCAGCATGCCTCTGCCTATAAACTCCTCAGCCTGAGTATTATCAGCAGTTCTGATAACTTTCACACTCATACCTGGTGTAATGGCACTGTACTCACTGGCCCATGCGGAAGCGATCCTGTACATATCAGGCGTGCTTGTGATACGAAGAGTATCTGACACCGGAGCTTTTCCGCCAAGGGTGCTGAGGCTGATGAGTGAAAACCCGATTAAGGAAATAAATAACTTTTTCATTGCTTGATTCTGTTTATTAATATTTTGCGATCTTTCTATTTTGCAACTGGATTTAAAATAAACTCACTCCCTATAACCAACTATAGTGCCAAAAAAATAAATGGCTTTTATATAGTTGATTATCTGATGCTTATAACTTCAGAGTCCTCGGCAACACCTCTCCGAAGTGTTGAATTATTAAACAGTATGTTTTATTTAACAGATCTAAATCACTGTCAGCTAAGGACTTTAGATAGATTGTATATTTCTTCAACATATGTTGCATTTTACTACACTCCATACTTATACGCCCATTTTATGGGCCTGTCTGAAATACAACAAGACCGAATAATGACTATTTTCAAGATTTTAGTAACCGCTGATTCCATTTCATTTCATACATGGCACATCTCAATTGTTGAGTTTTTATATAGTATGTCCGCTGATTCCATCAGCTGAGGTCAGCAGTATATTGTTAATTTTGAAAAGAACTTTTTACAGCAGGTTAAAACAGTATTCTTATGAAAAGTGAGAAAGATCGGATGGTAGAGGGACTTCCCTACAATGCCACTGATGAAACAATACAAAAAGAGAGACAACTTGCCAGGGAGCTCTTATTTTTAATCAACACAACACATCCTTCCGAAAAAACAAAGCTCAGGGAGTTATTCCTGAGGCTGATAGGGGGATTAAAGGAGAGATTCCTCATAGAACCACCTTTTCAGTGTGATTTCGGGTACAATATTATAACAGGTGAAAACTTTTACGCGAATTACAATCTTGTAATTCTTGACAGCGCCAGGGTAACTATCGGAGAAAATGTGCTCATTGGCCCTAATGTTGGAATATTTACAGCCGGTCATCCTGTCCATCCTGAATTAAGGGAAATGGGGTATGAATTTGCGTTCCCGATCACTATTGGAAATAATGTATGGATTGGAGGCAATGTGGTAATTAATCCGGGCATAAAAATCGGAGATAATTCAGTTATAGGTTCCGGAAGCGTTGTAACAAAAGATATGCCTGCCAATGTTGTTGCTGCCGGAAATCCATGCAGGGTTCTCCGTGAGATAACAGAAAGCAACAGACAATATTACTATAAGAATCTTAAATTCACACTGCCCGCTCCTTTTTGTCAAGATTAAGTAAGTAATACTGCCTAAGTGAGCGTAGCCGGTCTGTGAAGCGAGCCGCTCCACCGGGGGGGGGGGGGCGCGGGGGCGGGGCCGGGGGGGGGGGGGGGGGGCCGCCCCGGGCGGGGCCCGGCGCCCCCCGCCGGGGGGGGGGGGGGGGGGGGCGGGGGCGGCCGGGGGCCCCGCCCGCCCGGCCCGGCCCCCCCGGGGCGCGCCGCGGGGGGGGGCCGGGCGGGCCCCGCCCGGGGGGGGGGGGGGGGGGGGGGGGGGGGGGGGGGCCGGGGGCCGGCCGGGGGGGGCCCCGGGCCCGGCGGCGCGGGGGGGCCCCGGCAGGGGGCAGGGGGCGCGGAAAAAGAAGGCCCCCGCGGGGGGGGGCCCCGGGGGGGGGGGGGGGGGGGGGCGCGCGGGGGGGGGCGGGGGGGGGGGGGGGGGGGGGGGGCCGGGGGGGGGGGGGGGGGGGGGGGGGGGGGCGGGGGGGAGTCGAACTCAGCCGGCCCACCCCTCCTTGTCCAGGTTCCTGTAGTTAATTGCCTCAGAAATATGTTCTGCAAGAATATGGTCAGACCCGTCAAGATCAGCAATTGTACGGGCAACTTTCAGAATTCTGTCATAAGCTCTTGCAGAGAGTCCCCTGACCTCCATGGCAGTCTTAAGCAAACGGCCTCCTGCTTCATCAAGCTGACAATATCGTCTTTGCATTGATGAAGTCATCTGGGCATTCGAGTAGACACCTTTTACTGACTCAAACCGCTTTGCCTGTATTGCCCTTGCTTTCATTACCCTCTCCCTAACCGATGAGGAGCCTTCTGTTTTTCCTGTATTTGAAAGCTTGTCATAATTCACCGGAACAACTTCAATATGAATATCTATCCTGTCCAGTAGTGGTCCGGATATTCTGTTCAGATATTTCTGCACCATTCCCGGAGAGCACATGCACTCTTTTTCCGGATGGTTATGGAATCCGCATGGACATGGATTCATTGAGGCGACCAGCATAAAACTTGCCGGATAATCTACCGTGGATTTTGCCCTTGATATTGTTATGACCCTGTCCTCAAGGGGCTGCCGCATTACCTCAAGGACGGTTCTTTTAAATTCAGGAAGCTCATCAAGGAACAATACGCCATTGTGGGCAAGGGAGATCTCCCCCGGCTGAGGGAATGTTCCCCCTCCTACAAGTGCGACATCAGAGATAGTGTGATGCGGGCTTCTGAATGGACGGTGAGTCATAAGTGCAGTATTGTTATCAATTTTACCGGCAACAGAATGAATTTTTGTTGTCTCCAGGGCCTCGTCAAGTGTCAGTGGAGGAATTATTGTTGAGAGACGTTTTGCCAGCATTGTTTTACCTGCACCTGGCGGACCTATCATAATAATATTATGTCCACCCGCAGCTGCAACCTCCAGTGCACGTTTTACATTTTCCTGTCCCTGTACATCGGAAAAATCGAATTCATACCTGTTTGCCTCAGAATTGAATATCTCAACAAGGTCAACCCTTACAGGCTCAAACTTTCTTGTGCCATTGAAGAAATCAACAACATCACCAAGAGTGTCCAGTCCGTAAACATCAAGTCCGCCGACAACAGCTGCCTCTCTTGCATTTTTTGCCGGGACTATCACTCCTTTGAATCCCTCATCCCGCGCACGCATGGCAATTGGAAGAACACCTTTTACAGGTTTAAGGCTGCCATCGAGTGAAAGCTCACCTATTATAATATAGTAATGTATTTCTGAACTGCTGACTTTTTCATCTGCAGCAAGTATGCCTAGTGCCAGAGGAAGATCATAAGATGCTCCTTCCTTCCGGATATCTGCAGGGGCCATATTTATTACAACCTGCTTACCGGGCCAGTGAAGATCGAGAGCCCTCAGGGCTGATTCAATTCTCTGCTGGCTTTCTTTTACGGCAACATCGGGTAGTCCGACAAGAAAGAAACGTACCCCACGTGATACGTTTACCTCAATAGTAATAGAAAAGGTGAGGGGGAGAAATGGTGAATAGGTGATTAAGACAGCTTACATGATGAAAAATTATCTTCCTGCAAATGAAGATGTAAGGGATATTCCTATTACTCTGTTATTCAGCTCGGTATCATCAGAATCATCAGGATATAAGTTTGCCAGGCCATACCCGTACCTGGCTGAAATGAGAAAGCCTTTTATTTTAATTCCTGCTCCAAGGTTTATTCCGAAATCCATTAGTCTGAGATCTTTGCTGTCGCCCGACCCATAAAATATATCCGTTGCGGCTCCTCCTGATTCAATTTTGTTCCCTCCAACCCCGCATGAGAAATAAGTACCTGCAATAAGTGCAACACTAAAAGCATTAGTTCCCAAATCGAGTTCCAGGTTAAGAGGTATTTCAAGATAAATTGGCGAGATTGACATATTAACAGAATCGATAAGATATGACGAGCCTTTTGAAGTAAACATCACACCCGGCTGGAAAGAAAAATGATCAACTATTGTCAGGGGCAGAAGCAAGCCGAAATGAATTCCTGTGGATCCTTCAGTATCAACTGACTGATTCTTTACATGCATTTCCATTGTTGAAAAATTAAATCCGACAATCTGGCTTGCAGTTATCTGAGCATTTATTATTAATGAAGATGCTGAGAAGATTATCACCAGTATTGAAATCTGCATTGCTCTCCTGCTCATATAACCTGCTATTAATAAATATTCTGCATTTTTCATATCCTGGATTCTATTCTGTATCAAAGTTACACTATTCATAAGCCTGAATCAATTATTCTTGTGATTTTATCCGGAACATTTTATATATTTGTATAGGCAGCATTTCCTTCTTATTACTATTAAACATAGTAATGCATTGCAGCGAGACATTATCCTTATAGCACGAGGAGCTTATCAATCAGGAAATGCTGCTTTTTCTTTATAAAATATCCATTAAGGGGAGTTTATACGGATGATTTTTAGTATATTAGCATTTTACATTGTGATTATTTAGTTACATAATTATAATTAGCTGATAATGGAGAAGGTTCATATTTTGCCAACGACCAAGACTCCTGAGATTCTGCTTAATCCAACCGGCCTTATTAAAATTAAGGGAAGGATGATTGACGAAAGCAGATCAGGTGTTCCGGAACAGCTGACCAGGTGGATTGACGATTATATCCTTAATACTGCAGACTCAACAGAGGTTGTTATAGCACTGGAATTTCTGAACAGCTTCAATACCCTGATACTTACATCAATTCTAAAAAAATAGCACAACTGATGCAGGTCAGAAAAAAACTTGCAATACGCTGGTATTATGAAGAAGATGATGTGGATATTTATGACAGAGGGGCTTATATAGCAACTGTTATAGGTGTTCCGATTGAATTTATCATGGTAAATGATGTCTCTGAATGCTGATAATTCAGGTTTAAAAGTATCGATTTCTATAAAAAAATAAGCCCGGAATAACCAGTTCCGGGCTAGTAACTATAAAACTAAACCTGACTTATATTGCTTTACCTCCTCTTTCTCCGGTACGAATACGAATGCATTCCTCCAGAGGAGTTATAAATATCTTTCCATCACCGACTGATCCATTGCCATTGGTTCGGGCAGATCTTAGTATAGCATCAATTGTTATATCAACAAATGCTTCATTTACAGCTATTTCGATCTTTATTTTTGGAATAAGGTCCGGAACAATTCTCTGACCTCTGTACATTTCCTCAATCCGTTGCTGCCCATGTCCGGATACCCGGCTAACTGTAATCCTTGTAATCTCAGCCTGTATAAGCGCTTCACGTACCTTGTCAAGCTGTACCTCCCGGATAATTGCTGTTATAAGTTTCATCTTTTTGCGTTATAAGGTTTCAATATTAATTCGGGTTCAGCATTCCATAACCTCTTTCGCCATGGTATGCACGGTCGAGTCCTGCCATCTCATCATCTTCTGATGATTTGAATTTTACAAACTTGTTAAGAACAAAGATTATTACAAGTGTCATAAGTGCGGAATAGGCAATTGCAATGGCAACAGCCATAGCCTGAACTCCAAGCTGATTTAAAATCGTCCATGAACCGGCTGCTGCTGCAGCTTCGGCCATCCAGGAGGGTCTGATAAAGAATACGAGGAGAATTGCTCCTGTGATTCCGCCAATACCATGTATTCCAAATGCATCGAGTGAATCATCATACCCAAGCTTGTTTTTCAGCATTATTGCAGAATAACATACTATTGCAGCTATAACTCCCAAAGCAAATGCTCCGTAAGGCTGAACAACTCCGGCTGCAGGTGTAACTGCTACCAGGCCTGCGAGGATACCGCTGGCAAATCCGAGAGCAGTGGCTTTTCCCTGGTGCATACTTTCAATAATCACCCAAGACAGGGCTCCGGCAGCTGCTGCTACCTGTGTTGCAGTAAGAGCCTGTGCTGTACTCAATCCTGATGAGATGCTGCTTCCGGCATTAAATCCAAACCAGCCTACCCATAGAAGACCTGCTCCAAGCATTGTTATGACGAGGTTATTAGGACGTATCACCTGATAAGGATATCCCCGACGCGATCCAAGAAATAATGCAGCAACAAGTCCGCTGACTCCGGCCGAGATATGCACTACAGTACCTCCTGCAAAGTCAATTGCTCCTTTTGCTCCAAGATTGAACAGGAATCCATCGGAGGCCCAAACCCAGTGACACAGGGGGTTGTATACAAGAAGACTCCATACAGTTATAAAAATACAATAAGCCTTAAATGAAACTCTTTCTGCAAATGCTCCTGCAATAAGTGCCGGAGTGATTATTGCAAACTTACCCTGGAACATTGAAAAAACATACTCAGGAATACCGGCTTCCATTATATTTGTATCAATCCCTTTCAGAAAAAAATAGTCATTGTTCCAGCCGAACCATCCACCAAGAATGCTTTTTCCGAAACTCATGCTATAACCTACAACAACCCACAAAACGCTTATTATACCCATTGCCACAAAACTGTGCATAATTGTCCCAAGAACATTTTTGGTTCTGACCAGACCGCCATAAAACATTGCAAGACCTGGTATCATAAGTAAGACAAGGGTTGTTGAAGTAAGCATCCATGCAGTTGCACCTGAGTCAATCGCAACCCCGTCTGCAGCATTTAGTCCTGAAAATCCGATAAATAAAAACATCACGATTGCCAGGACTCTTTTCCTCTTTGGTTTCTTCATAGCTAAAACTTTTTAATTTCTTAATATCTGTTAATCCAGATTCAACTGTCAAAATAAATACAGAGAACAAAAATTATTTCTTTCGTGACAAACATAACTGTTTTTTAGGGTATTTTCAATTATTTATGCTATTTTTTATGTTTATACCCTATTTTTTATGGGGGTATATTATGTTTTTGCTCTTTTTTTCCGTCTTATTGCCTGCTTTTTAGGGGTATATGTACATATTTATATTTTTTATTATCAATACTTATATTTTCAGTCAGAGGGAGAAAATCGTATCAGAACGAAAATCCAATAACAATAAACATCTGTTCCTTTTCAGGGTTTAATATTACATGACCTGTGACAGGAACTAAAAATGTTTCAGATATTTTTTATTGTTTGATTGCACCAAGCCCTAAATTACATATGGCAAATTTATCCTCACCTGTATCCGGATCATAAGTATGCCAACCATCCCCTGCTCCGAGAAAAAGAGTAAAATTACTGAATGTATATCCGGCCTGAAAGTATTTATCCCCGCCCCGTGATCCTGCACCGCCTGCCTCATTAAGTATAAAGTTGCCTGCAAAGCTGAATCCTGCCTTCACAAAGCCTGCATTGAACTCATAAGCATGACTTCCTGTTGCATTGGAATAATCGAAGTAATCAAGGCCGGAATAATAATAGTCAGTTATACCTGCGCTGAATCCGGCCGGAAGAGCCACACTGAAATACAGGTCAGCTTCCTGAAACCCGTTAAAATCTGTTGAAGCCCATGCTCCTGCTGTCAGCATTTTCCCTGAATACTTGACTGATGGCTGAATTACAGGGCCAGTCCCGTATTTTGTTCCTCTCCATATATAATTACTGTAAAAATCAGCTCCGGCACCAAATTTTGAGACTGATTCTAGCTGGGAAAATGCATAATCAAAAGATACAGAAGTCCAGCAGAATGAAAATGCCATCAATAATTTCAAATTAGCTTTCATAGTTTAAGATTTTTGTGGTTAGGGAACTGACTGTTATTATATATATCTTTGCGACTATACCCTACTTTTTTTAGGGCATATTTCATTTTTACATTCTCTTTGATTTTATAACCTGCTTTTCAGGGGGGGGTATTCATATTATTTAAACCTGTTTTATCATATAACCTGCTTGAAAGAGATATAGTTCATTTTAAATCTTTTCTATACCAGCAATATGTATATTACTTAATAATACAAAAAAATGTTCATTAACTCCTGTGTACCATAATACAAACAGGGCACAAAATCAAAATTCTGTGCCCTGTTTTATAATCATTTAACGAATCTGCTATACCGGCCCTGTAACCTTTATAGTATTCAGACTAGCTTCAAGACCGTCAAGATAAATCAGCACCCAGGCGTAAAAATCATTAAAGACCTGTTTAGACCACTCAGGATCATCCCCTCTGAAATTAAATATCAAAGGTGCATTCTTAGCGAACAATTCGTATCCTGGAGTTACAGCCATAAGTTCGATCAACTCTTTGAGACCTTTCTGAAGCCTTTCAGCATATGGTTCACCTGAATCATCTAATGAATTAGCTGCAGTTCCTCTGAAATCAGGGCGGTCAATATTTCCCGGTTCATTTTTCCATTGCTCCCTTGTTTTACCATCAACCTTTAAAATTAATGTCTGGCATTCATTGATTGTCCTGATGACTTCATCTATCTTGGTATTAATCGCTGATTCTTTCGTGTCTGAAGCAAAGGTTGTAAGAACCATCTCCTGTTTATTGTAACTCTGTGATAACCTGTAACTGTCAACCACCCTATCACTTGTGACATTCAGGGCGAGTAATCCTGTAAAAACAGAATTCAGTGCAAGCAAAAGGAGGACAAACACGGTATTGTAGATATTGAAATTTTTATCCTTTGATGTTACTGCAATAAATACAGGCAGAAATATCAAATATGGAAATGGAAGCGCAATTGATAATAATGTACCGCCATATGGCCAATGTTGGAGTTTAAAGAGCATTGCAGTGAAAACAACAAAGCAGGTCACGTATGTAACAATATACAAAGTCAGATTCTTCATGCTTTCTGCGGACCTGAAATGATTAATGAGTGCAAGCGGTAGAAAAAGCAAAATAAGGGAAGCCAAGCCTGCTGTCAGCATCACACCAGCTCCGGGAAAATGATTTACCTTAAAAATTGCTCCTGCAAATACTATAGCTACTGTAGCCACACCTATTGTATATATCTTTTGTTTCATGATATCACGAATTAAATATTTCCATTGATCTTAATATTTTCCAATACCTTCGATTCAGCAACGAGCAGGTTGTTTTTAAGTATCTCAAGCGAATGAAGTGATGACATCAAAGTAATTTTTAATTCGTCCGGCTGCTTCACAGGCAAATAGAGGGAAGGTTCAAGCAGGGATTTCAGCTTTTCAAAATCACTTGGCGGCAAAACTGCCGACAAGTAGTTAATGTAACTGTTCATCGAAGCATTTAGCTTTTGCCTGGAAGGACTCTCCAATACAAGAAAATCTCTTGCTGGCTGAATATGAAAAGGCCTGGAAAGGCTTGTGTAAACAATTTTATAACCCTCACCCGTTTTTACCATAGCAGCAGGATTCACCGCTGGTTTTCCGGGTTCTCCCTCTGATTCCTCAATCATCTGTTTCCCGATATCGTCTATCAAAACAATGACTTCAGCAGTTCTGGAATCTGCCTGCTGCATTTTCTGAAAGCAAAGAGAGTCCTGATAACTGTTAAGTAGAGCCTTATGAGAGGCTTGTCTGGTTTCAAACAGAGCTTGCTGCTGTCTTAGATGAGGATAATAACCATTATCATACATACTCTGCAGACTCAGGTTGATCAGTGCACCTGGCACAATTATAAGAAGCCAACCAACTACTATAAAAATAAATGCGGAACTGACATTAGTATCTTCCTTCCAGCATATACGGGTATACCATGGCAGTACAATAAATCCAAGTATGATCAGTCCCAGAATCATAAGTAAAGCTGATGCAGGCCAGTGCTGGATCTTGAACAGCATTCCAAGAACATAAAAAATTGCTCCTGCCGTTCCGAATATATAAACAGGTCGTTTCCTACTGTTTTCTGTGTCACTTAACCTGTTTGATAAAAGTGAAGGCAAAAAAAGAAATACAGTAGTGATTACAGATAAAGTCAGAATAGAACCTGCTGCAGGCCAGTGCTGTATCTTGAACAAAGTGCCTGCAATGAACAGAAATCCTGCCAGGAATCCGGAAATAAAAAGGAATAGTTTCTTCCTGTTATGGGTCTCTTTCCAGAGAACATCCATGGTTGAAGGCATAAAAATGAATGCCAGGAGCATTGCCCCCAGTGTAAGCAGGATACCGGCACCGGGCCAGTGCTGAATCTTGAATAATGCGGCACAGCCGAAGATCAGTGTCCCTGCTATGCCTGAAATTTTCATAGTGTTTTTCATCTTTCTGTATTTTGAGTCAACTGAATAAAGTGTCTCTTCCTGTATTTCGCGAATGCGTCTTCCGGACCCCATTTTCTGCTTAACCCTTCTGTAAGCATCCTGAAAATCGAGCCCTGACTGCATTTCATATTCAACATCACAGCAAACATGATCAATTAGGTCATCAAGAAGATGAGAGAAAGAAATCTCTTCGCCTCTGATGTCATTGCTGATCTGGTCAATATTTCTCAGACTAAGATCTGGCATAGCTTAAACCTGGTTTAGGTTCAATTATCCTTTGGAGAGATTCAATAAACTCGGTCATCTCCTTTAGTTTATCAGCAACAACAGTCTGTCCTTTTGGTGTGAGACTGTAATAAATCCTGATCCTGTTGTTAAAATTCTCTGAGTTTGTTATTAGCGTTCCTTCGCTCTCAAGCTTATGAAGTATGGGATACAGCGCACCATAAGTAAGTTTGATTTTGCCTTCAGTAAGCTCTTCTACCCTGCGGGTTATGGCATATCCATGCATTGCTCCCTCTTCTTTGAGCAGCTTGAGGACTATTGTCTTCAGGGATCCTTTGATTAATTCACTTGAGATCATAATAGTTTAATTTTGGTATATATAATTCTCTTACATATTGCAAATATAAACTATTCTAAAATACAAATGCAAATTTTTCATTGATTTTTTTCAAAATATTTTGCAGAATCAAAAATCATTTATAAATTTGACCGTTTGGTTAAACCTGTTGGTTTATCCTTATAATTAAATTAAAAGGTTAATAATATGTCTGAAAATGATAAGCTGACAGAGGAGATAATTTTCGAAGCAGCAACAGATGAATTCCTTGATAGAGGAATGGATGGGGCAAGAATGCAGAACATTGCAGACAAAGCAGGGATCAATAAAGCCCTGCTGCATTATTATTATCGTACTAAAGATAAAATGTTCAATGCCGTGTTTGAGAAAATTGCTGAAAAGATCCTTTCAAGATTTGCACCTGTATTTGATGAAACACTCACTCTGGAGGAAAAAATAAGGTTTTTCTATAGGGAACATATTACATTCCTTCAGGATAATCCCCGTCTCCCTGCTTTTATCCTAAATGAGATTAACCGTAATCCGGCAAGGTTAAGAAGGGTGCTTAGTACTATCGACATTCACTCCTTTTGGAATAAACTGGAAGAACAACACCGGGATGAATTAGTCAGGTATAATATAACAAAGGAGAAAATTCCCCAGATCATGACAACAATCGCTGCAATCAGTGTCTTTCCCTTTGCAGCACGGGGAATATTCGAGGAACTATTCAAAAAGCTTGATATCAGCTTTGATGAATACCTCGAGGAGAGGAAGGAATTTGCTGCCGACTTTGTGATAAAAGCACTTAGGAAATAAGAAGTGCCTAAAGTGCCGGAACTAAAGAGAAGTTAGATGATGAATAAAAAAGATAATATGAAAAGAACTGCACCTTTAATCTTAATACTGATAATGTCAGTTAGCTGGAGCAATGCACAGAAAGTGCTGACTCTCAAGGAGTGTTACGACATGGCTCTGACAACAAACGCCATTGCAGGTGAAAAAGATGCCTATTCTAACATATCCAGAATAAAGGACGAGAACCTGGCCAAAGGCTGGCTACCCACAATTGATGCAAATGCTAATTTCATATACAACTCAGATGTGGTTGATTTTGCTGCAGCTACAGCTTCAGTCCCGGCTATGTCATCCTTATTCCAACCAATGCCACAGGATCAGTATAAACTGACGCTGGATATCAACCAGGTTATTTACGATGGCGGTGCAATAAAAAGTGCAAGGGAAATTGAAAAGGCTGATCTGCGCCTTAATGAAAAGCAAACCGAAAGCGATCTATATAAACTCAAAGGGCAGGTCAATAAATTCTATTTCAATATTATGCTCCTCAACCGCCAGAAAGAGCTGCTCGATAACTATCTGAGTCTGATAAACAAACGCATTTCTGCAATGCAGAGTGGTGTAAATAATGGCGTTCTTCTCAAACCCGACATTGATGTTCTCGTATCGGAGAAACTTAAACTCGAACAGCAGTTAACGGAAAACAAGCTCAGATGCGATGCGCTAGTGAAGATCCTGTCGGATATTACGGGCAATGAGATAGATAATTCAACCAGATTCATTTTGCCTGCTGAGCCGTCTGAAATGACTGATGAACTTATCAGGCCTGAACTGCAGATGTTTGACCTCAGAAAGGATCAACTCTCTGCAGGATTAAAGATGGTTCAAAGCAAAAGAATGCCAAGGGCATTCGGATTTGCAACACTGGGATATGGCAATCCTCCCGGACAGAATTTCTTCAATGATTCTTTCGACACTTATTATGTAATCGGCGCAGGTATCAAATGGAACATCTTTGACTGGAACAAGGCAAGGAACGAGAAACAGGTTATCAGCCTACAGCAGGGAATAATTGAGAACAGGAAAAACGATCTTGCCGACAACCTGAAAAGGCAGCTCGAATCAAAAAGAAGCGAGATAAACAGCCTCAGGGAGCTTGTTAAAACCGACACAGAACTGATAGAGCTCAGAAAAAGAATCACTTCTTCCTCTCAATCGCAATATGAAAATGGCACAATTACAGCAACAGAATTCATGAATGAACTGAACGCAGAAAAAACAGTGTCAATTAACTATGAAATTCACAGAATCAGCCTCGCTCTTGCAGGAATTGAGTACATGAATATAAGCGGAAAAGAAATTGAATAATAAGCCCCCCCAGGGGGGGTGGGGAGCTTAAACAAAAAGAAAAAGAATAATCAATAAAAAAAATTAAACATATGAAAAACCAAATCTTTATAATTATCCTGCTGCTTGTTTCGGTAAGTTGCAGCAACAATATGGGTGATGCGGACGGATATGGAAATTTCGAAGCAACCGAGGTAATTATATCCTCTGAAACTACAGGCAGAATTATTCAATTTGATAAGGTTGAAGGAAACCTCGTGGAAAAGGGTGACCAGATAGCCCTTATCGATACAACCATCTTCCACCTTCAGAAAGCTGAAATTGAGGCTGGCATTAAAAGCGTCAGGACACGCATAAGCTCGATCAATGCTCAGAATGAGATTTTGAATCAGCAGATTGAAAACATTAATATCAATATCCGGCGTATAGGGAACATGCTTAAAGATGAAGCCGCAACACAAAAACAGTTTGATGACCTCACAGGACAGGTAGCAGTACTTCAGAAACAGATATCAGCCAATAATACCCAGAGGGAATCAGTGGTAGCTGAGATGGGTGTTATGGAGTCCAGAAAAGCAACTGTGAATGAGCAGATAAGGAGAAGTAATGTACAATCACCACTGAAGGGAACAATAATTGAAAAGTATGCTGAAGCAGGTGAGGTTACTACTGCAGGGAAACCACTTGTCAAAGTCGCAGATCTGTCAGTAATAACACTGAAGGTCTATATAAGCGGAGGGCAGCTTGGAAGCATTAAAACTGGAGGTATCTGCACTGTAAGGATTGATGATGGAATCAAAGGTTACAGACAATTCGAAGGAACAGTCAGGTTTGTTTCCGAGAAGGCGGAATTCACACCAAAAATAATACAGACGAAAGAGGAACGTGTAACAATGGTTTATGCTGTTGAGATCGCCGTTATGAATGACGGAACTCTCAAGGCAGGAATGCCGGGTGAAGCCATTTTTTAAGATATAACTGCAGCACAGATGCAAAAAGTTATAGAAACATCGGGGATTTGTAAGAAATTCGGGACAACAACAGCTCTCGATAACATTTCTTTCTCTGTAAATGAATCAGAAGTATTTGGATTCATAGGTCCGGATGGTGCAGGAAAAACAACTCTTATGAGGGTAATAACCACTCTCCTGTTGCCTGATTCCGGTGAAATAGAAGTACTGGGAAAGAACTGCAGGACAGGTTACAAGGAACTAAGGAAGGAGATTGGCTATATGCCGGGAAGATTCAGTCTTTACCAGGATCTTTCAGTAGAGGAAAACCTCGAATTCTATGCCACAGTATTCGGGACAACGGTAAAGGAGAACTATCATCTTATTTCTGATATCTATTCTCATATAGAACCATTCAGGAAAAGACTGGCCGGACAGCTGTCAGGGGGGATGAAGCAGAAGCTGGCATTGTCGTGTGCTCTTATACATAAACCAAAGCTTCTGGTACTGGATGAACCTACAACAGGTGTTGATGCTGTCTCCAGGTCGGAATTCTGGGATATGCTGGGCAAACTGAGGAAAAACAACATCACAATTCTTGTTTCAACTCCATATATGGATGAGGCGATGAGGTGCGACAGAGTAGCTCTGATCCAGAATGGCAAAATCCTTGCAATCAACACACCTCAATCAATAAAAAATGATTTCAGCAGTAAGCTTTTCAGCATAAAATCCAGGGAAAAATACAAGCTTATTCTTGCACTCAGATCGTTCAGTGAGACAAATACTTCCTATCCATTCGGTGAAAATGTTCATGTAACTTTCAAGGACAACATTCTACCTCCTTCACTTAAGGGATATCTTACTGACTACGGAGTTGACGACGCTGTAATTTCTGAATCTGAGGCAGGTATTGAAGATCGGTTTCTTGAATTAATGCAAACTTAAGGAATGAGGGGGAGAAAGGGTGAGGGGGAGAGGGGGAGAATGGGAGAAAATGTGATATACTAATTACAGATAATGAGAAATAAAGTAATTGAAGTTGAGAATATGGTGAAGCGATTTGGTCACTTCACTGCCAATGACAACCTGAGTTTTGATGTTTACGAGGGTGAGATTTTTGGTTTTCTCGGAGCCAACGGAGCCGGTAAGACTACTGCAATAAGGATTTTGTCAGGGCTTTCTTCTCCAACATCAGGAAAAGTAAAAGTTGCCGGATTTGATGCCGGCAAACAAGCTGAAAAAATAAAAAAGAACATCGGATACATGTGTCAGAAGTTTTCTCTTTACGAGGATCTTACTGTTAAGGAGAATATTATGCTTTATGGGGGAATTTATGGCCTCAGCAAATCGGTTATTTCAGAGAGAACAGGAATCCTGCTTGACAGGCTCAGCTTCCGTGAATATGAGAATAAACTCATTTCTGATCTTCCGCTGGGGCTGAGACAAAAAACTATCTTTTTCCGTTGCAGTACTTCATGAACCAAGAATAGTATTTCTTGATGAACCAACAGGTGGTGTAGACCCTGTCACAAGAAGACAATTCTGGGAGATGATATATGAGACGGCAGCAAGGGGAATAACTGTTTTTGTCACTACTCACTACATGGATGAAGCGGAATATTGTGACCGGATTTCAATAATGAATGAAGGAAGGATAGTTGCACTTGATACGCCTGAAAATCTTAAAAAACAATATAATGCATCAAGTGTGGAGGAGGTGTTTATTAAGATTGCAAGACCAGATCAACCTCATCCCCCGGCCCCTTCTCCCGGGGGAGGTTGAAGAACCTCATCCCCCTACCCCTTCTCCCGGGGGAGAAGGGGAGTCGGCTGAAGAACTGAACTTCCGATTTACGAGAAGCCCCTCTCCCCCGGGAGAGGGGTTTGGGGTGAGGAGAAACCATGAGGGGTGGATGGGGAGAGGGGGAGAAAAGGAGAATTGAAAATGAAAAAAAGAATTAAGTAAATGAACAGATTTATAGGATTCGTAAGGAAGGAATTCCTACATATATTCAGGGACTACAGGACACTATTCATTCTGTTCGGAATACCTGTTGCCGAGATACTTATCTTCGGATATGCGGTAAGCATGGATATTAAAAATGCAGGAGTAGCCTTTCTTGATATGTCGCATGATGAGATAACCCATAAACTTTCTGATAAGATCGTTTCCTCCGGATTTTTCAGAAAAACTGAAGACCTGCTGAACTATAATGATATTGACAGAATACTTAAAAAGGGGAAAACAAAGGCAGTTATAGTATTTGAGAAAGATTTTGGTAAAAGGATGATAAGGGAAGGAAAGGCCTCATTGATCATAATAGCTGACGGTTCAGAACCAAATACAGCAACCCTGATTACCAATTATACCACTGCTATTGTAAATGATTTCAACATGGGTATAGCAGGAACACAAGTTGCATCCGCAATGAAGATAGTACCTGAAGTTAAAATGTTCTATAATCCTAATCTACAGAGCCATTACATGTTTGTCCCGGGGGTAATAACACTCATACTTATATTAATATGTGCCCTCATGACCTCGGTCACAATTACCCGAGAAAAGGAGTTCGGAACAATGGAAGTATTATTGGTCTCGCCTTTGAAACCGGTTCAGATAATTCTTGGAAAGGTGGCACCTTATTTTTTACTCTCATTCATCAATGTACTTCTTATCCTTGCACTCAGCTGGTTTGTATTTCATCTCCCGGTCAAGGGCAGCATTATACTGCTTCTTGCTGAGTCTATGTTATATATTCTTATGAGTCTTTCTCTGGGAATACTCATTTCCACTGTATCATCAACAATGCAGCAGGCAATATTCATATCACTTATCGGACTTATGTTACCTACCATACTTCTTTCAGGATTTATTTTCCCGATTGAGAACATGCCAGAAATTTACGATTATGTCAGTTTGATAGTGCCGCCACGATACTTCATCATAATAATAAAGAATATAATGATTAAAGGAACAGGTCTTCTGTATATATGGAAAGAAACCCTGGTACTGGTTGCTATGACAGCAGTATTTATCGGGATAAGTGTAAGGAAGTTTAAGGTAAGGCTTGAATAATATATGGCGACGGGCGTCAGGCAACAGGCGCCAGGATTACTGATTCCCCTCCCGGGAGAGCATGTCCCGCGTTAGCGGGAGGCCAGGGGTGGGTTAATGGAAAGAAAACAAGACAAACTATTTCTATGAGGACAATAATTTATCTCATCCGCAAGGAGTTCATACAGATCTTCAGGAACAAATTCATTTCAAAAGCAATATTTGCTGTTCCAATAGTACAGATGCTGATCCTTGTTCCTGCAATAACATTTGAGTTGAAGAATGCAAATGTTGTAATAATAGATAAGGATCTGACACCCGAATCGAGAGGTCTTATAAGCAAACTTGCCGGATCAACCTTCTTCAGAATATCGGGAACTACATTTTCTGTAAAGGAGGCGGAAAATATGATGCTGCATAATAAATGCGGAATAATTCTCCATATACCGGTTGAATTCGGGAAAAATATCGGAAGTGGTAAGCCGGCAAGACTCCAGGCAAGTATTGATGCTATAAATTCTTCTTCAGCCCAGCTTTCATGGGCTTATATAAACGGAATTATAAGGGATTATAACACGGAAATATCAATTGAAAATATAAATACGACCCAGATATCTTCTTTCCCAATGATAGATATAACCAACAGGTACTGGTACAATGAAGAACTCAACTACAAATTCTATATGCTTCCGGGTATCCTCGTAATACTTGTGACTGCAATCGGGTTTCTGCTTGCAGGCCTTAACATGGTCAGAGAAAAAGAGATTGGGACAATTGAACAGATAAATGTCACACCGGTAAGGAAACATCAGTTCATTATCGGGAAAATGGTCCCATTCCTGATAATTGGTCTGATCGATTTGGGAATAGGTCTTTTAATTGGCTGGCTGGCTTTCAGCATTCCTTTCGAAGGGAGCATTTTATTAATGTTCCTGGGTGCAACAATCTTCCTGATAGCTGTACTGGGGCTGGCACTTTTTATTTCTACTTTCTCAGGTAGTCAGCAGCAATATATGTTTGTGGCCTTTTTCTGCATGATTATCTTTATTCTGATGAGCGGAATTTTCACACCGTATGAGAGTATGCCGCAGTGGGCCCAGGATTTCAACATGATAAATCCGGTAGCTTATCTTATGAGAATAAACAGGATGGTAATGCTCAAGGGATCATCAATAAGCGACATTTCTGCAGAACTGATATCTCTTTCGGTTATAGCTGTAAGCTTCACCTCTCTAGCTGTGAGAAGGTACAGGAAGACAGCTTAAAACCTCACCCCTATCAGAATAATATCATCAATCTGACCTTCAAGGGTTGCCAGTGACGGATCTGAAGGCGGATAATTGATCCACTCTTCGAGAGTAGTATTATACACTGTTCTCTGTGAAGCCATATCAAGCGACTGATTGCCCAGTAACATCTCCTTAAACCTTTTCTTCATGAATTTTCTGCCATCGGGACCTCCGAACTGGTCAAGAAACCCATCTGAGAAGAGGTAAACAGTATCTCCTTCAACCAGGTCAATCACATGGTTACTAAAAGGTTCCATTGCGGAATGATATCCGATAGGCATTTTATCGGCTTGAGTCTCCATCAATTCATATCCTTCCCCGTTTTTCCTTATCAGGAACAGCGGGTTATTGGCTCCGGCGAACATCAGTTTTCTGTTTCTCAGGTCAACGGAACAGAGTGCAATATCCATCCCATCCTTTGTGGTCTCAAAAGTACCTTCCTGCTTCAGTGCTGTGATTATGTTGGCACGAAGGCTGTTAAGAATATCAGAGGGATTTACAATGCCCAGTTCATTAACAATCTTATTCAGAAAGCTGACGCCAAGCATGCTCATGAAAGCTCCGGGGACACCATGACCGGTACAGTCAGCAGCGGTAAATACAAGGTGATCATTTTTTAAGTTCATCCAGTAAAAATCTCCGCTCACAATATCCTTCGGACGAAAGAGAACAAAATAATCGCGGAAAGGATCCTTAAGAATCTTATCATCGGGAAGCACAGCCCGCTGAATTCTCTCAGCATAATGAATACTGTCGGTTATCTCTTTCTTCTGGTAAGTAACGACATCTCTTTGGCGTGCAATTTCATCCTTTTGCTCAACTACCTCGCGTGTCCTCTCCTCAACTATCTTCTCCAGTCTTATTTTTTCCTCTATCAGGTTTCTTTCCCTGAGCCTGATAATCATAATAATTGCTAAGACCAGCAGAATCATAGCAGGGATATAGAACCATGGTGTCAGCCAGAAGGGAGGTTTTATTACAAACTGGTATTCGGCAGTATTTCCGGTTATGCCGTACTTGTTTTTCGCCTTGACCCTGAATACGTAATCTCCAGGATTGAGGCCTGAGAAAACAACTTCCCTTTCCCTGATATACGGGGACCATTCTTTGCTCTGATTCTCCAGAAAATATGAGAACTCAAGCTCTTCCGGATTTTCATAGTTAAACCCGGTGAGAACGAAAGTAAGGTGATTGTCCTTATGAGACAGAATAAGATTTTCGGGAAGGTCTGACCACCTGCCAGTCTTAAATTTTCTGGCAGCCCAGTCAACATCCTCGAAGAAAAGTTTTATGCCGGTAATTCTTGTTTCGGGTTTTGCAGAATTTTCGAAATCTTTTGCAGGACTGTATCTCATAAGCCCATTCTTAGTCCCTATCCATGCTATACCTTCGTTGTCGGCTTCAATTGAATTAGCACTGTTTTCTCCACCTGTGAAACCGTCGCTTATGCCATAATGGATAACACTTTTTATTTCCTTTGCCTTGTCAAGCACCAGTAAATCAAAACCTTTGTCATTACCGGCAGCCAGAAGTGTATCGCTTATAAACTGAAGAGAATTTATCTTATTTGAAGCAAGCACACCCCTGACAGCGACCTGTGAAATGGGCATAGAATCCCTTGTCATATCGAACTTATAAATACCGCCATCAAGTGTACCTATCCAGATATTTCCGGACCGGTCTTCAACCAGAGAGGATACTTTCAGGCTGGTTAGTCCTTCAATTTCATTGAAATCGGTATATGTGGTCCCTTCCAGTCTGACAAGGCCGCCCATTGTAGCCATCCATATTCTTCCCTTACTGTCTTCAATGATGCATTGCACCTCATCATGAATAAAACCTTCCTCCTGGGACATAAAGAAGAGGTTATCGCCGAATATTCTGCCATAACCGCCAGCTGATCCAATCCAGATATCTCCTTTTGAATCGGCATAAAGTGAATTAATATTTTTATTACCAAGCTTGCTGTTTCCCGCGAAATCGGTTATCCTGGAATTCTTAAGAATATTTATTCCGTCATTTGTACCGATCCAGATTTCATTCCCATTTTTTGTAATAGTATTAGCGCCGATGCTGTTCAGCCCGGCAGCGGTAGAATAATGACTGAGGCGTTTTATTGTGCTACCCTCTTTACTGAAAAGGGACAGGCCCTCATCGGTTGCAACATAAAAATTGTTGCCATCTAAAAATAAGACATCGAGGACCACAGCTCCTATTAATCCGTCGTTTTCAGAGTACCTAGTGAATTTATCATTATGGTACATCATAGCTCCCTGCCCAAACGATGCAAACCAGATATTACCATCCCTGTCGGGCATTATATCAAGAATCTGATTTGAATGAAGCCCTGATTCCTTATTAAAAATCCCTACTGTTTTGCTATTCCTGCACCTGAGTACGCCATGGTCATTTGTTGCAATCCACATTTCACCATCTGCTGTTTTCCAGATATCCCAGATTTGCATACCGGGAAATTCTTCATTAGCATCAAGAGGCTTTACCTTAAAGGTTCTTCTGTCACTTCCGGGAGTAGCAATAAAAACACCGGTACCCAATGTACCGAGCCATACTTCATTTCCTTCACCCGGTTCAATGACTGATATTATTGGTGTATCGGCGCCGGTATTTGTCTGAGGATTAAATACCTCCTTTATTTTCAGTGAATCAGCTTCAAATTCAATGATACTGATACCACCTACCATTGCCAGCCATAGCTTTTTGTCGGGAGCTTCATAGATATCAAAAATGAAGTCATTTACAAGACCATCTTCTTTTGTGAAATTTTTAACAATAACCGAATCACCATATGATATTCCGTTTAGGCCGCCATCGTTTGTTGCAGCCCAGATTATTCCATTTGAGCCTTCGATTATCCTGATTACAGAGGTTCCGTTTAGTCCCTGTTCTTTACCGATGACACTAAAAGAAAATCCATTATAAACGGTAAGACCATTATCGGTTCCGAACCAGATATTTCCTTTTGAATCTTCGCAAAGGCTCCTGACTACATTGTCAGAGAGTCCGTTTGCTCGTGTGAAGACATCACTTTTGATCCCGTCAAATTTTGCTACTCCGGCTCCATCGGTACCCATCCAGATGTAACCTCCGGAATCCTGCAAAAGGCAATAAACTGATGCCTGGGGCAGCCCCTCTTCAACCGAATATCTTCTGAAAAAATATTGTTGTGAAAACAGATCAGCTCCAATAAACATTAAAGCAGCCAGGATAAAAAGGAGCCTTTTTAACATAGGTGGTTTATTTAGGTTTGTTAAATATTTTATTAACCACGGAGTTGCACTGAGTTACACGGAGAAAGGCACGGAGTTTAACAGCAGTGAAACTCCGTGTTATAACCCCGCGTAACTCCGTGGTTAAATTCTTATTTTGTAATAAAAATAAACTGCCCACCCTCATCGCCGGCATTACGTATTGGGGAATAGGCGGGAGTCTGCATAGAATTATTGACGACAGGGATTTTCAGGAAGTCAAATACCTGTCCGGCATCTATATATTTTTCGCTGTTATTCCTCAGAGCCTGAAGGAAATAATATGCAAATATCGAATGGTTTTCCTTTCCTTTGTCCATAACTGGCTCTACTCCACCTGATGTGATTGCTTTTCTGCTGCTCAGCGAATACATTTTTGAGTAATACTTGGTTGAATTCTCATATGGAATTGTCATTGTTTTGCCCCTGAAAATATCGCCACTGAAGCAGGCATCAGTAACGAGCAGAGTATGTTTTGAAGGGATTCCTGAGAGAAATGCTCTTATATCTTCGTTTGATATGTACTTTGAGACTGTTTTCCCATTTGCATCAACCGGCACCCAGAAACCTTTGTCCATGTTTTCAATATACTCACCATGTCCTGAGTAATATATAAGTACATTATCGTTAGCCTTAACGGTACTCATTAGCCTTTCAAATTCAGCAAGGATTTTATCCCTTGTAGCCTCCTGATTATACATTGTTTTTAGTGAAGTGAAGGTGTACTTTGAAGTAAGAAGTTCGGCAACTCCTTTAGCATCATTCACGGCATTTCTGAGAGGAGGCCATTCACCGGTGTATTCATCTATTCCTATGATGAGTCCGTAATATTCTCCGACCTCCACAGATTTCATTGCCTGTGCAACATTCAGTCCTTTGAGAGGATCGTTCCCTCCTCTGAAGTCGCTGTATGTCTGGGCAAGAGCTTTATCGAGTTCGACTTTTACAGGCTGATCAAGAGTAACCTTAAGATCGATATCATTGACATTTGTAATATCGGCCCCGGCGATTTCAAGTTTAATGGGAATAATTGAATCGGTATAGTTTTTATTTGCAAAGAACTGAAGTGTAATAAGCTGTTCCTCCCCTTTCTTAAGTGATGTAACAGGCTTAAATTCCACCACCTCAATATTGGCCGGGACTTTATTACTTATTGAGAGAGATGATGCATCCTTGTCGCCGACATTTCTTATGTTGAGAGTAAGAGTTACAGGTTTGCCCACCGATACCTTTTGATCATTGCTGTTGAACTTGTAGTCCATAATAAGGACTTTCGATTTTGTATCCTCTTTTTTGTCGAGGTAAGCAATATCGATATGATCCACCCTTATTGTTGAATTCTCAGCAACCTGGAATCCGACAAGGTTGCCAAAGAAAGGTTCGAAGGGCATAGAATGTACCAGGTTCTCATTCAGGAAAAAGTAGTATTTATCTGCTACCTTTCTTATAGTGAGTTTATTAAAAGTGTACCTGTTAACCTTGGGTGAAACTGTGAACGGCACATAATCCTTAAACTCGCCGGTATATTTATCAATGGTGAAGTGTCCGGCTCCTGTAAGCAGGAAGTCGTACTGTTTCATAGGGTTAGCTGCCTTACCCCATTGAAGACCATATCCTTTATCCATCTGTCCCTCGACGAACCTTATGGAAGTTTCAATTTCGAAACTTCTGTTCTGGTCGATAATTACAGGGATCAGGTCTTCTTTTGGCTTGTTGGTCAGTGATTCGAAGACAAGATGACCGCCTTCGATACTTTCAGACCAGCTGTTCTCCTCTATACCCAGCAGCCAGTAGTTGCTGAACTTTGAGAAGTCGTCCTGCAAAACAAACTGTGATTTCAGAGTTTTGCTGTATGAATATTCTGCCGGATTGGTTTTGTCCTGAGCTGACAAGGTCAATGCCGGGAAAAAGCAAATTGCTAAAAATAATTTTCTGATTGACATGACACAATTGTTTAATAATCAAAGATAGTAAAATATAAAAATCGTGCCAAGAAAAAATTAAATACAGACAAAAGGACCTCGCAATAAGAAGGTGTGGCGGTTCAGGAATCCGGGTCATAGTAAAAACCATCGAAGTATCTAACTATCATATTCCTGATTCACCTGTTTTAAAATCTTTTCACTATTTTGGAAGCTGTATCTCTGAAACACATTGTTATGCAAAAGATTTTTAGAACTCTGCTGGTTAGTATTGCTATTTTAGCTGGCTTCATCATTAACATTTCAGGTCAATATTGCTTTCCGGATCACAACTTATTTGCCCTCAATATGATACATATATCGACAGTGTCAGATTAGGTGATATAAAATACCATGATGCCTCATCTCCTAAAGATACAAGTTATAATGATTACACAAATATGGACCATGGAAAGACCTAACAAGAGGAGTATCACATTCAATTGTAATAAATGCAGGCCAAGCCCTATTTTACAGCAATATGCGTTATATTGCCTGGATTGACTATAACAATGACAAAGATTTTACAGATTCAAATGAAAAGCTTGGGGAGTTTGTAACTACATCCGCCAATCAACAAATAACTTCTTTTACGGTTCCCTCAAATGCATGACTATTGGCAATAACAAGGATAAGAATAAGATGTGTTAAAGTATGGAATTTTAATAATCTAGATCCTTGTGCAAGCTTATTAATATGGTGAAACAGAAGATTTCGGTAGCAATGAGGCTTCTGATCAGGTGATGACAGGAACTGCAATAGATGGAGCCGGAGAAATTGCATTCTTGAGTTTTTAATACAGGAGACATGCTGATTTAGACCTTATCATGCTTAATGAATATGACAATCTTGCTCCTGTTAATTTCTTCAATAACAATGGTTCCGAGAAGCATCCTCCTCATTCAATTCTACATTATTTAAATGCTCACTCCTGTATTCAAAAATGACAATGTCACCTATAACTTATGCGATCTGAATAATGATAACAGAATTGATATCCTGTTTACATCACGGTATATCCATCTATCTACCCAGAACTATTTATTTTCAGAATAATGGAACCCAAGCTGATTCAGACTGGCCACAGGGATGCCTGATCTTATGGGAGGGTCAGCAGCAGCAGATTTTAATAATGACGGAAGACAGGATGTTTTAATTTGCGGAAGGGATGCTGACAGAAATCCCATACACTTATATTTATATGAATACTGCAACCGGATTTGTGCTGGTAAATGATAAGCTTAAAGGTGTCTAGGGACAAATTGCTGTAGCTGATTATGATAATGACCATGATATTGATATACTTCTTACCGGGCATGACAGGTACGGTAATTCAAATTCAATAATATACCGGAATGACAATAACTGGAAATTCACTGAGTTATCACTAATCTTTACAAAAACTGATCAGGTGAAACCACAGTTCATTGATTTTAACAATGATGGTAAACTGGATCTTCTTGGCAGGAGTTCTACCGGAATGACGGGAATAGATATTTACTGAAATAAAAGCCTTGCGAAGAGAATGATAATCGATATGGTAAATGGGTTGATATTGATAATGACGGCATTATTGAATAATAGGTCAGGATGAATGGGGAGTTGCCATTTATAAATATAATGGAGTTGATTCCTTCATAACCAAACAGATTATCGGGATATGGGCAGAAAATTTTGATATTGTAGATATTAATAACGACAGAAAACAAGATATAATATTAATAACTATTCAGAGAATTCATATTCAGGAATCAAACTTCATCAACAAATAATATACCTGACCCACCTGAAATCAGCTTCATCAATTGGCGATTCAGGATTTTTATTCCGTTTCTCTGAAGTGGAAAGCCGGGAGTGATGATAAAACTCAGGAAAAGGCACTAAGCTATAACCTGAGAGTAGGGACCACTTCCGGAGGAAATCAGGTTTTCTCCTCAATGACAAGTACAACCGATGCATCCATCTACTCAAACCCGGAATGGGTAATGTTTATAAAAATACATCCTGGTTCCTGAAAGATCTTGCTCCCGGAACATATTACTGGAGTGTTCAGACTATAGATAATTCAGGGCTTGCCTCTCCTTTTTCCACTGAAAAGACCTTTACTATCCTGGAGCCGCTAACGAATTCATCATTTTTGGCTCTACGGTTACATAAAGGCTGGTGCCGGTGCTGACTTTGATGGAGATAATGATATTGATCTGATTATTAAAGACGCTTCATTGACAATACATGAACAGACAACATCCTTATAACTACACTTACCTAAAATACGGCGTAAATGTGAGCTGCTGGAATGATAAACGATTTAAACAATGACAATCTCCCTGATATTATTGCACGTCATAACCAACAAAGCGGAGAACTCTTCTGATTCACTGGAGTTATTCATAAACCAAGGCAACATAAACTTTCACCGATAGCAAAGATAGACACCCTATTTCAGCAGTTATTCTGTTGCAGCCGCAGATTTTGACAATGACGGCGATATTGATATTCTGATTCATGATCAATGGATATTATCTCTTTTTGAAAATAATGGAACCTTCCTTTACAGCAGGACAAAACTTCCACTAACAGAGATTTGTTTAGAGTGCACTTTCAGCGGTTGATATGGACCAGGATGGTGATTTTGATTTATTATTGCAGGAAAAGAGGATGGCAGCTATATCGGCGATCCAAGATGCTACACTTTCATCTATAAAAATGACGGCGGAATGAATTTTCTCTTATGCAAACTATTATTCCCGGAATAGGATCATCCTCTTTTACAATAGATGTTGGTTCAATTGCCACCAATCCTGCAGATATTACCTGGAATGACTTCAACTTTGATGGCTATCCTGATCTGTTACTTACCGGAGATGATATGTACAGAAACAATACGAACCAGATTTTTCTGAATGATGGAACCGGCCAACTTGCTATCAACAAGCCTCAGTCCACGACCAGCAGACCGGTACAGTTCAACATGGATTGATTTCAACACTGACGGCTTCCTAGATATTATTATGCCCCGGATAGGATATAATAATGATTTTGCAATATATTTCAACAATGCCAATACCGGTTTCGAAGGATTCTGGAAATGCAGTTGACAGCTCTTCCTTTTCCTGCATATATAAAACCATTGATGTTAATCAGGACAAGGATAAGGATATTCTATGTCACCTATAAGATTGATCTTACTCTCGGGTTCAAGACAGAAACAGTAATCTTACAAATAACAACAACTTTGTCAACCAGGCACCCAATCCACCAACCACTACATCAAGCCAGATAGATGTTTTCGATGTCATACTCAACTGGAACAACGGTTGGGATAAGCTAACAATTAATAACGGACTTACTTATAATATATGGGTGGGAACTGCAAATAACAAGGCTGATATTGTCTCTCCAATGGCTGATCTGACAACAGGTTACAGGTACGTGGAAGCTTTAGGAAATGCTGGCACCAACACCTCATGGAGACTGAAAAACCTTCCCCTCGGCACTTATTACTGGAGTGTACAAACGATAGATAACTCAATGACACCAAGTGCATGGGCTCCTGTTAAATCATTCACACTAAGTGCGCTGACAGCTGATTTCTCAAATGATGCAGTATGCCTTGGATTTGATACTCATCTTTCTGATAACTCAGTTACCACACATCCAATTACCTCATGGCGATGGGTTATAGGGGGCGTTACCGTATCAATTGTCCAGAATCCGGTTATCAGGTTTACCACCCCGGGCAATAATAGCGTAAAACTTGTAGTGGAATCTTCAGTTGCAAAGGATTCAATTACCAAAAATGTATATGTTAAACCTGTCCCTGAAGCTGCTTTTACAAATAGTACAGTCTGTGCAGGAAGTGTAACTGCATTTGAAAACTCTACAAATACCAACGGGCTCACAATAAGTGAATGGCACTGGAATTTTGGTGATATCGCGGGTTCAAATGTTCAGAATCCGGGTACACACGGGTATCTCGTTCCGGGTTCGTATACAGCTGTTCTTGTAGCTGTGGCAGACAACGGCTGCTCCGATACTATTAGCAAACCTGTTGATGTAGGGACGTTCCCAACTGCTGCAATAACACTAAACGGCCCTCCTAATTTCTGTTCTGATGACAGTGTAAAACTGGCAAATTCATTAACAAGCACCTATACTTATTCCTGGCAGAACGGAGGGGCTGATATTACAGGAGCTGTTACAAACACATACACTGCAAGGCAGACAGGATCATATACAGTAAAAGTAATCAACCCTGTTGGCAATTGCACAGCTGTTTCGCCTGCGGTAAACATCTCAGTAAAAGCGGCCCCGCTTCAGCCGGCAATTGCTTATTCCGGAGAAACTGAGTTCTGTGCAGGTGAAAACCTTATTTTATCTGTACCCAATGATAATGACCTGACATATAAATGGAAGCTCAACGGTGGATCAGTAGGAAAGGATACCTGCGTACATGCTGCGGAAATTACGGGTGACTATACTCTTGTTGTAACCAATTCACAGGGTTGTTCATCATTTTCTGTAAACAAGGCAACGATAAAAGTTAACAGCCGTCCTGCCTCTGCTACTTTAAGTCCGCCGTCGAAACCTCAAATCTGTGAAGGGGAAGAGGTAATTCTTGGCGTAACAGCTTTCCCTTCCTTTACATATCAATGGCTGAAAAATGAGATCCCGGTTCCGGGTGAAACAACAAACACATTTAAAGCAGCAGCATCGGGAAAATATCAGCTGGAAATATCAAATATCACCGGATGCAGCATTAAGACCAACGCTGTTGATATAGTAGTAAATTCCAGACCTGTAAAACCAATGGTCGACGATTCCGGCTATGAACCCGAAAAATGTTTAGGAGAAACACCTTTAAGATTAAGTGTTGAGAATCCAAATTCAGCATACATTTATAAATGGTATAAAAACGGGGCGCAGATCAGTTCGGCGACATTTATCGAAGATTATTTTGAAGACGGTGCCTATTATGTTGAAGCTGAACTTGAAGGATGCGCAAGTAGTTCTGAAATCCTCAATCTCAACTTTAAGGAGCTGATGCCAAAACCTGTTCTAGAAGCAAACGGGCCCAATGTATGGTATCTTACAACTAACTCAAAGGCTGAATCATATAAATGGTATTTCAATGGTACCAGAATCACTGATGCCATTTCCAGCACTTATATAGCAGGTCAGAGGCTCGGAACATACCGGGTAAGTGTTTCCAACGACAAAGAATGTTACAGGATAAGTGATGCAATTACAATTCCAAAACCACTTGAATTAACAGGGATTGAAGATACTGATCCGTTTGAGGGAGTAAAGATATATCCTAATCCGACAACCGGGATGTTCACTATTGAAATGAATAACAATGTCTTCGGGGAGCTTGTAATTGACATTATAACTCAGAATGGAAGCAAGATCCTCAACATCAAATTTGAGAAGACAACAGAGCACTTCTCGAGTCAGATTGATCTCTCGGGGCAGTCGAAGGGGATGTATCTTATAAATCTTTCGCTGGATAAGTTCAGGGCGGTGAGGAAGGTTCTGGTGGAGTAAACTGGGCGCACGACGCAAGGCGCAAGGCAGGAATTGCCCATCATTGTGCCGTGTGTCGTGAGCCGTGAGTCATAGCAGGGCCCTCACACCCCAAACCCCATACCTCATACCAGATTTCCCTCCCTTCGTCAAATTCTTCGAAAATCACTTGACACGAGTCGAAAATTGGTGTAACTTTTATTGCTATTATCTAAATTATTGCCGTATGAATATTACTTTCCTCCGGAAAGAAGCATTCATGCTTCTGTTGTCAGTTCTGACAATTAATATTTTTTCACAGACATTTACTGATGTAACGCCTGGAAATGTTGTTCCAGAGCCCGGGGCCGCCCAGATCCAATAATAAAAGCCGTATTAAATGGGTTTTGATTTTATAATGACAAAGACCTGGATCCTGTTATTCCTGGAGGAGAGGATGTATCCAAGCCCTTGGGAATTATGAACGAGGGATTTTTAAAAACTTTACCGTTCCCTTCCATGTTGGTCAGGCAAGTGCTTTTGGCGATATCAACAAAGATGGCTTTGTCGACATTGCAATGTCAGGAAATCATCAAAGATATTTCCTTAATCATGGAGGAGATGGCACTTTCACAGATCTGGACAGATGGTATTGCTGATAATGATCGCATTCCTTTTGATCTGGATGGTCAGTCTGTTGATCTGGGTGATTACGATAATGATGGTGACCTTGATTTAATTATAGGTTCAAAGGTTTTCAGAACTAATGCAGATCTCACATTTACCTGGATGGAAGCAATTACACTCATTGAACCAAACTATCTTGGTAAATCAAAATGGGGTGATTTTGATAACGATGGATTACTGGATCTGTATTTGATGGGAGAATCGTCTGAGGAAAAATTTGCTAAAATCTACAGAAATCAAGGCAATTCAGTTTTCTCAGAAATTAAAGATTTACCTTTTAAAGGTTTAAGCTATGGATCTGTGGATCTGGGTGATTATGACAAGGATGGAGATTTAGATTTGATAATTACAGGATGGACTTCCAAAGCTTTCCATACATTAATATTTTCCGGAACGATGGCAATTGGATTTTTACTATTCCAGCCGGGCTAACTCTTCCTGCTGTAAGGAGAGGATGCTAGCTGGGGGATTTTGATAATGATAGTGATCTTGATATTATTATTACAGGTTGGAGATACATTTTTCTTATCCGATCACAACTATTTATAAAAATAATGGAGAAGATAACTTTAGCCAACATTCTTTTTGTGCAACGAATGATCCATTATACCCTACTTGCATTGAGCAACAGATAGGCTCAGGTTCAGCAGCTTGGGGCGATTATGATAATGACGAGTGATCTGGATTTTTGCACTTTAGGAAATACATTATTAGGGATTACAGAAAAATCTATAGAAACAATTCCTCAAGTTCAAATCAGATACCAGGAACACCAACAGGTTTGATCTTCTGCGATTGATGGATCAGACGTAACATTTTCATGGCAAGAAGCTACTGACATTGAGACACCTTGAGTTTCATTAACTTATAATATTAAAGTAGGAACATCAGAAGATAAAAATGATATTATGCCTTCAAATTCAGACTTTTCAGGCTTTAGAAGCATTCTAGGACCTGGAAATGCAGGATCTCGGAAATTCATTTCTGATTAGAAAGTTGCCTTTTGGCACCTACACTGGAAAGTCCAGACAATTGATAACGGTTTTAGGGAGGTCCGTTTTCATCTGATAATATTTTCACGATCTCACCTGCACAAGCATCAAATCTTTCTGCAAAAATTATTAATCCAAATCAGCTAATCCTAAAGTGGGAAAGAGGAAATGGGGACAGATGCATTGTATTTTGCAAAGAAACAACTTCAGAATCAGCATCTCCAACGAACCTAAGCAACATATTTAGCTGATAATGAATTTGGCTTTGGAGACCAGGAATCCAACAGGATGGTACTGTATTTATAATGGAAGAAGTGACAGTGTTGAAATAAGAGGACTCCTTCCGGGGAAACTTTACAGTTTTGATGTTATTGAATATACAGGAAGCGCTGGTAATGAGAATTATTGGAAATCCCTTAATGTGGATGGAAATCCCGGAGTTTTCAGCACTAATATGTTTCCTGAACAAACAGGCATCTCTATTGATCGGGGAAGTTACAACAAGGCGGTATGGGGTGATTTTAATAAGGATAGTTACCTCGACTTTATTGTTCCGGGGAATCCAACTCTTATTTATGAAAACAATGGAGCCAACAATTTTATTAAGAGAACTGATATTATACTTCCTTCAGTTGAAGCTGGTATTGCGGAATGGGGTGATTATAACAATGATGGTTATCTTGATATTATTATTTTCGGGTACAGTTTATGGAACTTATAATCCTGTAACTAAAATATACCGGAACAATAATGGTCTATCTTTTTCTGACCAGGGATTCCTTTCTACCCAGGTTTGCATGGGCTCAGTTGCCTGGGGAGATTATGATAATGACGGAGACCTTGATATTTTGATTAATGGTTCAACAACCATGCCTG